>CACYQO010000057.1:0-724 GCA_902776545.1 uncultured Prevotellaceae bacterium | reverse complement strand
CAACGATTTGACAAGCCCGAAGATGCTTGCTCACCTGCTGAAGTACGATACCGCTCAGGGTGGTTTCGCCGGCAAGTTCGGTGAGGGTAAGCACACTGTGGAGGCTACCGAGAACTCCATCATCGTTGATGGTAAGGAGATCACCATCTATGCTAAGCCCAACGCTGCTGAGCTGCCTTGGGGTGAGCTGGGTGTTGACGTTGTTCTCGAGTGCACAGGTTTCTATACCTCTAAGGAGAAGGCTTCTGCCCACATCCAGGCTGGTGCCAAGAAGGTTGTGATCTCTGCTCCTGCCGGCAACGACCTGCCCACTATCGTGTACAATGTGAACCACAAGACTCTGACCCCCGCCGACACTGTGATCTCCGCAGCTTCTTGCACCACGAACTGTCTGGCTCCTATGGCTGACGCTCTGAACAAGTTCGCTCCCATCGTGTCTGGTATCATGTCTACCATCCACGCTTACACTGGCGACCAGATGATTCTCGACGGTCCTCAGCGCAAGGGTGACCTCCGTCGTAGCCGTGCAGGTGCTCAGAACATCGTTCCTAACTCAACAGGTGCTGCCAAGGCCATCGGTCTGGTGATCCCCGAGCTGAACGGTAAGCTGATTGGTTCTGCACAGCGTGTTCCGACTCCCACCGGTTCTACCACTATCCTGGTTGCCGTTGTGAAGGGTAAGGACATCACTAAGGAGGGTATCAACGCTGCCATGAAGGCTGCT
>CACYQO010000056.1 GCA_902776545.1 uncultured Prevotellaceae bacterium | reverse complement strand
GGGTCATTGAAGATGATGTTGTCGCGGATGGTGCCCTCAATGAGCTGGCCGTCCTGCATGCAGACGCCGATGCAGAACTGCCGCAGACTGCGCAGGTTGATGTCATCCAGGTCGTACTGGTCGTAGAATATGGAACCAGCAAGGGGGTGTTCCAGTCCGAGCATGAGGCGCATCAGCGTGCTCTTGCCACAGCCAGAGGTTCCAACGAGTGCCACGTAGTCGCCGCTGTTGATGGTCAGGTTGAGACCGTCGAAGAGCAACGGCATGTCGTCGGCATAGCGGAACTTCAGACCACGAATGTCAATCTGACCAGTTATGCGCTTCGCCACCTGTCGGCCGACCTTGACTTCCGGTATGGCAGACATGAGGGGACGGCAGAGTTGGATCTCCGGCAACTGACGTGCCAATATATTGACGATACCCTGCAACTGTACAACAGTGTTGCAGACAATACCCAGGACGGCACAATAGGCGATATAGTCGGAGAGTCCCAGACCGTAGTGCCAGGCCGCCCACATGGTTACAATCATGGGCACAAACCTGAGGCAATAACTGATAGCGGTCATAAAGAAACTGGGCAAAGGCTGGCGGCTGCTATACGCCTCCGAGGGGGCGTAAGCCTTGGCCCATTGATAGATAGCCCGGAACTCTGCTCCTGTGGTCTTGATTTTCTGAATGCCTGAGAACAAGCTGAACATCAGGCCTATGAGGTGCGATACACTGGCATTCACGCTCAACTGTACTTTATTTACATAGTAGAACTCAATCAAGATAGACAAAACTTGTATTCCAATCACCAGGATACCAGTATAGAGCAGCGGACCACCGTAGATGAAGAACTGTATGAACATGACGGCTGAGAACAGGAAGGTCAGTAGGGACGATAGGAAATCGGCCGTCAGATTAGAACTGATGCGTGACAATGACAGTACACGGTTGGAGAGGTCGCCAGGCGAGAACTTCTTGGCAAACGTGGTGGGCAACAGCAGCAGGCGCGACATGATAGCTATCTGTAGCGCATACTCCACCTTGTCCTTGATACGTACTACCACCAGATTGCGTGCTACTTGCACCATCGTCAGACCGATGGCAGCGCTGGCAAGTAGGGTGGCAATGGGAACAATCTGAACGATATTGCCCGAGGGAATGATCTCTGAAAAGATCAGTTTGCAAACGTATGGCGTGAACATGGTCAGCAAAGTGACACTGATGCCAGCCACTATCGTGTATATCCAGTCATAGATGCAGAGACAGTTCGCGGCATAGCGAATGATTTCCTTGACAGTCAGTTCGCCGTCGGAAAAAGGCTGACAGGCAATCACTGCCTCCTTCTTCAGCAGGTGGGCATTTTTACTCGCCCTCATGCTGTCACCAGTCTTCGGGTCGGTGAACGTATAGTCCGTGAAGCCTGGCACGAGTATGACAGGCGAGTCGTCATCGGCCATGAATCCTAACATGTAGCCTGTACAGCGCGCCCACCAGCCGTCGCTCAGGGTGATGTGGCGGAAGAAGATGTTGTATTTCTCGAATAGTTCCTCTATTTGCTCAAGATCTGATGGCAGCTCCACGTTCTGCTCCATCTGCTTCCACAACTTGCGGTCTATCATGGAACGCAGAATGTTCAGCGTCTTCGTCATGGCCTTACGGTCGCCATCCATGCGCTGGGTCAACTGCTGAAGGAATATATTCGTTTCCATGGTGTCAGGCGTATTTTAGGAGATGGCTATACAGGCCGTCCATCTGCCGCAACTCGTCGTGTGTGCCCTGCTGGGTGATGCGCCCCTGTTCTACTACATAAATCTGATCGCACTTGGCAATGGTCTCTAACCGGTGGGCAATCATAATCATGGTCATCCCCTGACCATAGAGGTTCTCCATGACCTTTGCCTCCGTCTTTGGGTCGAGGGCCGAGGTTCCTTCGTCCATCAGCAGGATGGTGGGTTCCTTGGCCAGTGCGGTGGCTATCTCGATGCGCTGGCGCTGTCCGCCGCTGAAGTTCTTGCCGCGTTCCATGACAGCACCCTTATAGGCGCCTGGGCGTTCCATGATCTCGTGATGTATCTGCGCATCGTTGCAGGCCATCATCATGGCGAAGTCTTCTATCGATTCGTCCCACATCTTGACATTGTCAGCGATGGTGCCCTCGAAGAGCACCACGTCCTGATTGATGACCGATACCGAGTTGACAAACGTCATACGTTCGATGTCCTTGAGCGGCTTGCCGTCGAACAGCACCTCGCCCTCCCAGGGCTCGTACAGTCCTGACACGAGACTCAGTAGCGTGCTCTTGCCACAGCCTGAGGGACCTACCAGAGCAATACGCTCACCCGCCTTGATCTTCAGCGAGAAGTGCGAGAGGATAGGGGGCAGCTTGCGGTCGTAGCCGAAGGTGACGTCGCGCAGTTCTATTTCGCCCGTCAGTTTCGCCATGTCGGGCAGTTCATCGTCTTCAAGCAGGCGGAGTGTGGCGTTCTGGTTACAGTCGGTCACATCCTTGATGCGCTGGATCGACGAGTTAAGCCTCAATAGGGTCTGTACGCTGCGAATGGACCTGTTAATGGGGTAAAGGGTCTTGTTGAACAATCCTTGAGAGGCCAGCAGCATACCCGGCGTCATCTCGCCTTGCATAATAAACCACGTGCCCAGGCATAATATGACAGCGTTGGTCAGCTCCAGTACCAGAACAGGCAAGGCGCTGATATATACAGAGTTTGTGGTGGTGGCGGCGCGGGCATTCATGGCCTGTGCATAGGTTTTCTCCCACTGCGCAAAGAAATATCGCTCGCCACCTAAGGCCTTGATGGTCTCCAGATTGCCTATACCCGTCATCGTGACGTTCTGCAGCCGTGCCTCCGTCACCTCCAGGCGCATGGCGATTTTCTTCTGCATATTGGCAGTGGCACGCATCACATAGACGAGCAGCAGCACGGAGAAGAGTGCCAGCAACCCCAGCTTCCAGCTGAAGAGTATGAGAAGCGAACAGCACATCATGGGGAAGAATACCGAACTGATGACGGGCATGGAGTAGTCCATCAGCCTGATGGTTTTTGAAATGGTCGTATAGCGTGCCGCCAGCTCACCGGGACTGAACTGGCTGAGTCGCGTCATCGGCAGGCGCAGCACCGTCCACAGGTAGTTCGCCGAAGTGGAAATGCTGATTTTTACCTGGCTTTTACGGCGTAAGACAGAGAATGTAATCCATACGATCAGTTCGATCAGCAGCAGCATGACATAGAGCACCATCAGCGGGGTAAACCATTCCGGGCTCTTTTGTGTGATGATATTGTCGGTATATACCTGCTGGAACAGCGGCGGGAATATGGATGCCACAGAATCGATGAGACTGAACACAATACCGTTGAGGGCAAATATCATGTTGCCCTTCAGGAAATAGCTGATAGCTGATATCAGCGACAGCTTCGGCTTATGTCTCACCTCTTCCTTTTTCACCTTTTAATTTTTTAACTTTTTAACTTTTTAATTTTTTAATTTTTTAATTAAGTTTCAGTTTGATATTTCGGAACCGCGTCCGGGCTGTCTCGAACAGGTACTGGAACATGCTGAAACGGCGGGTTTCCGTGAGCACGGAGCAGTAGGTACCGAAGTCCATGCTCACGCCGTCTGGTTCTCCGAACGACCAGTCATAGCGCGCGGGGTCTGCCGGGTCTCGCTGCAAGTCGATGATCACTTCATAGACCGCTCCTCCGCCATCGCCTAACAGCTGCCGGACCAGGATGTCGGATTTCAGCCTCTGCCGCACTTCAGCAGCATTGGCAGGATAGCGCACCACCTGAGTAATGCGGCCTCTCACATAGCCTATCTCGTCACGTTTCTCGTCGGCAGGCCATACCTGAGCCTCCATGCCTATGCGCAAATCGCGCTGGGCATCATTGTCGGCGTATGCGATGAGTTGGGCGCGTTGTGACTCCTGGCTGCCGGCGCCGGCGCCAACCACGCTGATGATAGGATCGAAGGCCTCGAATGGCTCATTGTCGGTCTTAGAATGAATCACCAGACCGCTGACTGTACTGGTCAGGAAACTGTGGCTGCTCCCGACGGATACCATCGCTATGGTCTGCCCCTCGTGCACGCTGTCGCCATTGTGTACAAGCATGCTGCGCACAATGCCTTTGTTGGGCAGTGTGACATCGGAAGTGCCCTCCACAGGAAATACCACTCCGGAGAAATAAACCTTGTCACTCACACTGCCTAAGATGCCCCATACGATGAATGCGGCCAGCAACAACCCTGCAGCCGTAGCCAACAGATAGGTGGGAACATAAGTCACGCGCAGATGGTCGGCAAGCTGCTCAGGCGATTGAATAGTTTTCTCAGAATCTTCTTTCATAGATCTATATTTTCATGCAAAAATAACTATTTTTCTCCAAAGTACCAGGCCTTGGAATCATTATTTCGATATTTTTGCATATTTTGAAGCAATTTTTGCATATTATCTGATAATCTCCATATTCTTAGTGTCCATCAGGTGACGGTCGGTGAGCTTGAGGTTGGGAATGACGGGCAGTGCCATGAAGGCCATGGTGATGAATGGATCCTTCATCATACAGCCGATGTCGTGAACTTTCTGGCGCATGATCATCGAGCGGAAGGCCAACTCATGACCGGTTAACGGAGCCATCAGACCGGCAATGGGCAGCGGAATGTCGTTCTCTTCGTCGGCACTGACCACCACCAGTCCGCCCCCCATCTCGATGACGCGGTTAATCGCCCGCACGATGTAGCCGTCGTTGGAACCTACGGCTACAATGTTGTGGCAGTCGTGAGCCACTGAACCGGCTATCGCCCCGTTGGTGATGCCGAACCCGTGTATCAGCCCCACCATAGGCTTTGCCCCGCGCTGATAACGGTTATAGACCACGATCTTCTCCACCTCGAGCCAGGGATGGGTGTCGCTGAACATGCTGGCTCCCATGCGCCACACTTCGTGCCCGGTGACCAGGCTGCCGTCTGTGGCATTGATGATGTGTTCGGCGGCGCCGGGTTTGATATTGTAAAAGATGTCATCTTCAGTGATAGGTGCGGCCACGAAGTTGTTGGGATAATCCTGATGATCCCCTTTATAATCGGAGGCTGTCAACTGCAGATACATGGCCAGGGAAGATGAGTTATAACTATAGACCTCCATGCCTCTGATAACGGTGCTCTGTACTTTGAAGTGCGGCCCGACAGTATCTACGATGATAAAGGTGGCCGGGTCGCCCTGCTGCAGCAGTCCCCAGTCAAGGTGATAATGCCGCTGGGGATTGACACATGCCGCCTGCAGGATGTCCCACAGGTCATAGCCGTCGGCCAGCGCCCGCATCACGATGGCGTTGATATGTTCGCGCACAAAGTCTTCGGGGTGGCAGTCGTCGGTACACAGCATCACCATGTCGGGACTCTCGGCGATGAGTGGATTCAGTTGTTCGTAATCTCTGGCGGCACCGCCCTCACGGATGATGACCTTCATGCCGGCTTTGATGCATGAGCGCCCTTCTTCCAGCGTCGAGCACTCGTGGTCGGTGGTGATCCCGGCAGCGGCATACTGGTCGCGCTGGTGGCCCGTCAGTCCGGGGGCATGACCGTCCACGGGCTTACCGTGCCGTCTGGCGGCCTCTATCTTGCGCATTATCTCCCCGTCGCCTGCCAGCACACCGGGGTAGTTCATCATCTCTGCCAGGAAACCGATGTCCTGCCGGGCCATCAGCTTTTCTATATCTTCTGCATCGATTGTGGCACCGTTGGTCTCCACGTCACCCCCCAGAGCTGGCACACAACTGGGAGCGCCGAAGCAGAAATTGAACTGTGCCATCCGCCCTGAGCGTATCATATAGTCCACGCCCTCCACGCCGAGCACATTTGCTATCTCGTGAGGGTCGGCGATGACACCGATGGTGCCGTGGCTCACAGCGATGCGTGCGAACTCGTGTGGCACCATCATACTGCTCTCTATATGTACGTGGCTGTCGATGAAGCCCGGCGTCAGATAGGGATACGGCCTTTCCCTTTCAGGCAGCCCGCCGCGCTTGATTTCTGCTATCTTTCCGTCCTCCACCGTCAGCGTGCCGTCGAAGATCTCACGGCTCACCACATCGACGATATGTCCCTGATAATCCATACGCTATAATAGTTTCATATTGTGAATGCGTACAAAGGTAAACAATTTCCCCCAAACCGCCAAGCCTTAATCGATTTATTCTTCACATTTTGCATATTTTGAAACATTTTTTTGCATATAGAGACACATCAGCGTGAGGTCGTCGTTAGGTTCTGCACCGGCACGGTGCTGCTCCACGGCCTCCTTCAGCATATCGATCACCTGATGGTGACTATTATGATAATATTAGCGGGAACACTCCGTGTGTAGCTCGTTGGCCTTATCGCCACCATCGTCGCCAAGACCGCCCAGCCAGCCCATCAGCGGCATTTCCACGTTCCAAGAGCCCTTGGCAATGATGACATACTTCTTGCCGTACAGCGTCAGCTCGGTCAGCTTGTCGCCAAACGTCTTACGGTATTCCGACAGGAGGTTCTCATACAGAATAACAGTCATCGGATTAGAATAGTCAATGCCCTCTTTCTTGTCATCAGCGGCAAGCTTGCGCATATCAAGCATGTAGCACAACGCCTTCGCAGCATCGCCTTTCATCAGGTTGAATACAGCACCCATCATGCCGCAGGTGAGAACATAATCTTTATTGACGTCCATGCCTATTTTCTCAGCACGCATCAGCTCGTCAATGTAGAACAAGGCCTTCTTCAAGTCCTTCTTGTCGGAAGCTTTGATGGTATTGGCACGAACCGCAGTGAACACGCCGGCCTGTTCCGCACTGTCCACGCGCTCCAAGGCATGATTAGCGTCGGATAATCCTTCACTGACAATCTTGGTGCTCAACGCTACAGCCTCATCGTCACGGTCAGGCTTCGTGCAGGCGGTCATCAACGCCAGTCCGATGTATATAAGAATGTATAATACCTGTTTCATCTATCCACTTAATCGGTTGTAAAGATACGAAAAAGTTTGGAAAGTAATTCTCTTTTGGACGAAAATTGAAAATAATTGGATTATTGGGAAGATAACCTAAAAACGGTTATTTGTAATACCCTACTCTGATGTAGTGGCGGGGCGGGGTGAAGGGATTCCAGGAGATGTGGAGCCAGCCATTGCCCGTGAGCAGCTGGTCGGTGTGTTCGCAGATTTTCAGGAATTCGACGAGTTGCCAGAACTGCGATGGATCTTTCGGACGGATGTCGGCAGCCTGGCCGAGAAGGTGCTGGGAATTACTGACACCCCCTACCTTCTGATTGACTTCAGAATTGCGGAACCCTGAGTTGACGATGAGCGGTCCGGCTACGACACGTGCTGGCTCCAGCAGCAAATGGCAGCCGTAGGTCAGATTGACAACATCTTGCATCGTCGGGATGTTCTGCGGGTATTTCTTCAAATTGAGGAACTCGCTCAGCTTAAAGTGAGGCGAGAGCCGCACATTACTATAATTTATGATAATTCGTGGTTCATTCATGGTAATTCGTGTTAAGAATGTTTATCTCGGTAATCGTAATTCCTAATTTCTAATTCCTAATTCCTAATTTCTAATTCCTAATTTCTAATTCCTAATTTTTATAGTGTTTCCTAATGATATCGATATAATGGTGAAGTCCGAAGATCGATCCTGCCAGCAAAAACGACTGCGCCACATAATACAGCAGCCCACTTGCCACATCGTCGATATGGACTACCTGATACGCCACCAATGCGATACTGCTCACGATGAGCAGCACCGCACAGGCATACTGAGAGATTTTAAAGCCTTTCTGGTCTTCCATGGTGAACTTTAATTTTTTAATTTTTTAATTCTTTAATTTTTCTACATCAAGGCTCCGCCAGCAGCACCGCCCAGAAGCAGGGTGATGATGTAACTGATCACTTGAAGGATCTTCTTAAATGTCTTGTTCATAATTGTAATGTTTTAAATGGTGAATAATTAGGGTTGTTTTCGTGGCATTCTGAGGACTTCCGTCCTTCTCCTTACCACGCTACAAAGTTACAAAAAAATATCGACATAGCCAAACTTTTCCTCGATTATTTTCTAACAATTTCCTTTATTAGTTGGTCGGCGAGCGAAGGGCGCAGAAGTGCCTGACCCCGTTGCGCCCCCTAAAAAAAAACGGGGCTTTTGCATCAATAAGACAACCCTTCGAGAAAATAATCTTCACTAAATTTGTGAATTTCGAAATATTTGTTTATCTTTGCACCCGAGATATGAGAACAATATGGTTATATTACAAACCACTATCAATAAAATACAGATATGAACAGAATAACGACACATCCGGGAGACGTATTGAAGGAAGAGTTGGAAGCAAGAGGCATATCGCAGAAGAAATTCTCAGAAGTGCTTTCCATCCCTTATACACAACTTAATGAGATCTTGAATGCAAAGCGACCAGTAACAACGGACTTTGCCCTGATGATGGAGGCTGCCCTTGGCATCAACCCAGAGATGCTGATTAATATGCAGGCTCGTTACAACATGTCTGTGGCAAGACAGAAGAAACCTCTTCTTGCAAGGCTTCTTGACATTAAGAGGGCCTGTGCCGCATTGCTCTAATATACTTTCTTCTTATTTTCCTACAGATTATACGGATTCTGACTTGCTGATAATCAGTAATTGCTTAATCTGTATCACAGCGGGGACAGTCCCCATTGTGCGCATAATTATCGATAATGCACGGTTAATTTTCAATAAGGGTTCCTTATTGCGTGATAAAGGCTGGTTATCCAAATGGCAGGGTTCTGGCGAATTGCAAATTCGTTGAAAGACAAATGCTTGATACTGAGTTGGTTGTAGGTCTTATGGCACCTTTGTAACAGATGTATCACATTAAAAAGGAAAAATTGGGGGTCTAAGAAATAATAAAAATGTAGGAGCATGAGAATGGATACAATCTGTTACATCCGCATCTGTTACATTTATCAACAAATTAAGACGAATTGCTCGAAATCAGTTAAATTCGTGTAATTCGTCTTAATTCGTTGTCGTGAAAGAGATTCTCTTGATCTTAAAACAATGATGGTTGTTCCTTTTGTTTTAATTCTGAAATGTCAGTCAAGAATTTACTTTCAGACAAGATATAATACATAGTCCTGATACTGCCGTTCCCCTCACGCTTTTGCCAGCGCTCGCCGTCGGTTTTCTTGCCGGTCTTCGAGGCGGGGTTCAGGCAGTGGATGTGGGGCGCCATGTCGCAGTAGACCTTCAGGTGCTGGGCGAACTTCTTGGGCGACCAGCCGTAGCGGGTCTCGGCGTTGAAGGCCGCCAGCATGTCCTCGGCCTTCAGCTCGCAGTCGAGGTTGCCGCCGTCTTCGGCCAGGAACTCATCGGCCCACGACTTGAAGTCCTTGCCCACAGCCGCCATCTGCTCACGCAGTCCGATACGTCCCAGCGGCGGCATGATGCGGCGCTCGCCCTTGGGCAGCGAGAGATAGAGCTGCAGGCATTGCAGCATGAAGGCGATGTCGGCCTGCCAGTCTTGTTCTGAGTACTCTGATCCCATCAGATTGCAGCCGAGGTCATCGCGGATGGAGCGCGTCTCGCTGTAGTCGTTCAGGCGCGTGGCCTCGTGGTAATAGTCGGAGAAGACCTGCGGCCAGATGCGGCGCTCGGTGCTGGCATCGTGCTTGCGGAGCACATAGTTCGTGGCGAAGGCGATCTTCGGACTCTTCGAGAACGGTATCTGAAACGGGTGGTTGCCCTTTTCCTCACCCTTCATGTCGCCGGTGATGCGCCCGAAGAAGAAGTCGAAGTTCAGCCGGCGGTCGCATTCGTCGACGATCAGACGGCTGACGGCCTTCAGGAAGAGCGACTTGCCGCTGCCGCCGTTGCACTCGTCCTCGCTCTCGGCCAGTTTCGAGTCCTGACAGATGGGTGCCCAAGCCTCCGACTCTGACTTGTAGCCGAAGAGCAAGTAGCCGATGCAGGCCAACTTACTGGCGAGGCACTGGTGCTCTTCGAGCTGTTCCTCTTCCGTGAGTTCCAGTCCGCCCTCGTCGGCCTTGCGCCAGTGCAGGCGCGAGGTGTTGACAATCATCCTGAAGAATTTGCTCGGCGGGACCTCGGTGATCTCCACGCCGTAGCCACCGCTGTCGAGCTTTTCCACCTTGAACATCGGTTTGTATGCCCGATAGTCGTGATCAATGATGGTGTCTTCCCAGACGTAGCTGCCGTCGAGGTCGTCATAGCGGCGGAGCTTGATGCCCTCGGCGGTGATTTCCGCCCAGCCGTTGCGGAAGAAGAACTTCTGCGCACTCTCGCTGCTCTTCGTGAAGTCGAGG
Organism: uncultured Prevotellaceae bacterium; assembly: GCA_902776545.1. Taxonomy (GTDB): domain Bacteria; phylum Bacteroidota; class Bacteroidia; order Bacteroidales; family Bacteroidaceae; genus Prevotella. The sequence continues at coordinate 21,172 of CACYQO010000056.1, read as the reverse complement.
TCGTCGCGCTGCTGGAGATGGCTCACGTGGTCGGTAGGCAGGTCGCGACAGCGCAGGAGCTTGTTCTGCAGCGCTTCGTCGAGACCTTCGCGCTTCATCTGCGTGATGAGGAAGTTCACGATGGTCTTCGCCACCACCCGGCGCACCTTCGCCCCGTCAATAAAGATGTAGATCGGTTCCTTGCGGGTATCATCCTTGAGCGTGTAGAAGCCGTTCATGGCGAGGTAGTAGTTCAGGCGTGTGGGCAGGATGACGTATTGTGTGTTGCCCTCTTTGTCTTCCGTCTTCGACCAGTAACGTGCTGACTGTGCGCGGCCGATCAGCCGCTTCATGTCCTCACGGTGTGGATGCAGCTGGATGAAGTCCTTCAGGTCTTTTCTTGCCCTGCCGCGGTTGTCGTGCAGACGGCCCATGTCCTCGGGTGTGAGCCAGGCGATATAGAGCTGTGGGAAGCGCAGCGCCAGCTGCCGGGCGATCCTGCGGCCGGTGGCGTCGATGTCGGGAATCAGCACGATGCGACGGGCATACTTCTCCAGCTGCTTCAGGTCTTCTTCGCGCAGGCCGGCGGTCTCGCTGCTGAGCCACACGGGCTGGTAGCCCATGCTCAGACAGTTGGCGGCATCGCTGCCACCGCTGACAATCACCACCTCAGGGAATTTCTCCTCGCCGCGCTCCTGGAACTTCCGTCGCAGGGCGTTGAGTCCGAAGATGTAGTTCTGTGGCAGCCGGCCGATGATGAAGAACCGGTAGGCCTTGTTGTAGTTCTTCGGCTCGTAAACCTTCTGGAACTGGCGTGCGATGCCCTGCTCGTCGATGTAGTCGCAGGTCTCCACGAAGATGGGATAGTGCTCGGTGGCTTTCTTGACGGTGGTTATCTTGTCGTTAGTGGTCACTACCGTTGTGACGGCGGCCCAGCCGAGTTCTTTCAGGTGCTCGGCTTTGACGCGCGGGCCCCACGCGGCGAGTTCGTCGTTGGAGAAGGTCTGCTTGGTAGTGACCCTCGGCGGCTGGCCGATCTCACTCTCAGTGGCCTCGCGCCTGGTGATCTCGGGCTTGTTGACTTTCTTGCTGAGTTCCTCGCTCACGCCGTATTGCGTAGATGTCGATCGGTGAGAAGCAGCGTTCGCCCTCGCTGCCGCCGTAGTCGATCACACGCCAGTAGTCGACCTTGTCCGACGGGTCTTTCAGACAGGCTGACGGGGTGTTCTCACCTGTGCGGAGGCGGAATTTCTTCTTTTTCCCGTCGGTGCTCAATGCCTCGGGGAAGATGTCGGTGATGATGTTTAATCCATGGTCAGTTACATCATAGATCTTTTGTAGGAGTTCTGTACTTTTTGCCATAATCGTTCAATGATTTACGGCACAAAGTTACGAAGAATCTGCGGTCGTTGTCACGCGGTAGTGCCTACCGGTAGGCACTACCGTCAGGCTTCCCCCTCCTGAGTTAGGAGGGGCAAGGGGTGGTCTGAACCGCCTCAGACAATGCGCTTGTTCAGACCCCCTCTGGCTCTCCCTAACTTAGGGGGAGAAAAAGCCGCTTGATCTTGTCTCTGAATTCCGAAGTCTTGTCCTGGGTAAGAGCTCGCCGGAGGTCGGCTTTCATGTTCTTCCTGCGCCAGAGCGTTTCGTAAGGCTTCCACTCCTTGATGTCCAACAGGTTGTCATTCTCGTCGGCCAATTGAATGGTGATCTGTTCGGCCAGCAGCGCCACTTCGGTTCGCGTGAGTCCTATTGGCTGGAAATACTCGTCGACGAAGTTCGCCTCTTGCAGCTTCTGCCAGATGCGCATAGCTTTTTCTGAGCTGAGCTTCTGCGGCAGCACGATTTCCTGGGGTTCGGTTCCATTCTGCTCAGATTTGTTGTCCGAAGGTTTTCCGGATGCCGGTTGTTCCGACTTGGCACCTTTTATCATGGCAATCATCTTGCTTTGCATCTGTTGCTGGCGCTCTTCTGCCTTTTGTCGTTCGGCTTTCTCGGCCATGCTTATCCTGGCCATCGTTGCGAGATAGGCCTCCGTGCAGTCATCATAAATGAGCAGTACCTTGGCCGCTTTTTCAACATGGTCTCTGGCAGCAGTCGGCCCGCCATTGGCCAGATAGTAGTCTGCCACATCGTCCATCACTTGGCGGGCGATGGAAAATTCCTCGGAGAGAGTTGCTTGTGGTAGCTGATTGGCCATAGCGGAAGGAACGGGTTTGAAGTGAAACTGTTGTTGGGATTCCCTGGGTGTCGTACGACAGAAGATATGTACTTGCGGGAATTCCCCCTCCGTTGATGCCAAGACTCTGCAGCACCACTTCGCTGGCAGACCTGCCCGATGCAGTCCTGTCAGCCTGGCGGTACCAAGTTTCTTCCTTTCTTGACTTCAACGTTCCCATTGCTTTTCGCTTTTCTTTACACCCCATTTTTTCCAGGGGCAAATCTTTGCAAAAGTAGGCTATTTTCTGCAAATTTCAGCAAGAATATGCAATAAAAATGCGTTTTCGCAATTATTCCTTGATTTAAATTAACCCTTCGGCACCGACCAGCTGCTCACGGGCAGCACCTGGCTCCACGTTTCCTGGACGCCCTTCGGCACGCCGAGGCACTTCATCCGCATCGGATACTGTAAGTGATTCTGTTATTAACAATTTTTACGACAAAATTGTTGCGATAATCGTTGGTGGTTTCAGATATTTTTTGTAACTTTGCAGAGGAATAAGAGGATGGAATAAGGCGCGTTCAGACCACCCCTAACCCCTCCTAACTTAGGAGGGGAAACTGGCGGGACGGGGTCACCCGATGTAGTTGACTCCTTAATATTCTAATACCACAAAAAACTTTACAGGTATGATAGAATTGTATTTGAGTAAGGTGACCGAGACTTCGGGAACCGAACAGGCGGGCAAGCTGTACGCCCGCGTGAGTTACAAACAGACGATGAGCGTGCAAGACATGGCGCATCACATGGCAGAACACAATACGATGTTCTCCGAGGGATCCATCACAGGTATCCTGATCGACTTCGTGAAGTGCGTGCGCGAGCAAGTGCTCATGGGCAACACCGTGAAGATCGACAACCTCGCCATCTTCAAGGCTACGGTTGAGGCCAACGCCTTAGAGACGCTCTACGACGCCGAGCAGGACAAGGTGGCCTCCGCTACCATCGGAACGCTGCCCGAAGGTGCCAAGACGGGCGCTGCCGTGAAAGCCATCAAGTTGCTGGCCCAGAGCACGGGAGACTTCACCCGCGACGAGCTGAAGAAGGACGCCAAACTCGCCTGGACTGACAAGGCCAAGGCTGAGATTGCGGCAGCCAAGGGCGGCAGTCAGGAGTCAGGAGGCAGTAGTCAGCAGTCGGGAGGCGGTTCAAGTCAGAACGGCGGCAACAGCCAGACTGTGATGGCTCCACAGATCACCGGTACGACGCCGTTTGCCGAGAGCACGCAGGTGAGCATTCAGGCTGAGCAGGGTGCGGAGATCCGCTACACCACCGACGGCAGCACGCCTACGGCTGAGAGCACGCTCTACAGCGAGCCCTTCACCCTGAGTGACACGGCTACCGTGAAGGCCATTGCCATCATGAACGGTCAGAGCAGCGAGGTGACTTCTGAGACCTTCACCAAGAGCGATGACGACGATGAGCGTCCCGGCGCCGGAGGGTAATCTCTTCCCCTCCTGAGTCAGGAGGGGCAAGGGGTGGTCTGAACAGCCTCTGACTCGGCCGAAGAGAAAAGCGATGGTTCAGACCCCCTTTGGCTCCCCCTAACTCAGGGGGAGAAGTCACTTCACTCACTTAATCGCCGCTCGGTTTACCGCTTGTCTGAGACAAGAACCTTGCGACCATTATTAATATACAGTCCCTTCTTCGTCGGCTTGCCCGGGAGCTTCCGACCGCTCAGGTCGTACCAGACTTCAGATGGATGACTGTAGACTTCAGACTTTTGAGAGACGATGCCAGTCTCCTTAGGCGGACATTTAATAATTCGCCGTCATCCACTCGATAATCCTGAGGAAAAAGGTAAGGGCCGATACTTCATGGTTGGTGACACCGAGTTCCTTTGTCGTTTTTGAGCTGTACTCACCGACAAACTCCTGTGTCTTGATACCATGATCCTTAAGGAACTTGCTCATGGCATAAAAGTTCTCCACTGGCACGACATCGTCTTTCGTATCGTGGAAGAGCATCACGTCGAAGTCTTTGCGGGGCGTCCAGCCGCTGGTGAGCGCATCTGCGCTGAAGGCCTCCTTGAATCGGCGCGACAGGGTACTGTTGGTATTGAGGACGGCCTCTGTGCAGATGTCGCTCGTCTTTTTGGTCTTGATAAGCTCCTCGTCAAGGGCCTTGCGCTTGTACTGCTTGCTAAGGAACCACTCGTCGAAATGGCTGGCCACGGGATCCTTCAGATAGTCGTGGATGCCGTAACCCAGACGGAAGAAGTGGTTGTAGGCATAGAGCACGTTGCAGACGGTGCTGGGCATCTCGGTGTAGCCTTTGGTGATGGCGTCATACATCGAGTTGATGTCGTAGGGGCCGTCGCCGGCGAAGGCTCGTTTCACCTTGATCTCAGGATGGCGTTCAGAGATTTCGCGCAGCACGCCCATCGTGGTCTGTCCACCCTCCGAATAGCCTGCGATGACGAAGTCGTCGTTTTTCTTCACGTTCAGGTCTTCTATCAACCGCTTGGCAGCGAGGTAGGCATCGAGCGAGGCGCGTCCGTTGGCCCGTGAGATACAGTAGGCCTGCGGCTCTTTCTCAGTGATGCCGAAGCCGTAGTAGTCGGGTGCTACGACGATGAAGTTGGTGAAGGCGGCCCCTGTTGGGAACTCGACGGCTCCACGCGAAGGTGCCTGCGTGGTGGCATAGATCGTGAAGTGGTTGTAGAGCAGAATGCCGTTGTAGGGTTTATCGTCCTTGATCAGCGTCTTGTCAACCGTGATGGTGCCGCTGAGTGTGCAGGGATTTCCGAAGGGGTCGATGGAAGGATAGTTGAACACATAGTTCATATAGTCAGGGAAAATCTCCACGGGGATGCTGTCGGTGATGCAGGCCCGAGGAAGGGTAGACTTCGCCATCCAGTCCTGAATCAAACCGTTCTGGCCGCTTCCGGCCTTGGTAAGCGAACCTTCATGGGATGCGTTGCTGAAGGCGATACTCCCCTGTGCGCTGGTCATCTCTATCTGACCAATATCGACAAAGTTGCTGTGGTTCCCGTCACTGCGTGTGCGGGCCGACATGATAGACGTGCCTGTATTCGGGTCAGTCAGGATGATACGTCCTTCGGCTGTCACCTGCCATGTGAACGGTGCATCCTTCGGACCGCCGTAAATCTCGAGTGGTTCGTTGAATTCGTCATCAAACACAGCCAGGGCGACGTAGCCCGTGTGGTCGGCTTTGGTCTCCACTACGACCAGGGCGCGGTTGAAGGGCTTGCCGTCCTCGGTCACGTCCTCATAGTCGAACTCCTCGTACCACAGGCCGATGAGGCTCTGTTCCAAAATACTAGTGTCGGTAGACGATGGATTATCCACAGCCGCACAGCCAGACATGCCCAGCAGGAGCATTGCGACTATAAACATTGCAAAAATTTTCTGTTTCATACAAAATGTTCGTTTAATATAATTTTCACCTAATTCTTATTGCGCAATATAGAGACACATCATCGTGAGGTCATCGCTGGGTTCTGCTCCGTTACGGTGAGCCTCGACTTCAGCGCGGAGCTTCTCTATGAGCTGCTGTGATGAGCTGAAACGCGTGTTGCGCAGAATTTCAATCAGACGCGCGTCGCTGAACTCCACCTTCTCCTTGTTTTCCGCCTCATTCAGTCCGTCGGTATAGATGAAGAACGGGCGACCCTTGATGGTTTCCATCTCTTCACCCTCGAATTCCATCCCCGGCATGATACCAATGGGTATATTGGGCTTCATCTTTAAAAATTGAGCATTGAACATTGAAGATTGAACATTGTTGCCTACCGTCTCCTCTTGCGCAGCTGAATGTTCCATGTTCAATGATCCATGTTCAATGATCACGGGCGGATTATGGCCTGCATTACAGAACGAGAGATGTCCGGTAGTGAGGTCAACGAGTCCGAGCCAGAAGGTCACAAACATATTGTTCTCATTATCGTCGCCCGATAAGGCATCGTTCATACGGGTGCAGATCTCTGCAGGTGACATCTCCTGTTTGGCCAGTGTGAGGAACAGGCGCGTGGCCTGTGCCATAAACAGCGAGGCGGGCACACCCTTGCCGCTGACGTCACCCACACAGAAATAAAGTTTGTCGCCCAGCTGCAGATAGTTGTAGAGGTCGCCGCCCACCTCCTTGGCAGGCGTCATCGAGGCGTACATGTCGAGGCCCTTGATGGCCGGGAACACGCTGGGCACCATCGACATCTGTATGTTGCGGGCAATGCGCAGCTCGCTCTCCATACGCTCCTTGATCGACGTGGTCACCTCCAGCTGGTCGTAGGCCACCTTCAACTGCCCGTGAGCCTTTTTCAGTCTTGCTGACATCCGGTTAAGCACGAAGATATAGATGACAAGGGCAATGATAAGGACTGCCATCACGGCCACGCGGGTCCACCACTGCTGCACCTCCAGGCGCCTCTTGTCTTCCATCATCTGAGCTTCCTTCTTGCGTACGATCTCCTGCTCAATGGCATCCGTGCGGCGAGATTTGGTGATGGTCGAATCGAGGTGTGAAAGGATATTCATAGCAACGGCCATAGCCGAATCCTTACGTCCCGCCCTCAGATTGGATTCGTATTTCTTCAGGAAGGTCAACTGAATGTTCTCCATCGAGTAATCGCTGGCATACTGTTTCCTGAAATCGTCTAAATAGCTCCAGCTGTCAGCAGCATCCTTCCATTTTTCTGCGAACATCTGATAGTCGGCAGCAAGAATAGCGCCATCGGAGGTTTGGCTATATTGCGTCTGGCGGAATGAAGCGAAAGCGCTGTCAGCCTCGCTTGACCTTCCCAAGCCTTCAAGCGCCTTGGCACGGAACACGCAAGAACGCCCATGCTGCTTGTCGATGTAAGCTTCCGGGGCCAGCCCTGTCTTATCGAAGCAGCTTACCAGACTGTCGTAGCGGTTAGCCCAGAACAGCAGATTGTCGAGATCACACATTTCGGAGTAATTGTAGCAGATATTGGTGAGACCGACGATGGCCAGTCTGTAGGTGTCACTCGATGGCTGTTGACGTATATAGCCGAGGTGCTGCTGATAAGCCTGCTCCAGTGTCTGTGCTGCCGTTTCCTTGTTCAGCCCGAAACGACTCTGACAGTAGCCGATATAGATAATCAGGTTTGTATAGTTGCTGGTAGTGTCATGGCCCATCTGCTGCAACTGACTCACAGCCGTCTGTGCTACCTTCAGGGCCGCCTCATACTCACCTAACGTACATTTCTGTCCCGCCAGTCGGCTGGCCATCTCGGCATATACTTCGGCGTCTTCCTTATCTTCGTCAGGATTGAATGCTGCCATGCCCGTATTCCAAAAGAACTCAGCGATGCGCTTGCGCATCAGCTTGTCGTTTGCATATCCCAGCCAGTAGCTGGATTTCATGTCGCTGATGAGTCCGGCATTTCTCATACTGTCGGCAAGAATCTCCAGACGATTGTAGTCGTTTGCCCGATAGGCGACGTTGATCAAGCTGTCTGCCTCCTGATATTGTGTTCTTGTCGCAGAACTGTTGGTGTCACAACCGGCAGTGGTCAGCAGAAGCATGCCGACAAGCGAGCAAATAATAATCTTTTTGATATCCATGAATAAGTTATATTACAATTCCTATTTTGGTTTGCAAAGGTAAACAAAAAAAGACAAACAGCCAAACCCTAAACGTTTTTTTTTGTTTCTTTTGTTCTTATGTCTAAAAAAAGTAGTACCTTTGCACCCATGATTACGCAAGACCAACTAAAAGATGTGTTAGAACGGGCGGATGCACTGCACCGTTATTTAGAGATTGACAAGAAACAGATGGAGTACGAGGAGGAGGATCTTCGTACCCAGGCACCTGACTTCTGGGAGGATCGTGTCAGGGCAGAGGAACAGATGAAGAAGGTGAAGGGCATCAAACGCTGGATTGATGATTATAAAGAAGTACGCACATTAGCAGACGAGTTGCAGCTGGCCTTCGACTTCTATAAGGACGAGATGGTGACGGAGGAGGAGGTCGATGAGACTTACGCCAATGCCATCAAGGCCATCGAGGACTTGGAACTGAAGAATATGCTCCGTCAGAAGGAGGACCCGATGGAGGCTGTGATGAAGATAAACTCGGGTGCCGGTGGCACAGAGGCGCAGGACTGGGCCTCGATGCTGATGCGAATGTATATGCGCTGGGCAGAGGCTCACGGCTATAAGGTGACCATCTCGAGCCTGCTCGACGGTGATGAGGCCGGTATCAAGAGCGTGACGATGCAGATAGAAGGCGGCGAGTATGCCTATGGCTATCTGAAGTCGGAGAACGGTGTGCACCGTTTGGTGCGTGTCAGTCCGTTCAATGCTCAGGGCAAACGCATGACGAGTTTTGCCTCCGTGTTCGTGTCACCGCTGGTGGATGATACCATTGAGGTGTATGTCGATCCTGCCAAGCTGTCGTGGGATACGTTCCGCTCGAGCGGTGCCGGTGGACAGAACGTGAACAAGGTGGAGTCGGGTGTCCGTCTGCGCTATTGGTACACAGACCCTGATACGGGTGAAGAAGAGGAAATTCTCATTGAGAATACTGAGACGCGCGACCAGCCGAAGAATAAGGAGCGTGCGATGACGCTGCTGAAGTCACAACTCTACGACCGTGCGATGAAGAAGCGCCTGGAGGCGCAGGCTAAGATCGAGGCGGGAAAGAAGAAGATCGAGTGGGGCAGTCAGATCCGTTCGTATGTCTTCGACGACAAGCGTGTCAAAGACCACCGTACAAATTTCGAGACCCGTGATGTCGACAGTGTCATGAATGGTAAGATCGATGGCTTCATCAAAGCTTACCTCATGGAGTTCCCATCCTCTGAAGAGGAAAATTAGGAATTAGAAATTAGGAATTAGTAATTATGATTACCTAATTATGCAGAAAAGACCTGAGAATATTATTTTGAAGAAGACAGAAGATTTTAGTGATAGAATCGTCAAGATGTATAAATATCTTCAGAATAAGAAAGAGGGCAATGGTGATATATTAAAGCAAGTGTTGCGAAGTGGAACGAGTGTAGGAGCAAATACAGCAGAGAGCAAATATGCTCAGAGTGAAGCGGACTTTCTGACAAAGCTTACGATAGCATTGAAAGAGGCCAATGAAACGAAGTTTTGGCTGAAGCGTTTATATTCGGGCGATTATCTATCTGAAGCAGAATATAAGTCCATAGTCAAAGATAATGAAGAGATTATTAATATATTAGTAAAAATTACAGGAACTCTGAAAAGAAGAATGCAGAAGTAATCATAATTTCTAATTCCTAATTTCTAATTCCTAATTAAAAAATTAGTTATGGCACAAATTGCAAAACCATCGAAGGCGACACAGAAGAAGGTCGCTTATCAGAAGAAACAGGAAGACAGTGGAAAGAAAGTGCTGGAGTGGATCTTCGGCGTGTTGGTCGTACTGGCCATCATCTTCGTCATCTATTCCATCTTCATCGTCAGCTGATGAGCGGACTGGAGATAGAACGTAAGTTCCTGGTCAAGAACGATGACTACAAGCGGCAGGCGTATAGCAGCAGCCGCATCTGTCAAGGGTATATCTGCAGTGGTCACGGTCGTACCGTCAGGGTACGCATCCGTGGCGACCGTGGATATTTAACCATCAAGGGCCCGTCGAATGTCGACGGCATCAGCCGTTATGAGTTTGAGAAGGAGATTACCCTCGAAGAGGCTGAGGAGCTGATGAAACTCTGCGAGCCGGGCCTGATCGACAAGACCCGCTATCTCGTGAAGAGCGGAAACCACACCTTTGAGGTGGATGAGTTCTATGGTGATAACGAGGGACTGGTGATGGCGGAGGTAGAGCTCCAATCAGAGGACGAATCCTTCGAAAAACCCGATTTCATCGGTCAGGAGGTGACGGGCGACCGTCGCTATTATAACGGTCATCTCAAGACTTACCCGTATAAGCGTTGGGGAGTGAGAAATGAGGAATGAGAAATGAGGCCTCATTTCTCATTCCTCATTTTCAATACGATTAGCCCAAACACGGCTCCGAGCGTGACACCGAGGGAATTGGCTACCAGGTCAAGCCAGTCGCCGTTGCGCGTCTCGGTACAGTATTCTTGTAACAGTTCGAGGACGCCGCTCATCAAGATAGGTGCCACCCAGGCCCAGATGAACAGCTTCTTATAATCGGGAAGGTCATGCTGACGGAGGTATTCTATCCACAGCACGCCACAGGTGCCGCCATACATGACGAGATGAACCCATTTGTCGATGAGCAGGACATTTTTGAGGGGTGTTTCAGGGGCTTTGAAGAAAAGGGAAAGGTACCAGACAACTGCAATAAGTACGCATGAAACGGGATACTTCTTAAAATGAACATTGAACATTGAAAATTGAACTTTGAACTTTAATTCCGGTGCAAAGGTATATAAAAAACACGGATTATAAAGATTATAAGGATAGTTTTTTAAGAAAAACGCTAAAAAAACCATAAAATCCATACAATCCGTGTCTATTAAGACAGAATCTCCGTTAATATTTGTACTTTTGCAACAGAATATTGATAGAAGTGAATATGGCAACACTTGAAAGGGCAAGTTTCGGAAGTAAGGTTGGTGTCATCCTGGCTACAGCGGGATCGGCCGTTGGCCTGGGAAATATCTGGCGATTCCCTTATATGGCGGGACAGAACGGCGGTGCTGTGTTTATCATGATCTATGTCTTCTGCGTACTGTTGTTAGGCATCCCCTGTATGATCAGTGAGTTCATCATCGGCCGTAATGGCAAGGCCAATACAGCACGGGCCTACAGTAAGCTGGCAGGAGGTACGATGTGGTCGTTCGTCGGTTATATGGGCGTACTGACAGGTTTCCTGATCTCCGGCTATTATGCCGTGGTGTCTGGTTGGTGCCTGGAATATATGTGGGCATCATTGCTTGGTAAACTTCAGGGTGATCCTACTTATATAAGCAACTACTTCTCAACGTTCTCCCAGGATCCGGTAAAACCGGTGTTCTGGACGATTCTTATCCTTCTGGCTACGTTCCTGATTATTGAGAACGGTGTGCGCAATGGCATTGAGAAGGCTTCGAAACTGATGATGCCCACATTGTTTATCCTGTTGCTGGTCATCGTGGGCGCTTCGTGTATGCTGCCCAATGCCCAGAAGGGTATAGAGTTCCTGTTCAAACCCGACTTCTCGAAGATCAATAGCGACGTGTTCTTAGGTGCCCTGGGACAGTCGTTCTATTCGATGAGTATCGCCATGGGCTGTATCTGTACCTACGCCAGCTATTTCTCCAAACAGACGAAACTGGTAAACTCTGCTGCTCAGATAGGACTGATAGACTTTTTGGTGGCATTGTTGGCCGGACTGGTGATCTTCCCAGCTGCCTTCTCCGTGGACGTCAGTCCTGACAGCGGTCCGTCGCTGATCTTCATCACCCTGCCGAATGTGTTCCAGCAGGCGTTCGGTGGTATCCCGTTCCTGGGCTATGGTATCTCCGTGTTGTTCTATGCCCTCTTGTCGATGGCAGCCCTGACGTCGCTGATGTCATTGCATGAGGTATCGACGGCCTTTCTGCATGAGGAGATGCGGATCAGCCGTAAACGTGCAGCCCTCACCGTATCGGTGATGTGTATGATTCTCGGGACCATCTGTTCCCTGTCGTTGGGGCCGTGGAGTGATAAGCTGTTCTTCGGTAAGACGGTGTTCGACCTCTTCGACTTCACCACAGGTCAGCTGTTCCTTCCCATCGTAGGCTTCCTGACGTGTATCTTCATCGGCTGGTTTGTGCCGCATAAGGTGGTACGTGAGGAATTCACGAACTGGGGAACGCTCCGTAACGTGGGATTCTTCCACTTCTATCTGTTTCTGGTGAAGTATGTCTGTCCGATTTGTATTTTATTTATCTTCCTGCATCAGTTCGGACTGTTGTAAAGGTGAAAGGGTGAAAAGGTGAAAGGGTGAAAAGGTGAAAGGGTGAAAAAGTGAAAGGGTGAAAAAGTGAAAAGGTGAAAAAATGAAATTATGGAAAGTAGAGGAAACTTTGGCAGTAGGCTTGGCGTGATTTTAGCAACGGCAGGTTCCGCAATAGGATTAGGCAACATCTGGCGATTCCCGTTTACGACGGGTCAGAATGGTGGCGCCGCCTTTATCCTGATCTATTTCGTCTGTGTGGTGTTGTTGGGTATTCCCGGTATGGTGAGTGAGTTTATCGTAGGCCGGCGTGCCCAGACGAATGCCGCCCGGGCTTATGGCAGCTTAGGACGGAAGGAATGGCGCTTCGTGGGTTATCTGGGCATTCTGACTTCCACGATTATCCTCGGCTTTTATGCTGTGGTGGCAGGTTGGTGCCTGGAGTATCTCTATGCTGCCATCGCCGGACAGTTGAAAGGTGATGCCGCCTACGTGTTGAACTATTTTCAGACGTTCTCGAGTGATCCTGTCAAACCGTGCCTCTGGGCTGTGGCCTTTGTGCTGATCACCCATCTGGTGGTCGCCCTTGGCGTGAACAAGGGTATCGAGCGCGTATCGAAGTTGCTGATGCCACTGCTCTTGTTGTTGCTGGTGCTGCTGGTCTTCGCCTCTTGTCTGCTGCCGGGTGCTATGGCTGGCATCGACTTTCTGTTGAAACCGGACTTCTCAAAGATGACAGGCGACGTGTTCCTCGAGGCTTTGGGCCAGGCTTTCTTCTCCCTGAGTTTAGGTACGGCCTGCCTCTGTACATACGCCTCCTATTTCAAGAGCGACACGAATCTGCTGCGCTCCTCCATACAGATAGCCCTGCTCGACTCGGGCATCGCCATCCTTGCAGGTCTGATGATCTTCCCGGCCGCCTTCTCCGTCGGTGTGCAGCCTGACAGCGGTCCTTCGCTGATCTTCATCACCCTGCCGAATGTGTTCCAGCAGGCTTTCGCCTCGTTCCCGTGGAACGGCTATATCATCTCCTGTCTGTTCTATGCCCTGCTGGTCTTCGCAGCCCTGACATCGACCATCTCCATGCACGAGATCGGAACGGCCTTCTTCCATGAGGAACTCCATCTGCCGCGAAACCGGGCCACTTGGATTCTTACGGTGGTATGTTCGCTGATTGCCGTTTTCTGCTCCCTTTCAGTAGGTGCCTATACCGACCTGCAGGTGTTTGGCATGTCGCTGATGGACTTCTGTGATTTCCTGACAGCTAAGCTGATGCTACCCACAGGTGCCTTCCTGACGAGCATTGTCATGGGATGGTTAGTGAACCGTCAGATGGTCAAGGATGAGTTTACGAATCACGGCACAATCCAGGGGTCGTTCTTCACAGCCTATATGTTCTCCATCCGATACATCGTGCCACTCTGTATTCTGTTGGTCTTCCTGCATCAGTTCGGTGTATTGTAATTAGGAATTAGTAATTAGGAATTAGTAATTATGATTACCTGATGCCATGAAGATTATAAAGGAGTTGTTGTATCTTCAGAAGTCTGACCGTAAGGTGATTCTGACCTTGTTGGTAGTCATCGTGGTGGCGTTAGGTGTCATCTTTCTGACAGGAGGGGAGAACGATACGACGAATGGACTCGTTTCTGCCGATTCCATCGATAAATATAACCCTCGTCAGCATCGTCGCGACAGTTTCCGTCAACAGCCTTATCGGGAACGGACGGTCTATGTCCGTACCAAGGTCATTTATCGCGACACGGCCTATCAGCGAGGCCGTCGGCTTGCTGATGCAGAACATGATTCTGTGGTCTTCCATTACCAGCCGAAGATTCGTAAAGGTGAGCATGTCGTGCTGAATACTGCCGATACTACCGCCTTGAAGACCATCCCTGGCATCGGCCCCTATTTCGCCCGTAAGATTGTTGAATACGGCGAGCGTCTGGGAGGCTATGTCAGTGTCGATCAGCTCGATGAAATCGAGAATTTTCCTATCGATGCCAAGGATTATCTGGTCGTCGAGAACCCGTCTCCTCTAAAACTGAACGTCAACCAGCTCTCACTCAACGAACTGCGTCGCCATCCCTACATCAACTTCTATCAGGCCAGAGCCATCACAGACTACCGTCGTCTGCACGGTCCCCTCCATTCCCTCGACGACCTCCGCCTCTCTAAAGACTTTCCGAGAGAAGTTATAGAAAGGCTCACACCCTATGTAGAATACTCCGAAAAATAAAGTTGAAGATGCTGCGTAATATATTCTTTCTCTTGTGCCTGACGGGAATCGTACCCGTTTACGGACAGATGCCGACAGAGTTTGAACAGTTGATAAAAGAATTACGACTGGACGAGAATGTGGTTGACTTGTCGGAAGCTGGGGATATCAGACTCGACGAGCCAAGGTTGGCCTACGTTAACGTGACGGGCATATTCAAGTGGCCTTCGAGCAAGCATTATGTCCAGAATGCCTGGATAGAGATGTACGATGGTGCTGGTCATTGTTTCCGCAAGCGGATTCTCATCCACGGACAGGGAGGATACTCTCTTCGTTTTCCGAAGACAAACGCCTCGTTCACGTTCTGCGAGGATGACTGGAAAGGAGAGCTTACCACCAGCATACGTTTTGGTGACTGGGTGACGCAGGATGGTTTTCATCTTAAGGCTTTCTATACCGATTTCTGCCGAGGCATTGGCGAAATAGGTTATAAAGTGTTTGCGCGTATGACTGCAGACCGCCAGCCCTACTGGGAGCGCGGCGGATATATGAACGCCAGCCGTGCCCGCTGCTTCCCTGACGGATTCCCTTGCATTGTGTATCTCAACGGGAACTACCTCGGTATCTATGCCTGGCAATTGAAGAAGAGCAGGAAGAACATGAACATGGAAAAACTGTTACCCACTCATATCCATCTTGACGGCAATCTGATGGATAGCTATCTTTTTCATGGTTACATCAACTGGAAGCAGTTCGAGGTGCGCAATCCAAAGGGTCTCTACACTGCCACCGGTTATCTTTATGAAGGCAATTATCCTGAGGAATTGATGGATGAGGAGTGCATCCGATACGCTCTCGACAATGACTCTGAGGATGTGCGCCAGGCTAAGCAGCGTACTGCTCAGGTGAAGGCCGCCATAGTGCAGCTTAGCCGTTATCACCGTGAGTTGGAGGACCTCCAGAAGTCTGGAGCCACTGTCGAAAAGATCAAGGCGCGTTTCGAGCAATGTTTCGATCTGGAGAGCCTGATTGACTATGTTGTCTTCTTCTATTACACAGCTAACGGCGACGGCTCGCTCAAAAACTGGCAGTGGTTCACCTACGATGGCCAGAAATGGATGGTCACGCCTTACGATCTCGACCAATGCTTCGGACTCGGGCTATATGGGCAGATACGCCCCAGCTATTTCTCCTTGGAAACTCTTACCTCAGGCCCCTTCTATTGGCTGAATACCTACTATCAGGAGGAAATCAGCGAGCGTTGGCGACAGCTCCGCCGTAGTGGGGCACTCTCCGACTCATCACTGACACCTATCGCCGATGATTGGTATACACGCATTGGCGACGATTTCTATCTGTTGGAACGCAAGCGTTGGCCTCAGAGTCCTTGCTATTGTGAACCGATCTGCAATGCCAACTGGGAGCCCTACGACAACTGGCATAATTACAGATCGACGCCCGACTACCAGTCTGGGGTGACCTACGAGAATGGTGATGTCGTGAAGTTGGAGGGTCGGCTTTGGAAAGCTACAGGTTCCACGACAGGCGTGAAACCTTTTATACGCAATGCCACTCCTGACTCCATTCAGCGGTTGGACGCGTGGATATCTGACCGTATAGCCTTCCTTGACACCGTATTCGGATATGAATCTGACGAAGGTACAGGTATCAGAAGGCATATTTCAAATGATTTGAGAGAGGAGATCGTAGCTATATACACCCTCTCTGGTATTCGTGTGGAGCATCCTACACGCGGTGTCTATATCTTCCGATACCGAAACGGCTCTTCGCGGAAAGTTCTGGTGAAATAAACTCGTAAGGTCAAATTGTTGCGTAAGAAAAACGGCCAAATGTTTTGTGCATTCGGATTTTTTGCTTAACTTTGCCACGCGAACGGATTTAAATGATATTATTATGGTTGGATTAGGAATGCAGAATATCCTTTTGTTTGGATTGGGCATGCAAGAGATACTCGTTATCGCACTGATTGTCCTGCTTCTCTTCGGTGGCAAGAAGATTCCAGAACTGATGAAAGGCCTCGGCAAGGGGGTGAAGAGTTTCAAGGAAGGAATGAATGAGGTGACGGATATGACGAAGGAGTCAGGAGACAGAAGTCAGGAGTCAGGAAACAAGAAGGATGAGTGATGGGGGCATGACCTTCTGGGATCACCTTGATGAACTACGAGGGGTGATTATCAGGTCGCTCCTGGTGACGGCGGTGGCCGCAGCAGTGGCGTTCTGTCTGAAGGAGGAACTGTTTGCCATCGTTCTGGCTCCAGCAAAGAATGACTTCATCACTTACAAACTGCTGGGCATCGCAGCCTTTCCCCCCTCTTTGGGAGGGGCTGGGGGAGGTCTCCACTTGATGAACACGGGACTGACGGAGCAGTTTATGGTCCATCTGAAGACCGCCTGCTATGCGGGCTTGTTGGTGGCCTCACCTTATATTATATATGTGCTCTTCGGCTTTGTGTCACCGGCGCTCTATGATAATGAAAAGAAATATGCCACGCTACTCTGTGGAAGTGGCTACCTGATGTTCATATTGGGGACGACCATCAACTATCTGTTGATCTTCCCGCTGACAGTCAGGTTCTTGGGGACGTATCAGGTGAGCCCTGATGTGGCGAACATGCTGACCCTGCAGTCGTATATGGATACGCTGCTGACAATGAGCCTCGTGATGGGGATAGTCTTCGAACTGCCGGTGGTGAGTTGGGTCTTGGGAAAGATGAGACTCGTCAATAGACAGATGATGCGGGCGGTACGTCGCCATGCTGTCGTAGCGATTCTTATCGTGGCTGCCATCATCACTCCCACAACGGACGCCTTTACGCTCTTCGTGGTGGCCCTGCCGATATGGCTGCTCTATGAACTGAGCATATTGATTGTAAGAAACAACTAAACAAAACTTTATAAGACATGTTACGTAAAATCAGAACCATCCTTGCAGCGGTGCTCTTTACATTGATCACGCTGCTGTTCCTCGACTTCACGGGGACGCTGCATCACTGGCTCTCGTGGTTGGCCAAGATTCAGTTCTTGCCAGCTGTGATGGCGCTTAATGTGGTGGTTGTCGTGGCACTTATTGTGCTGACCCTTGTCTTCGGACGCATCTACTGTTCTGTCATCTGCCCTTTGGGCATCTTTCAGGATGTCTTAGCCAGATTCCGTCGGAAGAAGCATAAGTACAGCTATTCTAAGGAGGTGCGCTGGCTGCGCTATCCGGTGCTGGGGGTGTTCGTGATAGCCGCTGTGGCAGGCATCGGTTCGCTGTTCCAGTTGCTGGCTCCATACAGCAGCTATGGTCGTATCGCCACGATGATCTTCCAGCCGATCTGGAAGGCTGGCAATAACCTGTTGGCGATGGCTGCGGAGCACTATGAGAGTTATGCCTTCTATACGGTCGACACGTGGATGCGGTCGTTGCCTGTATTGATCATCGCTGTTGTGACGTTGGTGGTACTCTTTGTGTTGGCTTGGCGAGGTGGACGTACCTATTGTAATACGGTCTGTCCCGTTGGTACGATCCTTTCCTTCTTCGCCCGCTTTTCATGGTTCAAGGTGCAGTTTGATGCCGATAAATGTAAGAACTGTTCCCTTTGTTCCAAGAATTGCAAGAGTTCTTGCATTGACTTCAAGACGCACACCGTCGACTATAGCCGTTGCGTGGTCTGCGGAAACTGTATCGACAACTGCAAGTTTGGTGCACTGTCTTATTCTTTTTCGCCGTCGGCGAAAAAGAATAAGACAGTCGATATCTCCAAACGTTCGTTCCTCGTGGCTTCGGCATTGGTGACGACGGCGGCGATGGCTCAGAAGAAGGAGAAACTGATGGATGGTGGACTGGCGGAGATCGAGGGCAAGGTGGCGCCAGAGCGTCAGACACCGTTGACGCCTCCGGGGTCTCTCTCCTTCGACCATTTTGCCCAGCACTGTACGGGTTGTCAGCTTTGTGTGTCAGAGTGCCCCAATCAGGTGCTCCGTCCCAGTAGCGACCTGATGCACCTGATGCTGCCCGTCATGTCTTATGAGCGTGGTCATTGCCGTCCGGAGTGTACACGTTGCTCCGAGGTATGTCCGGCAGGAGCCATCAAACTGATCGACAAGGTTGAGAAGTCTTCTATCCAGATCGGTCATGCCGTTTGGATTAAGAAAAACTGTGTGCCCATCACCGACGAGGTGTCTTGCGGCAACTGTGCCCGTCACTGTCCAGCTGGAGCTATCGAGATGGTGCCGCTTGATGAGAATGACGAGAAGTCGCCGATGGTGCCTGCCATCAACGAGGCAGCCTGTATTGGTTGTGGTGCCTGTGAGTACGTCTGTCCGTCGAGACCCTTCTCGGCCATCTATGTCGAAGGTCACGAAGTGCATAAGAAACTTTAAACGTTGAACTTTAAACTTTGAACTTTATGAAGACTTCTAAAGATAAGAATATATCAAGGCGTAGCTTCCTGAAGATGTTTGGGGCTGGCTCAGTAGCCACAGCCGCCACGCTGGTTGGATGTAAGGGAGGCGATAAGGCGGGCAGTCAGGCCGCTGAGGAATATAAGAATCAGGTGGAGCCGCCCGTAGGAAAGATGACCTATCGAGAGAACCCCAAGACGAAAGAGAAGGTATCGCTCTTAGGCTATGGTATGATGCGTCTGCCGACGAAGCCGGACAACGAGAATGAGTTTGATCAGGAGATGATCAACAAACAGATTGACTATGCCATAGAGCATGGTCTGAACTATATTGACACGTCACCTGTCTATTGTCAGGGCCAATCGGAACACTGTACGGGTATCGCCCTTAAGCGTCATCCACGTGACAAATATTTCGTAGCTACCAAACTCTCCAACTTCAACCGCGATTATTGGCAGCGGGAGAAAGCCATCGAGATGTACCAGAATTCGCTGAAGGAACTGCAGGTGGACTATCTTGACTATTACCTGTTGCACGCTATCGGCGGCGGTATGGACGAATTCAACGGTCGTTACGTCGATAATGGCATCATGGACTATCTGCTGAAGGAGCGCGAGGCGGGCCGTATCCGTAACCTCGGTTTCTCATTCCACGGCAAAAAGACGGTGTTCGATGAGGTAATAGCGCTGCATGACAAATACCACTGGGACTTTGTGCAGATAGAGTTGAACTATCTCGACTGGGACTATGCCGACGAAATCAGCAAGAACAATGTCGATGCCAGTTATCTCTATGCCGAGTTGCAGAAGCGGGGCATCCCTGCTGTGATTATGGAACCTCTGCTGGGAGGTCGTCTGGCCAATCTGCCACAGTATCTGATGACAGAGTTGAAGAGTCATGCGCCTGAGAAGTCCGTAGCCTCTTGGGCCTTCCGTTATGCAGGAACCCCAGAAGGCGTGCTTACAGTTCTGAGCGGCATGACCTATATGGAACACCTGAAAGACAACCTTCTGTCGTATTGTCCGTTGGTGCCCCTGTCTGATAAGGAGATGAGGTATCTGGATGATGAAATAGCCCATAAGATCGTAAGACTTGAGAATATCCCATGCAATGACTGTAAGTATTGTATGCCTTGTCCCTATGGCATTGACATCCCGGCCATCTTCGTACATTATAATAAATGTAAGAACGAAGGTTCGCTGCCGATGGGTACAGGCGACCAAGAGTATCGCAAGCAACGCCGTCAGTATCTTATCTCGTTAGACCGTGTCGTACCCCGTGAACGTCAGCCGGACCATTGCATAGGCTGTCGCCAGTGTGAGCCTCATTGCCCACAGAATATACACATTACTCGCGAGTTGCAGAAGATCAGCGAGATGATTGAAGATCTGAAGCGTGACTCTGAGGGATTAGGCGATAAGGCCTGATCCCGAAGGCGATGGCTCACAGGGTAAACAGCATCGTCAGCAAGGGGATGGTAATCATAGAGAGGAGCGTGGTGATGAGCGTGACCTCTGTGATGAGTGTGGTGTCGCGGTTGTGCTTCAGGCAGAGGATGGTGCCATAGGTGGCTACAGGCATCGCGATGACAACGGTATTGATGTTCACCACATAGGTGTCGAATCCTAAAGCCCTGCAGAGATAGTAGAATCCGAGGGGGATGAGAATGAGGCGGAAGAGTGTCGTGACATAGACCGTCCGGTTGCCGAGCATCGTTTTTATGGAGAGTTGCGACATCGATGAGCCGATGATGAGCAGGGCGGCAGGAACGGTGATGTTGCCAATCATCGTGAGCGGCTGGCTGATGATGCCGGGGATGTTGTCAATGCCAAGGGCTACGATGAGCATCGCCAGATAAGCTGACAGCATCGGGGTGCTGTAGAGAACTTTCTTCTGGAATCGTTTCCCGTCGCCCAGGTCGCCAACGATAAGGATGGTGCCGATGGTGAAGACGGCAAAGGTATTGATGACATTCAGCACAGCAGCATAGAACACAGCCTGATGACCGAAGATGGAGGCTACGACGGGGTAGCCCATAAAGCCGACATTGCCGAACATTAGGGCGAAACCTACAACACCCTCATCTTCTTTCTTCTTAGTGAGATAGCGTGGCAGCAATAGACCAACACCAGAGAGAATCACGTAGGTCAGTAAGCTGATACCCAAGAGGGGCAGGATGAGTCCTCTGTCAGGTAGCTCGCCTGTCATCGCAGAGGAGAGAATCAGAGCCGGACAAGTGATGTTGATAACCAGGCTCGACAGCTTCTTGTCGAACTCACCACCCATATAGCCCAGTCTGCCTGCTGCGTATCCGACTATAACGATGGCGAAGAGTGTCATCATCACTTCAAACATGCCAACCTTTATTAAATGACAAGAGGCAGAATAATCTGCCTCTTTTTGAAAGTCGGGATGAGGCGCCAACATGTATTGAGACTGAAATTTATCATTTTTGTTATACTTTTACATAAATGCCTGAATTACAAGAGAAATAGAAATTAATC
>CACYQO010000055.1 GCA_902776545.1 uncultured Prevotellaceae bacterium | reverse complement strand
AGTACCTTTGCACCCCGATATGCAAAAGCAAAAGAAGATACTGTTCCTTCACGGATTCTATGCCAGCGGCAGTTGTGTGCCTGCTCTGGCATTGAAGGAGGCTTTCGAGAAGAGAGCCACCGTACTGACTCCCGACCTCCCACTCCACCCTGCAGATGCCATCAGGCTCATCCGCGACATCTGCGACCAAGAGAAGCCGGATATCCTTGTCGGCAACAGCTGCGGCTCGTTCTATGCACAGATGATCTCACCGATTATCGGTGTCCCTGCCCTACTCGGCAATCCGCATTTCAAGATGTCAGACTTCCTACGTGAGCGTATCGGCAACCATCAATACAAGTCACCAAGGGCAGACGGCAAGCAGAATTTCACCATCGACGAACAGCTCATCAGCGAGTTCGAGGAAATGGAAGCCCATCAATTTGACTGCTGTAATATATATAAATAAGGTTCGCGTATGGGGACTCTTCGGTGAGGAGGACACACTGGCGCATTTTGAGCCGCTATTCCTTGAGCATTATCATAACACCTTTCACTTCCCTGGAGGCCATACCCCAACGGTAGACCAGTTCAAGACATGGTATGTTCCCCTTATTGAAAAACTGTTGTTGGAATATCCCATTTCAGAGGACAGAGTCAGATATTTCCAGCACTTCAAGGGAAATAAGTACAGACTGGAGCATATTGCTTTTGATTCCGAGACTCAGGAACGGATGGTAGTCTATCAGGCTTTATATGGTGACCGAAAATACTGGGTACGTCCTGAAAAGATGTTCTTCGAAACTATAGAGCGTGACGGCAAACGCTTTTCCCGCTTCACGGAAATAGACTGGGAAGAATGATATCAATCCAGATTATCAAGATCCTTCATACACTCTTCAAAGATAGCCTCGCGCTGAACGTCTGACATTTCAGACAATGGCATGAAGGTGGTAAAGAAACTGATTCTGACAGGGTCATCACCACTTATCGTCTCCTCACCAGACAACTTGAAGCAGAAGCCATCCTGAGCCAGGAAACCCTCTCCTGCAAATTCACCATATTCCTCGATACGTTTGTTGATACGCTCATCGACGGGCATAATTCTCAACGTTCGGTTGCGTGACAGAAATCTCACGGCAACCTCATTGGCCGACAGTTCAGGCTGCTTCAGGGACCTTTCTTTATAACGCTGCAGAAAATGGCTTGTTAGAATCAGAATCTCAGGAATACCTTTGTCAGTCCATTTGATGATGTATCGTTTGGTGCCATCAAACATGACACACAGATAACCAGACAGCACAGGTGCGAAGGGATGCTCACGATAGAAGTAGATGATATACTGGTTCTTGGAAGTCTGAATCTGATAGTCATACATCACACTGGCAGGAAACTCCTCGCTCCTTCTGAGGATATTCACAGCCTTGTTGAGCAGTGCGTCGCGCTTCCAGTCCAGCTTGCCCATCTCACCCATCAGGTCGGCATAGACCTCATGGAGATTCATGTTTGCTACTATCATAACGGCGGCAAAGATACGGAATTACCATGAGAAAAGAAGAGTCCACTTCCCTATTTTATCCCGTATCTATAGTAGTTTTTGACAAAAATCAGTCGCACAAAAGTGTTATAACGGCAATGCGATTGACACACATAAGGGGGATTTCCCCTAATACGATTTAGGAAAAACCACCCCTCAGATTAGGTGAAATCCCTTTGAAATGCCGTGAAAAGTACCGATCTTTGCACTGTGATTAAGAAACAAAATGTTTAACTCTTTAAAGATAGGAGATTAAGATATGAAGAAGATGATGATCCTGGCAGTGATGATGGTCATGACTATCTCGGCCAACGCCATGAGCTATAACGCAGCAAAGCACGAGGCACTTTTCCTCTCGGACAAGATGGCCTATGAGCTGAACCTTACCGCTGCACAGTATGAGGCAGTCTACGAGATCAACCTCGACTACCTGATGAGCCTGAACGGACATGGTGACGTGTTTGGCATCTGGTGGGATCGTCGTAACACAGACCTCCGCTTCGTGCTGACTCCGTGGCAATATGACAAGTATGTGGCTCTGAACCACTTCTATCGCCCCGTAGCATGGAAGGCTGGTGGATGGACATTCGCAGTATATACTCACTATAACAGAGGGCATTTCTACAATGCACATCCGAAGGTGTTCGTGAGCTACAAGGGTGGTCACAACAGAGTTCATGGTTCACACTATGCTCACATGCACAAGCCCGCACCTGCTCCTGCAATGGGACATCGCAATGCTCCGATGCACGACAAGGGCGCAAGAGTGATGAACGACAAGGGACACATGGGTAACCACAATATGGGCAACCATAACATGGGTAACCACAATGCTCATAAGGCTCCGAATCGCGAAATTGCTCAGAACACCCGCAACAATCATGGTGGTTCCGGCCACTTTGGAGGTCGCCGCTAAGGTTGTTTACTTGCCTCTATCATATGCCTCGCAAGAGGACTCCGGGGAATCGTAGAAATACGGTTCCCTTCTTTCTTTTTATGGTTGTAACTGCCTAAAATTGAGCTAGAAATGTTAAAAATGAAACTTTTTCCCAACTACGCAAAAAGATTTCGTTCTTATTTCGTATCTTTGCAGCCGATTTTCAAGAATCCTATACGGTATGAACGCGATAGTAAACATAACAACACAAGGTTTTGTTCGGAGCGAGCGACGCTTCGAACCGACATGTTATGTGCAGCATCCATTCGGTACACCATGCACATGCGGTATAGGATTACCACGTCATCAAGAACATAGTTTTATCTTCCGGGCATCATAGGCTGCCGTCAGAGAGAATTGAAATAGAGTGATAGTTGGGACATCCTTACCGAGGGAGATTCCAACTATTTTTGTTTTATCACCTAATGAAGAAAGAAACTATGCCTGCAAATAAGAATGCCTTGATAAGGTACAAGACTATAGACAACTGTTTGAGAAACAGATACAGAAGATGGACACTCGACGACCTCGTGGACGCTTGCTGCGAGGCACTGTACGACATGGAGGGTATCACCAAGGGTGTATGCACCAGGACTGTACAGATGGATATACAAATCATGAGGTCTGACAAACTGGGATATAATGCACCTATAGAGGTGTATGACAGGATCTACTACAGATATGCCGACCCCAGCTATTCCATCACGGAGATGCCTTTGTCTGCTGATGACTGCAAGCTGATAAAGGAGGCCATCACTCTTCTTGGGAACAAGGAGAACACTGACAATGCCAGGACTCGGAAAGTCCTTAAGAAAGTTGAGAACAGGCTTACCGCCATTCTGAACTTCGTTTAACAAAGAGACTCCTTCTAAGGTTTTGATGCCAAAGAAGGAGCCTTTTTGTCTGGATAGCGAGATTCGAACTCACTCCGCATGGTCCCAAACCACGAATGCTACCATTAAACACCACATCCAGAAATCAGAGCTTCAAGCAGGGTTCGAACCTGCGACCTGCTCATTACAAGTGAGCTGCACTACCACTGTGCTATTGAAGCGTTTCGTAGTCGGTACGAGGATCGAACTCGTGTGGACAGATTGAAAATCTGTAATCCTGACCGTTTAGATGAACCGACCGTCTCAGGGAGTTTGACAGGATTCGAACCTGCGTAGACAAGTGCCACAAGCCACAAACTTGCGCCTAAACCACTCGGCCACAAACTCCATATAAACTGCTCCAGATGGATTCGAACCACCACCTCCAGAACCGGAATCTGGTATGCTACCATTACACCATGGAGCAGTATATCGTCGCCCCAGAAGGAGTCGAACCTTCGCTAACAGAGCCAAAACCTGTTGTGCTACCGTTATACCATAGGGCATTATCCTGAATGCTGTTGCCCCAAATGGATTCGAACCACCACCTTCAGATCCAGAATCTGACGTGCTAACCGTTACACCATAGAGCAATGTTGGTGACTCGTGAGAGATTCGAACTCCCGACCCCGACGTTCGTAGCGTCGTACCGTTACACCATAGAGCAATGTTGGTGACTCGTGAGAGATTCGAACTCCCGACCCCGACGTTCGTAGCGTCGTACTCTAATCCAACTGAGCTAACGAGCCATGTTTCATTATTCTGGGTGCAAAGGTATAATAGGCTGATGAAGCCTTTTTTCGTAGTAGAAAAAAAGTTTGATTTTTCACAAAAATAGTCATAATTAGGACGGAATTATGCCCTAATTGCACAATATCAGACGTAACTTACAGGTAGAATACAAACTTAGTTCCTTTAGAACCGACTCCATCATAATCTGCCGGTATCGGGAACTGGCAGCACAGATTACTGATGGCATCTTCATCAAGGAAAACTGTCAGTTCAAGAACGATGGCACTACGCCTTTCTTCATAGGCCAGATTCCAGATGCATTCAACCAGAACGGCATTGACCACCGTCCTTATCTCATCCTGAGTACGCCATATGGAATCGAAATCAGTCATGTTAATGTTTCGAATGAATTGAAATATGGTGAGTCGAGGTGACTAAACTCCGAGGACAGTCCCATCTCATACATGCGGAGCTCACTTTATCCTGACGATATTCAGCGAGTAAGGAGGCACATCCAGCAGGACGCTGCCATTCTCGGGCGAGAGCAGTTGCTCCACAGGATGGATGGTGGTAGGCGTATTGAGTGTGTTCTCTTCCATACCGTCGTTGGCTGCCAGACGAACTACACTCGCACATGTCGGCTTAAAGTTTTTCAGCCTGAGTTGGGCGGTAGTTGCTGCATCGCTTGTATTGGCGACTTTCACAATCAGTTCTCCGTTAGTATCGTCGATAGTGGCAGATGAGAAAACGCCCTTCGTGTCGTCGTGCTTCAGCACTGTGTCAAAGACCAGCTCGTTGTCGAGCCACGCCTTCACGCTGTCGCCCGCTACCTGCAGGGTGACATCGTACCAGCGCCCAGGTTCCACACGTCCCCGCTTGCTGTCGGCCAGCAACTTTCCTCCATTGCTGATCTGCTCGATGGCATGCTGCGAGTTAGTCCATCCACCGAAGTTCACCCAGCAGTAATTCTTGTCATCTACATAGTTGAATACGATGATGAAGCCTTCAGCACCGCTGTCTTTACGTGCCCGGCATTTCACGGTGTAGTGATCGTTGTCGATGACGCTCTTGCACAAGGCCAGACACTGTTCACGATTGCCGGTCTGCGAGAGGATACCTTCAGCATTAACGTTCCATTGCCCCTTGATGTATTCCGGCTGTCCACTCTTGGGCAGCGGATCCATGTGAGTAAATGAGGCCTTCGTTCCCCATGTGGCATATCCCACACGGCTCTGCTTCGGCGTCAGAGGTTTGCACACCTTGCCCTTGTAGGGGTCGGCCTGCACTACCTTCACCACCTGTGTACCCAGATATTGTGGCATAAGTTGCTGCACATAGTAGCTGGGGGTGCCCATGACGCGGCTGCTGTTGAAACGTATCATATCAGGACGCCAGCGAGCATCGTTCTCGTTGACGAAGATAGGTGCATACGAGGCCAGCTCTACCACATCAGAGTTGTTCTCCATTCCCATCATATAGACTGCCTCACCCAGGGCGGCGTTCATGTTACCCAGGTCGCCGTAGCCATTGGTCACGGCATATTCGCCCACATAGACCTTAGGTCCCCGGCGGTCGTAGCTGTCATACTTATGAAAGCATGATGCAAACCAGTCGGGTGAGCGATAGTAGTGTTCGTCTAACAAGTCAACGGGCAGCCTGCTGTTCCACTTTGGATTGTCATCGCCCCATGCCACCACGTTGCCGATGATTTTCATCTCAGGATACTTGGCCCGGATGGCTTTGTAGAACTGCTCATAGCGCTCGTAGTAGTGGTCGCTCTGCTGACGAGGGTCAGGCTGGTTGTTCTCATTGCCCACTTCCAGATATTCAATCCCGAAAGGTTCCGGGTGTCCGTTCTTGGCACGCATGGCACCATACTTCGATGTGACGGGGCCATTAGCATATTCCAAGGCATTCATGCACTCGTCAATCCACGGCTGGATGCTGTCGTAAGGCGTCATACCACCATGCCATATTCCGACATTCACAACATAGAGTGGCTTGGCACCCAAGTCTTCTGCCAACTGCAAGTATTCATGAAAGCCCAGTCCGTCGGTAGTGCGATAGCCCCAATTCACATTCCAGTGTCCTTCACGTTCCTCTATCGGACCGATGGTACGCTCCCAGCGGAAAGCGTTGTCAGGACTCTCCTGCCCCTCCACGAAACAGCCTCCAGGGAAGCGCATGAACTTCGGGTGCATCTGCCAAAGCATATTGGCAAGATCGGGACGCATGCCGTTCTCACGGTTCTTGAAAGTGGGTGGGAAAAGACTCACCATGTCTATCTGCACCTTTCCTACACCATCGAACACCAATGCAAACTGCGCCTGAGCATCGTTTTCGTTGGCGGTAAGGGTGGCTTCATACTTCGTCCAGCCTTTGGCGCTATTAGGAAATGAATTGACCACCGTCTCGGCATAGATTTGTGAGCCGTCCTTCGAGCAGAGCGTAGCCTTCACGGTGCCTTGGTATTTCAGAGTCTTTGCCCAGAACGACAGATGATAGCTACGCCCTTGCACGGCATTGATGCCCCAATAGCCCTCGTTCACCATACAGACAGGCATAACAGCTGAAGCCTTGATGTCGAGTTCCAGCGCATTGTGCTGCACACTGTTCAGCAGCGGCGTCTTTTTCGTGGGTAGTATGAGCCTTGCCGTGAGTTGAGACGGGGCGGCAGCGTATGTTGACCATCCCTGCATGTCAGCGGGAGCACCATAGCGTGGTCCGTCCTCAAACGAGCGGTTGCGTATAAGCTCTGCATAGATACCACCGTCAGCAGCATGGTTGATGTCTTCATAGAAGATGCCATAAAGCATAGGACTCACCTTCGGCCCACGAAGCCGGGTGTCGATATCGATAGTCACTTGAGCCTGTACTGCTACTGAAAAGAGAGCGCAACCGGCCATGAGAAGCATGTTTTTGTAAGTCATATTTTCCTATGTCTTTAGTTTGATTTCTTATGATTGTGCAAAAGTACAAAAAACTTCCGATAACTGAAGGGAAATGATATAAAAAACAGCGAATACATATTGATTAATAACCATTAACTATGATTTTTATCGATGAATATTCTTCATTATGGTAATATTTTGCTACACCCGTATTTTTTTCCCACTTTTTCCCCGAAAATGGGGATTTCTAGAAATAAACGTAGTAAAATCAATAAAATGAGCATAAAAGTTGATTTTTTGCTCAAAACATTTGGAAAAATCAACTTTTATGTTTATTTTTGCAAACAGAAAGTAAAGACATGGAAAGAAACTTATTGATTGAGTTGTTGGAAGACGGTGATAAGGTAAGCCTGTATTCACCACATTTCGAGGGAGAAGAATACTCGGAATTCGAGAAGTTCCTCCTGACCTTCAAGGACACCTATCCCGATGATGTGCGTCAGCTTGTGTACAGGCTTGACATCATCAAGCGTGACGGAGCAGCCGACAGGCACTTCCGCTATGAGGGAACAAGGCGTGACCGTGTGATGGCACTCCCATCCCACCTCGAAACCACATCGCTCAGGCTCTATCTGCTGAACATCCAGGCAAAGATCCTGATTCTTGGAAACGGCAGATTGAAGACAACGGCAACCTATGAGGAGGACGACAATCTGCACAAATGCGTGAAGACCCTCCAGAAGATTGACATTGAGATTAAGGAAAGAGAAAGGAAAAAGATGATTGTTGTCACCGGCACAGAACTGTTTGGTGAACTGTCATTCTCAATAGACGACGAATAAAACTGAAGAAAGGAACAAGGCTTATGAGAACAAACAGAATCATGGATGAAATCCGCAGTACCATCACCCCTGAGATGAAACTGCAAATGGAAATGTCGGTGGCCATTGCCAACCGTATTTACGAGATACTTGAAGCAAAGGGTATGACCCAGAAAGAACTGGCACAGAAACTTGGGAAGACCGAGACAGAAGTGAGCCGATGGCTGTCTGGCACTCACAACCTGACACTATCCACTATCTGCAAGATCTCTGCAGCCCTTGGTGAAGAGATTGTAATTGTGCCGAAACAAGTGCTGGAGCCAGAGTTTGCATAAGTTTCTGGGAGATACTCATTTGGCGTACAATCTTTGTTAAAAAGAAGAATCATTATAACCTACGGGAGCATATCGATGAATTTTGATGCAAATCTGATTAGAACAATTATTGGGCAACTAACCTTCGAGTGCATTTTAATGCAAACCGATGCAGGGTTTCGTAACACAAAAAAAGGCCGCTAACTTATTGAAAGTCAGCGGCCGAATTTTCAATTTTAAGTCGAGGTGACAGGACTCGAACCTGCGACAGCCTGGTCCCAAACCAGGAACGCTACCAACTGCGCTACACCTCGGACTATTTACGATTTACTTATTTACTATTTACGATTTTCGACTTTACTTGATGATTCCCTGCTCGACGAAGATCTTCTTCAGGGCTTTCACCGAACGTTCCACCTGCTCTTCCGTGTGTGTGGCCATCAGGGCATAACGAACGAGGGTGTCCTGCGGAGCACATGCGGGTGGGATGACGGGATTGATGAACACGCCGGCCTTGAAGGCGAGAGCGGTGACGAGGAACGTCTTGTTGGCATCGCGCACGTAAAGGGGAATAATAGGACTCTCTGTGTCGCCGATCTCGAAGCCCTCCTCACGGAAACGCTTCAGGGCGTAGTTGGTCACCTTCCACAGGCGCTCGATGCGCTCAGGCTCCGTCTGGATGATGTGCAGGGCCTCCATGGCTGCTGCGGTGGCGGCAGGCGTGTTGGAAGCGGAGAAAATATACGAGCGGGCATTGTGGCGCAGGAAGTTGATGGTGTCCCAGTCGGAAGCGATGAAACCACCGATGGATGCCAGCGACTTCGAGAACGTACCCATGATGAGATCCACCTCGTCGGTAAGTCCGAAATGGTCGCACACACCCCTACCCTGACGTCCGAAGACGCCGATGCCGTGAGCCTCGTCGACCATGATGGAACAATTGTACTTGTGCTTCAGCTCAACGATCTCCGGCAGCTTGGCAAGGTCGCCCTCCATCGAGAATACACCGTCGACGACGATGAGCTTGACGGCTTCGTAGGGCAGCGTCTGCAGTATTCGCTCCAGATCTTCCATGTCGTTGTGCTTGTAGTGCAGCTGCTTGGCGAAGGAGAGACGGCGTCCGTCGACGATCGAGGCATGGTCACGGTCGTCGCAGATGATGTAGTCGTCCTTGCCGCAGACCACGGCGAGCACACCCTGATTCACAGAGAATCCTGTGGAGAAGCAGAGAGCCTCGTCCTTGCCGATATATTCAGCCAGTTCTTTCTCCAGCTGGACATGGAGGTCGAGTGTTCCATTGAGGAAACGGCTTCCGGCACATCCGGATCCGTATTTGTCGAGAGCTGCCTTGGCGGCATCGATGATGCGCTGATCGCCCGTGAGGCCTGTATAGGCGTTGGAGCCGAACATCAGCACCTTGTGTCCACCCATCTCAACCTCAGTACCCTGCTTGCCCGTGATGGCACGGAAATAGGGGTAAACGTCATCCTCCATGAACTTCTGAGGCACACGGTAGCTCTTGTATTTCTCTTGTAATTGTCCCATTCCTTAATAGGTAAATCTTTGTCTTTGTTACTTTCAGCGTGCAAAGTTACACAATTTTTATCAATTCGTGCAAGTTTTTCTTAAAAAAGTTCTATTTTTCTATTTTTCTTGCATATTTAGTTGTTTTATTAACCGTTTTTCGTAATTTTGCAACAGATTATGGATAAGAAAAAGATTGTTTTCATCATCAATCCGATTTCGGGTACCCACTCGAAGGAGGAAATTCCCGACCTCATCGAGAAGAGGCTGGACCATGAACTGTATGACTATGAAATCCAGTTGACGGGTTATGCCGGTCACGCCACGGAGATAGCCCGGGGCTGCGTGGAGCGGCAGGTGGACATCGTGGTGGCTGTCGGCGGCGACGGCACGGTGAACGAAGTGGCGCGGTCGCTGACGCATTCCCAGACCGCCCTCGGCATCATGCCCTGCGGCTCGGGCAACGGACTGGCACGCCATCTCTGCATCCCCATGGACCTGAAGCGGGCGCTCGACATCATCAACGCCAACCACATCGAGGCCTTCGACTACGGCGTCATTAATGACTTGCCCTTCTTCTGCACCTGCGGCATGGGTTTCGACGCCTTCATCTCGCTGAAGTTCGCGGAGAGCGGCAAGCGCGGACCCATCACTTACGTAGAAAACGTGCTGAAGGAAGGTCTGAAATACAAGCCCGAGACCTATGAGGTGGAGAGCGACGACGGCAAGCACCGCTACAAGGCTTTCCTCATTGCCTGTGCCAATGCCTCGCAATACGGCAACAACGCCTACATCGCCCCAGGCGCCACAATGAAGGACGGCGAGATGGACGTGATCATCATGGAGCCTTTCGACACCCTCGAGGCCCCGAAGATCGCCTCAGACCTGTTTATGAAAACGCTGCCCAGCAATTCGAAGATCAAGACTTTCCGCACGAAGCACCTCCACATCCACCGCAAGGAGCCCGGCGCCATCCACTACGACGGCGACCCCGTGATGACCAATCCTGATGTGGACGTGCATATCGAGCCCGCAGGCATCCGCATCCTCACCGATCCTGACATGGTGGAAGATTCAGGACAGCCCAACTTCATACTCAATGCCTTCAGCGACTTCTTTAATAATATAAATAATGTACGCGAGGACATCGAGCGCCAGGGGCACCGCATCCAGGTGATCAACAAGGTGCTGCTGCGGAAACTGAAGAATCTGTAGGGGATTCGGAGGTGAGTGGAAGAGGTGAGAGATATGATATGGTGCAAATATGTGCGGTTTTGGTGATATTGGCGGCCTGCGTCGGCTATGCCGGATGGCGCATCTATCGGGCACTGACGGATGAAAATGAGGCCTGTCGAGGCTGCACTTTGGCGGAAAAATGCACAAAGAAGCGAAAAAATCGGAAAAACATTTGGCAGTGTCGAGAAAAAGAATTACCTTTGCACCCGCATTCTGAATAAGGTGCCTTGACTTAGGTCGAGCCACCTTCGCTCGAAAGAACTGATGCGAGCTTCGCTCTTTACTCGCTTAACGGTGCCTTGGATGAGTGGCTTAGTCTACGGTCTGCAAAACCGTCCACGGCGGTTCGAATCCGCCAGGCACCTCTGAGAAGAAAGAACCCCTACTCAAGTTGAGCGGGGGTTTCTTGTGTCTTTATTCTTCCTCATCGAAGAGGTGCTGGATCTCATCGATCTCCTCCTCGTCGAACCATTTCGAGAGCCGTTCGCGGGCCTTGGCGATGATTTCAGGGTCGATACCTGTCCACACCTTCTTCAGCACATAGAGCAGAACAGCGAGGTCGTCGGTCAGTCCGGCGATAGGGATGGCATCGGGGATGACGTCGAGGGGACTGATCATATAGCCTAAGGCACCGATGATGATGGCCTTGTCGGCCTTGCTCACTTTATCGCTCTGGAGTGTATAATAGAGGATGAGCGCGGCATAGACGAGTTTGGAACCAGCACGCTTGGCGATGCGTGAAATCTTTTCAACGAAGTCCTTCTGCGTGAACTTGTTGGAGTACTTCATAAAATCGGGTAATTCCATATTCATATTGTCTTATTTACGATTTACTGATTTACGTTTTATTTGAGAGGCGGATTGATACGGATGATGCGGATGCCGGTGTGTGAGGGATGCTGGCGGAGATACTGCCAAAGTGTCATCGGTTCCTCAATCACCTGCTTGTGAAGCTGTGAGGCGTTGAGCAGATGCAAGTTGCCGTTCTTCCAGACGGCGAAGCCCAGATGAGCGATGTCGAGACCCGCTTTGTTGCAGGTGATAGCGATGATGTCGCCGTCTTTCACGGCCTTGCGCAACTCGTCACTCCGTCCTACCCTCGCCTTGGGGATATAACGGAACTGCTGACCAGACACGCGCTGCTCCATCCGTCGGATTTCAGGCACGTATTCGGGATGCGCCTTCAGGGCCTTGTAGCTTTGCGGGTGCTGACTCATATAGTTGACCTTGACCGTCTGAACAGAAGTGAACGGCGGATTAGGCTGCTGGATCTCTGTCACGAGGCCCGTCTTGGAGTTTTCAGTGATCCACTCTGTGAAGTAATGAATGCGACTCGTATAGTTGTCGATCTTGCCGTTGCGATAGCGCATGGCCTGAAGGGCAGCACGATAGGCGGCATAGGTGTATTTCTTCTGATAGGCGCACTTCGTGAGGGCAGTCACCGTCTCAACAAGTGTCGTGCAGTCCAACTCGCGGGTGTTCACCACCAGCCGTTCCTTGTCGCCTACCTCCAAGGTATGAGCTACGTAGGGCTTGCCTAAGAATCCACGGGCGAAGAACAGTGGAAGATTGGCATCGGCAGGCTGCTGGCGGGCATTCTTGAGCAGGGTGCAGATCTTGATGCTATCTGCAGTCGCTGCATCGAATTGACGGCCTTGCGCCATCATCGTCAGCGCCAGGCACACACCTATCATTATCGTCAAACACCTTTTCAATTCTTCAATTTTTTAATTTTAAATTTTATAATTTTAGAACTTTCCAAGAATCCTGTCCATTGCCCAGTTCACAGGCGTGGCAGAGTTGCTGGTACATGTACAGACAGACAGTCCCTGCAAGTGCTCAATCACGTTCTTAATCAACGGATACTGCACATAGGGCGGATTGGGTACCATAATGTTCTCATCGCCGTCGCTGGTCTGTAGACGGATGGGGTTGTAGTCGAAGACGGAGAAGCTGACCTGACCCTCCGTGCCGATAATCTCAATACAGTCCTCTCGCGCACTCTCATGGGCCACATAGCACCACGAGCCAGAGCCAGGCAGACCGTTCTCAAAGCAGAAACAGGCACTCACAGAGTCCTCTGCATCGTAGTATCCACCACGATTGGCACAGATGCCCCGCGCCTCAAGAATCACCCCGAACATGTCCTGCAAGAGGTCAAGCTGATGAGGAGCCATATCGTAGAAGTAACCACCTCCGGCAATCTCCGGCTGCAGGCGCCAAGGAAGGGGCTGATGGTTCGCAATAGCATTGGCATCAGCCGTACGCAGGGGTTCGGTATAGCGTATCTGCACATTCAGGATTTTCCCTATCCTACCACTCTTCACGATCTCCTTCACCTTCTGGAAATAAGGCAGGTAACGGCGGTAGTAGGCCACAAAACAGGGAACGCCTGTCTGTTCCGAGATGCGGTTGATGCGGGCACAGTCGTCGTAACTCGCCGCCAGGGGTTTCTCCACATAGACGGGTTTGCCAGCCTTCATCGCCATAATGGCGTACGTGGCGTGGCTCGAGGGCGGCGTGGCGATATAGATGGCGTTCACATCTGGATCGTCGATGAGTTCCTGTGCATCGGTGTACCACTTCTTGATGCCGTGAGTGACGGCATAGGTACGGGCATGCTGTTCCGTGCGGCTCATCACAGCCACGACACTGGACCCCTCCACTTCGCTGAAAGCGGGTCCGCTTTTGCGTTCCGTCACATCACCGCAACCTATGAATCCCCATTGTAATAACTTCATGTGTGCGTTACCATATACTTATTTGGGTGCAAAGTTAATGATTATTTACGATTTACGATTTACAATTTACGATTTTCTTGCGGTAGAGTAAGTTAATAATACTAAAACGGCTTGAAAATGTTCAATGTTCAATGTTCAATGTTCAATGAAAATTGTAACTTTGCACGCAAAAAACAGCAAGCAAATGGAAAAAGATAAGGAAGACATCCTTCTGAAAGACCGCAGTAGCCGTGCCTGTATCAGTGCCGGTTACCGTCTGTATATGTCAAACTTCAAGCGCATCTTCCGCGCCTCGTGGCTGGCAGCCATCGTCTTTGCCGCCCTGGTAAGTGTGGGAGGCACGATGATGATAGTCCGTCCGGAATGGGTGCTCATCGCCCTGCCTGTGACGATGCTTATTGACGCCCTGTTCCTGTCATATGGTTTCTCTGCATTGAAACAGCATCAGCAGACGGGTGCCATTGGCTGGGCAGCCCACTGGTATAGTTTCGACACGCATATCTTCGTCCGGACACTGAAGGCCTGGCTCTGTATGCTCGTCATCTACATTGTCATAGGCAGTCTCATCGGTTTCGCAAGCATTATGCTCATCGACAATCTCTCCTTGTACACGGCCTTAGGCACCATCGCACTTATCTCGCTGCTGGCGTTTGTGCTCATCTTGCCCATGACCTATACGAACATGCGCTATGTGCTGACAGACGGCACAGGCTATTGGAATAACCTCTTCGGACACTACGGCAAGGGCCTGCGCCGTTGGGGATTCATCTTCCTCGTGGTGTTCATGACCTCCCTCATCGGCTGTGTATGCTATGTCTTCACATCGTTTCCTGCCATCATCCTTTCACTGGCTGGCAATGAGGCGAACATGGGTGTCATGTATGGCGACCCCTATAACATGCCGTCGTATATCGGCTGGCTTTCGGCACTGGTGTTCCTGCTGATAGGTTTTATCCAGGCCTACATCATGCTGTCCTTTCTGTTCCCCATGTACTATATGTATGGTTCCATTGAGGCCCACGAGCAGGAGAAGAATAAATTTAACAAAGAAGCATTATGAAAAGAATACTCTTCATCGACCGCGACGGCACTCTCATCGAGGAACCTGCCGACGAGCAGATTGACGCTTTTGAGAAACTGAAGTTTGTGCCGGGCGTATTCCGCAACCTCACCTTCATCCGCGAGAAACTCGACTTTGAGTTCGTCATGGTCAGCAATCAGGACGGACTTGGAACGGACGCTTTTCCTGAGGACACCTTCTGGCCTGTTCAGAATTTCATTCTCCAGACACTCGCCGGCGAAGGCATTACCTTCGATGACATTCTCATAGACCCCCACTTCCCTGAGGACAATGCTCCTACGCGCAAGCCAAACACTGGCATGGTGGAGAAATACATTAACGATCCAGAGTATGATATCGCCAATTCGTATGTGATTGGTGATCGCGAGACAGATAGAAGCTTTGCTCGAAACATCGGCTGCAAATCACTGATATTGAGCGACGATGGAATGTCGTGGAATAAGATTGCAGAGCTACTCTTTGCTGGTGAACGCATCGCAGAGGTCAGCCGCAAAACGAAGGAGACAGATATTCATATCAAGGTGAACCTCGACGGTACTGGCAAGTGCGACATCCATACAGGTCTGGGCTTCTTTGACCACATGCTGGAACAGATCGGCAAGCACGGCATGATGGATCTCATGATCCACACCAAAGGCGATCTCGAAGTGGACGAGCACCATACGATTGAAGACACCGCCATCGCCTTGGGAGAGTGTATCCTCACAGCTTTGGGTAACAAACGCGGCATCGAACGCTATGGGTATTGCCTACCTATGGACGACTGTCTTTGCAGCGTAGCCCTCGACTTCGGAGGCCGTCCCTGGCTGGTATGGGACACAACGTTCAAGCGCGAGAAAATCGGTGAGATGCCAACCGAAATGTTCTTACATTTCTTCAAGAGTCTCAGCGATGCTTCGAAGATGAACCTGAACATCAAGGCCGAGGGTGAGAACGAGCACCATAAGATTGAAGGCATCTTCAAGGCTCTGGCACGCTCGCTGAAGATGGCTGTCAGACGCGATATCTATCACTACGAACTGCCCTCAACGAAGGGAATGTTATAGATTTCCTGCGAAAATTTGGCTAATTCAAAAAATATTCGTACCTTTGCAGCCCATATTATAAATAAGGTATAGAAAGAAAGCAATGATTACAGTAACAAATCTGCAGATACAGTTTGGAAAGAAAGTCCTCTACAAGGACGTCAACCTGAAATTCACGAGTGGCAACATCTACGGTATCATCGGTGCCAACGGTGCAGGCAAGTCTACTCTGCTCCGTGCCATCAGCGGTGAGCTGGAACCCAATAAAGGAACGGTGGAGATGCAGCCTGGCGAGCGTCTGAGTGTGCTGGAACAAGACCATTTCAAATACGACGAATTCTCCGTGATGGACACTGTGCTGATGGGGCATCAGCCCCTGTGGGCGAATATGAAAGAGCGTGAAGCCCTCTATGCCAAGGCAGAGATGACCGAGGAAGACGGTGTCAGAGCCGCAGATCTCGAGATGGCCTTCGCAGAGATGAACGGCTGGGAGGCAGAGAGTGAGGCTGCACAGCTGCTGCAGAACCTCGGCGTGGCTGAGGGGCAGCACTACAAGCAGATGGCAGAGATTTCAAACAATGAGAAGGTGCGCGTGATGCTTGCCAAGGCCTTGTTCGGTCATCCCGACAACCTGCTGCTCGACGAGCCCACCAACGACCTCGACCTCGACACCGTTCAGTGGCTGGAGGAATACCTGTCGAACCTGGAGCAGTGTGTGCTCGTGGTCTCTCACGACCGTCACTTCCTTGATGCCGTCTCCACGCAGACCGTCGATATCGACTTCGGTAAGGTAACGCTGTTCTCGGGTAACTATTCGTTCTGGTACGAGAGTTCGCAGTTGGCTTTGCGTCAGGCTCAGAACCAGAAGATGAAGGCTGAGGAAAAGAAGAAGCAGTTGGAGGAGTTCATCAGAAGATTCTCTGCCAACGTGGCCAAGTCGAAGCAGACCACCTCACGTAAGAAGATGTTGGAGAAGTTGAATGTAGAGGAGATCACCCCCTCCACCCGTAAGTATCCTGGCATCATCTTCTCGATGGAGCGTGAGCCTGGCACACAGATTCTTGAAGTGGAGGGCTTGAAGGCTGTTGATCCCGATGGAACAGTCCTCTTCGACAACGTAAATTTCACCATCGAAAAAGGTCAGAAGACTGTTTTCCTCTCGCATAATCCAAAGGCAATGACAGCCCTCTTTGAGATCATCAACGGCAACCGCGAGGCTAACGCAGGCACCTTCAAGTGGGGTGTGACCATCACGACGGCCTATCTCCCACTCGACAATACGGAGTTCTTCCAGAGTGAGATGAACCTCGTGGACTGGCTCTCTCAGTGGGGACCAGGCAATGAGGTGACAATGAAGTCGTTCCTCGGACGTATGCTCTTCAAGGAGGAGGATGTGCTGAAACACGTGAACGTGCTCTCCGGAGGTGAGAAGATGCGTTGTATGATTGCCCGTATGCAGTTGAAGAACGCCAACTGCCTGATTCTCGACACACCCACGAACCATCTGGACCTCGAGAGTATCCAGGCCTTCAACAACAACCTCATCCAGTTTAAGGGTAATATCCTCTTCGCCTCTCACGATCATGAGTTCATCAACACCGTGGCAGACCGTATCATCGAACTGACGCCGAAGGGCACTATCGACATACGCCTAATGGCACGAAATTTGCATGAGGAGTTGCAAAGACATTAAATTAACGCAATTATGACAGAAAAAGATATCAACATCGAAGACGAGGAGACACTGAACGAGACTCCCGTTGAAGAAACTGACAAAGAGGCAGAAGTTTCAGAAAATTCAGAAAAATCAGAGGACTCAGAAAACTCAGAAGAACAAGACCCGTTGGAGAAGGCTCAGGCAGAAATCGCTGAGTTGAAAAACCAACTGCTTTACAAAGTGGCAGAGTTTGAGAACTATCGTAAGCGTACCCTGAAGGAGCGCGCAGAGCTGATTCTGAACGGCGGCGAGAAATTCATAACATCCATTCTGCCCGTCCTCGACGATATGGAGCGTGCCATCGAGAACGGTGCGAAGACCGACGATCCCGAGGTGCTCCGTGAGGGAATGACATTGATTCACCAGAAATTCATGAAAACACTCGAATCACAGGGTGTCAGCAAGATAGACACTGAGAATGCCGACTTTGACACCGACCTTCATGAAGCCGTGGCTATGGTGCCCGGTATGGGTGATGACAAGAAAGGAAAGGTGATCGACTGTCTGCAACAGGGATACAAGCTAAACGACAAAGTGATCCGCCACGCAAAAGTAGCAGTCGGCCAGTAAATAGTAAATCGTAAATTTGTAAATCGTAAATATACACAATGGCACAAAAGCGTGACTACTACGAGGTGCTTGGGGTCGAGAAGACCGCCTCGGAAGACGAGATTAAGAAAGCATATCGCAAAATAGCCATCAAGTACCACCCTGACCGCAATCCGGGTGACAAGGAAGCAGAGGAGAAATTCAAGGAGGCCGCTGAGGCCTATAACGTGCTGCACGATCCAAAGACGCGTCAGCAGTACGACCAGTTCGGTTTCAACGGTCCGGGCATGGGAGGCTTCGACTTCAGCGGATTCGGAGGTGCATCGATGAACATGGACGACA
The DNA here is from genome assembly GCA_902776545.1 of uncultured Prevotellaceae bacterium. Lineage (GTDB taxonomy): Bacteria > Bacteroidota > Bacteroidia > Bacteroidales > Bacteroidaceae > Prevotella. The sequence continues at coordinate 19,515 of CACYQO010000055.1, read as the reverse complement.
TCTTCTCGATGTTCGGCGACATCTTCGGAGGTCACGGTTTCGGAGGCTTCGGTGGTGGCGCACGTCGTCCACAACAGCACCGTGGCAGTGACCTGCGCCTGAAGGTGAAGCTAACACTCGAAGAGATCAACAAAGGTGTGACGAAGAAGTTCAAGGTACGTAAGGATATCCCCTGCCCTCATTGCAGCGGCTCAGGTGCCGAGGCAGGCAGCGGTAAGGAGACCTGTCCTACCTGTCATGGTCAAGGCGTCATCACCCACACCACCCAGAGCATCTTCGGCATGATGCAGCAGCAGAGTGTCTGTCCGACATGTAACGGTGAGGGACAGGTGATTAAGAACAAGTGTAAGCACTGTGGCGGTACAGGTATTGAGAAAGGCGAAGAGGTTGTTGAGATCAATATCCCTGCCGGTGTGGCTGAGGGAATGGTTGTCAACGTGCCTGGCAAGGGTAACGCTGGCAAGCACAATGGTATCAACGGAGATATCCAGGTGTTCATCGAGGAGGAAGACAACGAGACTTTCGTCCGTGATGGCAATGACTTGATTTACAACCTGTTGCTCGACTTCCCCACAGCAGCCCTGGGTGGTGAGATAGAGATTCCCACCATCGAAGGCTCAAAACTGAGAGTAAAACTTGAGAACGGAACCCAGCCTGGCAAAACCCTCCGTCTGCGTGGCAAAGGTCTGCCTGCCGTACAAGGCTATGGCAGTGGCAAGGGTGACCTCGTGGTGAACATCAGCGTTTACGTGCCTAGAACACTCTCCCGTGAGGAGAAGCAGGCCATCGAGGCATTCCGAGCCAGTGATAATTTCAAGGGGGACAAGCAGACCCGCGATTCCATCTTCCAGAAGTTTAAGAATTACTTTTCGTAAATCATAAATCTTCATGACCTACCAAGAGACGTGTGAATACCTGTTCAATGCCATGCCGATGTTTGAGCGGCAAGGTGCCAGCGGCTATAAGGAGGGACTTGACAACTCCTTAGCGCTGGATGAGCATTTTGACCATCCCCACAAGAAGTTCCAGAGCATCCATGTGGCAGGTACAAACGGCAAGGGATCCTGTTCTCACACGCTCTCAGCCATCCTGCAGAGGTGTGGCTACAAAGTTGGCCTTTATACCTCACCCCACCTTGTAGACTTCTGTGAACGTATCCGCATCAACGGCCAGCCGATATCAGAAGAATACGTTGTCAACTTCGTCGAACAAGAGAAGTCTTTCATAGAATCTCTCCAACCCTCCTTCTTCGAGGTGACCACAGCCATGGCCTTCAAGTATTTTGCAGACAAGGATGTGGACATCGCCGTCATCGAAGTGGGACTGGGTGGCAGACTCGATTGCACCAATATCATTACCCCGATTCTGTCTGTCATCACAAACATCGGGATGGACCACATGCAGTTTCTGGGTTCCTCTCTCGAACAGATTGCTTTCGAGAAGGCCGGTATCATCAAACCTAATGTGCCTGTTGTCATCGGAGAATCCACACCAGAGACACGAACAGTTTTTGACGCGATCGCCACAGAGGCTCATGCACCCATCACCTATGCAGACGACAGGCTGGAGGTATTGGAGAGCAAAGTCATGCCATTAGACAATGGTATTACCTATTATACAGAACACTATGGTATTCTGGAAGGAGAGTTGGCAGGCTATTATCAGGTCAAGAACGCAAATACCATACTCTGGGCTGTCAGACAGCTGGAAGCACTCGGTTTCATGCATCCCGTCAACTGCGATTCTGAAGAGGAGTGCCAGAATAAGGAAGTCAGGGAAGGCTTCAAAAAGGTTTGTGAACTGACAGGTCTGAAAGGCCGTTGGCAGACAGTGAAGGAGAGACCCAGGACTGTTTGCGACACAGGCCATAATCTCCCGGGCTGGCAGTATCTGAGTGAACAGTTGAATGCCGTCAAGTGTAAACACATGTATATTCTCTTCGGCATGGTCGACGACAAAGATGTCGAAGGGGTCATGGCACTGTTGCCTAAGAATGCCATCTATTACTTCGCAAAAGCCACCACTCATCGGGCTGTTTCCGAGAACATTTTGAAGCTCTACGCACAGCAATTGGGACTTAAAGGAGAGAGTTATCCCAACGTCGTCAGTGCATACGAAGACATCAAAATTTCTGCCAAAGAAGACGACTTTGTGTTCATTGGAGGTAGCAGTTATGTGGTTGCAGACTTCCTAAAGAACTGCATTTAGAGTTTTTTAATACATCGAAAACATTTTTTTCGGTGTTTCATTCTTCTATTTGCTATTTTTTCTGTTACTTTGCAGAAAAATAGTTAGTAACTAAAAGCATTTTTTTATGGCAAACACAACAGAAACAGCGAATGCATGTGGTCTGAAGCGCGAGAACTTCCAGGCCACCATTAATGGTAAGAAGACCGATTTGTACATCCTCAGGAACCGTAAGGGTTTCGAAGTAGCCATCTCTAATTATGGCGGTGCCATCTGTGCTATCATGGTGCCAGACAAAGACGGTAAAGTAGGTAACGTGATCCAGGGTCACGACAGTATCAAACAGCTCACCAGCGGTAAGGAGCCTTATCTCTCCACTTTGATTGGCCGTTGGGGTAACCGTATCTGCAAGGGTCAGTTCACGCTGAATGGCAAGGATTATCAGTTGGCTCTCAACGACGGTCCCAACCACTTGCATGGTGGTGCTGTCGGCTTCAACGCCAAGGTATGGGATGCCCGTCAGATGGGTCCCCGTTCTCTGGCCCTGCATCGTATCTCATCCTACGGTGAGGAAGGTTACACGGGCGAACTCGACGTCACGGTGGAGTTCACTTTCACCGACCTCAACGAACTGGTGATTGAGTACTTGGCCACGACGAACAAGAAGACTATCGTCAACCTGACGCATCATGCCTTCTTCTCTCTGTCAGGTACTGCAGACCCCACTCCGACGATTGAGGATCAGATCTGTGAGATTAATGCCGACTTCTATCTGCCCACCGATGCCACCGCCATTCCTACGGGTGAAATCCTGAAGGTGGAAGGTACACCATTTGATTTCCGCACACCGAAGCCTTTCGGACAGGATATCAACGCCGACCATGAGCAGATTAAGTTTGGTAAGGGTTTCGACCACAACTATGTGCTGAACAAGCGCGAGGAAGGTGAGCTGAGCTTTGCTGCCAGAATCACCGATCCGAAGAGCGGACGCACACTGGAGTGCTACACCACCGAGCCCGGTATGCAGCTTTACACGGCAAACTATGCTACGGGTTATAAGGGAGCCAATGGCTGCACATTCCCCTTCCGCTCAGCTGTATGTCTCGAGACCCAGCACTTCCCCGACACACCAAATCGTCCTTACTTCCCCAGCGTCATTCTGCGTCCTGGTCAGACCTACAAGCACAAGACGATTTATCGTTTCGGTGTAGTCGAATAAAAATAGTAAATCGTAAATCCGTAAATCGTAAATATAGTTTACATGGGCAATCAAAAAACGAATGGAAGTATCATCGCCATTATCACGATGATGTTCTTATATGCCATGATTTCGTTTGTGACGAATCTTGGTGCGCCTATCGGAGTTATCTGGAAAAACCAGCCTGAGATTGGCGGTTCCAACGTGCTCGGCATCATGGGTAACTTCATGAACTTCTTCGCTTATCTGTTCATGGGTATCCCCGCAGGAAAGATGTTGACAAAGGTAGGCTATAAGAAGACGGCTCTGATTGGTATCGCTGTAGGCTTCGTCGGCGTACTCATCCAATACCTCTCAGGCTTTTCTGGCGGCATCCCCGGCTTCTGCATCTATCTCTTCGGTGCATTCATCTCCGGTTTCTCTGTCTGTATCCTGAACACCGTGGTGAACCCGATGTTGAACCTGTTGGGCGGCGGTGGTAACCGTGGTAACCAGCTGAACATGATCGGTGGAACGCTGAACTCCCTCGCCGGTACGATGACCCCGATGCTCGTGGGTGCACTGATTGGAACAGTGACGGCTTCCACGCAGATGGCCGACGTCAATCTGGTGATGTATATCGCCATGACAGTCTTCGCTGCTGCGTTTGTAGCCCTCATCTTCATTCCCATCAAGGACCCTGAGATGGGTAAGGTGACCGCTGAGACGGTGTTTGAACACTCACCCTGGTCCTTCCGTCATTGCCTTTTGGGCGTGATTGCTATCTTTGTTTACGTTGGTGTGGAAGTCGGTATCCCTGGTGGTCTGAACTTCTACCTGTCAGATACCTCTGCCAATGGTGCATGGGTGAATCCAGACGCCGTTGTGAATGCAGCTACCATCGGTGGAGCTGTGGCAGCCATGTACTGGTTGCTAATGCTGGTAGGTCGTCTGTGCTCCAGTTTCATCGCCGCTAAGGTGTCTTCACGTTATCTGATGCTGATTGCCACCTTCGCCTGCATGATCCTGATTCTGGCAGCCATCTTCACGCCGAAGAGTGTGACCGTCAGCATGCCGTTGATTTCCATTCTGGAAGGAACCATCACTTCTACAACAGTACCACTGACAGCCCTGCTTCTTGTGCTCTGCGGTTTGTTTACCTCCGTCATGTGGGCCTCTATCTTCAATCTGGCTACTGAAGGTCTCGGTAAATACACAGCCCAAGCATCTGGTATCTTTATGATGATGGTGGTAGGTGGTGGCGTATTGCCGGTAGTACAGAATTTCTTCGCAGACATCTTCGGATACATGCCCAGCTATTTCGTCTATTTCCTGGCAGTAGCTTACATGTTCTATTATGCACTCATCGGCTGCAAGAATGTGAACAAGGACATCCCCGTTGATTAATTTACACCTTATTAATATATAAATGGATATTGAATTTGTAAGAAGCCGTTTCATCAAGCACTTTGATGGAAAGACCGGCAATGTATATGCCTCTCCTGGCCGTATCAATCTGATTGGTGAGCACACCGACTATAATGGCGGTTTCGTATTCCCTGGCGCTGTCGATAAAGGCGTCATGGCCGAGATGCGTGCCAATGGAACGGAAGATACAGTGATGGCTTATGCCATCGATCTGAAGGACCGTGTGGACTTCAAACTCTCCGATCCTGATGGTCCTCGTGCCAGCTGGGCCCGTTATATCTATGGTATCGCGCTGGAGATGAAGAAACTGGGTGTGCCCGTAAAAGGTTTCAACATTGCCTTTGCAGGTGATGTACCCCTAGGTGCTGGCATGTCCTCATCAGCTGCCATGGAGAGTTGTTTCGCCTGTGGTCTCAACGACATCTTCGGTGAGAACAAGGTCAGCCTGTGGGATATGGTTCTGGCAGGTCAGGCCACGGAACACAACTACTGCGGTGTGAACTGCGGCATCATGGACCAGTTCGCCTCTGTCTTCGGCAAAGCTGGCTGTCTAATGCGTCTGGACTGCCGCAGCCGTGAGTTCGAGTATTTCCCTTTCAAACCCGATGGCTATCGCCTGGTACTCCTCGACTCTGTGGTGAAGCACCAGTTGGCTGGCTCGCCCTATAACGACCGTCGTCGTTCCTGTGAGAATGTTGTCAAGCATATCGCTGCCAAACATCCGGAAGGAAAATTTGAGACACTGCGCGACTGCACTTGGGAACAGCTTGAGGAAGTGAAGGACGAAGTGGGCGCAGAGGATTACAAGCGTGCCAAGTTCGTACTCGGTGAGAAAGACCGTGTACTGGCTGTCTGCGACGCCCTGAATGAAGGCGACTACGAGAAAGTCGGTGAGATGATGTACAAGACCCATGAGGGTCTCTCCAAGGACTATGAAGTATCTTGTGAGGAACTTGACTTCCTGAACGACATCGCCAAGGAAGACGGTGTGACGGGTTCCCGTATCATGGGTGGCGGCTTTGGTGGCTGTACCATCAACCTTGTTCGCAACGACCTCTATAAGAAGTTCATCGAGGATGCCAAGAAGCGCTTTAACGAGAAGTACGGACATGAGCCGAAAGTCTATGATGTAGTCATAGGCGACGGATCACGAAAACTCTGTTAAGAGCACTACAAATTAGCCAAAAAAGGTTAAATTACGGCATAAAGTGTTATATTTACACTTTATGCCGTTTATTTATGGAATAAAGTATTGCATAATTCAAATATTAATTGTAATTTTACACCCAAAATAAACGCTATAACATCAAATTAAACTTAAAACGTTTCAAAATGAAAGTACTTAAAGGTATGCTTTTTGGACTGAGTGCAGCAGCACTTCTGTTCACGGCCTGCGAGAAAAAGGAGCAGGCACCACAACTGACAGTATCTGGCTTAGATGTTGCCAAGTTTGACACAACCATTCAGGCCAAGCCCGTGAAGCTTTACACCCTGAAGAATGCCAATGGCATGGAAGTGTGTATCACAAACTATGGTGGACGTATCGTGTCACTGGTTGTCCCCGACAAGGATGGCAAACCCACTGATGTTGTCCTCGGCTTTGACAACATCGCCCAGTATGCCGACACCCTCAATAGTCCTTCTGACTACGGATCCAGTGTCGGACGTTATGCCAACCGCATCAAGGAGGGCAAATTCACCCTTGGTGAGACGGAGTATCAGTTGAAGAAAAACGATGGTCCGAACTGCCTGCATGGCGGTGGCAATACGGGTTGGATGCATCAGGTGTACGACGCTGAGCAGATTGGCGACTCCATCCTGAAGCTGACGATTGTGGCTGCTGACGGAGAGAACGGATTCCCCGGCAAGGTGATGGCTGTCACGACTTACAAGGTAACGGCAGACAACATCCTCGACATGACATGGGAGGCTGAGACAGACCGGCCTACCATCATCAATCAGACCAACCACAACTACTACAATCTCAGTGGCGACTTCACACAGGCCGGTTACGACCAAGTGCTCTATGTGAATGCCGACAACTTCACTCCGAGCGACAAGCTCTACATTCCCACGGGTGAGATCAAGTCTGTGGAGGGGACCCCGATGGATTTCCGCACGCCACACGCCATTGGCGACAGCATTCAGTCAGACTTCGACCAGATTCAGAATGCTACTGGCTATGACCACAACTTCTGCCTGAACACCTATAAGGATGGCAAGGGTGACGACACACAGGTATGCGCCAGCCTTTACAGCCCTAAGACGGGTATCTTCATGGAGATGTTCACTAACGAGCCTGGTGTACAGGTCTATAGTGGTAACTTCCAAGGTGTCGGTGCTGATGCCGATATCATCCGTAAGCACGGCCTCAAATACCCCAAGCACGTGAGCGTCTGCCTCGAGAGCCAGAAGTATCCCGACTCTCCCAATCATCCCGAATGGGTTCAGCCGACCTTGAATCCTGATGAGAAGTACTACAGCCACGCTGCATATAAGTTCTCAATTAAATAATCACTAACAATTAATATTCAAAAACAATGGATTGGAATGCAACTCACTTCATTTGGCTCGATTGGGCGGTTCTCGCCATCGGCATTGTAGGAGTGGTGGCTGCCGTATGGTATGCCATCTGGAAAGACAGGAAAGCCCAGGAGGGCGAGGACTCGTCAGCCTACCTCTTCGGTAAGGGCGAGCCCTGGTATGTAATCGGTATGGCCATCTTCGCCGCCAACATCGGCTCTGAGCATCTCGTAGGTCTCGCCGGAACAGGTGCCAAGAGTGGTGTAGGTATGGCCCACTGGGAGATGCAGGGATGGATGATCCTTATCCTCGGCTGGCTCTTCGTGCCTTTCTATCAGCTCATGATCAACAAGATGGGAAAGATCATCACCATGCCCGACTTCCTGAAGTTCCGCTACACCCAGCGCACAGGTTCATGGCTGTCGATCATCACCCTCGTGGCCTATGTGTTGACGAAGGTTTCAGTAACAGCCTTGACGGGTGGTATCTTCTTCAAGTACCTGTGGGGGTTGAATTTCTGGGTGGGTGCTATCGGCCTGATTCTCATCACTGCCGTCTTCACCGTCTTCGGTGGCATGAAGGGTGTGATGACGCTTTCGTCTATCCAGACACCTATTCTTATTATTGGCTCCTTCCTCGTGCTCTTCCTGGGTCTTTCGGCTCTCGGCGGCGGTAACATCGCAGAAGGCTGGACATCGATGATGGACTACTGCAACCAGCTGAACAACGGCTACGGAACGACCCACATGTTCCACTGGGAGGAGGGCGACTCGATGTATCATGAATATCCGGGCTTCGTGGTGTTCATCGGTGCTTCGATCATCGGCTTCTGGTACTGGTGTACTGACCAGCACATCGTTCAGCGTGTACTTGGTCAGGTGCCTGGCGAGGACAATGCCGAAGTAATGAAGCGTGCCCGTCGCGGCACAATTGCAGCCGGTTTCTTCAAGATCCTCCCCTGCTTCATGTTCTTGATCCCAGGTATGATTGCCGCCGCCTTGGCTCAGAAAGGTCAGATCGATCTCACCGAGACCGATGCTGCCTACGCCATCATGGTGCAGAACGTGTTGCCTGCCGGTATCAAGGGTATCGTTACCATCGGCTTCATCTGCGCACTCGTAGCTTCGCTGGCCGCATTCTTCAACAGCTGCGCAACGTTGTTTACCGAGGACTTCTACAAGCCTCTGAAGAAAGGCATGAGTGAGGCCCACTATGTGCTCGTAGGACGTATCGCTACCGTTGTCGTCGTGATCCTGGGTTTCCTCTGGTTGCCGATTATGATGGGTATGGACACGCTCTACAACTACCTTCAGGGCATCCAGTCGCTGCTGGCTCCTACGATGGTGGTGGTCTTCGCCTGCGGTATCCTCTCTAAGAAAGTCACTCCGAAGGCCGGAGAATACACGATGATCCTCGGCTTCATCATCGGCATGGTTCGCCTGGTGACCAACGTGTTCACTGATACTGGCCGTGCTACGATGGACGGTGCTTTCTGGAATGCAACGACTTGGTTCTGGCAGACCAACTGGCTCGTATTCGAGTGCTGGCTGCTGGTGTTCCTCTTCGTGTTCATCTATGCCGTCTCGTTCTTCACACCTGCGCCCACGGCTAAGCAGATCGATGCCATCACCTTTACATCCGACTTCAAGAAGAGCATCAAGGAGAGCTGGGGCACATTCGACATCGTCGGCACACTGGTGGTCATCGGCCTCTGCAGCTGCTTCTATTATTACTTCTGGTAAAAAGCGAGTAGACCATGACATTTTACAACGAACATTCCAAAGTCTGGTTGTCGGTAGACTGTATCATCTTCGGCTTCGATGAAGGGAAACTGAAGGTACTCATCGGCAAGCGTCAGATGGATCCCGGTCGTGGCGAATGGAGCCTCTACGGAGGCTTCGTCGCTGCCGACGAGAGTGTCGATGATGCCGCCACACGGACACTCTACGAACTGACCGGACTGCGGAATCTGTTCATGCGCCAGGTGGGTGCTTTCGGCAATGTGGACCGTGACCCGGGCGAACGGGTGGTTTCCATCGCTTACTATGCACTCATCAACGTCAAGGACTATGACGACGAGCTGCGTTTGCAGCATGGCGTAAAATGGGTGGACATCAACGAAATTCCGCAACTCTACTCCGACCACAATGAGATGGTTCGTAAGGCGAGGAAGTTGATGCAGCAGAAGTTGGCTCAGGAGCCCGTGGGATTCCGTCTCCTCCCTTCCCTGTTCACGCTTACCCAACTCCAAAACCTCTATGAAGCAGTCAACGGAGCCGAACTCGACAAGCGCAATTTCCGCAAGCGCATCAAGGAGATGGACTTCATCGAGAAGACGGAGTTAGTAGACAAGACCAGTTCCAAACGAGGTGCATACCTCTATCGCTTCAACAAGCGGGCTTATAACGAAGCACCAAATTTTAAAATTTAATTATCAAACAACTAACAATATGCTCGAAGAATTAAAAGAAAAAGTATTCAAGGCTAATCTTGACTTGGTCAAGCAGAACCTCGTGATTTTCACTTGGGGAAATGTCTCAGGTATTGACCGCGAGAACGGTCTGGTAGTCATCAAACCCTCAGGTGTGGACTACGACGTGATGAAAGCATCCGACATGGTGGTGGTAGACCTCCAGACGGGTGAGGTGGTTGACGGTGACCTCAATCCGTCATCCGACACCCCAACACACCTTGTTTTATATAAGGCATTCCCCAACATCCAGGGTGTGGTACACACCCACTCTACCTATGCCACTGCCTTCGCACAGGCCGGCCGTGACATCCCCAACATCGGCACCACCCATGCCGACTACTTCTATCAGGCTATCCCTTGTACCCGTGATATGACGGAGGCTGAAGTGAAGGGCAATTACGAGTTGGAGACGGGTAACGTCATCGTCGACGAGATCCTCAATATCCGTAAGATCAACCCTGATCACACGCCTGCTGTTTTAGTGAAGAACCACGGTCCCTTCTCATGGGGAACCTCTCCCGACAATGCCGTTTACAACGCCAAGGTCATGGAGCAGTGTGCCAAGATGGCTTTCATCGCCTTCAATGTCAATCCAAACCTGACGATGAATCCGCTCCTCATCGAGAAGCATTACATGCGCAAGCACGGCCCCAATGCCTACTACGGCCAAAAAGGACAAAAGCATTAAACAAATATCAACTTAAAAACTTAATATCACAATTATGATTAAAGCATTTGAAAATTACGAGATTTGGTGGGTGACTGGTGCACAGTTGCTCTATGGTGGCGATGCAGTCGTCGCAGTCGATGGTCACTCTAAGGAGATGGTTGATGGTCTGAATGCCTCTGGCAACATCCCTGTGAAGATCGTGTATAAGGGCACGGCTAACAGCTCGAAGGAAGTAGAGCAGGTGATGCTGGCCGCCAACAACGACGAGAAGTGCGTCGGTATCATCACCTGGATGCACACTTTTTCACCCGCCAAGATGTGGATCAAGGGTCTGCAGCAGTTGCAGAAGCCCCTCCTCCACTTCCACACACAGTACAACGCTGAGATTCCCTGGGAGACGATGGACATGGACTTCATGAACCTCAACCAGTCGGCTCACGGCGATATCGAGTTCGGACATATCTGTACCCGTATGCGCATTGCCCGCAAAGTGGTCTGCGGCTACTGGAAGGACGAGAATGCCCAGAAGCAGATTGCCGTCTGGGCACGTGTGGCTGCCGGTGTGGCTGATGCCCACAACGTACGCTGCCTGATGTTCGGTATGAACATGAACAACGTAGCAGTGACCGATGGCGACCGCGTGGAGTTCGAGCAGCGTCTGGGCTATCATGTGGACTACTACCCCGTCTCCTCGCTGATGGAGTACTTCAAGAAGGTCACCGACGCTGAGGCAGATGCCCTCGTCGATGAGTACAAAAAGCTCTACACCATCAAGATCGACGAGAGCGGCGAACAGGTCTATTGGGAGAAGGTGAAGAACGCTGCCAAGGCAGAGATTGCCCTGCGTCGCGTACTGAAGGATGAGGGTGCTACCGCTTTCACCACCAACTTCGACGACCTCGGTGATGCTGACATCGACGCTCCTGACTTCTGTGGTTTCGACCAGATTCCAGGCCTCGCTTCACAGCGTCTGATGGAAGAGGGTTATGGCTTCGGTGCTGAGGGTGACTGGAAGACGGCTTGTCTCTATCGCACTCTCTGGGTCATCCAGCAGGGTATGCCAATCGGCTGTTCCTTCCTCGAGGACTACACGCTTAATTTCGCAGGCGACCGCTCGTCTTGTCTCCAGAGCCACATGCTTGAGGTCTGTCCGCTGATTGCTACCGATAAGCCCAAGCTCGAAGTTCACTTCCTCGGCATCGGTATCCGCAAGCAGCAGACCGCTCGTCTGGTATTCACCTCAAAGACCGGTGCTGGTATCAAGGCTACTGTCGTCGACCTCGGCAACCGTTTCCGTCTCATTTCTCAGGAGGTGGAGTGCATCGAGCCGAAGCCCATGCCAAACCTCCCCGTGGCCTCAGCCCTCTGGATTCCACAGCCCACCTTCGAAATCGGTGCAGCCGCCTGGATCCTCGCTGGTGGTACCCATCACAGCGCCTTCTCTTACGACATCAACGAAGAGTACTGGGCTGACTTAGCTGAGATGCTCGGCATCGAGTACGTCCGTATCAACAAGGATACTAACATCGCCGACTTCAAGCAGACGCTCCAGAACAACGAGATGTACTACATGTTGAATAAAGCACTCCGTTAAAACATAATTAAACACAGAGATACAGAGACACAGAGAAAAAACAAAATCTCTGTAACTCTGTACCTCTGTGTTAAAATAATTAAAGACTATGACAGCAAAACAGACAATCGAAGCAGGTAAGGCTATTCTCGGTATTGAATTTGGCTCTACCCGCATAAAGGCCGTCCTCATCGACGAGGACAACAAACCCATCGCACAGGGCTCACACGAGTGGGAGAACCAGTTGGTAGATGGTCTCTGGACCTACTCTACCGAGGCCATCTGGTATGGTCTCCAAGACTGCTACGCCGAACTCTGCAAGGATGTTCAGACACAGTATGACTGCGAGATTGAGGCTCTCGCCGCCATCGGCTTCTCAGCCATGATGCACGGCTATATGGCCTTCAACGAGAAACAGGAGATCCTCGTGCCCTTCCGTACCTGGCGTAACACCAACACGGGTAAGGCTGCTGCTGAACTCTCCAAGCTCTTCAACTACAACATCCCCCTCCGTTGGTCTATCAGCCATCTTTACGAGGCTATCCTCGACAACGAGGAGCACGTCTCTGACATCAAGTACCTCACCACCCTTGCAGGTTATGTCCACTGGCAGGTCACTGGTCAGTTCGTCCTCGGTGTAGGCGATGCTTCTGGTATGATTCCTGTCGATCCCGCCACGAAGACCTACGATTCCACGATGGTGAAAAAGTTTGACGAGCTCATCGCTCCGAAGGGTTTCTCATGGAAGTTGCTCGACATCCTGCCGAAGTCACTCAACGCTGGTGAGAATGCCGGTTTCCTGACTCCTGAAGGTGCTAAGCGCCTCGATGTCTCTGGCCACCTGAAGGCAGGCATCCCCGTCTGTCCTCCTGAGGGCGACGCTGGTACGGGAATGGTTGCCACCAATGCCGTCAAGCAGCGCACAGGTAACGTCAGCGCTGGAACCTCTTCGTTCTCGATGATCGTGTTGGAAAAGCCACTGTCGAAGCCTTATGAGATGATCGACATGGTGACCACACCTGACGGTTCACTCGTAGCTATGGTTCACTGTAACAACTGCACCAGCGACATCAATGCCTGGGTGGGACTCTTTAAGGAATATCAGCAACTGCTTGGTATCAAGGTAGATATGAACGAACTCTATGGTAAACTCTTCAACAAGGCTTTGGAGGGCGAAACCGACTGTGGAGGTCTGATGGCCTACAACTATGTCAGTGGTGAGCCTGTCACGGGACTGGCAGAAGGTCGCCCCATGTTCGTGCGTTCTGCCAACGACAAGTTCAATCTCGCCAACTTCATGCGTGCCCATCTCTATGGTGCCATCGGTGTGCTGAAGATCGGTAACGACATCCTGTTCAAGGAAGAGATGATCCGTGTAGATCGCATCACAGGTCACGGTGGTTACTTCAAGACTCCCGGCGTAGGTCAGCGCATGCTTGCAGCTGCCCTCAACAGCCCCATCTCTGTGATGGAGACCGCTGGCGAAGGTGGTGCTTGGGGTATCGCCCTGCTCGCAGGCTATGCCGTAAATAATCCCGACAAGCTCTCGCTCGCCGACTACCTCGAGAAGGTTGTCTTCGCAGGCAACACGGGTATCTCTATCGCCCCCACTCCAGAAGACGTTGCCGGCTTCGAGAAGTACATCGAGAACTACAAGCGCTGCCTCCCCATCGAGCAGTCCGCCGTCGATCACAAGTAGTCTTTGAATATGAAAAGACTTTTTCTTTCCGCGACTATCGCACTGGCCTTTGCCATAGGAGCAACGGCCGCAGAGAATGTGAAGGCAACTGTTCACGCCGACCAAGCGGGAGCCAAGATCAACCGTGAGATCTACGGGCAGTTCTCAGAACACCTCGGCTCATGTATCTACGGTGGCCTCTGGGTGGGTGAAGATTCCAAGATCCCCAACATCCAGGGCTACCGCAAGGATGTGTTCGAGGCACTGAAGGCCCTGAAGATTCCCGTGATGCGCTGGCCGGGTGGCTGCTTTGCCGACGACTACCACTGGATGGACGGTATCGGTCCGAAGAAAGACCGTCCGTCACTGCGTAACAACAACTGGGGCGGCACCATCGAGGACAACTCGTTCGGCACCCACGAGTTCCTGAACCTCTGCGAGATGCTCGGCTGCGAGCCGTATATCAGCGGTAACGTGGGTTCCGGTACCGTGAAGGAGATGGCCCAGTGGGTAGAGTATATGACGAGTGACGGTGACACGCCGATGGCCCGTCTGCGTCGTGCCAACGGTCGCGACAAGGCTTGGAAGGTGAAGTACTTCGGTATCGGCAATGAGGCCTGGGGCTGTGGTGGAAACATGACACCAGAGTACTACTCGAACGAATTCCGCAAGTTCAATACCTATCTGCGCGACCAGCCAGGCAATAAGCTCTACCGCATCGCCTCTGGTGCCTCAGACTATGACTATGACTGGACTACGGTGCTGATGAAGAACATCGGCCGTCAGATGCAGGGTATCTCCTTACATTATTATACTTGTTCGGGGTGGGAAGGCTCAAAGGGTTCTGCCACGAAGTTCAACACCGACCAGTATTACTGGGCTTTAGGCAAGTGTACGGAAATCGAGGAGGTCATCCAGAAGCACAAGGCCATTATGGACAAGGAAGACCCAAAGGGCAAGATCGGCCTGCTCGTCGATGAGTGGGGCACGTGGTGGGATGAGGAGCCTGGTACCATCGCCGGACATCTCTACCAGCAGAATGCTCTCAGAGATGCGTTTGTAGCTGCGTTGAGTCTGAACATCTTCCATAAGTACACCGACCGTGTAAAGATGGCAAACATCGCCCAGGTAGTGAACGTGCTGCAGTCGATGATTCTCACCGACCAGAAGGGTACGGGCCACATGGTACTTACACCGACCTACCACGTGTTTGAGATGTACACCCCGTTCCAGGAGGCCACCTGGCTCCCACTCGACCTCGAGTCGGAAGTGATGGCCGTGAGCAAGGCTTACTTCAAGGAGAAGGCCGACGCCAAGGATGCAGGCTATCGTCCCTGCCCCATGCTTTCTGCCTCAGCAGCAAAGACACAAGACGGATCGATTGTACTTGCAATCACCAACGTTAGCCTCGACAAGGATCAGACCATCGATTTCAACTTCGCCGGCTATAATGCCAAGCAGGTCTCCGGCCGCATTCTCACCTCGAACAACGTGGCCGACTGCAACGACTTCAACAATCCGAATGTCGTAGCCCCCAAGGCTTTCAACGACGCCAAGCTGAACAAGGGTGTGCTGACGGTAAAGGTTCCCGCCAAGTCAATTATCGTACTCAACATCAAGTAAGTAATGAGGTTCAGAGAGACGACGGCCGTTATGATGCTTTCCGTAGCCTTGACGGCATGTACGGAGAGTTCAACACAGACAATGGAGTGGCTGGTGCAGTCGTCGGACAAGGTGACTGCGACTGGCGACGTATTGTCCACCCCGGCAGCCCAGACTGAGGGGTGGATACCGGCGAAAGTTCCTTCAACCATTATGGGAGTGCTGACGGAGAATGGTATTGAGAAAGAAGCACTTACGGCTGAGGACTATGCTAAGATCGACAAGACACAGTTTGAGAAGAGCTGGTGGTATCGTACCACCTTCAATCAGCCTGCCTTGAAAGAAGGTGAACATGTGTTGCTCGACTTCGACGGGATCTGCTATCGGGCTAATGTGTGGCTCAACGGCCAGCAGATTGCCAATAGTCAGGAGATGGCAGGTTCGTTCAGACAGTTTGAGTTTGATGTGACCAAAGCCATCACTCAGGAGAATGTTCTCGCTGTCGAAGTGTTCAGAGCCCAGCCCGGAGAACCTAATATCGGCTTTGTGGACTGGAACCCGCGTCCTGCTGATGAGAGCATGGGCATCTATCGCGAAGTCAGGGTGAAGACCTGTGGCAACGTGGCAGTATCCCATTCTGCAGTCAGATCAAGGGTGAATACGGAAACGCTCGACGAGGCTTGGTTAACCATTGTCACCGAACTA
Source organism: uncultured Prevotellaceae bacterium (assembly GCA_902776545.1). GTDB lineage: Bacteria > Bacteroidota > Bacteroidia > Bacteroidales > Bacteroidaceae > Prevotella. The sequence goes on along the minus strand of CACYQO010000055.1, from coordinate 3,499 downwards.
AAGAATCTCTCAGATCAGTCTGTGGAAGGTATTGTCAAAGGCACTGCCGACGGCCAGCCGTTCAATTGTCCCGTGACACTCGCTGCTGGTGAGAAGCGTCGTTTCGCCCTCCCCACAGAAATCCATATCGACCATCCGCGCCTGTGGTGGTGCCACAATATGGGCAAGCCCGAACTCTGCGATCTCCATCTGGAGTTTGTAGAGAACGACAAAGTCTCTGATAGTGAGGACGTGAAATTCGGCATCCGCGAGGTACATAGTTATCTGACTGACGAGGGTTATCGCGGCTTCACACTGAACGGCAAGAAAGTTCTTCTAAGAGGCGCTGGATGGACGGACGACATCTATCTGCGTGACACACCTGAGAGCAATCGCCTGCAATTAGAATATGTACGCGATATGAATATGAACACCGTCCGACTGGAAGGCTTCTGGGGAACCTCACAGAGTCTCTATGACCTCTGCGACGAACTGGGACTGCTGATCCTCGTGGGCTGGAGTTGTCATTGGGAGTGGGAAAGCTATCTTGGATCTCCCACTGAGGAGCCCTACGGCGGCATCATCAGCCCGGAGAATATCGCCCTCGTCGCTCAGTCGTTCGAGGACCAGGTGATGTGGCTGCGCTATCATCCGTCGATCATCGGCTGGTTCGTGGGCAGCGACAGGATTCCCAAACCCGAACTGGAGAAACAATATCAGCAGTTCCTCAATCAGGAGGACGACCGCGACTATATCATTTCTGCCAAGAACTTAGAGAGTGAAATCTCGGGATGGTCCGGCACGAAGATGGCAGGTCCCTACGAATATGTGGGACCGTCGTACTGGTATCTGCCAGAAGCTCCCGGTGGAGCTTTCGGTTTCAACACCGAGACAGGCATCGGTGCCCAACTGCCCGTGAAGGAGTCGTTGCAGAAGATGCTGGGCCAGCAACTCTTCCCCATCGACAGCCGTTGGAACATCCTCTGCACCGCCTCGAGTTCGGAGATGAACACCCTGGGGAAACTGAGCGAAGTGATCCAACAGCGCTTTGGCGAGGCGAAGGATATCGACGAATATCTCTACAGAGCCGATATGCTGAACTACGAGAGCACGAAGGCGATGTTCGAGAGTTTCCGTGTGCGCTGGCCTCATACCACTGGCATCGTCCAGTGGATGCTCAACAGTGCACGTCCAAGCATCTACTGGCAACTCTACGACTATTACAAACAGCCCAATGCCGCTTACTATGGTGTGAAGAAGGCCAACGCCCCAGTGCAGTTGATCTACGATTACCACACTAAGGCGGTCTATGCTGTCAACGAGACGTTAGAGTCAGTGAATGTCAAGGCATCGATGAAGCTTCTGAAGGGCGAACAGACCAATGAAGATGCCAAGCAGATAGAAGCTGCACCTGGAACAGTAGTCAAAGTCTTTGACGTCGATACAAAAGATGCACCTGCAGCCTTCATGTTCCTCAAGCTGACGGATGAAAAAGATGTAGAGATAGAGACTAACGAGTATTTCATAGTGGCTGAGAACGACACCTACGACTGGGCAAAAACCAACTGGGTGCATACACCTATTATAAAATATGGTTCGTATGCGATGCTCGACAATCTCAGTACCAAGTCCTGTGAGTTGTCGGTCAAACCATCGTCAGAGAGGCTTTACGAGGCAACGGTCAGCAATCCCTCAGACAAGGTGGCCTTCATGATTCGTCTGACGGCCAAGGACCAGCATGGCGAACTCATCTGCCCCGCATACTGGTCTGACAACTACCTGACGCTGGCGCCTGGTGAGTCGCGTACAGTGACCTGCCGGATGCCGTCATTGGCTGCTGAGACAACGGTTAATATTCAGCTATCTGAATAATTTAACTTTGTTTAGAAATAAATATTCCGAAACAGTCGCATGTTTCGGAATATTTTTGTATCTTTGCACGCAAATTATCCTTTTATACAATTAATTATTCATTATGAACGACAACAAAGTTATGAACATGGCAGCGGATAACATCCGTATCCTTGCTGCTTCGATGGTTGAAAAGGCTAAGTCGGGTCACCCCGGCGGTGCCATGGGTGGTGCAGACTTCATTAACACCCTGTACAGTGAGTTCTTAGTGTATGACCCCGAGAATCCCGCATGGGAGGGTCGCGACCGTTTCTTCCTCGATCCCGGTCACATGGCTCCGATGCTCTACAGCCAGCTTTGCCTTATCGGAAAGTACACGCTGGAAGATCTGCAGAACCTGCGCCAGTGGGGTTCAGTGACTCCCGGTCACCCCGAGCGTGAGATTGAGCGCGGCATCGAGAATACCTCTGGTCCTCTTGGTCAGGGTCACTGTTTCGCTGTAGGTGCTGCCATCGCCGCTAAGTTCCTGAAGGCTCGTCTGGGCAACGTGATGAACCAGACCATCTACGCCTACATCTCTGACGGTGGCGTGCAGGAGGAGATCTCTCAGGGTGCTGGCCGTATTGCCGGTAACCTCGGTCTCGACAACCTCATCATGTTCTACGACGCCAACGATATCCAGCTCTCTACAAAGACTGAGGTGGTGACCTGCGAGGACACCGCCAAGAAGTATGAAGCTTGGGGCTGGTTCGTGCAGAAGATCGACGGTAACAATGTGGATCAGATCCGCGAGGCCATCAAGAAGGCCCAGGCTGAGAAGGAGCGTCCTTCACTGATCATCGGTCACTGCGTGATGGGTAAGGGTGCCCGTAAGGCTGACAACAGTTCTTACGAGAGCAACTGCGCTACTCACGGTGCTCCTCTCGGAGGCGACGCTTACATCAACACGATGAAGAATCTGGGTGCTGATCCTGAGAATCCGTTCCAGATCTTCCCCGAGGTGAAGGAGATGTACGCCAAGCGTGCTGAGGAGCTGAAGAAGATTGTTGCTGAGCGCTATGCTGAGAAGGCTGAGTGGGCCAAGGGTCATCCCGTACAGGCCGCTCAGCTTGAGGAGTGGTTCAGCGGCAAGACTCCGAAGATCGACTGGAGCAAGGTAGAGCAGAAGGCCGGTAGTGCTACACGTAGTGCTTCTGCTGCTGTTCTCGGTCAGCTGGCTGAGCAGGTGCCCAACATGATCTGCGCATCTGCCGACCTGAGCAACTCTGACAACACCAACGGCTTCCTGAAGAAGACCAAGGACCTCGTTCGTGGTGACTTCAGCGGTGCCTTCTTCGAGGCTGGTGTGGCAGAGCTCACGATGGCTTGCTGCTGTATCGGTATGGCTCTGCACGGTGGTGTGATCCCCGCATGCGGAACCTTCTTCGTATTCTCAGACTATATGAAACCCGCCGTACGTATGGCTGCCCTGATGGAGCTGCCCGTGAAGTTCATTTGGACGCACGATGCCTTCCGCGTAGGTGAGGATGGTCCTACCCACGAGCCCGTTGAGCAGGAGGCACAGATCCGTCTGATGGAGAAGCTGAAGAACCACCACGGCAAGAACTCTGTATTGGTAGTTCGTCCTGCCGATGCCGAGGAGACCACCGTCTGCTGGCGTATGGCTATG
>CACYQO010000054.1 GCA_902776545.1 uncultured Prevotellaceae bacterium | reverse complement strand
GAGCGAGAAGCGCACGGTGAACGGCAAGGTGCGCCGCGTGCAGAAGAAGACGCCGATCAGCTATCTGCTGGCGCCTGTAGGCGACAATGCCGGTGGTGGCAATGGTGGTAGCCAGAGCGGTGGCGGAACCCAGAGCGGTGGAGGTACGAACAGCGGTGGAGGCACGAACAGCGGTGGCGGCGGTGACGACGACGAGCGTCCTGGAGCAGGCGGCTAATCTCTTCCCCTCCTGAGTCAGGAGGGGTTAGGGGTGGTCTGAACAAGCGCTCTGGCTCCCCCTAACTTAGGGGGAGAAAAAAGCGCAGAAAGGAGGTAAATAATGAAAAAACAACGTGTGATTGAGCTGGCGGTGAAGGTGATAGTAGCTGCGCTCACGGCATTCTTGACGGCGATTGGGACAACGAGCTGTATGGGACAAGGCCCGATTTGGCTCTAACCGCTGAGAATCATTAAAAAGAGAGGGATGAGAGAAAAACTCATCTCTCTTTTTTGCGCAAAGAGGGACCCTATGTGAGTTTAAGATACAAAAGGTGTTCATTGCGTGTCATACATTCCATATTTCGTAAAAATATCTTAAAATACGTCAAAGAATATTATAATATTGAAACCGAACACTTATTGTCGAGTTTTGAACACGGATAATTGGTAAATTATGAGTAATTTTGCACCCGGATTTCGAAATCAGTCAATAGAATGACTGTTTAAACAGGATAATAAGCGCCAGTATAACTGGTTGATGTATGGAAGAAATAAAGGTTGTAAAGGTCGTCAGCAAACAGGAAATGAACGATTTCCTGAATGTGACGGATGTGGTTTATGCCGGCAGCAAGCAATATGTCCCTGACATGCGAATTGACGTGCGTGCCATGTTTGACTCTACTGGGGATGCCAGTCAGCGCACCTCGGTGGTGCAGCCGTTTGTGGCCTATCGCGGAAAAGAGGTGGTAGGCCGCGTGGTTGGCGTCGTCAACAAGAAGGCCAATAAAACCTGGAATACCCGCAATGTCCGTTTCTCCATGATTGAGTTCATCGACGACCTCGAAGTGTCGAAGGCGCTGTTGGACACCGTGGAGGCCTGGGGCAAGGCCCAAGGCATGGACAAGATGCAGGGTCCGATGGGCGTGACCGACTTCGACAAGGAGGGCATGCTCGTGGAGGATTTCGAGCTGAGAGGCTCCATGACCGCCTATTACAACCCGGCCTATTACCCCAAGCACATGGAGCAGCTGGGCCTCGTGAAAGAGGTGGACTGGCTGCAGATACGCATCAACATCCCTGAGCAGGTGCCTGCGAGGTATGCCCGAGTGGCCCAGTATGCCAGGGAGCAGATCGGACTGAAGGTGGTCAAGGCCTCGCGAAAAGAGGTGATGAGGGGTGCCTACGGTCCGAAGATCTTCAAACTGCTGAACGAGGCCTACGCGCCGATCTTCGGATTCTCCGCCTTCTCAGATATCCAGGCACAGAAATTCCTCGACCAGTATGTGCCCCTGTTCAAGATGGACATGGTGCCCCTGGTGGAGAACGACAAGGGCGAGCTGGTGGGTATCGCCGTGACGATGCCCAGCCTGTCGGAGGCGCTGCAGAAGTCGCATGGCCGTCTGTGGCCCACGGGATGGTGGCATCTGCTGAAAGCGCTGAAATGGAAGCACGAGGACAACACGGAGATGCTGTTAGTGGCCGTGCGCCCCGACTATCAGGGTCTGGGTGTGAACGCCCTGTTCTTCGACGACCTTATACCTATTTATAATAAATACGGGATCAAGTGGGCGGAGACGGGTCCGCAGCTGGAGGATAATGTGCGTGAGTTGACGCAATGGAAGCCGCTGCATCCGCAGACCGTGAAGCGCCGCAGGTGCTGGATGAAGGAGATTTCGAGGAAAGAGGAATGAGGATTTTTTCGAGGAAAGAGGAATGAGGAAAGAGGAATGAGAAATGACTGGAGGCAGAATCTGCCGCAGAAGTAATCATAAAGTTCAAAGTTTAAAGTTCAAAGTAAAATAAATGGAAAGAAGAGTAGTAATTACAGGAATGGGCATCTGGTCATGTCTGGGAACGTCACTCGACGAGGTGAAGCAGTCGCTTTACAACGGCAAGAGCGGCATCATTTTCAGTCAGGAGCGTAAGGATGCCGGATTCCGTTCGGCACTCTGTGCCAATGTCCCCAAGGCCGATCTGAAGCCTTATCTGAACCGCAATCTGCGTCAGCTGATGCCTGAGGAGGCAGAGTACGCTTATATGGCCACGATCCAGGCCATGGAGCACGCAGGTCTCACACAAGACTATATCGACGCTCACGAGGTGGGTGTCATCTACGGTAACGACTCCGTGGCCGAGGCCACGATGCGCGCCCTCGACAAGTTCCGCCAGTTTGGTGCAACTGCCGCCTGTGGCAGCGGTGCCATCTTCCAGTCGATGAACTCGACGGTGACGATGAACCTCGCCACGCTGTTCCACCTGAAAGGTATCAACCTGACGACGTCAGCCGCCTGTGCTTCGGGTTCACACTCCTTAGGCTTAGGTTATCTGCTGATCAAGAACGGTCTGCAGGACTGCATCATCTGTGGTGGTGCCCAGGAGGCCAATATGTTCAGCGTCGCCTCGTTCGACGGTCTGATGGCGTTCTCCGTGCGTGAGGACGAGCCTACGAAGGCCTGCCGTCCGTTCGACAAGGACCGTGACGGACTGATTCCCGGCGGTGGTGCTGCCACGCTCGTCGTGGAGAGCTACGAGCACGCCAAGGCCCGTGGTGCGAAGATCCTCGCAGAGATCGTGGGCTGGGGCTTCTCCGGCAACGGCGACCATATCTCCACACCCAACGTGACGGGTCCTGCCCGTTCGTTAGAGCTGTGTCTGAAGGATGCCGGCGTCGACCTGCGCGAGATCGGCTATATCAACGCCCACGCCACCTCTACCCACGCCGGCGACGGTCGTGAGGCCATGGCCATCGCCCAGATCTTCGGCGACTACAAGGTGCCCGTCACCTCGACGAAGAGCCAGACTGGTCACGAGATGTGGATGGCAGGAGCCAGTGAGATTATCTATTCAATGCTGATGATGAAGAACGACTTCATCGGCGGCAGCCTGAACTTCGAGGCCCCCGACGAGGAGACCGCCTGCATCAACGTGCTGCCTGAGACGAAGGAGACGCACTTCGACATGTTCCTCAGCAACTCGTTCGGCTTCGGAGGCACTAACTCCACGCTGATCGTCAAGGACTGGAAAGAATAGAAGTGAAAAGTGAAAAGTGAAAAGTGAAAAGTGAAGAGTGAAGAGTGAAAAGTGAAAAGTGAAAAATTTGCTACCGCCGCAAAAGAAATCATAAAGTTTAAAGTTTAAAGTTCAAAGTTCAAAGTAAGAAGATTATGACAAGAGAAGAAATCATTGAGCAGGTAAACAACCTGCTGTCAGAAGAGTTTGAGATTGAGCAGAGTGAGTTCGCACCCGATGCCGTGCTGAAGGAGACCCTCCAGCTGGACAGCATCAACCTGGTAGACCTCGTGGCTCTGGTGCAGTACACCTACAAGATCACCATCCCCGCTACCGATCTGCCCTCTATTAAGACATTCAACGACCTCTACGACTACATCGAGCAGCATCTGCCTGCTTAAAGGTGAAAAGGTGAAGAGGTGAGAGGTAAGAGAAATGACTAAGGCGTTCATAAAACTCCACCGCTATTTCCGTGACCATCAGACAGTCTGCTGGCTGTCGATGGTTGCGTTGTTTGTGTTCTTGGGCTATTTCGCCACGCGAATACACCTTGAGGAGGATATTGATAAGCTCATGCCTTCGTCGAAGAACGAGGACGGCACGACGAAACTGGCCTTTGCAAATTTGAGGATCAAGGATAAGACGTTCTTGTTGTTTAGTCAGAGGCAGTTCAGACCACCCCTGGCCCCTCCTAACTTAGGAGGGGAAACAAGCGTGGAGGAAATAACGGAGACTTGTGATGCTTTTGTGGATACGCTCTTGCTTCGCGACTCAGCGACGCACGTGGTGGGCGACGTATTCTATTCGCTGCCGGAGGACCTGATGGCCGACGGCATCGGGTATTTAGAGGATCATCTGCCGGCGTATATCGACACCACCATCTATGCCAGCCTCGACACGATGCTGACACCAGGGCACTTCGCCCGTCAGATGCTTCAGAACAAGGAGGACCTGGAGGGAGAGTTCGGAGAGATGTTCCCAGAACTGATCCAGCTCGACCCCATCGGACTGCGCACGTTGCTCGCAGAACAGATGGCACCCCTGCTGAGTTCAGGGGCCGGCAGCTACAAGACCATCGACGGTCACTTCTTCGTGCCCGACTCGACGGTCTGCGTGGCATTCATCACCCCTGCCTTCTCTGCGACGAACACCGGACAGGGCTCGGCGATGTTCGAGATGCTCAATGAGCTGATCGCACAGTTTGCCAAGTCGCATCCGAACGTGGAGATCAGTTACCACGGCACTCCTGCCAGCGGCTACTACAACTCGTCGCAGATCAAGCACGACCTGACGACCACCATCACTGGGGCCCTGATCCTCGTGCTGGTGTTCCTCTTCGTGTGTTTCCGCAACTGGGATACCATCCCCTTGCTGTTGCTGCCCGTAGCCTTCGGCACGCTGTTCGGACTGGCGATGATGTATTTCATCAAGGGACAATTCTCGCTGTTAGCCTTGGGTATCGGCGGCGTGGTCTTAGGTGTGGCGATGAGCTATGTGCTCCATGTGCTGACGCAGTATAAGTACGTGAGCGACCCTGAACAGGTGTTGCGCGACGAGACGAAGCCCGTGCTATTAGGGTGCATCACGACCATCGGCTCCTTTGCCGGACTCATCTTCATCAAGACCGACCTGCTGCGCGACTTCGGACTCTTTGCCGCCTTCGCCATCTTAGGCACGACGCTCTTCTCGCTGATTTATCTGCCACAGATGCTTAGGGCAGAGAAGAACAAGGTGAACAAGAAGGCCTTCGCGCTGATAGACCGTCTGAACAACTACCCCTTCGACCGTAAGAAGCCGCTGCTGATCACTATCGCCGTCATCGTCGTGATGGCCGTGGGCTTCTACCTCTATGGCGGTACCCGTTTCGATGCCGACATGCACAACCTCGGCTATTTAGAGGAGATGACGGAGCACTCGGAGCAGCTGTTGCGCGACAAGACCTACACAGGCGACAAACAGAAATACTTCGCCAGCCAGGGCAAGACGATGGAGGAGGCCATACGGAACTTTGCCCGTCTCGACAAGAAACTCGACTCGCTCCAGCAGATGGGACTGGTGAAGAGCTATACCCACACCAGCAAGGTATTCATCCCCTTAGACGAACAACAGCAGCGCATTGACGCCTGGAAGGCCTACTGGACCCCAGAGCGTCTCAACAAGGTTCGCAGCCTCATCGCCACCTCAGCCCCACAGGCTGGTCTGCGGCCAGAGGCTTTCGAGACCTTCTTCGAGGCTGCCACAGCCGACTACCAGCCCGATGCCCTCTACGAGGCAGAACTCATACCCGAAGGTTACCAGTCGACGCTGATGGAACAGAGTTACAATGGAGACTATCTCTGCTTCACCAGCGTGCGCTGTGAGAACGACTCCGTGCGCAGCAGTGAGAGCGACTATATCCGCATCTGCGACGCCGTGGCCGCTGATCCTGACCTGCTGGTGCTCGACACCTATTATTACACGACGGACACGCTGATACAGATGAGCGAAGACTTCAACGTGCTCCAGTGGCTGTCGATGCTCTTCGTCTTCGTGGTGCTGCTCATCAGCTTCCACTACGACTGGAAACTCACGTTGCTGGGCTTCGCCCCCATCCTGCTCAGCTGGCTCATCGTGCTGGGTGCGATGGTGATCTTCGATGTGCGCTTCAACCTCATTAATATTATTATATCGACGTTTATCTTCGGTATCGGCGTGGATTATAGTATCTTCGTGATTAATGGACTCGTAGGAGATAGGAGTCAGGAGTCAGGAGTCAGGAGTCAGGAGTCAGGAGTCAGGAGTCAGGAGACAGGAGACAGGAGTCAGGAGACAGGAGACAGGAGTCAGGAGAATAGACTGTTGATGTATCATAAGACGGCCATTTTCTTCTCGGCGGTCATCCTGATTGTGACTGTGAGCAGCATGCTCATCGCAGTACATCCCGCCATCAAGAGCGTGGGATTCTCTACACTCATCGGACTGCTCTCGGCAGTGATCCTCTCTTATGTGGTACAGCCCGCTGTGTACAGGAAAATTAAAAAATTAAAGAATTAAAAAATTAAAGAATTAAAGAATCAAAGAATTAAAGAATCAAAAAATTGAAGTCTGTAAGGGGATGAAATACGATGTCATCATCATAGGTTCAGGATTCGGAGGGCTCGTCTGTGGCCATATCCTCAGCAAGCAGGGCAAGAACGTGCTGCTGCTGGAGCGACAGGCACAGCCCGGCGGCTGCATACAGAGTTACCGTCGGGAGGGACTGACTTTCGATACAGGCCTGCACTATGTGGGAGGACTGGCAGAAGGTCAGACGATGTACCGCCTGTTCGACATGCTGGGACTGATGCGACTGCCCTGGCACCGTCTCGACCCCAAAGGCTTCGACCTCGTGACCATCGGTGGTGACACGTTTGCGCTGGCAGAGGGCTATGAGAATTTCGTCGATACGCTCGCAGCAGATTTTCCTAAAGAGAGGGAGGCGCTGCAGAGATATACAAAGATGCTTCAGGAGACGCAGGAGCTCGGATTAGACTTCCAAGGTTCAGAGCACTCCAATAGAGGCATGTTCAGACCACCCCTGGCCCCTCCTAACTTAGGAGGGGAAGCTGGCGCGGGAAGTTCTTCCTTCTCTGGAGGGGAAACGGGCGCTTACGAGTGGCTCACGAAGAACTTCCAGGATCCGCTGCTGGTGAATATTGTGTCAGGGAATGCCCTGAAGATGGAGTTAAGGCGGGAGTCGCTGCCACTCTTCACTTTTGCCCACGGACAGAACAGTTACATTCAGAGCAGTTGGCGACTGAAAGGCGACGGTAATATGATTGTGAAATCGCTCATCGACGACATCTCCCACTACGGTGGCTCACTCGTCTGTAGGGCCGAGGTCGAGGAGTTGATAGAGAAAGACGGCCGTATCGTGGCAGCCCGTTGCCGTAACGGAGAGACCTATGAGGCCGATATCTTCATCAGCGACGTACACCCCACCCTGACGTTCTCATGGATCCGTCAGAGTCAGGTATTAAAGAATATGTTCCGCAGGAGAATGGCATCGTTGGAGAACACCTTCGGCATGTTCACCGCCTCGCTGACCATCAAGGAGGGCACCCTGCCCTACTTCAACCACAACAAGTTCGTCTATACCCGTCCGAACGTCTGGACCTTCTACGACGAACGTGACCAAAAAGGCGACATCGGCGGCGTGATGATCTCCTGTCGTGTACCAGAAGACGACAGCAACTACTCCCGTCAGATAGACCTCATGACACCCATACCCTGGAACGAGTGCAAGCAATGGGAAGACTCCCGCATTTTCCGCCGCAGCCACGCTTACAACACGTGGAAGGAAGATACCTACGCCCGTTGCCTCGCCCTGGCAGAGACCGTCGTGCCAGGACTGACAGATGCGGTGGAGAGCCACTACACGAGTACGCCGCTCACCTACCGCGACTATACGCTGACGCCCTTCGGCTCAGCCTACGGAGTGCGCAAGGACTACCGTAACCTCATGATGACAATGCTCTCACCCCGTACGCCGCTGCCCAACCTGCTGCTCACGGGACAGAACATCATCCTCCACGGCCTGGAAGGCGTGGCAATGACAGCACTTCATACCAGCGAGGCTGTTATGAAAGTGAGAAGTGAGAAGTGAAAAGTGAAAAGTGAGAAGTGAAAAGTGAAAAGTGAGAAGTGAAAAGTAATGGAGAAGAGTAATGAGTGAAAATTATAATAAATAAAAACAGAAAGAATATGAGTACAAAAATGATGAATATAGACAGTAAGAGTGGTATGTGTTTGGTGAAAGTATTGCTTATACTTTTCACTTTTCACTTCTCACTTTTCACTTCTTTCGCGCAGAATGCTGACTTGCAGAAGGCTGTCGCCAAATATAAGAAGACTACGACCGTCACGGCCGCAGCCACGAAGACCAGTCATAAGGACGCCATCGCCAAGGATGTCGTCACCAAGGGCACGCTGACGATGAAGAAGCCTGCCGACGTGAGCATCTCCATCGATGGCGGTAAAGACCAGCTGGTCATGCATGGCAGTGAGTTCACGATGGTTGTCAAGGGCAAGAGCCATAAGACGAGCAGTCAGACAAACCCGCAGTTCGCCACCTTCCAGGCCGTCTTCGAGTATATCCTCAAAGGTGGTGAGGGCGACCTCTCGAAACTCAGTGACCTCGCCGTGACGAAGCAGGGCAACAATATCATCCTCACCATCACGCCGATAGCCGACTCGAAGAAGGCCCAGCGCCGTATGCTCTTCTCATCCTTCGTGCTCACCATCGACAAAAACACGTCCGAGTTAAAGGCCCTCCGCATGAATGAGCGTGGCGGCTATACTGAATATACATTCACAGGGCATCAGTTTAAATAATTTACTGTTTATAGTTTAAAGTTTATAGTTTATAGATGATTACTATAATACGGAAACATATTCTCGGTTTTTTACTCCTGTTCTGTCTGCCGGCAGGTGCGCAGCAGTATATAAAAGGCCAGATCACCGATGCAGATACCGGCGAACCGCTGCCCTATGCCAGTGCGGTGTATAAGGGCCACAATGTCGCCGTCATCTCCGACCTTGAGGGTGAGTTCAGCATCGCCCGTCATGCCGGTTGGAGCATCACCTTCAGTTCGGTGGGCTATAAGTCGCAGGTAGTACTCATCAACGCCGCCACGAAGTCGCCCCTGAACATCGCCCTGAAGCCAGACAACGCCGTACTCAAGGAGGTGACCATCAGGGCCGAGAAAGGTAAATACAGCCGCAAGAACAACCCTGCCGTGGAACTGATGAAGAAGGTGATCGCCGCCAAGAAACTCAGCGACCTGACAAACCACGACTACTACAAATACGACAAATACGAGAAGCTGACCCTCGCCGCCAACGACCTCACGCCAGAGCGGTTGCAGAAGAAGCCCTACTCCAGTACGCCGTGGCTGCTGGACCAGGTGGAGGAGTGCCAGTACACGAACAAGCTCATCCTTCCCATCAGCGTTGAGGAGACCGTGTCGGAGTATATCTACCGCAAGAATCCGCAGTCGAAGAAAACTATCATCAAGGGACAGCAGGCATCGGGTATCAACGACCTGTTCCAGACGGGCGACATGTTGAACATCGTGATGAAGGAGGTCTTCACAGATGTAAACCTCTACGACGACCAGATCCGTCTGGTGCAGTACCCCTTCACCTCGCCTATCGGCAAGGACGCCATCGCCTTCTACCGCTTCTACATCGAAGACACGGTGAAGATCCAGCGCGACTCGTGCATCCATCTACACTTCCTGCCCAACAACCAGATGGACTTCGGATTCCGTGGCGACATCTATATCCTCAAGGACTCCACCTATCATGTGCGCCGCTGTGAGCTCACCCTGCCCAAGCAGTCGTCTGTCAACTGGGTGAAGAACCTCCGCATCAACCAGGAGTTTGAACGCCTCGACAACGGCGACTGGGTACTCACCGAGGATGACATGGTCACTGAGCTGTCATTTGCGAAGTTCATCCAGGAGGCCATCGTCATCAAGAACAACCGTTATACGAACTACTCCTTCGACGAGTTGCCGAAAAAGATGTTCAAGGGCAAACGAGCGGAGATCAGGGAGCCGGATGCGGCCATGCGAGGGAAATCCTTCTGGAACGAATACCGGCAGGTGGAACTCACGAAGAGTGAGGACAACATGGGCTCGTTCATAAAGAACATCCAGAACATCAAGGGCTTCAAGTACTTCATGTTCGGCCTCACCGCCCTCATCGAGAACTCCATCGAGATCGGTGATCCCAACCCCATCGACCTCACGCCTGTGAATACCATCCTCACCCGCAACAACTTCGACGGATGGCGTAACCGTATCAGCGCCACCACCACCGGCAACCTCTGGAAGCGGTGGTTCATCGGCGGCTACTATGCCCACGCCTGGGGTAGCCATAAGAACTACTACAAAGCCAGCCTCGACTACTCGTTCATCGACAAGGTCTACTCCCCGTGGGAATACCCGAAGCGCACGCTGCGATTAGAGAGCTACTACGATGTGCAGACACCCTCTGACCGTTACCTCCCCACGGATAAGGATAACTTCCTCGTAGCCTTCAAATGGGCGAAGATCGATAAGATGATCATCTGCAACCGTCAGTCGCTCACCTTCGAATACGAGATGTACGGCGGTCTGAAGACCACCCTCGGACTGAAGGCCGAGGAGATGGAGGCTGTGGGAGCCATGTCCTTCCGCACCCTCAACCAGCCGATGCAGGAGAACAAGGACATCACCGTGCATCACCGTGAGTATCTGCGTACCACCGAACTCCATGCCGAACTGCGCTACGCCCCTGACGAGACGTATGTCAACAGCAAGCAGCGCCGTGTCGCCATCAACCGCGACGTGCCCATCCTCACCCTCAGCCACACCTTCGGCTTCAAAGGATTCCTCGGCGGACAATACACCTCGAACGTCACCGAGGCGAAGATCTACAAGCGCTTCTGGCTCAACAGCTGGGGTAAGGTGGACCTCTTCCTCAAGGGCGGCATCCAGTGGAACCAGGTGCCCTACATGCTCCTGCTCCAGCCACCCGCCAACCAGTCGTACGTCATCGAGGAGGAGATGTACAACCTCATCAACAACATGGAGTTCCTCAACGACCACTATGCCTCGATGATGCTGTCGTGGGACATGAACGGTAAGCTCTTCAACCGTATCCCGCTGCTGAAGAAGCTCAAGTGGCGTGAATACATCGCTATCAACACCCTCTGGGGCAGCCTCAGCGACAAGAACAACCCGTTCCTGCCGCAGAACGCCGGCAGCAATAAGCTGATGTACTTCCCCGACGGCTGTAATGTCATGGACAGCGGACAGCCCTACTTCGAGCTCGTTGTGGGTGTACACAACATCTTCAAGCTTTTCCACGTCGATCTCGTGCGCCGACTCAACTATCTCGACCTCCCCACCAGTCATAAATGGGGTGTCAGATACATCTTCCGTCTCACATTTTGATAAAATAATAAAAAATAAAGATATATGAACTACCTCGACAGAAACGAATTCAACTTTGAGCCAAGCCAGAAAGTGCTTGACGCCGTGAAGAACTTTGATCCGAAGGATCTCTGCTTCTATACACGTATTTACGACCAGGGTAAGAAGAGTGTCATCACCGTCCGTCTCAGCGAGATCTACGGTGTGCCTGAGGAGCGCGTGCTCCTGGCATACGGCGGCGAGGAGATCCTCAAGAACGCCATCCACTACTTCCTGATGGAAGGCCACAACAAGACCATCCTCATCCCCGAGTTCTCATGGTGGTACTACAACCGTGTAGCCAGCGAGTGCGGCGGCACCTTCGAGATGTACCCCCTCCACGAGATGGAAGACACCTTCGCCTACCACGTCGATGAGGTTATCGAGTACGCCAACCGCATCCATCCCCGCATGCTCCTGCTCGCCTCGCCCAACAATCCCACGGGCAACAGCCTCAGCAGCGAGGAGATCGGCCGTATCATGGAGAATATCCCCTCAGACACGATGGTACTCGTAGACGAGGCCTATGCCAGCTTCATCACCAGCGACACAGACTATATCGCTCCCTTAGTGAACAAGTACAACAACCTCATCATCTCGCGCACCCTCTCGAAGTTCTACGGCCTGCCCGGCCTCCGCTGCGGCTTCGGCTTCATCGGCGAGGGTCACGAGCAGTTCCTCAGCTACTCAAACAAGTACTTAGGCTTCAACCGCTTCTCTGAGGCCGTTGCCCTGGCAGCCCTCGAGAGCGACGAGCACTATCGCCGCGTGGCCGACGATATGGAGTGGGGCCGTCAGCTCTACAAGAAGGAACTGGGTCCGTTGCCCGGATTCAAGGTTTACAAGTCTGTGGCCAACTTCATCCTCATCAAGTATCCCATTGAGATCAAGGATGCCCTGATGGAGGCCCTGAAGATCCAGGACTATAAGATCAAGTTCATGACCGACAAGGGTCTGGAGTCTTGTCTCCGCATCACCCTCGGCCGTAAGGAGCAGACACAGGTTGTCGTCGACACGATCAAGAGAGTTTGGAATGAAAAGTAATAAGATGTTTATAGTTTAAAGTTTATAGTTTATAGATGATTACATTGGAGGCAGAAACGAATGGCTTGCTAAGTATTCAGCTATAAACTATAAACCATAAACTATAAACAATAAAAATATTTATGGACGAGAAGTATAAAGCAACGCTGAAATCAGCAGAGACTGAAGACTGGCTTGATCTCCACGTCATCCGTCCAGCCTGCTACTATCTGGCTGTCTTCTTCGCGAAGTTCGACATCCACCCCAATACCGTCACCATCTGGTCGATGATCATTGGTGCGGCCAGTGCTGTGTTCTTCGGCTGCGCCAGCTACTACTACTGCGGCTGGGACGGATTGATGCTCAACCTCGTGGCCATCGTGATGCTGATGATTGCCGACATCTTCGACTGCACAGACGGTCAGCTCGCCCGTATGACGGGTAAGAAGAGCCCGTTGGGACGAATCCTCGACGGTGCGGCAGGCTTCACCTGGTTCGTGCCCATCTACACGGCCATGACCTGGCGCTTCTACCAGCACCACGACCTGGAGTTCTCGTGGCTCGGCATCGCCGACACCCCAGAGAACGCGCTCATCGCCGCCGTCATCTGTTACGGCTTTGCGATATGGTCTGGCTTCGCAGGAATCTCAGGACAGCAGCGTCTGGCAGACTACTACATCAACACCCACCTCTTCTTCCTGAAGGGTGAGAAGGGCAGCGAACTCGACACCTCACGCCGCCAGCAGGAGATACTGGATCAGATGACGGCAGAGACACCATGGTATGAGCGTTGGTTCCAGAAGTCCTACGTCAATTACACCAAGGCTCAGGAGAAGTCCACGCCACAGTTCCAGCAGCTGATGAAGCGTCTGTGTGAGAAATACGGCGACGGTACATCCGTCTCTGCCCACGATATCCCTGAGGATTTCCGCGAGGCCTTCCGTCAGAAGTCGCTGCCAGTCATCTTCTTGAACGGACTGCTCACCTTCAACTTCCGTTCCTTCTGGCTGTTCCTCTTCTGTCTCATCGACATACCTGCTCTCTATTTCCTCTTCGAGATCTTCGGCATGGGCCTCCTCACCTGGTACGTCAACCACCGCCACGAGACCTTCTGCCGCCAACTTGCAGATACCTTATAATGTTTATAGTTTAAAGTTTATAGTTTATAGATGATTACCTGGCAAGCCTTTTATCAATCTCTGCAGACTATATCAGAAGACTATAGAAGTATTCATCTATAAACTATAAACCATCAACTATAAACAAAATAATATGTCAAAGCAGCGCCTCAACAACCTCTTCTTCTTCCTCGGCCTCGCCGCTGTGGTCGTGATGCTCTTCACCTTCGACGTTAGCTTCGTCGAGCTCTGGGAGCATATCTGTCATGCCGGCTACTGGCTCATCCCCATCGTCGGTGTGTGGATCATCATCTACGGCATCAACGCCCTCTCCTGGCAGACTATTATCCGCTCTGAGTTACGGAGGTGCGGGGGTAAGGGGGTACAGGGGTACGAGAATACATCAAGCACAGATACCGCCGCAGACAGTAATCTCGCGCCACCGCACCACCGCACCACCGCGCCCCCGAAAAACAGTACCATGCCGTCGTTCTGGCGCATCTACCGCCTGACCATCACAGGCTACGCCCTCAACTACGCCACACCCGTCGGCGGCCTCGGAGGCGAACCCTACCGCATCCTCGAACTCTCGAAGGACATCAGTGGCCAGCATGCCGCCTCCAGCGTCATCCTCTATGCGATGATGCACTTTTTCGCGCACTTCTGGTTCTGGTTCTCCTCCATCTTCATCTACTTAGGTCTGGCTGCCATTGGCGACCTGCCCATCAACACGGCCATCGCCACCGTCCTCGGCATCATCATCGTCTTCTGCCTCATCTTCTTCTGGATCTTCTCCCGTGGCTATCGCAAGGGACTGGTGGTGAGCATCCTCCATCTTCTCGGACGCATTCCAGGACTCAAGGGCTGGAGCAGCCGCCTGTTGGAGAAACGTGGCGAGACATTCCGTAACATCGACGAACAGATTGCCTCTTTATATGCAGAAGACAAGCGCGCCTTTTACCGCTCGCTTGTCCTCGAATACCTGTCGCGTGTCGTCCAGTCGAGCGAGGTGCTGTTCATGCTCCTGCTCTTCGGCATCGACTGCGGAGGCGGTTTCACGGGCATCACCCTCACCTACCTCCACGCTATCCTCATCGTGTCGTTCACCACGCTTTTTGCCAACCTCATCGGCTTCCTGCCTATGCAGCTTGGTGTCCAGGAGGGTGGTTTCGTCCTTTCCATCGCTGCCCTCGGCCTCTCTGCCGCCCTTGGCATCTTCGTCAGCATCATCTGCCGTGTCCGTGAGATCATCTGGATCATCATCGGCATCGCGCTCATGAAGATCAGGGATTAAGGTTGTCTTGTTTGCCCCTGCATGCTAATCCAGGGGAATCTCCGGATGCTGCACAGCCAGTGGCAGATCCTTCTGCGAGAGATAGAACATGTAGAGGATCACGTCTTTGGTGCCTCGGTTCTCGCCGTGGTGGATGGTGTTCACCATCTCAACGACAGCCTCGCCCTCATGCACGACCTTCTCCTTGCCGTCCTGTCCGATGATGGTCAGTTCACCCTGCACCAGTATGCCGTAGTTCATCACGGGATGATGGTGCCAGCCTAACTTCTTTCCTGCAGGGAACACATACTTCACCGACACCAGTTCAGGACGTCCCACCAGATAGTCGGGCAGCTCCACACCGTCCCAGCTCTGGCTGGTACGGATCAGTTCGGTACTCTGCACCTCCTTTACAGGATTGTCTTCCTGAGTATGGGCTTCCTTGCAGGAGTTCAATACACTTGCGCCGCAGATAAGGGTGGCGGCGAGCACCCAATTCATCATCTTTTTCATCTTTTTTGTTGTTTATGTTTGTATTTTTTTATTTCTTCGCATTCTGTCCCTGAACAAGTAGAGCATCAGGAACGGTGTTGTAAAGCCGATAATGCTGCCCACGCATATATCCGACAGGAAGTGCTGGGAGAGATAGACGCGTGAGTAGGCACCCAAGGCAGCAAAAACCAGCAGCAGCAGCAACGTCGCGTTAAACAGGATCTTGGTCCTGAGGTCGCGCAGTTTGCCTTCGCGGATATAGTGAATTGCCATGAGAATCACACAGCAGGTGCAGAACATGAAGAACGTCGAGGCGTGTCCTGAGGGGAAGGAGTTGCCATGATACATATCCACACCCGGCACCAGGGGCAACTCCAGATGCGGATAATTCTCGAATACGCTGACAGGACGGTCGTAGCTGATGATGTGTTTCAATATCTGCAGGGTGGTACCTCCCGTCAGCTCACACACGGCAAAGAAGAGCGGAAACTTGTACTTCTTCCACAGCAGGGGGAGCAGCGCCAGCACATACAACGGCCACTCTGCCATCACGCTAAGATACTTGAAAAATGTATCCAGGAAACTCGTATGCTGGGAGTTCACCAGCATGTGAAGTTCCGGCTTCGGATACGCATACATCAACCCGAGTATGGTCGCCAGCAACACCAAATAGGCAGCGACATAGATGCTAATCGTTCTGAAAAATATTTGTCTGGTGATCATATTTCATCATTAATTGTTTTATTGATTAGGTTTTGCAAAGGTAAGCATATTATTTCAAAAAACAAAATTTTAGAGTAAAATGATGCACATTTTGCTAATTTTGAAACACATTTTGCTAATTTTGAAATATTAAACCCTTGTCGTTGACATTCAGAAGCCTTATCGTTCATAACAAGAAGCCTTGTTGTTCCGAGCACGAAGCCTTGATAATCTTAGCGCGAAGCCTTATGACTCTTCCCAAGAAGGGACTGTATATTCATCAAGGCAAGAAGATTGCGATTAAGTAGTTACATAGCCAAGTGCGGATGGCTGCGACTGTCCGCACTTTTTTCTGAAAAAGCTTGGATATTTGGCTAAAAATGCTTACCTTTGCAAACAAAACTCAAAGCATTATGTCACGGCAACAGATTATTGACAAGCATAAGAATCTGTTCTGGTACACGCCAGATGACCAGAAGCAAAATATTAGCGACGCTTTGCTTGTGGAGCGGATCCTCAACGACGGCACTCTCGACGATTATCGTGAACTCGTCCAAGTGCTCGGTGGCAAGCGCGTGGCCGAAGTATTCTTCTCTGCTACAGGTCGGCAGAAGCAGAACTACTATCCCGAAATTTATCACTTCTTCTCACTTGTACTCCGAAAATATGCACAGCGAGATACTTAACGACCGCCAGCACGATTCGCTGCTCCAGCTCTCCGCAATGAAGGCATACGCCCTGGGACGACGTTCCAAGTGGAAAGACTACATAGACCTCTTCTTTCTTCTGCGCGACCACTTCACCATTGGCGACATCTGCACCGAAGCCACGCGCATCTTCGGCGAGCTTTTCTCTGAGAAAATGTTCCGATCGCAGCTCTGCTATTTCGAGGACATCGACTACACCGAGGCCATAGACTGGCTCATTGCCAATCCGCCCACTGACGTGGAAATCAAGCATGTACTCACCGAGATTGCCGTGCTTGTGTGAGGTCCGCCTTTTTCTTTTGTTAAATATCTTCATACAGCCCGCAATCCTCTGAAACCGCTTATTAGGAATACGCAAAATAAATCCCTAATTCAACTTTTCATTTTACTTGTGAATTAGGGATTTATTTCTAAGCATCAATAGGAAATATCCTCCCCACTGGCTATTTCAGGCTGATGACCATCATCGTCAGGTCGTCGTTGGGCTCGGCACCGTCGCGGTGCTTCTCCACCTCGGCGGTTATGGACTCTATCAGCTGACGAGCATCGTGGGCGTCTATCTTACGGAGGATCTCAAGTATCCGGTCGTCACCAAACAACTGGCGTTCCTTGTTCTCGGCTTCATTCAGTCCGTCGGTATAGATGAGCAGGGGCCTGCCCTTGATGCTGCTGATCTCCTCGCCTTCAAACATCATGCCTGGCATCGGCCCGATAGGCACGTTGTGTTTCACCTTGAGGAAGTCGCAACGGCTGTTGCCGATATCGATGACGGGCGGGTTGTGGCCGCCATTGCAGAAGTCGAGATGGCCTGTACGGAGGTCTAAGAGTCCGAGGAAGAAGGTGACGAACATACACTTCTCGTTATCCTCGCCCGACATGGCATCGTTGATGCGTGAACAGATGTCTGCAGGCATCAAGTTCTGGGTGGCCAGGGTTCGGAACAGCCTCGTGACCTGCGCCATGAAGAGCGAGGCGGGCACACCCTTGCCGCTCACGTCACCTAAACAGAAGTAGAGCTTGTCGCCCTGAAGCTGGTAGCCGTAGAGGTCGCCTCCCACCTCCTTGGCGGGCGTCATCTTGGCATACATGTCCAATCCCTCGTACCGGGGGAATGAGGAGGGAACCATCGACATCTGGATCTCACGGGCGGCACTCAGCTCACCCTCCATGCGATCCTGTTTGGCCTTCATCTTTGTCATCCTGTTGCGCACCCATGTATAGATGGCGAAGAAGATGACCAGCGCCACGAGCAGTATCGTCACACCGATGAGGCGTTGCTGCAGTATCTTGGCCTCCCGCTCTGCAATCATACGTTCCTTGCCTTCCACATCATAGATGGTGGCCATCTCGGCCGACGCGTCGCGCCTCTGCCTGACGAGGGCCGTGTCGTACTGCTCGGCAATCTGCATCGCCACACGCAGCGCCGAGTCTTTCCGGCCTGCATAGTAGTTGGCACGCAGCTTGGGTATCAGCACGTTGCCGATCCCCTGCAGGTTCGACTCATATTCGTAGTCGTGCATATACCGGTCTGCCACGGTGAAGTTGTCTGCCGCCTCGGCATACCGTTGACTGAGCATCAGGTATTTGCAACCGAGCAGACGTCCATCGTCGGTCTTCGAATAGTCGGTGGTCAGGAAGTCATCGTAATATTTCTGAGCTTCGTCTTTCTTTCCGCGCTGTTCTGCAATCGTGGCGTGCGACATATCGACATAGGCGCGATACCCGTCAATGTAAGCGGGATAGTCAGCGGCATAGGATGTGGTCTGGTAGAGCGTGAAGACAGAGTCGAGGCGGTTCAGCCACAGTTCAGCCTCATCCCACTGCCGGCCGGAGAGGTAGGTTGAGGTGACATTGTTCAAGGTCTCTACGGCCTCCATCAGATGACTTCCCGTGGAGTCGTTGCGGATGCTGGTCTTGAGGATGGCATACACGTGCTCAAAGTAGTCTGCCGCCTCGTCGGGATGATTCAGATTGAGCTGCAACTCGCCTAACACCGAATACAGCCGATGGCACACCTCATGGTCTTCATACCCGTCGTTGCGCATCTGCTCTGCCAGTGCAAGGGCTGTACGCAGAGCGCCCTCGCTGTTTCCCTGCAGCTGTTGCAGCTCGGCATAGAGGGTCTTCAGATAGACCATCAGGAAATAATCTTTACCGGAAGGCTTTTTGACTTCTATGGCGCGACGCAGACTGGCGATGGCGTGCTTCGTGTCTTGCATTTCTGCATAGAGGATGGCACGATAGCCTTCAGCACGGAGCTCGTTCAGTTCCCCTGCTGCAGACAGGCTGTCGATGACCGCCAGAAGGTGTTGATAATCCGCTTCACGATAGGCTGCCAGCACCAGCGAGTCGGCACGGGAGTCATGGGGATTGATGAACGATTCTATTTTGGTTCCCTGGGCCTGATACGCCTGTTGTGCCTGTTGGGATGACTGCTTCCCACAACTGCTGAAAGTGAACACCACGGCTATGGCGGCAGCAAGCACCAGCGCCCGATTGAGAGATATTTGTCCGAACATCTGCATAGCGTTTTAAGTTATTCTGGGTGCAAATATAGACATTATTCCCGAAAAATGCAAACTTTTGGATAAATAAATCGCAAAATGTTTTGGTGGTTTCAGAATGAATTCGTAACTTTGCACAGGAAAAATCAACCATTTTCGATGTCCGATATTTCCAAAAGCATGTTCAATATGCGAAACAAATGGTGTTTTAAAAGCAATTGAGCACATTTGAGGAAATATCGAACAGCGAAAATTGAAAATTAATGGCGAATTTTGCACCCCTAAAAGGTAAAAAAAGAACAGCATGGAAATACATGACCTCAAACCAAGGAGTGGTTCTGACACCCTACGTCTTGGCGACAGCGACGAGCTTGTAGTCATGGAGAACTT
The DNA here is from genome assembly GCA_902776545.1 of uncultured Prevotellaceae bacterium. Lineage (GTDB taxonomy): Bacteria > Bacteroidota > Bacteroidia > Bacteroidales > Bacteroidaceae > Prevotella. Next base: position 1,556 of record CACYQO010000054.1, on the reverse strand, counting down.
CGGTTCGCTACCGCAGGGCGAAATACGTCTTGAAGACCATGGGATTGTCGTCATCTGTACAGACGGCATGGCGCAGTTTGACTACGACGGACAACAGATACAGCTTCACAAAAACGACTTGTACCTATACATGTCGCATAGCGTAGTCACCAATTTCATGTCATCATCGGATTTCAACTGCCGTCAGATTTGGTTCTCCCGAGGCGAATTATGGAACATCAACAAGTACGGTGAAATAAGTTTGTCAGACCTGCCTTACCTCAAGCAACACCCTAAAGTGCATCTGTCCGATGATGACGTGAGCCTGCTTGATGACTATTTCCAATTGCTATGCCGCCGGATGAGAGACCAAAGTCCCATGTTGTATTCCGACATCGTAAGATCACTCGTCAGTACGATGATGCTGGAAATGCTCTGCATGATGCGAAGGCAGGAAGCTGAGAACACGGTAGCGACCAGCCTTCACCGTCAGCGGTTGGCAAACGAGTTTATGCGCTTAGTAGAACAAAGCGATGGCCGCATACGCAGGGTGGATGATTACGCCAGCCAGCTGAACGTGACGCCAAAGTATCTTTCAACACTGCTCAAGGAGACGATGAGCCGTCGGCCAAGCGAAATGATAAAGCTCTTTACGCTCAAGGCCATTGAGCGCCGGCTACGCTTTACCGACATGACGATGCAAGAGATAGCCAACGACCTGAATTTCCCCAATGCCTCATTCTTTGGCAAGTATGTGAAAGAGCACTTAGGCATGACGCCGCTGGAGTATCGGAAGAAGTTTCAGAAATAATAAGATATAAGTGAAAAGTGTAAAATTTGCTGACGCAATGAAGAAGATAGTATTGACATTGTTTGCCGCGATGATGTGCAGCACGATGAACGCACAGGAGAGTGACAGCACGGCTGTCATGCAGAAGAAAGACAGTACGGCTGTCGTTAACACCCGGAAGAAGGTCGGCGTCGTATTGAGTGGCGGCGGCGCGAAGGGTATGGCACATATCGGCGTGCTGAAAGTGCTGGAGAAGGCGGGCATCCCCGTCGACATCGTCACGGGCACGTCGATGGGCAGCATCATCGGCGGTCTGTATGCCATAGGCTACAACGCCAACTCGCTCGACTCAATGGTGAGGGTGCAGGACTGGAGCTACGTGATCACCGACAAAGAGGACCTGCGCAACCAGAGCCTCAGCGACTGGAAGAAACAGAACACCTATTTCTTTACGACAGGCATCACCATCGGCAAGAAGGACATGAACGCCGGCGGTATCATCAAGGGTAAGAACCTGGCCGAGCTCTTCAGCCAGCTCTGCGTGGGCTTCACCGACTCGCTCGACTTCACCCACGACCTGCCCATCCCCTTCGCCTGTGTGGCAACGGACATCATCACCAACGATGAGGTGGACTTCCACAGCGGACGGCTGCCACAGGCCATGCGCGCCTCGATGGCCATCCCCGCAGCCTTCTCGCCCGTCAGACTCGGCGACAAGGTGCTGGTGGACGGTGGTCTGAAGAACAACTATCCCGCAGACCTCGCCCGAGAGATGGGTGCCGACATC
>CACYQO010000053.1 GCA_902776545.1 uncultured Prevotellaceae bacterium | reverse complement strand
TTCGTTGGGGTAATGTCCTGCCCAGTCAAGAAGGCCCAGACGCTCCAGATACTCCAGAGCCATCTGATGGCGCTTCTTCCTGGACACCCCTTGATAAAATAATGGCAACTCCACGTTTTCCACGGCGGTTTTGAAAGAGATGAGATTAAATGACTGGAAGATAAAACCTATCATCCGGTTGCGATACTCTGCGGCCTTGCGCTCCGAGAGTCCCCATATGGGAACGCCGGCCAGCTCGTAGGTGCCAGAGTCGTAATTGTCGAGAATACCCAGTATGTTCAGCAGGGTACTCTTACCCGAGCCCGAGGCTCCCATGATGGAGACGAACTCCCCTTTCGCGATGTCGAGCGAGATGCCCTTCAGCACATGAAGGGGCTGTGCGCCCTGATAGGTCTTGTTGATGTCTTGTAAATGTATCATTGAAAACAATCTGTTTTACCTTGTTTATTTTTTTATGGTTCTGAATAATTGACGCTCAAAGATATTAAAATGTTGCATCATTATGAGAATTTAACATCTGCCGCCTGTTTCTCCCCCTGAGTCAGGGGGAGCCAGAGGGGGTCTGAACAAGCGCTACTTCAGACCACCCCTAACCCCTCCTAACTCAGGAGGGGAAACGGTTACCCCAATCTTTCCCCATTCTGTAACAACATCTTCAATCGTAATGTCGAGCAGTTGCATCTGTCGGAACAGTTCTGGCAGGCGTTCCTTCATGAACTCCTTCTTACGGCCCTTGAGAATCTGTTTCTTGGCGCCCTTGGTCACGAAGTAGCCCAGACCACGCTTATTGTAGATGATCTCCTCGCGAGCCAACTGTTCGTAGGCCTTGACTGCCGTATTGGTATTCACCTCCAGCAGCACACTATACTCACGGACTGACGGAATGCGGTCGTCGTCCTGATACTTGTCGGCAAGTATCTCATCGCAGAGGCGGTCGGCCATCTGGATGTAGATGGGTTTATCATTTGAGAAAGTCATAATTAGTCCACTTATTTGTTATTAACTGAAAACCTTTGAAGATATGGAACGATGCCCAATAGTTGAAGCAGGAGAACAGAGGGAGCGCCACCATCAGCACGTAAGCCAGCGTGTCAACCGTTGCAGTATAAGTAGTACCATCAGGAAGCGTTACATTTCCAAACACGCTGAGGTTGTAATGATACAGGAATCCCGCGAAGAGTAGCACCATCGCAATCAAAAGCAATCCCGTTGTGACGAATGCATACTTGCGTAACAATGTGCCACCCAGGGTAAATAACGAGTGTACCCATATAGCTATCAGCGTATAAACAATCCAAGATGCCCACTCGAACCAACCCCAGTAGATGCAAGAACCCCACACCGTCAAAAGATGAGGTGTCATATCACAGAATAACCAGTACACAGTCGATGACCAGAGACAATACGTTCCGTCCACACCATTATAGTTAAACACCTCAGAAGCTTTCATAGCAGGATCGGCGGACAACTGCGCCCCTATCCATAAGCCGGCCATACGGAGACTGTCGCCCAGGACATAGCCCACGATGGCACACAGGCCACAGATCACCGTCACATAGACGATCAGCGACAAGAACTTCTCCAGATTGGTGGCAGGGATCATCAGCCAGGTGCCCCTCTGCTGCTGGTTGCCTATGCTGGTAAAGCTTGAGAAGGCCAGACAGACCGTGATAGGAATTACGAACGGTATGAGGAACGAGCCGAAGTGTACACAACTCCAGAGATAAGGAATGACTTTTTCGAACGAGCCAAACACGAACATAATCAGTTGGATCAGAAATGTTGAGAACATAATGCCTATCGTAAAGCCCAGCAACCTGACGCGATTCACGTTGATCAGCCAGCGGAGCATCAGCCAAAACCTGTTGACACTAAAACTATTCATATCTTTATCACCTTTCTATCGTTATACGTTTACTAACTTACCTATCACCTGCTGACGGCAGAAGAGCCTGTACGACAGCCAGAAGTTCAGCACTACCAACAGGACATAGATCGTATTCATCACCATATCCGATGTCGAGGAACCTCTCTGTTCGGGATCCGTCACCGTGCCCGGAAGAATCCAGATCATCAGCATCACCAGAATCAGGATGATGGCCGTCGTGGGAATCCAGTTGTGTTTGCGTGTGCGGAAAAACGTGGCACCAAGGGCATAGAGGGAGTGGAGCCAGACGGCGAGGAGCGCCAGTCCTATCACCACCACATGATGTTTCTCGGCAGGAATCTGATACCACATATTGCCCAGCATATCCAACACGGCTGAAGTCACAAACCGGAGTTCCTCGTGCCCCACCACCAAGCCATACACATACTGCACCAAATCGGCTGCGAAGAAAGCCACTAACTGGATGGGCAACAGGATGATCCACGAGGCATAGCGCACCAGATATTTCTCCAAGTTCGATGCCGGCAACATCAGCAGCGTCTGCATATCGTGCTTTCGGTCCATGCTATAAAACATAAACGAAGAGCCCAGAATAAGCGTCACGGCAATGGCGACGACGGCTGCCAGACTACAAGGAAAATAGTTCGCGTTCTGCTGGTTCCACTTTACGTCAACCGAGGTGAAGAACACAAACACCAGCGTAAAGATCACCAGATTCTGGAAGAACGACTTGATGTGGTATTTCCTGTCGTTCGTCAGCGACCACCTTGCCAGCTTTCCGAATCGATTGATATTGAATTGTACCATACTCTTATAACTTATTCTGTGTAACAGCGTTGAACAGCAATTCAAGGTTTATCTGCGTCTCAGGGCTGTCGGCCTTGTGAGGGGCAATCACGGCATTTCCCTGAAGCGAAGGCTCAGCATAGAGCGCATCGTCCATATTGTCTGGCGTGCGATACTCGAAGGTGTACTTCTCCATAATCTCACTCACACTGGCGTCGAGCAACAGTTTCTGCTGAGAGAGGATCATGATGTGGTCGAGCAACGACTCCACATCGTGCACCTGATGCGTGCTGATGATCAGCGTGCGATCTTCCGTCATATATTGGGCCACTACCTTACGGAACTGCGACTTCGAGGGGATGTCCAGTCCGTTCGTAGGCTCGTCCATCAGCAACAATTTTGTGCCTGCAGCGAGGGCGAAGCTCATATACACCTTCTTCTTCTGGCCCATCGAGAGGGCGTTCAGCTTCAGATCGGTAGTGAGTTCAAAGTCCTTCAGACAGTTTTCCAACACCTCCTGAGAGAAACGGGGGTAAAATGGCTTATTGATCTTAACATAGTCATTGAGCGACATCGCGGGCAGGTCGAACTCCTCTGGCACGATGAAAATCTCGCTCAGCGTCTCTGGCTGTCGCCTGCAAGTCTCTACGCCATCAAAACAAACACTGCCCTTCTTCGGACGGAGCAGTCCGCTGACAAGATACAAGAGCGTCGATTTTCCGGTGCCGTTCTTGCCCAGCAAGCCGTAAATATTGTTCTCCTCCAGCCTCAGGCTGAAATCGTCGAATACCAGATCCTTCCCTCCGGCATACTTAAAACTGATGTTACTTACTTCAATCATATCGTATCTATTTTATGTTTATTATTCTGGTGTTATAGTGTACCACTTTAATAGTACACTGCAAAAGTACATCAAATATCAATATGCTCCAAACTTTTTGGAGAAAATCTTCCATTCTTTAACTTTTTTTCAGTTTTTGTCTTGTGCGTACCTTATCTATAATATATCATTAATCGGGCACATCTTTCGTTTTTGCACTAATAATGTATCTCGCCCCATGGCTACTCGACACTCCGAAGTCTGTCTTTTCAATTTTTTGCGAAATTATTTGCTGGTTTCGATTATTTTTTTTACCTTTGCAGTCATAAAAAACAAAAACAATCAATGAGGAAACCATTAATACTGACCATATTCATCTTCTTAAGCATTCTGGCCTTTGCCCAGGAACAGAAGGATCCTGAGGAAACGCGCCTGAGGGAAGAGATGTATAAATACTTCGACACTACGGACAAGATGGCCTTCGAAGATGCCGTACACCAGCTGCGCAGTTATTACAAGACGAACGGCAGGTGGCACGACATGTACACGGTCTGGGAAAACGAAATCATCTACGACATCAACAACGATCACTTCTATTCAGCCCTAAAGAAGACGGAGTCCATGAACGACTTTATCATGAGCAACAACCATCTGGACGAGTTCTACCGGATGGACTATCTGATGGGCGTTTTCTACGGCACCAGGAATAACATCACGATGTGTAAGAAATACCTCGACCAGGCACTGGAGAAACTGAAAGGCAGGAAAGAATACCAAGCAGAGGCCAGTAGCATCTACATGCTGTTGGCGAACATACTCGCCTTCGACAATCCCGACTCGGCCACCATCAGCATCGACAAGTGTATCTCGCTCTGCGAAGACAACCGCGACCTGAGTGCCGCCCTGCAGATGAAATGTATCATCGAGTTTGGCAAGAAAGACAGGGCGGGTTTCATGAAGGCTTACAACAAGAACAGCCAGATCAAGCGCTCCTACCCGAAGGACTACAACCCGTCGTACGAAGACTATATGGAACAAGGTGTGGCCTGTTTCGAAGGACGCTTTGACGATGCGCTTGAGATCAACAGCAAGATGACGAACCAGCTGGATCAGTTGCTCTTCCTGACGAAGATTTACGATATGAAGGAGGACAGGGCGGCCGAGGCGGAGGCGCTGAAAACGCTGCTCAAGGCCCGGGAGAAATGGTACGGCGAGATCTCGTCGATGGAAATCAACGACATCAGTAGTGACATTAACCTCGAACAGATGCGACGAGAGAAGGACAAGGCCTATGACCTGATGATCTACATCGCTTTGGGAGCCTGCCTGATCAGTGTATTCTTCCTCTCCTATTTCATCTGGAGCCGTAGGAAACACATGCGGGAACTGATGGTGCAAAACCAGCAGCTCATTCTGGCACGCGACCACGCCCAAGAGGCAGACCGTATGAAGACAGCCTTCATCCAGAATGTGAGCCACCAGATACGCACACCGCTAAACGCCGTCGCAGGGTTCTCCACCATTCTCGCCAACCAGATAGACGAACTGGCCGACGACGAGCGACAGGATCTGGCCAGACGCATCGAGCACAGCGCCGCAATCATCACCAACAGTCTGAACCACCTGATTACGCTCTCTGACGTGGACAGCATCAACATGGACAGCAATAGCGAGACCATCAACTGCCACGAGTTCTGCCGGGAGATCGTAAAGGAGTTCAAGCCAATGAAGCAGACCTTAGGCTTCAGCTATTCTTCCAGCATCGGCCAGGATGTCACCGTGAATAGCAACAGGAATCTGCTCAAAAGCGTCATCATGGAGATACTGATGAATGCCGAGAAGTTTACCGACGAGGGAGGCATCACCCTCAGCAGCGATATAAAAGACGGCATGTGGCTACTCTCTGTGACGGACACCGGCACAGGCATACCAAAAGGCGACGAGGAGAGAATCTTCGGACATTTCACGAAGATTGATGATTTCAGCGAAGGACTGGGACTTGGTCTGACGTTCTGCAAGAACATCACCCTCAGACTGGGAGGCGATGTCGTGCTGGACAAGGACTACCACGACGGTGCCCGCTTCATTGTCAAGATACCGGCCTGAGGTATTTCTGATTCAACGGGCATCGATACCCCACATCATCTTTTCACGTAGGGTGTTGAAGTAACTCAAACGGGAACGTTTCACCACCTTGACATCGTAGGGCGCACGGCGCAACGTGAGCTTCGTGCCCTCTTTGCACTTCTCCGAACGACCGTCGATGGCCACGAGGAAGTTGTGGGAACGGCTCTCGACGGTCAAGGTGATCTCTGAGGAGTCGGAGAGTACGATGGGACGAATATTCATCGAGTGTGGTGCTACAGCCGTCATCGAGAGAACCTTCGTGCCCGGCACGATGATCGGCCCACCGTTGGAAAGGGAATAGGCCGTAGAACCGGTGGGGGTGGAGATGACGAGACCGTCGGCTTGGTAGGTGGTGAGATATTCACCATTGATGTTGGCACGGATGGAGATCATCGAGGCGGTGTCGCGCTTGAGGATGGCGACGTCGTTGAGAGCACAGGGATAGCCCTCCAGGGGCTCGCCGTCGGTCTCCACCTTGATGAGGGCACGGTTCTCTATGGCGAAGTCATCGGCATAGAGGGCTTTCACACATTGTTCAATCTCACTGGGACTAACATCGGCAAGGAATCCCAGACGACCCATATTCACACCGAGTATGGGGATCATCTTCTCCCTCACTCTGCTGGCGGCCTTGAGGAAAGTACCATCGCCACCCATTGAGATGACATAGTCGGCTTCGAAATTATTACCCTCGAAGATGCCGTTGGCACGGACGTCAAGGCGCTGGTCGAGCGTCAGGAAGTCATAATATTCCTTGTCTACGTAGATCTCTGCGTCGTGCTCGGAGAGACAAGCAAGCACCTTCTGGATGGATGCAGACTTCTTTGTCTGATAGATGTTGCCGAATAGGGCAAATTTAAGTCTCGGTTGTTCCATATGTTCGTCTTTTGGGTGCAAAGATACGATAAACTTTAAACATTGAACTTTGAACTTTGAACTTTTTGATTAGACTGACAGTTAAAAAATCCTAAGAAGTAATCATAAAGTTCAAAGTTCAAACCTCAAAGTTCAAAGAAAAAACTATCTTTGCGGTCAGAAATCCAACCAAATAAGTAAGATTATGGCAAAAGTTTATGTATTCTTAGCAGACGGCTTCGAGGATGTCGAGGCCCTGATTCCCATTGACGTATTGCGTCGTGGAGGTGTAGAGGTGGTAACAGTCAGCACGACGGAGTTCACTCAGGTGGAGTCCGCTCACGGTGTGAGCATCGAGACTGACATTCAGTTTGACCAGAGTGACTATACGGATGCAGACCTGCTGATGCTGCCCGGCGGTATGCCCGGAGCCAGCAACCTGTTTGCCCATGAGGGAGTGTGTGAGGCATTGAAGGCACAGTTCGCCGCCGGCAAGAAGATTGCAGCCATCTGTGCATCGCCGGCTGTGGTGCTTGCACCGTTGGGCATCCTCGACGACAAGCGTGCCACCTGTTATCCAGGCTTCGAACAGGCGCTGACGAAGGCCACCTATACGGCTGACCTCGTGACCGTCGATGGAAACATCACCACTGGCGAGGGTCCTGCCGCTGCCTTCCCCTACGCTTACGAACTGCTCACCCAGCTCGTCGACAAAGCCACCTCCGACCAGATCGCCGAAGGCATGCGCTACAAACACCTGATGCAACGGTAATATTTTTAGCAACGGACTACAGGACTAACAGGACTATATATCTTTCAAAAAAGTCCTTGAGTCCTGTAGTCCGTTGCAAAAAAAGACGATTATGGATTATGTAATAATTGTGGCAGGAGGAAAGGGACTACGGATGGGGAGCGATATTCCCAAGCAGTTCCTGCCTATTGGCGGGAAGCCGGTGCTGATGCGGACGCTGGAGAGATTCAGAGAGTACGATGCAGATCTGCAGATCATCTTGGTATTGCCAGAGGCACAGCAAGCCTATTGGCACCAAATCTGCGAAGAATATCATTTCGACGTAGCGTACACCTTGGCCAACGGCGGTCAGACACGCTTCCACTCCGTGCAGAACGGACTCGCCAAGGTGCCTGATGATGCCGAAGGTGTGGTCGGCGTACACGATGGCGTGCGGCCCTTCCCCAGCATCGAAGTGATCAGAAACTGCTACGAGACGGCCCGCACAGCCAAAGCCGTCATCCCCGTCATCCCCGTCGTCGAGACCGTCCGCCAATTATTTAGCAACGGACTACAGGACAGCAGGACTAATGATCCGGAAAAGTCCTTGAGTCCTGAAGTCCGATGCCAAAAAGAATCAAGGACAGTTCCTCGGGATGAGTATCGTTTGGTGCAGACACCTCAGACCTTCGACATTCAACTGCTGAAGGCAGCCAACCGTCAACCTTACAACGACGGCTTTACCGACGATGCCTCTGTCGTGGAGAGCTACGGTCATCAGATCACCCTCGTCGATGGCAACCGCGAGAATATCAAGATCACCACGCCCTATGACCTCAAAATTGCAGAAGTGTTAGTATAATTTAGCAACGGACTACAGGACAACAGGACTAATGATCCAAAAAAGTCCTTAAGTCCTGTAGTCCGTTGCAAAAAAAATTATGGACATCTTATCACAGGACATCAAGTTCTTGCCGGGTGTTGGCCCTAACCGCAAGAAGATGCTGAGCAACGAACTCGGCATCGAAACCTATGGTGACCTACTCGAATACTATCCCTACAAATACATCGACCGCTCAAAGATCTACACCATTCATGAATTGACGGGCGACATGCCATACGTGCAGGTTGTGGGCCACATCCTCAGTTTCGAGACCTTTGCGATGGGTCCACGTAAGGAGCGCGTCGTCGCTCACTTCACCGACGGCACGGCCATCTGCGATCTCACGTGGTTCAATGGGGGTAAATACGCCAAGCAGACCTATCGCATCGGTACGGAATATGTGGTATTCGGCAAACCCACCGTCTTCAACAACCGCATCAACTTCACCCACCCTGACCTCGACGATGCTTCGAAGGTAGACCTCTCGTCGATGGGGCTCCAACCCTACTATAACACAACGGAGAAGATGAAGAAGGCGGGGCTGAACTCCCGTTCTGTGGAGCGTCTTACCAAGACGCTCGTCGAAAAACTGCCGCCCCTGCCTGAGACCCTGCCGGATTTCATCATCGCCAGCCGTCATCTGATGGGGCGCGACGAGGCTTTCCGCATCGTCCATTATCCGCAGAACGCCAAGGACCTGGAACAGGCCCGTGTCAGGCTGAAGTTCGAGGAACTTTTCTATGTGCAATTAAATATATTAAGGTACGCGAGTGACCACCGACGTAAATATCGCGGCTATGTCTTCTCACAGGTCGGCGAGGTGTTCAACACGTTCTATCGCGACCATCTGCCCTTCCCTCTGACGGGAGCGCAGAAGAGGGTGATTAGGGAGATTAGGGTTGATGTAGGGTCAGGTAGGCAGATGAACCGACTGCTGCAGGGCGACGTGGGCTCTGGCAAGACCCTCGTGGCTCTGATGTCGATGCTCATCGCCATCGACAACGGCTATCAGGCCTGTATCATGGCTCCCACGGAAATCCTCGCCGAACAGCATCTGCAGACCATTATGCAGTTCCTCGACGGTATGGATCTCAGAGTGGCGCTGTTGACAGGCATCGTCAAAGGTAAGCGTCGTGAGGAGGTGCTCGAAGGCCTGCTCGACGGCACCATCCACATTCTCGTGGGCACCCACGCCGTCATCGAAGATACTGTCCAGTTTGCCCGTCTGGGCTTCGTCGTTGTCGACGAGCAGCACCGTTTCGGTGTGGCCCAGCGTGCCAAGCTCTGGAGCAAGAGCGAGAATCCGCCACATGTCCTTGTGATGACGGCTACACCCATCCCCCGTACCCTGGCAATGACCCTCTATGGCGACCTCGATGTGAGCGTCATCGACGAACTGCCGCCTGGCCGTAAGCCCGTCCGCACCAGCCATGTCTTCGACACCCGTATGACCACTCTCTACGACGGCATCCGCCAACAGATCCGTGAAGGTCGTCAGGTCTATATCGTCTTCCCCCTCATCGAGGAGAGTGAGAAGAGCGACCTGAAGAATCTCGAGGAAGGCTTCGAGGTGTTAAGACAAGCCTTCCCTGAGTTCCGTCTCAGCAAGGTTCACGGCAAGATGAAGCCCAAGGACAAGGAGGAGGAGATGCAGCGGTTCGTCAGCGGCGAGACACAGATCCTCGTTGCCACCACCGTCATCGAGGTGGGCGTCAATGTGCCCAATGCCTCAGTGATGGTCATCCTCGACGCCCAGCGTTTCGGGCTCTCCCAACTCCACCAACTCCGTGGCCGTGTGGGCCGTGGTGCAGACCAGTCGTTCTGCGTTCTCGTCACCCCTCTGAAACTTTCGGAAGAGACCCGTAAGCGCATCGACATCATGTGCGACACCAACGACGGTTTCCGTATCGCCGAGGCAGACCTGAAGCTGCGTGGCCCCGGCGATCTCGAGGGCACCCAACAGAGCGGTATGGCCTTCGACTTGAAAATCGCAGACATTGCCCGTGACGGACAGCTCGTTCAGATGGCCCGCGATGAGGCCCAGAAAACCATCGATGACGACCCAGAATGTCAGTCGCCGAAGTACGCTATTCTATGGTATCGACTGCGCCAATTACGCAAGACAAATATTAATTGGGCGGCCATTTCATAGTTTTAAAGTGTTAAACTTACACAAAAAGTTGTTAACGCCTACAACATTCTGCATGTTTTTCGAATATTATTTATACCTTTGCATCCGATAATTCGCATTTTGCAATAAAACCAGAACCCAGATGACAGCAATTAAGAATCTTAAGGTAACAGTTTTTTCACTTTTCATGACCATCGCAGCCGTACCAGCACAGGGACAAGACCTGTTGGCACGCCAAGCTCCTGTGGACAGGAAAATGAAGGCTGTTGACTCCATAGCACTCAATAGACTGATTGAACAGGAACTGTTCGAGAATCCCGCCGGCGATCTCTATGACGAGTGGGACAACGAACTGACCCATTATAATGGCTCTACCATTCCCGATGAGACCACCATCGACCTGCGTGGTTTCTGCATGCCGACACCCAGCCGTGTCATCACCTCGAATTTTGGTGCCCGCTGGGGACGCCAGCACAAGGGTCTTGACATCAAGGTCTATGTCGGTGACACCATCCGTGCTGCTTTCAGCGGTAAGGTGCGCATCGTGAAATATGAGCGCCGTGGTTACGGCAAATATGTCGTCATCCGCCATTACAACGGACTGGAGACCTACTACGGTCACATGTCAGATTGGCTCGTAAATGAGAATGATGAAGTAAGGGCAGGCGATCCTATCGGTCTGGGTGGAAACACTGGCCGTAGCACTGGTAGCCATCTGCACTTCGAAACCCGTATTTGTGGCGTGGCCCTCAATCCGGCCCTGATGTTCGATTTCCGCAATCAGGATGTCACAGGCGACTTCTACACCTTCCGTCGTAGCAACTACGCCCGTGAGTCAGCTCAGGCCACCCGTCTGCGTGGTGTCAGCGGTAATAATAATAACATCGGACGCTTTGACACCGATGAGGACGAGGAAGACGTAGAGATGGCCGTTGCAGCACCTTCGGCATCGTTCACCTCAGAGATTCACTTCCACAAGGTGAAGAAGGGTGAGACCCTGCAGAGCATCGCCCGCAAGTGTCACACCACCGTCGACTCGCTATGCAAGCTAAACCGCATAGGCAAGTCCATTCGCCTGATGCCGGGACAGATACTGAAATACAACTAATCCCAATAACTTTCAAAGGCTTCCCACAGCGGAAGCCTTTTTGCTTATGACTGAGAAAGAGATTAAACAGATGCTAGCCGAGAATGACGCGTTGCGTCAGGAAGTGGACAAGCTGAAAAACGAGATGATCCGTCTCGTAGAACGTAACCTCGACCTCTCCCAGCGGTTGGAGGAAGACGTGGAGCTGCGCCGCCGTACGGAGGTGGCCCGTGAGATATTAGCCAAAAACATCGAGCGTCAGCGCAATGCCGACCTGCAGGACGACGGTCAGTTGATGGCTCTCCTCGAGATTCGTGTAGAACAGGAGAATGCCCTGATGCAGCCCGACTTCGACTCAAAGGCCCTCGCCAAGCTCCTTGGTGTCAGCAATGAGCGTCTCGTCCGTCTGTTCCGTCGCAGCAGCATCTACAGTTCTCCCGATGCCTATCTCGACAACCTGCGCACACTTTTGGCGATGCGCCTGCTGCGCGACAAGCCCCAATACAGTATTGCCGCTGTCGCAGAGGAGAGCGGCCTGAAAAACATCCGCACCCTCCAACGTCGCATCCAGGAGGTCGTCGGCATGACACCCGTCGAATATCGCATGCTCTTCAATCGCGACACATGAACCAATCAACGAACAGAATAACTTAAAGATTATAAAATATGTTAGACAAAGAGAGAGGGCTGTATATCGCCCATTGCGCCAACGGTGCGCTCAGCATTACAGGTAAGATGGCCAACCGTCATGGACTCATTGCCGGTGCCACGGGTACAGGAAAGACCGTCACGCTGCAGGTAATGGCGGAGACGTTCTGCCAGGCAGGCGTGCCCTGCTTCATGGCCGATATGAAGGGTGACCTTAGCGGTATCTCGCAGACAGGTAAGATGAGTGGCTTCATCGAGAAGCGCCTGCCCGAGTTCGGCATTGAGAACCCAGAGTTCCAGCCCTGTCCCGTTAGGTTCTACGATGTCTTCGGCGAACAAGGTCACCCCATGCGTGCCACTATCTCGCAGATGGGTCCGATGCTGCTCTCACGACTGCTCCAGTTAAACGAGACACAGGACGGTGTGCTCAACATCGTCTTCCGCATCGCAGACGACCGTGGACTGCTGCTGCTCGACCTGAAGGATCTTCAGGCTATGCTCGACTGGGTGTCGAAACACGCCAAGCAGTACACTACGAAATACGGCAACATCTCAGCCCAGACCGTCGGCGCCATCCAGCGTGCCCTCCTGCAGTTGGAAACACAGGGAGCCGACAAGTTCTTCGGCGAGCCCTCGTTCGACATCTACGACCTCATCCAGACCGAGGGCGGCAAGGGTGTGATGAGCGTGCTGGCTGCCGACAAACTGATGATGCAGCCAAAGCTCTACTCCACCTATCTGCTGTGGCTCCTCTCTGAGCTCTACTCCACCCTGCCAGAGGTGGGTGATATGGAACTGCCCAAACTCGTATTCTTCTTCGACGAGGCCCACATGCTCTTCACCGACACCTCAAAGGCACTGCTCGACAAGATTGAGCAGGTCATCCGCCTCATCCGTTCAAAGGGTGTGGGTATCTACTTCATCACCCAGAGTCCGACGGACATCCCTGAGAACATCCTCGGCCAGTTGGGCAACCGTGTGCAGCACGCATTAAGAGCCTACACCCCGAAGGACCAGAAGGCCGTAAAGACCGCTGCCGACACCTTCCGTGCCAACCCAGAGTTTAAGACCGACGAGGCCATCATGAACCTCGAAACCGGCGAGGCCCTTGTATCCTTCCTCGACGCAAAGGGTGCCCCTGGCATCGTCGAACGTGCGAAGATTCTGTTCCCGCTCAGTCAGATCGGTGCCATCACTGAAGGCCAGCGTCTCGACATCATCAAGCAGAGCCGCATCGCAGGTAAATACGACACGCCCATCGACCGTGAGAGTGCCTTTGAGATCATCATGGCCGAGGCCGAAGAGCAGATGAAGGCTCAGGAGGAAGAGGCTGCCGCCAAGGTAGAGGAAAAGGCCAAGGGCAAGCAGAAGCCCGGCATGATGAGCAAGGTGTGGAAGGCCATCATCACCGCCGTCACAGGCACACTGGCCACCATCCTCGGCACCTATATCAGCGACAAGGTGACGGGCAAGAAGACGAAGTCAAAGACTTCAGCCACAGGCCGTGTGGTGAAGAATGCCACCAGCGCCGCCACCCGTTCCATCACCAAGGAGTTGACGCGCGACATCCTCGGCAACCTTATCAAATAAGGTTTGCCTATGAGGCTCGTAAGAACGGTAACGACAGCCATTCTTTGTATCACGACATTCATTGGCACAACGGCCCAGGAAGTTGTAGCCGATAGTGCCGTCAGCATTTCCGGCGACAACAACCGGAATGTGCTGATGAATGCAGCCTCCGTCTCACAGCCTCGCCAGATTTCCTTAGGTCTGCCCATCTCCGGCCATGCCTATCTCTATGAGGACGGCCTGCCCGTGTCTTACTATAACTACCAGGTCTATCCCTACAAATCGTGGCACAGCGGCGTCAGCCATGAGTCTGTGCGAACCACGGGTCCACAGGACATGGCGCTGAAATATGGTGTCATCACCTATAGCGTCGACAGCTATTCGAAGCTCGCCGGCGACTCTTTGGAAGGCAAGCTCGATTACACGTTCAATCACTTTGGTCGTCATGCCATAGATGCCAATGTCTCCACGCCCGTCGGAAAAGGCTGGGGCCTCAGCATCGGCACCTATCATAACATGGACCCTGGGAGCAACCACCTCGACATGACCACCCTGCAGGAGAGCGTCCACTTCTATAAGGCAGCACTTTCGAAGACATGGAACGAAGGTCGTGGCAAGGCTGGCCTCATCTACCAGTATTCGCAGTTCAAGGAGATCAACGAGATTTACGGTCCCTTTGTCTTCGTGGGCGACGGCAGTGTGGAGCCGTATGAAGGATTCAGGCTGGGCATCGACCAATACCGCCCTGTCAACGACAAGGTGAAATACCTCGATGCGGCGACAGGCCTGATGGAAGAGCAGGATATCGACGAAGCGAACCTCAACAAGGTTCACAACGTGAATTTCCTGCTCGACTACCGATGGGACAGCGGCCTCAAACTGTCCGTCCACAGTAAGTTCAAACATGGTCACTCCTTCCGTTCCAATGCCTCCGTCATGGGTGTGAGCGATGCCACGGCCGAAAGCGGATATACTTACGAAGACGGCACGGTCTATACGGGCAAGGTACAGACGCGACGCATGCTGCACTTCGACGGTTTCGAACATTCCTGGATGACCAATGCTGAACTGACAGGAAAATCCAAGAACCATCGCCACAGTTGGCGCGCAGAGGTGGATTACTGGCTCAACGCCGGAGGCACCTACACCTCGATGTATCTCTATGGCCACGAAGCTAAGAAAGATCCGAAGCAGCTGTTGCTCAACGGCAATGACGGCTACTCCTACAACTCCTACGCCGAATACTACGACGGTCATGAACACAAGCTCTTCGCGCTGGCCTCTGACGAGTGGAGCGTCAACGAGTGTCTTTGGCTCAATGCCGGTGTCAGGTTGGAATACCTGAACGTGCGTGGCTACGCAGCTAACGACATGTACGAGGGCAATGCCCGTCACGTCGGTTTCAGTCTCGCTGACGAGGGCGTCGTGAGGAACTATTTCAACAACAGCCACTTCAACTACTCTTTCATCGTCAGTTTGCGCTATGCCCTGGTACGGGGATTCGGCTTGCAGGCAGAATACTCCACCGCCACCATCCACTCGCAGCTGTTCCACTACGGCACCTACAACTACCCCACGCAGGAGAGCATGCCCACCCACTATTTCCGTGGCGGCATCTACTGGAAGAACAAATGGATAGACCTCACCTCGCAAATCACCTACATCAGCATGAAGAACTCCCAGGAGCGCCCCAACCTGAGTCATGTGCTGACCAAAGACGTGGGCGACATGAAGGCCGGCATGAGCGAGTCGTACACCACGCCGTTCTTCTACGACATGGCAACGTTCGGCTGGCTCACCGACGCCATGATCACTCCCATCGACGGTCTGAGCATCCACGTGATGTTCACCATCCGCGACCCAAGGTATAAGAATTTCAAGATTACCCCGACCTTCAGCGACGGAGTGACGGAGGAGTACGACTTCACAGACAAGACCATCACCGCCCTCTCGAAGATGGAACTCGAGATTGAGCCCTCTTACAGTTTTGGCGACTGGCGCGTATGGCTGAGTGCACGCTATTTCAGCAAGCAATACATCAACAAGACCAACTCCTTGTATTTCAACGGACGCTGGGAGACCTTTGGAGGCGTCGACTATCGTTTGAACCGCTATCTGAGTTTCTCGGCCAATGTGGTGAACATCCTGAACCAGAAAGGCGCCAGCGGTTCCATTCCAGCCGCCGACCTGCTAACCGACCCGTCACTTTACAACGACTACGTCATGTCGGGTACATTTATCCGGCCTTTCACCTTTGAGTTCACCACAAAGCTAAGTTTCTAAGAACCTTCACTCGATTCTTAGACCATCTGATTAAATCAAGTATGCCAAATCGTGATCCAGATACTGGTACATGCTCTCACGCAGGTTGAGCATATACTTCAAGTGATGGAAGTTGTCTATCTTCCACTGACCGTCTTCATACACCAGTTCCACACGGATCGGACTATAAGAATCTGAATCATAGACCGTAAAGTTCACTGCAGCCGTCTTCTCATTGTTGGGACCGATATAACAGTCAGCCACCTCAAACTCGTCGAAATTAACCAATTTTGAGTCGTAGGTCATCGTCCAGCGGTTCACCTCGAAGAAGAGCGAATTGGACTGGAACTCCTTCCTGCGCACGGCCATCAGAAGCTTATTCCAAGCCTTGGTGCAGAAAGCCTTGTCCAACAAGTCATTATCGACATTGCCGCCCAGATAGGTCGTCTCCTGCTTGATAAGACCATAAATAGACTTCACACGCTCAAGCACCACTTGACGCTCGATGGCCAATGCCATTTCCGACAGAACGGAATCAGACATGACGGTATCCTTTTGCACTTTCTCAGCGCCACTACCGTTCTCAGGAGTCCCTTTACCAGAACCCGTGCAACTTGTCGACAACAAACCAATGACAAGCATTAATCCTAAAAACAATACTTTCTTCACGACCCTAAAAATTTTACTGGCTAAGTTCCTATTGATCAAAATCGGCTGCAAAGTTACGGCAAAAGAACGAAACCACAAAACATTATAACAACTTTTTGAAAAAAGTCCTTAAGTCCTGTAGTCCGTTGCTAAAGAACAGACTGTATAGATATACTTCTCATGCTCGACGGTCGTATACAGGAATCGCTCGTGATCGATGGCCGTTTTCAGGTCGTCGCTGATGCCAGTGCCGATAAGTTTCAGCGTAGCCTCCTTCATTGTCCAAAGGCGGATGAAAGCAGCTGCAGGATTATCCGACGCCTCTATCTGTCGCACCTCCTCGTCGTTCATCGCATAGTGGACTAACGGCTCCTTATACTCACGGATGCTCTCCACATCGATGCCTACGGGCTGATCGCTGACGACGCAGGCCGCCGCCTCCTTGCAATGGCTCAGGTTGAAGTGGATCTCTGGATGCCCGACGATCGAGGGCTTGTCGTGCTCATTATACTCAAAGACGGGATTCTCCGTGATGCCATATTCCTCTCTCAGTCCCTGCTTCAGCAACTGGTACGCCAGCACGCACAGCCGCTGCCCCTGTTCAAACTTGAACTTCAGTGCCTGCTCCCTCCGCTGCTCCGATATCTCCCTCAGCGCCGCCCCCAGGTCAAAATCCCAAATCTCCTCACTTATCAATACTCGCATACAACTCTTTTTTTGCAACGGACTACAGGACTAAAGGACTTTATCCTTAAGATATACCCTCTTATAATCCCGACCTTCACCAAAATTAAGCAAAAGACCAACTTTGAATTTTGTGATGGTAAGATAATTGATCAGCTGAGCACTATGGGCTGGCACTAATTTTGATACGGACTTTAATTCCAAAATTATCTTATCGTCTACAACTATATCAGCCACAAACTCTCCAATCAGTCTCTCTCTATATATCACATTCAAGTGTTTTTGCCTTACGTACGGAATACCTAATTCGTCTAATTCAACACACATGGCATTTTCATAAACCGACTCTAAATATCCCGTACCTAATATCTTCAACACATTGAAATAAGCATTTAGAATCTTCCCTGACAACTCTTCGTACATCATAAAAAAGTCCTTTAGTCCTGTAGTCCGTTGCTAAAAATTATTCAATGCCAACCTCCGGCATGGGAATCTTACGGTTGGCATTCTCCTTAGCCCCGAGGTCGACGAGCTCACGCCCCTTCTGCACCACACTCTGACGGCCGGTGATCAGTTTGTTGTTCGTATTCTCGTAGGCCTCCTGCACCTTATGGATCTTCTCGCCGAGGTCGTTATAACGCTGGATGAAGTCACCCAGACGGTCGAGCAGCTGCTCGGCCAGGCCGAACACCTTCTGCTGATTCTCCGCCTGCTGGTTCTGCACCCAGGCGATGTGTATCATGTGGAGGATACCCAACAGATTCTGCTCACCCGTCACGAACACCTTCTTCTCAAACGCCTCGCGCCACAACGTGGGATCGTTCGCTAACGCTAACTGCAACGACGACTCGAAGGGCACGAACATAATGACGAAATCCACCGTCTCTCGCCCGTTCTTGATATATTTCGAATAGTCTTTCCTGGCCAGCTCGTTCACATGCTGACGCACGCTCTTGATATGCTCCTGCAGATAGCGCTCCTTATCCTCCGCCGACTCCGCATTCACGTACTTCTCGTACGCCACGAGCGACACCTTCGAGTCGACGATGGCATCCTGTCCCTGCGGATAGTGCAGGATCACGTCGGGCTGCATCTCCTTACCCGTCTCGTCGTTCTTCAGCGGACGCCCCATCTCGTCTCTGAGCCTTGCCTGCACCTCATAGTGGATGCCCTCCGTCAGTCCCTGCGACGCCAGCAGGTCGCCGAGGATGATCTCGCCCATATTGCCCGATACCTTATTGTCGCGCCTCAGCACGTTCGTCAGCCCCTCGGCCTTCTCGCCCAGTTGCTGCGTCTGTTCCATCATCAGGCGAATCTGTTCGCGGAATGAGGCCGAGTGTGCCGCACTCTCCTTCTGCGTCTCGCTGATGGCCTTCTGCATGTTCGCGATAGCGTCCTTCAACGGCTGGGTGATGCCCGTCATCGTCTCCGTGTTCGACTCTTTCAATTTCGACGCACTGCGCTCCAGCACGTCCTGCGCCATCGTCATAAACTGAGCGTCGCGCTTCTGCTGTTCCTCCTGCTTCTCATCGCGGATATGCTCCAGGTGCTGACGCATCAGCTCCAGCTCCCTCGTCTGCGTCTCCGCCTTGGCGTGCAAGTCCCTGTTCTCTGACTCCAGATGCCTCACCCGACTTGTCGCCTCCGCCAGCTGTTCACCCTTCATCGAGAGTTCGATATCCTTCTTGCCGCCCTCGATGCGCAGCACGTCCATCTTACGGTCCATGAGCAGATAGAGCACCACCGCCCCGACTGCCACACCTATTAATATATATAAGACTATCATCATCTGATTTACGATTTACTGATTTACATTTCGTTGCAAAGTTAATAAAAAAGGCCTACTGATTATACTGATTTTACGGATTTTAATCATAAATAATCAAAAAATCTGCATAATCCGTATAATCCGTAGGAAAAAAAAACTATCTTTGCACCAAGAAACTTACAAACTCACAAACTCACAAACTCACAAACTTACAAACTTATAAACTTACAAACTTATAAACTCAAAAAACTTAAGCATTATGGATTACAAGATTATTGACATTGAGGGAGTAGGCGACGTATATGCCGAGAAGCTGACCGCCGCAGGTATCAACAAAGTGAGCGAACTGCTCGAGAAGTGTGCAGCCCCCAAGGGCCGTCAGGAACTGGCCGAGGCCACGGGGATCAGCGAGAAACTCATCCTGCGCTGGACCAACCATGCTGACCTCTTCCGTATCAACGGCGTAGGCCCGCAGTTCTCCGAGCTGTTGGAGAAGGCTGGCGTCGACACCGTCAAGGAGTTCCGTCACCGTGTGGCCGAGAACCTGCAGCCGAAGCTGGAGGAAGTCAACGCCGAGTTCCACATCTGTGGCCGTGTGCCCACCGTCTCTGAGGTTCAGAAGATGATCGACCAGGCCAAGGAGCTCGAACCCAAAATGACCTACTAATTGCAAGTGGTATTTTTAGGCACGGATTAACACGGCCTTATATAATAAGGACACGGCTTTCTACAGGGATAGGAAGCCGTGTCTTTGATAAAAGCTGCGTTAATCCGTGCCTAATAAAGCCTCTGCTCACCTAACTTCTCCAAGGGTTTCTTGGGGAGTTTAGTCCATTTCTCCGTCTTGGGCACGTTGTCATCAAACACATTCTCCTTCACTTTCTGTCGCCGCCACGTCAAGTAGTTCTCACTCGTGGTCTCCATCTCTCCCGTGTTCCGTGACATGCTCTGGTTCTCCTTTCCTATCAGGTAGAAGTCACCGTCCTGATAGCGATAAGAGAAATTCCTGTGCTCCGTGCCCCAGCCGCCCATGCTGGCGAACGTCTCCAACGAGATCCTCAGCACGCCCTTCTCTGTGATTGTCAGGCTCGCGTCGATACTCACATACTCATCCGGTCTGGCGGGAATCACCTGGTCGTGCTGTCGCCACAACTGCAACTTGCCCTCCGCCGTACCAAAATACACGGCCAGCAGCGGTTGGTTGAAGTTATACACAAATCCGTCGTCGCGTGTCTTCGTATTCTCCTTGAAGTCAGGTGTCGCCACCACCACGAGATCCACGATGCCGTCCTTGTTCAGGTCGCCCGTCGCCTCAGTATGCTCCCACCCCTTCGGCACAAGGTCTTCCACGCCCCTACCCTGCTTCTGCAACTCCTGCGCTCTTACTCCGACGCACAGACACAACAGACACATACAAATAATCATCTTCTGTTTCATGCTGCAAAGTTAGTAATAATTTTCCATTTACAGGCTCACTGAAAAATAAAAAAAGGATTGGGAAAAAAAATAGAACCCGCAAAGCGAGTCCTATTTCATTTAGATCCAGATGGGCCCCTGTCCCATACAACTGGTCGTTCCGATTGCCGTCAAGAATGCCGTGAGCGCAGCTACTAACACCTTCACCGCCAGCTCAATCACACGTTGCTTTTTCATAGTTTCATCGTTATTTTTCTGTGTTATTTCTCCCCCTAAGTTAGGGGGAGCCAGAGGGGGTCTGAACTGCCTCAGACATGAACCGCCTCAGACAGTGCGCTTGTTCAGACCACCCCTCGCTCGGCTTTGCCGCTTTGCTCTGCAAAGAACCCCTCCTAACTTAGGAGTGGAAGAGATTACCCGCCTGCTCCAGGACGCTCGTCGTCGTCACCGCCGCTGCCGCCGTTGTCCGTACCTCCGCCGCTCTGGGTTCCGCCACCGCTCTGGCTACCACCATTACCACCACCGGCATTGTCGCCTACAGGCGCCAGCAGATAGCTGATCGGCGTCTTCTTCTGCACGCGGCGCACCTTGCCGTTCACCGTGCGCTTCTCGCTC
>CACYQO010000052.1 GCA_902776545.1 uncultured Prevotellaceae bacterium | reverse complement strand
CACGTTGGCAGTACCACCACGCTGCTCAGGTCCGTATGCAGGCATCCAAGTCACCTCTTTATCCTCCATCAGTCCTGAATAGGCCAGAATCTTACCCATCGAGAGCACACCCTGACCTCCGAAACCTGAAATAATTATCTCTTTTTTCATGTTTTACCTTTTTACTTTTTTACCTTTTTACCTTTAAAGGTTGGTCGTATCCTTGAGGTCTCCTTTGGGATAGAAGGGGAACATATTCTCCTTCATCCATTCGTTAGCCTTAGCGGGAGTGAGTTTCCAACCGCTGTTACAGGTAGAGACAAACTCCACGAGACTTGAGCCCTTGCCAGCCATCGAAGCCTCGAAAGCCTTACGGAGGGCTTTCTTCGCCTTGTTGATGGAAGCTACGTTCTCCACACTCTGACGAGTGACGTAGCAGGTTCCCTCCAAACCAGCAGCGATATCAGCCATCTTCAGGGGATAACCATGCAACTGAGGATCACGGCCATAAGGACAAGTAGAGGTCTTCTGACCAATCAGCGTTGTAGGCGCCATCTGACCACCCGTCATACCATAGATGGCATTGTTGACAAAGATAATCACGATGTTCTCACCACGGTTCAGGGCGTGGATGGTCTCACAAGTACCGATACAAGCCAGGTCACCATCACCCTGATAGGTGAACACCAGACGGTCTGGCCAGCAGCGCTTGATACCCGTAGCCAGTGCGGGAGCACGACCGTGGGCAGCCTCCTGCCAGTCGATATCTATATAATTGTATGCGAAGACGGCACAGCCTACAGGGCTCACGCCTACGGCCTTGTCTTCCATACCCATTTCCTCGATGACCTCGGCAATGAGCTTATGCACCACACCGTGCGAACAGCCCGGACAGTAGTGCATATTGTTGTCGTTCATCAGCGTCGGCTTCTTGCAGACGATGTTTTCCGGTTGAACTATTTGATTCCTATCCATATTCTTTTCTATTTAAGACAGAAGAACAAAAGTACATAATTATTGTAGCGTAGCCTTTTTGTTCTTATGTTCTTTTGTCTAAAAATATTATTTCATTATTTTGTCTTTAAGAGCTTCAACGATTTCCTCGGGATCGGGGACGATACCTCCCAAACGACCGAACTGCTCAACAGGCACAGCACCGTTCACAGCCAAGCGAACGTCCTGTACCATCTGTCCGGCATTGATTTCGGCCACGAGGATACCCTTCACCTTCTTCGACAAAGCAGTAATCTCCTTGATGGGGAACGGGAACAATGTGATTGGACGGAACAAGCCGACCTTGATTCCCTGCTCACGGGCAATCTCCACAGACTTCTCAGCAATACGGGCAGCAGAACCAAAGGCGACGATAGCATACTCTGCATCGTCCATCTGCTGCTCCTCAAAGCGAACCTCGTTCTCCTGAATCTTAGCATATTTCTCCTGAAGAGCGATGTTACGCTGCTCCATGATCTCAGGCTTCAGCTCGAGTGAGGTAATGACCACACGCTCACGATTCTTCGGCTTACCTGTAGAAGCCCAAGGACACTGCTTGATCACCTCCTCGTCCGTACGACGGGGCTTGAAAGGCGGCAGCACGATCTTTTCCATCATCTGACCAATGACACCATCACTAAGAATCATAGCAGGATTGCGATACTTAAAGGCCAACTCGAAGGCGAGGTCTACGAAGTCTGCCATCTCCTGAACGGAAGACGGAGCCAGTACGATCACCTTGTAGTCACCATTACCACCACCACGCGTAGCCTGAAAATAGTCACCCTGTGAAGGCTGGATCGTTCCCAGACCAGGACCACCACGCTGAACATTCACAAACACACCCGGCACCTCTGCACCAGCCATGTAAGTGATTCCCTCCTGCATCAGGGCGATGCCAGGAGAACTGGATGAGGTCATAGCACGCTTACCGGCTCCGGCAGCACCATAGACCATGTAAATCGATGCCAGCTCACTCTCTGCCTGCACCACCTGCATACCGGTGGTCTCCCAAGGCTTCTGTTCTGCCAGCGTCTCGATGACTTCACTCTGCGGAGTAATAGGATAGCCGAAATAGCCGTCGCATCCGCAACGAATAGCAGCATGGGCGATGGCCTCATTGCCTTTCATCAACACAACTTCTCTTTCTTCTGCCATAACTTATTCCTCCACTCTTTTACGGTACACGGTGATACAGCCATCGGGACAGACAATGCCACACGAGGCACAACCTACACAGGCTTCCTCGTTGACTGCTTCCACGTAGGGATAACCGTGCAGATTCACTTTCTTGGCCAGAGCGATGACCTTCTGGGGGCAGGCAATGATGCACAACTGGCATCCCTTGCACCTCTCAGTATTCACCTCAATAGCACCTTTTAACTTTGCCATATTATCCTGTTTAATGCATTAAATTTCGAATTCGGGGTGCAAAGGTACGACTAATTAGGCGAATAACCAAAAAGAAACGCCTCTTTTTTGCAAAAAGGCGTCTCTTTCTATAAAAAAGTGCATATTTATCAAGTAATATCCCAATTTTTTGTTTATCTTTGCAGCAGATTATCAAATAACAGAAAAAAGTATGACAATGAAAAGATTCTTTTTCTCAGCCATCCTCCTGCTATTGGCAGGATGGAGTGTCGCTGCCACAACTGATGAAGACGGCAGCCGATTGTGGTTACGCCTCGACGCTGTCAACACCAATGCCATTACGGGTGTGAAGTGTACGGCTATGACCGAGTTGCAAACCTATTGGCAAGGTGGTCCTGTAGTGCTCAAGCGTCAGAAGGGACTGGCCAAAGACGGCTACACCATCAAGAGCCAGAATGGAAAGACCGTGATTGCCGCATCCGACGACTCAGGCCTGCTCTATGGTGCCTATCACCTGCTGCGCCTGCAACAGACGGGACAGCCCACCGCATCGCTCGACATCAGTGAGCAGCCTTTCTACGACCTGCGCATCCTGAACCACTGGGACAACCCCAACGGCACCGTAGAACGCGGCTTCGCTGGAAAGAGCATCTTCCTGAATCCCGATCCTGTACGTATGGAGATGTACGCCCGCGCTAATGCCTCTGTGGGTATTAACGGAACGGTGCTCAACAATGTGAATGCCAAGCCTGAGGCGCTTACGACGGAGAGTCTGCAGAAGGCCAAGGACATCGCCGACCAATTGCGCCCCTACGGCATCCGCGTCTATCTCTCCATCAACTTCGCTTCGCCCATCAAGGTGGGTGGTCTGAAGACTGCCGACCCGCTTGATGCCGACGTCATCAACTGGTGGAAGGAGAAGGTGAACGAGATCTATCGCCTCATCCCCGACTTCGGCGGCTTCCTCGTAAAGGCCAACTCCGAAGGAGAACCCGGCCCTCAGGACTTCGGACGCTCACATGCCAACGGTGCCAATATGCTGGCTGGTGTGCTTAAGCCTCACAAAGGTATTGTGATGTGGCGCGCCTTCGTCTATGCACCTCAGAGTCCGGACCGCGCTAATCAGGCTTGTCTGGAATTTATGCCACTCGACGGTCAGTTTGCCGACAACGTCATTATCCAGATTAAAAACGGTCCCATCGACTTCCAACCCCGCGAGCCTTATAGCCCATTGTTTACTGCCTTGCAGAAGACTCCAATGATGGTGGAGTTCCAGATTACCCAGGAGTATCTCGGAGCCGCCAACCATCTCGTCTATCTCGCACCCATGTGGCAGGAGTTCTTCTCGTTTGTGAAGCCCGCCAGCCTGAAGGCGATGGCAGGTGTAGCCAATATCGGCGACGACACCAACTGGTGTGGCCATCACTTTGCCCAATCCAACTGGTACGCCTTCGGACGCCTTGCCTGGAACCCCTCGCTGACATCTGAGCAAATCGCCAACGAATGGCTTGCCCAGACTTTCGGCGAACAAGGCAATCTCTCACCTCTTACCTCTCACCTCTCACCTCTTCTCCAGCTTATGCTCGACAGCCGCGAGGCTTGCGTCAACTACATGATGCCGTTGGGTATCCATCATATCTTTGCCGGCACCCACCACTATGGCCCTGAGCCCTGGTACAGTCCGAAAGGCGTCAGAGCAGACTGGACTCCACCCTACTACCACAAAGCCGACAGCATCGGTATGGGTTTCGACCGCACGGTGAATGGTTCTGCTAATGTCAAGCAGTATCCCGATGAACTCTGCCGCCTCTACAACGACATCAATACCTGTCCGGAGAATCTGCTGACCTGGTTCCACCACGTGCCTTGGGACTTCCGC
Source organism: uncultured Prevotellaceae bacterium (assembly GCA_902776545.1). Lineage (GTDB taxonomy): Bacteria > Bacteroidota > Bacteroidia > Bacteroidales > Bacteroidaceae > Prevotella. The sequence goes on along the minus strand of CACYQO010000052.1, from coordinate 17,727 downwards.
ATGAAGAGCGGTCGCACCTTCTGGGATGAACTGTGCCACAAATACGACGAAGGTGTCCATCAGGCCCGTCATTTCCTCGCCGTCTGGGATGCTGTGCAGCCGTACGTCGATTCGCAGCGTTTTAATGAGATTCAGCGCAAGCTCCGCATCCAGGCCCGCGATGCTGAATGGTGGCGCGACGCCTGTCTGCTCTACTTCCAGACCTTCTCCCATCGTCCCATTCCACAAGACGTAGAGCATCCCGTCCACAACCTCGACGAGATGATGAAGTTCCACATTCCCATCAGCATGTACGAAAACCCCGAGCGCGGATATACCAAGTAACACGGGAAGCTTCAGATAATGAGCAACATCAATCAACTTATGGAGGGGCTGTCTCACCCTGTGTTACAGGCGATGGCCTGCACTTTGGGATCATATAATTATACCACCCTCCGGCAGATATATGAATTTCATAAACTTCGCGTCACTCCGATAGATGAAAATTGCAGGACATGGCTAACTGAGGGCATTTTTGTTGGTGATCAAGTAAGAAGATACGAATCGAAGTATAAAATAAGGATTGCGCCTGAGAAATGGATTGACATTTTGCGCACAGTCAGACCTGATGATATTCCAATACTTTTGGCAGTAAGTTCCGTACCAAGGAATGAAACGCGCGAGGCCATAGGCCATTTGGTCAGTGCGCTCGTCAAGTTCTTGAATGGGGAACCATTTGTCGAAGAACTGATGAGAACGAACTGGGGGAATCTCACATTTGAATATAGCAGGGTGATGGAACTGCTGGCTCATCTTGTCAACAATAAAGATTTTATCCCATTCTCTCAACAGATCGATCAGTCTTTACTCATGATGCTCTTCTACAACTATCTGAGCAAATGGATGGCCCTTGACCCGAATATCGACATGGACATCATTAACACTGTGTTCCTTGACAACAAACTTGTTGATGATAATCATAGCAGTATCATGTACGATGGATACCTCTATTATTCTCAGGTACTCAAAACTGGCCAGATAGATGAGATCCTTGGAAAACTGCGCCCTGGTGGCGACAAATTCAGACGGCTGCAATGCTTCAAGTATATTCACGACGGAGAGCCAGCCAAGGCATTTTCAGAACTGTCAGCTATTCTGAAGGAAGACAAGCAGCTGACTTTCCCCGACTCGCTGACCAACTTTGTCTATGCCCTTTCCATCTGTCTGACGGACTCTGCTCCAGCCATCAAGGCAGCAGAGAAACTGATGAAAGACAAGAATGTCGGTTATTACAACAGTAGTTATGCCATGCTGTTGGTGCTTCATCATTTCATCAAGGGCGACGCTGCTGAATTCTACAAGATTTATCCCTTGACAAGCTGTAAAGACAAGATGGGCTGGCGGTTGGCCTGTCTATTTCTACGCCATTATCAGATTTTAGATCCAGAACCTCAGGCCATACCAACAGCAGAGGACTATGTGAAATCAGAAGGACTTGTCTATCTTCAACTGTTATATTCTGACGATTTCCCACAATTTGAACAGATTAAGAAGCAACTGCAGAAACAGACAGGACTGAGCACTACGTTGCTTCCCAAAGTAAAGAAGATGGAAAAGTGGGAACGTGTCATCAATCAGATTATGAACCTCTGCGGCGACAGCAGCGACACGGCAAAGAAGAAGCGCCCCCAGCATCTGGATATTGAACGGGTGGCCTATGTCGTGAATCTGCACAACTACAATGTCCAGCCTAAGTTACAGAAGTCAAAAGACGGTGGCATCACATGGAGCAAGGGCCGCAACATCGCGCTGAAGTCATTTGGACAGGAGAGTTTTCTTTCCCCATTAGACAGAAAGGTGGCTGCGATGGTTAGCAGCTATAGCTATGGCTGGTATGGACAGGTGAGTTATGAACTATGTGGCGAACGGGTCATTGCTGCATTGGCAGGCTGTCAGAGCGTATATTCTGAGAATACCGAACAGCGCATCGACATCGTTGAAGAGCCTCTCATGCTGCAAGTGCAGCCGAAGGGTGACGGCTATTCCGTCCGTTCAAATGTCAATCTTGAACAAGTAGGCTCTTCTGGATACAACATCACCGAACAAGGTGACAAGCAAGTCACCGTTACCAAAGTCACACGCGAACAGAAAAAGACGCTCGAACTGCTTCGCGACGTAGGCATCTTCCCTAAGGAAAGCAAGACGCAACTGACTGCACTACTACAAAGCCTGAGCAGCGAGTTTACCGTCATGAGTCCTCTGCTTAAGAATGCCACAGACCTGAAACGGGTAGAAGCATCACCTAAAATCGCTGTTCAGATATCGCCAGATGAGAACCAATTGTTCTGCATTTCTCTGGCAGTCAAGCCTTTTGGCGACAAGCCTCCCTATCAGAAGCCAGGCAAGGGTATGGAGATTGTGTCTGCCACTATCGACGGAGAGAAAGTACAGACGGAGCGCGACCTGAAAGCCGAAAGTCAGAACTTGAAGGCTGTAGAGGAGATGCTTGGCGATGCGAATGAGAATCTGATGTACGATGACCGCTGGTATATCGATACGGCAGAATGTCTGTCGCTCTTGGAGCAGATACGACAGCAGCCAGAGGTGGCCTTCGCAGAATGGCCCCAAGGCATCAGGCTGCGGGTAGCCCGCCCGATGATTACTGCAGACATGCTGCGACTGAAGATCAGCAGTGCTGGACAATGGTTCGAGGTGGAGGGCGACATTAATATCGGCGACAAGGAGAAGATCAAAGTGGCTGAGATGCTGGAACGCCTGCGCTCGGCTGAAGGCAATTTCATCCGTATAGAGGGCGATGAGTTCGTGGCCCTGAGCGAACAACTGCGCAAACAGCTACAGGCACTTGACAAGATGCTCTTAGGCCGCAGCAGCAAACAGCTGAAAATCGCTACTATGAACGGTCTGCAGCTATCCGATCTTGAAGAACTCGGTGCGAAGGTGAAGGCCGACGAAGCCTTCCGCAATCTGATGAAACGCATCAAGGAATCAGGAAAGATGCAGTTCCCGCTGCCAAAGAACATTCACGCCGAACTCCGTCCCTATCAGCAGGAAGGCTTCGAGTGGATGAGCCGTCTGGCACATTGGGGAGCTGGAGCCTGTTTAGCGGATGACATGGGACTTGGAAAAACCCTTCAGAGCATCACCCTGATGCAGTCGAGAGCAGCGCAAGGTCCACAACTGGTACTGATGCCGACCTCCGTACTGCTGAACTGGCAACAGGAACTGCGACGCTTTGCCCCTGCCCTCGCCGTGAAAGTGCTGAACCAGCAGAATGTGGACCGTCAGAAACTGGTGAATGAGGCCGAAGCTGGCGACGTAATTCTGTCAACCTATGGACTGCTGGTGACAGAAGAAGAGCTGCTTAGTTCCAGAGTCTGGACCACCATCATCCTCGATGAGGCTCACACCATCAAGAACCGTGATACCCAGACATCGAAGGGAGCCATGAACCTGAAAGGCGATTTCCGCCTGATGCTGACTGGTACGCCATTACAGAACCACCTGAGCGAAATCTGGAATCTCTTCCAGTTTGCCAATCCAGGCCTCTTGGGCTCGTATCAGCAGTTTACAGACCGCTTTATCCTGCCCATCGAGCGTGACCACGACCAGGAGCAACAGAGACTCCTGCGACGTATCCTTTCCCCATTCCTGCTTCGACGCACTAAGGAGGATGTGCTCAACGAACTGCCAGAGAAGACGGAGATTACCCTGCAAGTGGAACTGAGCACCGAAGAGCAGGCCCTTTACGACAACCTGCGCCAGCAAGCCATCGCCAATCTGGAAGACGGTTCAAAGAGCGCTTTGCAGACGTTGGCTGAGATTACGCGTCTGCGACAGGCTGCTTGCCATCCACGACTCATCAACGACAAGCTTCAGATTCCCTCAAGCAAGACACAGGCCTTCCTTGAGCTGGTTGCCAATCTCCGACAGAGCGGGCATAGGGCTTTGGTGTTCAGTCAGTTTACCAGCCATCTGGCACTCATAAGGGAGGAACTTGACAAGGCTCACATACCTTATTTATATTTAGACGGCAGTACGTCTGCCCAAGAAAGGAACAAATTAGTCCGGCAATTCCAGACTGGCGACGATCCCTTGTTCCTCATCAGCCTGAAAGCTGGCGGTCTGGGACTGAACCTGACAGCAGCCGACTTTGTGATACATCTCGACCCCTGGTGGAATCCTGCCATCGAAGATCAGGCCAGCGACCGTGCACACCGCATCGGACAGGAACGTCCCGTCACCATCTATCGTCTCATCGCTTCAGGTACCATCGAAGAGAAAATCATACGCCTCCACCAGAACAAGCGTTCGATGGCCGATGCATTGTTGCAGGATGCCGACATGTTCAGTCAGATATCAGCAGAAGACGTCATCCGCCTGCTCAAAGAAAGTGCCGATGCCATTCAGTAACCTACTCCATCGCATCACTTTTACACCCGAAAACTTTCTGCAAGTTTTCGGGCTTTTCCTTGCATGTTTCAGGAATTATTCGTATCTTTGCCGTCGTAAACTATAGAATAGATAGCATATGGAAGATTTAGTATTGACAATTCCCGCTCAAGACGCAGCTCTCATTGAGACGCTGGCACAGCGTATGGGTTGGACAATGCGCCGTCGCCGCACGTCAATTGAGCGATTCATTAATTCCTGCCCGAAGACTCCACAAATGACCGACGAGGAGATTCAGGCAGAGATTAACGCAGTACGCCAGGGATTATGAAAGTATTGTTCGACAGCAATCTTTGGATCTCGTTTATGATTGGCAAGCGCCTTTCAACGCTGGCCGATGTTTTATGCCGCCACGATGTGGAGGTGTATATTTGTGAGCAACAGCTCGACGAGATCCGAAATGTTATTGCACGCCACAAGTTCGACAATATAATTTCTGCAGAAACACGCTATTACTTCTATGAAATGGTTTATGATGTCTGTTTCTTCACCGACATCACCATCGAGGCGAAATCTGCTATTCGCGATCCAAAAGACCTCTACCTCCTTTCAATGGCAGAAAGTGTCCCCGTAGATTACATCGTCAGCGGTGACAAAGATCTCACAGATCTCAAGGAGCATGCTGGCATTCCCATTCTGAAATACTCAGAATTGATAATAATGTTGAACTCTAAAAACAAATCGCTTATGGTGACATAGCAAAGACAATATAAAGACAAAAGACTGGAACGTCCACTTTTGATTCTTGTCATTCGAAATTCGCCAAATTTCAAAAACTACAATCAAGAACTGAAGTAGATAGTTCACGCTTTAGCGTGGGCATTTGCTCGTTTAAGATTGTTAGGTGTTTGGCGATACCTCGAATGACGTAAGCGAAGTAAATGGCTCACGTTTTTTACTCACAAACAAGTTTATAATAACAATAGTTATAAAATCTAGAACGAAAGACTATGAAACGAATAATACTATCTGTCTTACTCGTGGCTGCTTGCATGACTCAAGCTTCAGCCCAGGGTTATATTGACTATGTGACCATCGATGGTATGGAGTATGAAGTGTATCATTCGGGGGCTACATTGGTCAACGTACAGGATAGAGAAAGAACGGAGGCGGTTATTGCTGATTCTATACGAATCGATAATAAGCTGTATCCTGTTACAAAGATTAATAGTCAGGTATTTTACTGTTTTTACCAACTAACCTCCGTCAAAATCCCTAAATCCGTTAAATATATTGGGGCGGAGGCTTTCTGTGGCTGTGAGAGGCTGAAAGAGATTGAATTGCCTGACAGCCTTCAGGAGATTCGCGCCAAGGCCTTTAGTGAATGTACGTCGCTGAAAAAACTCGTATTGCCGAAGAAGGTGGCAGTTGTACACTCGGATATAGTCTACAGATGTAGTAGTCTCGAAAGCATTGACATCCTGTCGGAGGTCATGATGACGCTTTCTGAAAATGCCTTCCGCACTGATCCAAATAAACTGTTAACTTCTACCTATCATTCGGAACTCCAGTCTATCAATGTACTGTCGGAAAATCCATCAATCTGTAGTGTGGAAGGTGTCTTGTATTCTAAGGACTTAAAGACGCTCATCCGTTGTCCAGAGCATAAAAACGGTGAACTCATCGTGCCAAATGGCGTGGAGAGGATTGAGCCATGGGCATTCTCCAACTGTTTCTATCTGAATTCAATCCAACTGCCGGAAACCCTTCTGGAATTTGGAAATAGGCCCATTCCTCTCTACACCACTAATACTGGCGACTATGTTATGCTCAACTGCCTGAGCCTCGAGGAACTTATGATTCCTAATCGTGTGAGATGGATTTCCGACGCTGCACTCATGGGCTGTACTAATCTTAAGAAGGTGGTTCTGCCAGATTCTCTGACCTTGATTGGATGTGAAGCCTTTCGCAATGACAGCTGTCTGATTGAGATGACGCTTCCTGAAAATGTCGACTCCATTGGTAGATCTGCTTTCTGGAATTGTTACAAGTGGGCGCCTTCGCTGCCTAAGTACCTAAGGTGTCTGGGCGATATGGCTTTCGCTTCCTGCCTCACGCCAGATTCGATGATTATCGGTGAACGACTGAAAAGCATTGGTTATCAGTCGCTTGATGTCAATAATAATAACAGAGAGAGGCTGAAGAAAGTATATGTCTGCCAAGAAGAACCATTGGCGCTGGGTGACAACTATGATGTGTATAAGATCTTCGGAACGGAATACGTCAAACAAGGAAGGAAAACTATAGAGCGTTTCCCAGAGGTCTATGCAGACAACTGTACACTCTACGTGCCAACAGGAAGTCGTGAGAAGTATCAGGCTTCGGCCGTCTGGGGAAACTTCAGGCATATAGAAGAGTTTGACTATCAGAGTTCAGGTGAGGAAGAATCCGTGGACACAGTAAAAACAGATGTCCGCTTTACGGCATTGACTGCTGAGGGTATAGAGGTGTTTTTTACAATCCTTAGCGAAGAGGAGAAAACATGTAAGGTCAGTGACTATGCTGCTGTTTCAGAACAGACGGAAGGTTTTGTCACCATCCCAAGTAAGGCGAACGATTATACGGTCACAGAGATTGGCATGAGCGCCTTCAATAGCTGTCAGAAAGTCACAGGTATCAGCATACCAGAAACAGTCACTACCATCAGGGCTGGCGCTTTTGGCATGTGTCTGGGACTCATAGAGATAGTCATCCCACAGAGTGTAACCACGATTGAGACTTCAATGTTCTGGGATTGCGCAAATCTGACATCACTGATTCTGCCAGAATCTATGACGGAGATACCTGATGCCTTGTGTTACGACTGCCGGTCTCTTAAATCCATCACGATTCCCGAGGGCGTCACTCACATTGGTCAGAACGCTTTCAGTAACTGCCAATCTCTGGAAAGCATAAAATTACCAACAGGTTTGGAAAGCATAGGCAATGTGGCGTTCAGTTCATGTACCGGGCTAAAGAATCTTTTCATACCAGCAAATGTGAAGGAAATCGGAACGTGGGCCTTTGAAAACTGTTCAGGACTCACCTCTATCACCGTAGAGACTGACAACAAGTTCTATGATTCAAGAGAAGACTGCAATGCACTTATTGAAAGTGCCACCAACACTCTGCTTTTGGGGTCAAGACACACCGTCATCCCTGAAGGAATCACATCCATAGGCAACAAGGCATTCTATAATATCAAAGAGATTAAGACAATCGTTGTTCCAGAGAGCGTCACTTCCATCGGAGAGTATGCTTTTGCTGGGTGTTCGTCCCTGACTGCACTGGTGATTCCTGAGAACGTCTCCAGCATTGGCAGGGCTGCATTCAGTGATGCATACAGCCTTGCATCCGTCAATATTCCAAAACGTATAACGACAATCAAAGCGGAGACATTTGCCAACTGCAAGTCGCTGAGAACAATAGAGATACCCAAGGGAGTCACTTCCATAGGCGGATATGCCTTCTCAGGGTGTGAATCAATGGAGTATGTTGTATCGCAGATAGAAGAGCCGTTCCAAATAGGAAGCACCGTCTTTACTGTATATGATTCAGAAGCGGATAAACTCAGGTTCATTGAAAAACTCTATGTGCCTAATGGCACTAAAGGGAAATACGAAGCTACGGACGGATGGACTGTCTTCAATGAAATCATTGAGGGAACACCAGACGCCATTCAATCCCCACATACGAAAGGATGTCTGACGGAAGACATTTACGATTTACAGGGAATTCACATCACCCAGCCCCAACGTGGCAGACTTTACATCATAAACGGAAAGAAATTCTTTCATAAGTAGTTACTGAGGAAAGGCTGGTCCAAAGATACAGGGACGGTTCTTTGTTACAAGCAGGAGAGCCGTCTCTCTTTATATGCGTCATTGATGTTTGCTTAAAGATTCAGGAAATAGTTAGTGGGAAAATGGGAAAATGGGAACTGGTAGGGTTTGAAGAAGAAAGTGTGATGCTATAATAATATACATGTTAATTTAATTAACATTTCATTAGAATCATTAGCTCCCACCTTCATCTTCTCACTAAGACCAACCCGAATCCCATTATCCCATTTTCCCACTATCTATCAATCCAAAATGCACTTTTCCAATAAAGGAAAGGAGGATGTAGCGTTACAGTTACAGTTGTTACAGTTAAATTATGGACTATCATGGGGTTGGGCATGATGCACCTAAACTCAAGAATTTGGGAAAAATGACAATTATGACAAATGACAGTTCCAAATTTTGCGCTTAGGAATCAATTGGCCCACACGGAATCCCACAATTCAAGCAGAACGTTACATTACGGTGTAATCAAATCAATTTTTGATAGAATGTCGAATCTGAATTAATAGTTAAATAAGTATTTATATCTATTATAAATTATTATATATTAAATATATAATAATTCTTCTATGACTATTTTCTCATGTTTTGAAAAATTGAGATCATTACAATGTAATGCGTAATGACCACTAATTTTGGGAGCCCAAAATAGAATTGTCATTTGTCATAATTGTCAGATTTTTAACTGTCACAACTGTAACTGTAACGGAAAAGATATGCATTATGTAAACAAATTTCATCACACATAAATCGATTCTTGGCGAAATTGTATCTCTCTGACAATCAAAGGCTTATGAAGGCTCGGAGTTTGGGCTAAGGAAAGTGGGAGTTTCCTTAGGGGAAAGTGGAGGTTTAGACTGGGGAAAGTCCTGGTTAACAGCCTTGTTTCTGCGAGAAAAGAGAAAGAATGAAGATTTTGTAAAGTATTTTATTAGTTACAGGTTACACAGATTACACAGATTCATCGGCACACAGCTATGGTTTTATGCCGATTCAGCACAGAAAAAGGCGTGAAATCTGGGCGTTTTGTGGTCGTTTTCAGAGAATAAGAACAGGAATTGCTTGCAAATTTGAAGGAAAATGATTAACTTTGCAGCGAAACTAAAAACAAACCAGCAGTTATGAAAAGGATATTGATGACTTTGGCCGTATGTTGCAGCTTGACAGCAATAATGGCGCAAGACAAACAGGCAGGCGATGAGGCGTCCGTAAAGAAGTCAGGCGATGAGGCGTCCGTAAAGAAGTCAGGCGATGTGAAGTCTGGAATGATGTATCAGGTGCCCGTATCGGAGCAGCACGAGCAGATGCTGACGGGCAGGTATGAACCCACGTGGCAGTCATTAGAGACACACCAGACACCTGAATGGTTCCGCGATGCAAAGTTCGGCATCTGGGCACATTGGGGGCCGCAATGCGTGGAGGGCTCAGGCGACTGGATGGCCCGAGGCATGTATATCGAGGGCAACGGACAGTATAAGTATCACGTGGAGCACTACGGCCATCCGTCGGAGTTCGGCTTCAAGGACATTCTGCCGCTCTTCAAGGCGGAGAAGTGGGATCCGGAGGCACTGGTGGAGCGCTACAAGCGTTGTGGGGCGAAGTATTTCTTCGTGCTGGGCAACCACCACGACAACTTCGACCTGTGGGACTCGCAGTACCAGCCTTGGAACTCGCAGAACATCGGTCCCAAGAAGGATATCCTCGACGGCTGGGCGAAGGCTGCAAAGAAAGCCGGACTGCCGTTGGGCATCTCGTTCCACGCCGATCATGCCTGGCTGTGGTATGAGACATCCCAGCGTTACGACCAGAACGGCCCCAAGGCAGGCATCTACTACGACGGCAAGCTGACGAAGGCTGACGGCAAAGGCAAGTGGTGGGAAGGCTACGACCCTCAGATGCTCTATCGGCAGAACCATCCGCAGAGCGACCGTTCGTGGTCGAACGTGGCCATCCATCACCAATGGGGCTGGGAGAACGGCGCCTGTCCGCCGTCTGAGGAGTTCGTCAATAACTTCTACGACCGCACCCTCGATGCCATCAACCGCTATAACCCTGATTTGATTTATTTCGACGTGACCGTGCTGCCCTTCTATCCACTGAGCGACTGCGGCCTGAAGATCGCTACACATCTTTATAATAAGAACCCACGCAGCGTGGTGTTCGGCAAAATCCTGAACGACGAACAGAAGAAGGCACTCACTTGGGATGTAGAGCGCGGCGCCCCCAATGCCATCATGCCCTACCCTTGGCAGACGTGCAACTGCATCGGCGACTGGCACTACAACACCAGCGTCTATGAGCGCGGCTACCGTACGGCTGAGAATTTAGTGAAGCAGCTGGTGGACATCGTCTCAAAGAACGGCAACCTGCTACTGAACATCCCGTTGCGAGCCGACGGCACCTACGACGAGAAGGCCGCTCAGTTTCTTGATGAGTTAGAGGCCTGGATGACACCAAACGGCGAGAGTATCTTCGGCACCCGTCCATGGGTGAAATTCGGTGAGGGACCTGTGGCAGAGAAGACGATTGAAATCAACGCCCAGGGCTTCAACGAGGGGCAGTACAACGGTATGGACTATCGCGACATCCGATTCAACCAGACGAAGAAATACCTATATGCGACGGCGATGGGCTGGCCTCCAGCAGCCCCTCAGCCTTCGAAAGAGTCCCTCGGGCAGGTGGGCAATCGCCGTCTGGTCATCAAGTCGCTGGCAAAGGGTAATCCCGATTTCCGCAAGTCCATCACGAACGTCTTCCTCTTGGGTTACGGCAAGATAAAAGCCCGTCAGACTTCCGACGGGCTTGTGGTGGATCTGCCTGAGCCTTGCAACAAGATTGCTCCTGTGCTGAGAATCAGCCGATAAATTCTCACAATAGGGACAGTCCCCGTTGTGAGATTAGTCTTCAACGATGCGGATGCGGCCTTGGGGCTGGGCGTAGGCTGAGCCTGTAGTGCCGTTGAGGGCAATGCGCATATAGTTTGAGAGCGCCTCGTAGTAACGGATGGTGCTTTCCTCAAGCACGACGCATGTCTTGAAACAGTCGAAGAATCCGCCTGCATCGTGGTTGTAGTTCGTGAGGGCAACGCTATAGGTGCGCTGCATGTCGATGGGCTTGTATGTGCCGTCCTCCTGCAGAATCTCAATGTCGCTGACGGTGTGGCTCTTGCTGTGGACGGTGAAACGGAGGCCAGAACATTGCGGGAAATTTCCGTCGAGCACGGGCACAAGAGCTGTGCAGCGGGTGAGCATTGCCTTCAGCTGTTCGGCTGTGACCATGATGCGGCGCAGGGTGTTGTCGTAGGGCAGCATGCCGATGACGTCGCCATAGGTGATGTCGCCAGCCATAATGTCGTTGCGGATGCCACCGCCATTCTCAAAGCCGATGTCGGCCTTCATGGCATAACGGTAAGCGTCAGCCACGAGGTCACCAGCGTTCGTTTCCTGTCCACGCACGATCCAACGGGCATTCTCGTCGCTCACCACCAGACGATAGTCGCTGTGAGCAATGACCTCTGAGGTGACGGCCTTCACCATACGGTGGACGCTATCGATAGCGGCGGTAACTACGGCGTTCTCATAGGGGATTTCCTTGCTCTTAATGAGGTGCGTCGTCATCCGTCCATCAGGCGTGATAAGCAACTTGCCCACGTTGGCAAACTGAGTACCCGTCTGCGTGACGGCGATCTCCTTGCCATCGAGATTCTTGACCATTACACCCTCGAAAATCTCATGCGAATGACCGTCGAGCACGACGTCGATACCACGCGTGTTGTTCACCAGACGGTGCGAACTGAATCCCATCGACTGGGGCGTCTCACCCACATGCGAGAGCAGCACCACATAGTCGACACCCTCCTTGCGTGCATCATCGACAGCCTGCTGGATGAGTTCGTAGAAAGTCTTCGGCTTCAGGTCGTAGAGCAGGATGCCGTTGGTGTCGTAGAACGAGTAGCCCTCGAGGATCATCGTCTCAGGCGTGCAGGCTCCGACGAAGGCCACCTTCTTGTCGCCATACTGATGGATGACGTAGGGGGCATAGACAGGATTGGGCTCGCCAGCCTCATAGAAGTTGGCACAGGCCACAGGGGCTCCCACCTGTTCCAGCAGCTCACGCATACGTGGCACACCGTAGTCGAACTCATGGTTGCCCAGCGTGAGGGCGTGATAATCCATGAGGCGCATGATGTCGGCAATGTACTGGCCTTTGGAGATAGCACCCGTAGTGTTGCCCTGCAAGAAGTCTCCCACGCAGACAGCAGCAGCGTAGGCCGTATCCGTGCGATTGATGGCATCGCGCAGTCCGGCCATCTTCGTATAGCCGTCGATACCGCAATGCACGTCGTTCTCGTAAAAGATCACAATGCTCTTGGCTTTAGATTGAGCCGTTACGGTAAGACAACCCATCATCAGGGCCATCACACCAAGTAAGATTTTCTTCATCATGGGTTATACATATCTTTACAATAATAGTCAAGGATATCGTCGAGCATGCGCTTGGCTTCGACAGCAGGACTGTCGGGGTCAAGGTCTATGGCCTGAATGTAGTAGTTGATGGCTTCATGCCACTGACCACGCTTGCGGGCCGCATTGCCAAGTTCATAAAACTCTTGCGCTGTCATCTTCTATTTTTGCAATGGACTACAGGACTTAAGGACTTTATTCTTATGACAAGAGAAGTCGTGTCAGTCCTGTTGTCCGTTGCTAATAATTATTTGTAATACTCTTTTTTGCCGGCGGCGAGGGTGTTCTTCATCAGAGAACAGATGGTCATCGGTCCTACCCCACCAGGAACGGGTGTGATGAAGGAGCATTTGGGACTGACCTCGTCGAACTTTACGTCGCCATTCAGGCGGAAGCCGCTCTTACGGGTGGCATCAGGCACACGGGTGGTACCTACGTCGACAATCACGGCACCCTCCTTCACCATATCGGCCGTCACAAAGTCAGGCTGTCCGATGGCAGCGATGATGATATCAGCCTCACGACATTCCTCCTTCAAAGTCTTTGAGCGTGAGTGACATACGGTCACCGTAGCATCACCATACTGCTTCTGCATCATGAGCTGGGCCATCGGCTTACCCACGATGTTCGAGCGTCCGAGGATGACACACTTCTTACCGCTGGTCTCGATATTGTAGCGCTTCAGCAGGGTGATGATGCCGAGGGGCGTTGCTGAGATGAAGCAAGGCAGGCCGATAGCCATACGGCCCACGTTGATGGGATGGAAACCGTCTACGTCCTTGCGGTAGTCGATGGCCTCGATGATCTTCTGCTCATCGATATGCTTGGGCAGAGGGAGCTGCACGATGAAGCCGTCGACATCGTCGTCCTTGTTGAGTTTATCGACACAGGCCAGAAGCTCGGTCTCTGTGATATTGTCCTCAAAGCGGATGAGTGTGCTCTTGAAGCCACAGGCCTCGCAGGCCAGCACCTTGTTCTTCACATACGTCTCCGAACCACCGTCGTGACCCACCAACACGGCTGCCAGATGGGGCTGCTTGCCACCACGGGCCATAATTTCCTTTACCTCCTCTGCAATCTCAGCCTTGATGGCTGCTGCTGTTGCTTTTCCGTCAATTAATTGCATACATAAGCCCCCTAAGTTAGGGGGTTGGGGGTCTGAACAAGCGAACCAGACCCGATAATATGTTCTACTTGGAGCCTGCGCTTGTTCAGACCCCTATCGCCCCCTAACTTAGGGGGCCAAAACCTCCCTTTCCCTTCATCGCCTTCATGGCGTTGGCCATCTGAGCCATCTTCGAAGAACCCATACCAGAGACCATCCGCATCATCTTGCGCGTCTGGTCGAACTGCTTCATCAGACGGTTCACGTCGTCGAGCTTCGTGCCTGAACCGGCTGCGATACGACGGCGGCGGCTCTGATTGATGATATCGGGATTCTGGCGCTCCTTCGGCGTCATCGAGTTGATGATAGCCTCGATGCCCTTGAAGGCGTCGTCGTCGATGTCGAGATCCTTGATCTGCTTGCCCACACCGGGAATCATCGCAGCCAGATCCTTGATGTTACCCATCTTCTTGATCTGTTGGATCTGTCCCATGAAGTCGTCGAAGTCGAACTTGTTCTTGCGGATCTTCTTCTCCAGGCGCTTAGCCTCTTCCTCGTCGAACTGCTGCTGGGCACGCTCCACCAGAGAGACGATATCACCCATGCCGAGGATACGGTCGGCCATACGGTCGGGATGGAACACGTCGATGGCCTCCATCTTCTCACCCGTACCGACGAACTTGATAGGTTTCGTCACAACGGTACGGATACTCAAGGCAGCACCACCACGGGTGTCACCGTCGAGCTTCGTCAGCACCACACCGTCGAAATCGAGGCGGTCGTTGAACTCCTTGGCGGTGTTCACGGCATCCTGACCAGTCATCGAGTCGACCACGAAGAGCGTCTCATTAGGATTGACGGCCTTCTTCAGCGTCTCAATCTCCTGCATCATCTCCTCGTCGACTGCCAGACGACCGGCGGTATCGATGATGACCACATCGTTGGCCTTAGCCTTGGCCTCCTGAATGGCGTGGTTGGCAATCTCCACCACATTCTTATTGTCGGGCTCAGTATAGACGGGCACACCAACGCTTTGTCCGACGACCTTCAACTGCTCGATGGCAGCAGGACGATACACGTCGCAGGCCACCAAGAGAGGCTTCTTACGGTTGCGCGTCTTCAACAGGTTGGCGAGTTTACCGCTGAACGTGGTCTTACCAGAACCCTGCAGACCAGACATCAGGATGATGGCAGGCGCTCCAGCTCGGCCTTCGACCTTCAGTTCGGAAGCAGTTCCACCCATCAGTTCGGCCAACTCGTCGTGCACAATCTTCACCATCAACTGGCTGGGTTTCACGGCGGTGAGCACGTTCTGGCCCAGGGCCTTCTGCTTCACGGTATCGGTAAACTGCTTGGCCACCTTATAGTTGACGTCGGCGTCGAGCAATGCACGGCGCACGTCCTTCATGGTTTCAGCGACATTGATCTCGGTGATCTTTCCCTCACCTTTCAATATCTTGAACGATCGTTCTAATCTCTCACTTAAATTCTCAAACATATTTATAAATTTTGGGCACGGATTTCACGGATTAACACTGCTCTTTTTCTTTGTGCAGCAGCCGTGTCTTTATTTATAAAGCCGTGTTAATCTGTGCCTAATTAATTACTCTACCACTATACCGAGTTTCTCGCAGAGGGCGAGGCTCATTTCCTTCAGCTTGAACTTCTGGATCTTGCCGGAACCCGTCAGCGGGAACTGGTCGATGAAGAACACGTACTTCGGAATCTTATAACGGGCGATTTTACCGCGACAGAACTCCTGCACGTCCTCGGGCTCCATCTTCACACCCTCTTCGAGGATAATGAAGGCACCCACAGCCTCACCGTATTTTTTTGAAGGAACGGCTGCCACCTGAACATCACGGATGCCAGGCATGTGATAGAGGAACTCCTCGATCTCACGGGGATAGATGTTCTCACCGCCTCGGATGATCATATCCTTGATACGACCTGTGATCTTATAAAAGCCTTGCTCGTCCTTCACGCCCAGGTCACCGGAGTGCAGATAGCCGTTCTTGTCGATAACCTCTGCCGTAGCCGTCGGGTTCTTATAGTAGCCTTTCATCACGTTGAAACCCTTACAGCACATCTCACCCTGAACACCAACGGGACACTCCTCGCCAGTTTCAGGATTGAGCACCTTCACATCGACAAACGGGTAGTCGCGGCCTACGGTGGTACAGCGCTGCTCGAAGGTGTCGTTCAGACAGGTCTGCGTCATACCTGGCGAAGACTCCGTCAGACCGTACACACTCGTGATGGTCATATACATCTTCTCGCTGACCTGCTTCATCAGTTCCACAGGACAGAGCGAACCGGCCATGATACCTGTTCGCAGACAAGTCAGGTCGAACATCGAGAACATCGGGTGATTTAGTTCGGCGATAAACATCGTGGGCACACCATAAACGGCCGTACATCTTTCTTTATGGATAGACGCCAGCACCACCAAGGGGTCGAACTTCTCGACCATCACCTCGGTACAACCATGCGTCAGACAGTTCATCGTGGCGAGCACCACACCGAAGCAATGGAACAGCGGCACACAGACGCAGAGTTTGTCGTCGGCCGTGAAGCCCATGTTCTCTCCTGTGAAGTAACCGTCGTTGGCAATACCATAGTGCGTCAGCATCACACCCTTCGGGAAGCCCGTCGTGCCTGAGGTATACTGCATGTTGCAGACATCGTGACAAGTCACCTTGCTCTTCATCTCCTGCAGGGTCTCATCCTCCACGTTCTGTCCCAACAGCAACAATTCTGCCGTATTGAACATACCGCGATACTTCTCCATACCGATGAACACCACGTTCTTCATATAGGGGAAGCGCTCGCTGTTCAGATGACCGCGCTCACAGGTCTTCAGCTCGGGCAGCATCGTGTAGGTCATATCCACATAGTTACAGTCCCATGTACCGTCGGTGATACAGAGGGTATGCATATCAGAGTCTTTGCAGAGATACTCCAGCTCGTTCTGCTTGTAGTTGGTATTTACCGTCACCAACACGGCGCCGATCTTCGCTGTGGCATAGAGGAACGTCAGCCAGTCGGGCACGTTCGTAGCCCAGATACCTACGTTTGATCCACGCTCTACACCAATAGCAATCAGACCTTTGGCGAGATTATCAACACGCTCATTGAACTTGCTCCAGGTAAAACGGAGGTCGCGGTCGCTATAGACGATATATTCCTTATCGGGTGTGGTCTCTGCCCAGTGTTCCAGCCACTGGCCAAGGGTACGCTCATGGAGTGTATAGCCCGCACTACCCGTCTCAGCTGGGTAGGTTCTGTCCGGCAGAGGCCTGCCTGCCATATCTAATTTCACGTCACTCATATGTTCTTATGTTCTTCTGTCTAAAAAACGTTCTTCTGTCTAAAACGGAATATAAATCAGTGCGAGAATCTTGGCAGACTTACCTGGGGCACCGTGCAGATGGTGCTTGACGATGGAATCATAGTAGATCGAGTCGCCTTCCTTCAGCGAATATTTCTCCTTGCCGTATTCCACTTCCACTTCACCCTGCATCACATAGATGAACTCCTCACCCTCATGGGCAGAGAGTTTATAGTCCTGATTTTCTTCAGGGTTGATGTCGATGATGAACGGCTCCATGTGGCGGCCTGCCTTCTGCTGGGCCAGCGGATGATACTCCATGTGCTTGCGGGCATCGGTAGCACCGTTGGAGAAGCTAATGCTGCTGTCTTTCTCACGGTCCTCAGCACGACAGACCACAGGACCCAGGGCGTCGTTATCATCCATAAATGTTCCCAGTCGCACACCCAGTGCTCTGGCTATCTTGATCAGCGGACCTAATGATGGCAGGTTCTGGTCGTTCTCAATGCTGTTGATCTGCTCTACTGACAGACCTGTGCTCTCGGCAACCTCTTC
>CACYQO010000051.1 GCA_902776545.1 uncultured Prevotellaceae bacterium | reverse complement strand
TGACTATGTCGATTTCATTGGCACCTACAGCCCCGTCAGCATCTACACCGACGAGAAGACCAACCTCTATCTCGGCGCCGACAACAAGCTATACTATCCTACGGCCACTGACTTTCAGGTGAACGCCTTCCGCGGCTACTTCCAGCTGAAGGGCCTCACCGCCGGCGAGCCCACCAATTCCCAGCAGGCCGGTGTCCGCGCCTTCAAGCTCAACTTTGGCGGCGATGATGACGCTACGGGAATTATTTCGGTTCACGATTCAGGGTTCATGGTTAATGGTTCTGATGCATGGTACACAATCGACGGTCGCAAGCTCGACAAGCAGCCGACGCAGCGCGGCATCTATATCAACAATGGCAAAAAGACAATCATTAAGTAATAAGGAGGACAAAGCGATGAAGAAAACATATTTGCAGCCCACCATGATGGTTGGTCACGCTACAGCAACAAAGCATCATCTGTTCCAGCCCAGTAAGTGATGTAAACAGCAATGCCGACCTCGACTACGGCGGCGGTGGCAGCGGACCGGCCCGCGCCCGCCAGCATAGCGGCATCGATTGGGACGATGAGTGGTAATAATGAAGACGTGCCTCCCCATCTGTTTGCAACCGCAAGCGATGGGGAGGCTTTTGTAAAAACGCAATGCCAAGAACTGCGACGCGATGCCGCAGTTATTTTTATTTTGCCAGTCGCTTGCGTCTGTTCTCCCACAACCTTTCAATCTCCCCTTGATGTTCCGCTTCATCGGTGTATAGGAACTCGATATAGTCTGCCTTGTCAGCCCATTCTTGATTGGGCCTGGCAAACTCACGTAGCAGTACATACTTCTTTTGGATGGTGTGCAGTTTGGCATTGTCGTGGGCGATGATGCAGGTCAGTCAGATGGAAATCAACCATACAGAAAACAGGATGACCCGGAGCGTCCATCGGACATACGGTGAAGATATGAACGCCCGTATATGGTAAAAGGGCAGATGGTAGAACAGGTAGGCTAACAGTTCCTTGACTGAGCTTAGTTTCTGTGGATGTTGAACCGTGACAGAAGACTGGACGCTTTCATCATGGTGTGTTTCATCGTTAGCCAACTTGCTTCTTGTCTCGGCCCTCCCGTCACCCCTCCCATGATTTCTCTTTTAGGATAGCCACTATTGTAAATTATGTGCAATCGTATGTGGTCTACTACAAAGTGGTTCCGCTTCATAGCTGACGGCAGGGGAGGTCAGACGGGAGGTCTATGGGAGGTCTGAGGGAGGTCTCCGGACAAGACCTCCCGTGCTGAAACCCCGATAAACAAAGGATTTTCCATAATAGACGGGAGGTCTGACGGTTTTTCTGCTTGTACCTCATTTATCAGGACATAGTAGATCCTGATTTTTTGTTTTTGGTACGCTGGGACTTTCCTTAGACTAAACTGGGACTTTCCTTAGGGTAAACTCCCACTTTCCTTAGGGTAAACCTCCAAATTCTCGAGAGAATTTCAGAGAAAGGTGCCACCTTTCTCATAGAAACTAGGCACCTTTCTTGGACTTTGGACTAACCTTTCTTGGCATAACCCCGCTTGTTGTTCGGAGTACGAAGCCTTGTTGATGGCAACACGAAGCTTTCATAACGTCAGCACTAAGCGTAGATAATCACAGACAAGGGTATAAGGCGCGCAATAGGATCAAGCACCATTGCACCCATTCGACAATGCTTTTGGTGTTTGAGACTCGCCCTGCTTTAGTTGCGGACGTGGGCGTTTCCATATCTGCCAGTCGTCAATTTCCTTGAACATTCGGGCAAGGACGTCTTTATAGCCATCAGGATAGATCATCGTATAGACAAACCAGAACCTGTGATAGGCCATTACTTTTGAGTAATAACTATAACCCTCGATGCGACTGCCGTTTTCATACTGAGGTCCCGAAAGGATAAAATAATCGCTGCCGAGTTTGCTGTTTGTCGAATGAAGCACTTGTGCCAGCGAGTCCATACCAGACTTTAGCGACTGCCCGTTATTATTCATCACATGGCTTTCGATGACGATAGTAATCCACTGGTCACCGTACTCAAAACGCATACGGCCTTTTTCATCCTTGAGCGAATCGGGCTGGGCGATGAAGAACGACGGAACGCGAACCACATAATCATAGTCGGCATCCGTGTATTCATACATATCGGCATAAGTTTGTTGGCGTCTGAATACCTCCTTATGGGACTTCAAGTCGCTGCACGACTCTACCCAGTCGATGCTTGCGGCCACAATGATGATGGCGATGAATATGAAGGTGACCTTTCTCATTTGGTCTGTAATATGCCTGTTTCAGTATCACGATGGTTCATAGATCGCTGTATGTCACGATACTTGCGGCCAGAGGAAAGATGCCAAGTAAGGCTGAGGGTAAGCATATTGCCAAAGTCACGACTATACTGCGATATTTCCTTGTGAATATAGCGGTTGAGAATCTCCGTCTTTTGCGTTAGAGGATTAGCGGAGAATGGATGCTGCAGATAAAGTGAAAGGGTGACAGCCTTCATACGGTAAGAGGCTGTGAGAAACCAAGCGGCAGATTGATGGCCGCAATGCTCACCCTCCATAAAGTTCCAGCCGTTATCAGCGTAGGCCGTCAGCGTCCATTTGCCAAGATACGCCTCAACGCTCGCACCACCATTGAATGCCGTATAAGTATGCCGGTATTCGTCTGTAAAGTTGAAGAAGCGATATATACCTCCATAGATGGTGACTGACAGATGCTCAGGTACAGCCTCCCATCGGTTGTAACTCTGAATGAAGAAGAAACTACATTCGTTATTGGCGTTTGTCTGCGTCTGATAGAAATGACCGTCCTTCCTTGTGTACTTCTCCATATTGCAGTCTGCGTTTAAACGCCAGTAGCCTTGCAGTTCTGTCATAATACGTTTTGCAGAATAAGTCAGGCGGAGGTCATGCGAGGTTACACGGTTGGGCGTGATGTCAGGATTGCCAACCAACGTTTCAAAGGCATTCTGCTTGATGACAACATCGCTGACCAACGCAATTTGGGATACATGCTGTGACACTTCGAAGTCATATTTCAGTTTCAATCCCTTTGCCAACGAATAGGATATCGTCAGTTTGGGACGGAAAAGCAGGAAACTGTTGTTCCAATCGTCCTGCCTGTAATAACGGTTACTGACGCCAAGTCCTCCCATATAGCCGAGTTTGCCCAAACGGCCTTTTAACTGTCCGAAGAAATGGATTCCTGACGAACGCATAGAATTAGAGGTATTGGCATCGCCAGAATACACATTATTTATATAACGTTGGGAATATTGTGTACCCAAGGAAAGCGTAAAAAGTTTCAGACGATTCTCATAGATGGCCTCCGCCCATAGCGTGTACGACTTGCCTTCGACGGAGTAGGCATAATCGTTACCCTCGTTATGCTCGGCATAGCAGGTGGTCTTGATATATGTTCCAACAGCATTGGCCGTCAGCGACTGATGGCGAGCAAAATCACGATGGAAATAGAGGTCGAGCGCAGGTGATGAAGTGTGTGAAGAGGAATGTTCTTCATAATTCGTGGTTCCTCCCATCTTGGTCCAGACGTTATGAGGCTGGATATCTCTTCTTGCCGACAACTTCGACTGGAAGACATAAGCAGAATCGCTCAGGCTATAGGTCAACAAGATGTTGTGGCTGAGGTTCTTATTTTGCCCATCGAGCTGCTTGCGAAGAATATGGCTCTTTTCCCCAGACTCCATTTCATACGTGGCCCGTTCTTCATAATCTGTACCTTTGAAATTGCGATAGTCCAAACCATAGGTCACTCCAAACTCGCTTTTGCCAAGGTTGAACTTCCCAAATACGGTCTCATCACCGTTAATAGCGGTAAGCGTGTTGGTCAAGTCGGCACCAATATCATAACCGCTAACGGGATGTTTAACGATGATGTTTACAACATAGGCCACTCCCTCGCCATATCTCACTCCCGGATTGTCGATATAGTCAATTTGCTCCACAGCCTTCATATCGAGAGCGAGCAAATCCTCTTTTGATGCAATGACATTGTTAATGCGCACCTGCACACTTCCCAAGTTGGTGAGTGCTGTGACTGTATGCATCACGGGGTCAATACGCAGGTGAGGAAGTGTCAACTTTGACAATAACGAATAGCCGTTGGTAGAGCTTTCCAGTTGCTGACGAGTGGGATAGATGGTCTGTCCGTCTACTCGTTGCACAACCTTGGATCCTTTGACGGTAATCTCCTGTAGTGTCTCACCCTCTTTGATGTCCTGCGCCTGCACAGTCATACCAAGTGTCAAGGCTGCAAGAAATAAAAAACTCTTCATACACTTGCTTATTTTGTGCAAAGGTATGAAGAGATGAGGGTGTCACCAAAAATAGTGCCTGACATTTGTCTGACATTTTGCTGACAATCGGCTATCTGTCTGACTTTCAGCCGAATTCGTCATTTGATTGTTAGACCGTATGATTTCCCTCTGTCAGCTTCGATTTTGAGGTCGGAATGTTGTTCGATGATGGGCTTTAGGCGACGGATAAGGGTGTAAAGCGTCTCGTTGGCATCTGGCTTCTTGGGCCAAAGGGTATTACAGATCTCCGTCTTAGAAAGTTGATGCGTGGGTGACTGCCAAAGCATCTCCATCAGTTGCTGTTGCATCGGTGTCAGTTTCACCTTATTGCCCCTTGCATCCACAAAATGCCCGTTTTGCAGAGCCAATCCGCCATACAATCCCAATGTCACATTGCGTCGATGTTGATACAGGCAGAACAATCCCCATAACATTGCCATCGACCATAGAATCATCGAAGGCCGTTGATCAGACAGCGAAAGAATCGTGGCTGTTGAAACCTGCGGACGAGGACAGAATCCTTTCTTGGTATCCACTGCCAAAATAGCATATCCTCTCAATCCCTCTATTTGCAGATGACTGTTGAACACTTGAATAGTGTCAGCGCTGATGACATCTGACTGTTGTTCAGCCAAAGCCTTGGCCAACGCCTGATTCATATCATCAGTCACCAATTGCTCCGTTGCCCTGTAGCTCGTCAGGCTGACCATACTCGATGCCGTTATCAGTACAAAGAGTACCACTACTGCATATCGTTGTTTCATACGCTTGTTATTGTTATCTGTTCAATATGCAAAGGTAAGAAATAATTATGAAAGTTGTATCGTTTTGAACAGTCCTTTTTGCAAAAACCGTGTGTTTTTCTTCATCTCAGCCCAAAACCAAGCGAATTTGATGCTTTTATGGCGAATGCGAAAGGATAGAGTGAAAGTAAAATAGAAGCCGCTGACATACGCTTATGCCAACGGCTTCCGAAAAACTTTGTTTAACCTTAAATCTACATATTATGGAAAACGACAACCATCATCGCGACGGGAGTATATCTTTTATTTGATGTTATAATCTGTTTTCGCGTCTTTGTCTCCCTTCCTTGATGCTGATGGTGGGCAGGAAGTCTGCCAGTGGACGACTGTCAGGGGCATTGTATTTCCGTTTGAGCACTTTTGTATCGAGGTGGAATAGTGCTTTGTCTCCTTTGGAGCGGATGATAGCGAAGCCCTTACTGTCAACACCTCTTTCATATAATACGCCAGAGAGGACCTTCTCTGTCTCGGCAAGTTTTGCCCGTGCCTTAACTCGTTCGTAGTCCAGCAGTCGCTGCTCTACCAGTTCTGCGCGGCGTGTCTGTACGGCGAAATAGTTTTGGGCGAATGCGATCTCTGGCTTGCGTGAGTCACCATTTTGGGCAATCAGATAGCAAGCGTAACGGGTAAGTAGGATGTTTTCAACTTCTCGTTGGCCGCCTTTTCCAAGTCCAATCATTTTGCTGACGTCAGCAAAATGATAATTGATATTTTCTCCTGCATTCTCACAAGCACTTTTGGCCTTTTCGACAATGGTGAGGAAATTGCGCCATTGTACGTAGCCGAGGAGCTTATACAACTCTCTGGCACTCCAACATTCCACACCATTGTAGTCACACACGATACTTTCAAACTTGTTGAAAAGATCTTTGATTTCTTCTGTCTTCATAATGTTATTTTTAAGTTTAAAAAGATTCTTGGTGCAAAGGTAGTGATAATAAATGAAATAACCAAATAATAATGGAAATTTCTTATAAGGCGACAAGTTTTGAGGCGGTTCGGGCGGTTTGTCGCCTGATGGGAGCGTTGTCGCTATAAGTTGGTAAAATATAAGCGAGAAAGTTTGGAATGAGACTGAAACCGCCGTAACTTTGCATCAGATTTAAGATTCACGCATAATTAGAGATAGTTTTCTTTTTCATATTGGTTTTGGTTTTTAGTTATTAATGATTAATGCTATATAGGACTCACAGGGATGCGAGTCCTATATGCGTTAAGACACTCACGTTAAAAAAACTCGAATTTATTTGGCTTTTTGCCTGCAAAGCCGTAACTTTGCAGCCGTGAAAGTAATTAGGAGACAAATATCAGCATGCGTTTTGTTGGCAGTATTCCTGCCGATGCTGATATTCTCGTCGCTTCATATTCACGAAATCCCACAGACGACCGATACAGAATGTAGTGACTGCGTACACCATAATTGTCACGGCCATCTGACGGCAATGGCAACTTGGGCGCACGACTGTGTGCTGTGCCAGTTCCTCACGTTGACGATGTTGGCAGCTGTCATGATGGCTGTCGCAGTATATATCCATGTATGTAAGAAATATCACGCCCAGCCTTTGTGCGGCTGTCATGCCGTCTGCTGTGGCACTATCGTTACCCGGGGACCTCCGTCGGCCTGATCCCCCCAGACTTTTACATACATCATTTATATACATCCATTTAATTAAATCACAGAATGAAAATCAAATGCATTCTGCTGTTGCTGTGTATATGCACGGCAGTGGCAGCCCAAGATAGTTTAAGACATCATCATGCGGAGGACTCGACGGATGTGTTTTTCCGCCATTTACAACTGAACGAACTGACGGTAACGGGTGTGACGGGCGACACAAAACTGAAGCACGCTACAGCACCCGTATCAATCATCTCACCCCAGGTATTACGGGCTACGGCCTCGACAAACGTTATCGATGCCATCGCCCACCAGCCAGGTGTCAGCCAGCTGACCACGGGCGGCAGCATCTCGAAACC
Organism: uncultured Prevotellaceae bacterium; assembly: GCA_902776545.1. GTDB lineage: Bacteria > Bacteroidota > Bacteroidia > Bacteroidales > Bacteroidaceae > Prevotella. Next base: position 21,440 of record CACYQO010000051.1, on the reverse strand, counting down.
CATTATCCGCGGACTGGGCTACAACCGCGTGGTGGTGATGAGCGAAGGTGTGCGACAGGAAGGTCAACAGTGGGGCGACGAACACGGTGTGGAGGTCGATGGCAGCAGCGTCGGCTCAGTGGAGATATTGAAAGGTCCCGCTTCGCTGATGTACGGATCGGATGCGATGGCGGGAGTGGTCATCCTTCACGCACAGCCTACACTGGCCGAGAGAGATCTGAAGGGCAATATCAGTACGGAGTACCAGACCAATAACGGTCTCTTCCACTACTCGCTACAGATGGCAGGCAATCAGAAAGGTTTCGTGTGGGATGCCCGCTATAGCGACAAGATGGCTCACGCTTATAAGAATAAGTACGATGACTATGTGCCTGGCTCACAGTTTCGTGAACGTGCTGGCCGCTTGATGTTAGGTGTTAATAAGGCGTGGGGACACTCACGACTTGTGTGGACAGCCTATCATCTGACACCGAGTATTATTGAAGGAGTCAGGAGTCAGGAGACAGGAGAGCTGGAACATGAAGAGGGTTGGACGGGACATCAATACGGCAAGTCGCTGCCCTTCCAGCAGGTGAAGCACTACAAACTGGTGTGGGATAACTCGCTGAGTCTCTCGTCAGGCTATCTGAAAGCCATCATCGGTTATCAGCAGAACCGCCGTCAGGAGTTTGAGGAAAGCGAGGATGATTACGAATTGTTTTTCAAACTGCACACCTTGACCTACGACCTGCGTTATATCACCAACGAGTGGAACGGTTGGAAACTCTCAACGGGCATCGGCGGTATGTATCAGAAATCGGGTAACGAGGGCGAGGAATACCTGATTCCTGACTACCGGCTCTTTGACTTTGGTGTCTATGCCACGGCCACGAAAGCCTTTGACGACCGCTGGACGCTCAGCGGAGGTCTGCGTTATGACCACCGACGGCTGCATGGGGATATGATGCCCCCTAAGTTAGGGGGCGACAGGGGTCTGAACAATGACACGGCTTCAGACCCCCTACCCCCTAACTTAGGGGGTTCGTTCACACGTCACTTCAATGGCCTGACGGGCAGTATCGGTGCCGTCTGCAATATCAATGACCACTTCAATCTGCGCCTGAACCTCGCCCGTGGCTTCCGAACACCCAATATGAGTGAGTTGGCATCGAATGGCGTGCATGAAGGTTCTCTCCGCTATGAGTTAGGCAACCAGCAGCTTAAGGCGGAATACAGCCTGCAGGCCGACCTCGGACTCGACTTTACCTCACGCTATGTCTCTGCACAATTGGCACTCTTTGCTAACCGCATCAACAATTATATATTTATAAGAGGTGAGGGGCAAGAGGTAAGAGGTGAGAGAATAGATTATCCTGTCTATATCTATACGCAGGGCGATGCCCGTCTGCTGGGCTTTGAGGCTGGCGTGGACTTTCACCCCGTCCATTCCGTTCATTTCTCCAACACCTTCTCGTATGTCGATGCCCAGCTGTTACACGCTGATGCTGATACGAAGTACCTCCCCTTCACGCCTGCCCCCAAATGGTCATCTGAGTTGAAGTGGGAACTCTTCCATCATTCTCACAGCACCGTCAATCATCACCATACAACGGATGCCGCCCATCGCTCACCTCTCAACAACCTCTACATCGCCCTCGGTCTTGACTGTTTCCTGAGGCAGACGCACATCTACCGTGCTGACGAAACAGAAACCGAGACGCCTGGCTATGCCCTGCTCTCACTTTCGGCAGGAACGGATATCCAAGTGAAAGGCAAGAAGATCGCCGAATTCTACGTCATCGCCGACAATCTTCTGGACAAGGCCTATCAGAACCACCTGAGCCGACTGAAATATGCCGATGTGAATGTCGTCACAGGCCGTCGCGGTGTCTATAACATGGGACGCAACATCACGTTCAAGGTTGTGATAACAATCAACTAATTGTTAATGTTGGTTGCGAATTTGGTATTTTACTCGCTTATTCGTACCTTTGCAGTTGATATGGGAAAGATCATCGTTGCGGGCATAGGACCTGGCAGTAAAGAGGACATCACGCCTGCCGTATTGGAGGCAGTGCGGGAGGCGGATGTGATTGTTGGATATAAGTATTATTTCCAATTTATCGAGGCATACGTGAAGGAGGGTTGTGAGTGCATCGACACGGGTATGAAGAAGGAACGTGAGCGGGCTGAGCAGGCGTTCTTGTTGGCGGAACAGGGAAAGACCGTTGTGGTGATTTCCTCTGGCGATGCAGGGTTATACGGTATGGCGCCACTCATCTACGAGATGCGGGAAGAGCGATCCTCAGATATGGAGATTCAAACCTTGCCAGGCATCTCAGCCTTCCAGAAGGCAGCTTCATTGTTGGGTGCTCCCATCGGCCACGATATATGCATCATCTCCTTGTCAGACCTGATGACGCCTTGGGAGTTGATTGAACGCCGTATCAAGGCAGCTGCCGAGGGTGATTTCGTCACAGCCGTCTATAATCCGAAATCACATGGCCGCTATTGGCAACTCTATCGCCTGCAAGAATTGTTCTTGAAGTATCGCTCCGAAGACACCCCTGTAGGCTATGTCCGTCAGGCAGGACGTGAGGAGCAGACAGTAAAGATCACGACACTGGCCGATTTCGACCCTGATGATGTGGATATGTTTACGGTCATCCTTATCGGTAATTCGCAGTCGTATATAAGCCTCACCCCCGACCCCTCTCCGAAGGGCGAGGGGCGTAAGATGTTCATCACACCTCGCGGTTACTACCGTCAGGAAGCTCCTTCTTTGGAGGGGGTGGGGAGGTCAATTATGATTGAGTCGTTCCGTACCATCGCGGGTGAACTTCATAAGAAAGACTATCCTCTCGACCACAAATGGGCTTTGCTGCATGCCATCCATACGACTGCCGACTTTGATATGGAGAACATTCTCTATACAGATCCGAAGGCAGTAGAGACATTATATAATAAGGTAGAGGACGGTTCGCTGAAAACCATTGTGACAGATGTGACGATGGTGACGAGCGGCATCCGCAAGGGAGCCTTACAGCGCTTGGGCATCGAGGCGAAATGCTATCTTTCTGACCCTCGTGTGGCAGAACTAACCAGACTCCCCTCCTTTAGGGAGGGGCTGGGGGAGGGCCTTACCCGTACTCAGGCTGGTATCCGTCTCGCTGTCGAGGAACATCCCGATGCACTCTTTGCCTTTGGCAACGCCCCCACGGCACTGATGGAACTCTGCAATCTGATTCGTAAGGGTAAGGCTCATCCTGCTGGTATCATCGCTGCACCTGTGGGCTTTGTGCATGTCAGGGAATCGAAACACATGGTGAAGCCTTTCAAGGACATTCCCAAGATTATTGTTGAGGGCAGGAAGGGAGGTTCAAACCTGGCTGCGACGCTTTGCAATGCTATTCTTACCTTTGACGATGCAGAACAACTTAAACCAGGTCGCGATTTATAGACAGAAGGACAGGTTTTTAGACAGAAGGACATAAGGACATATTTTTATGCAGTTTATTGTCATAGGAATAACGGACAACCCAGAGCCTTGGTTCACACCAGAGGTGCTGGAGATTATCAAGAACGGAAAGGTGTTCTCTGGTGGCAAGCGGCATCATGAGATTGTGGCGCCGTTGTTGCCTGCCGATGCCCAATGGATCGACATCACCGTCCCCCTCGATGTTGTCTTTGAACAGTACAAATCTCACTCCACACTCCACACTCCTCACTCCTCGACTATCATCGTTTTCGCCAGTGGCGATCCGCTGTTCTTCGGCTTTGCAAATACCATCAAGCGGAAGATGCCTGAGGCGAAGATGGTGGTTTATCCCACGTTCAACTCCTTGCAGATGCTGGCTCATCGTCTCGTGATGCCCTATCACGATATGCGCATTGTCTCATTGACGGGCCGTCCTTGGCATGAGTTTGACAAGGCACTCATCGAAAGGGCTGAAAAGATTGGCGTGCTGACAGATCGCGAACATACTCCCTCTGCCATCGTCCAACGGATGCTCGACTATGGCTACACCTATTATCATATGTCCGTTGGTGAGCATTTGGGAAATCCTTCACTCGAAAAGGTCAGTACTCTCACCCTCGAAGAAGCGGCACAGCGTGACTTTGACCACCCCAACTGTCTTATTTTAAATTTAAACACGAATGACCACGAATTGAGCATGAATCTATCACAAATTAATATTAATGACAATTCGTGTTCAATTAATGGTAATTCGTGTTCAAATCGTATTTTCGGTATTCCAGATAATCAATTCGTGTTACTCGATGGCCGTGAGAAGATGATCACCAAGATGCCCATCCGTTTGCTGACGCTCCAAGCCCTCGAACTCCCCATGAGACATGTCTTTTGGGACATCGGCTTCTGCACAGGCAGCGTCTCTATCGAGGCCCGCCTGCAGTTCCCTCATCTCACGGTCTGTGCCTTCGAAATCCGTCCTGAGTGCGAGGCCATCGTCCAGGAGAACGCCCGTCGCTTTGGAGCCCCAGGCATTGACATCCGTATCGGCGACTTCCTCGAAACAGACATCTCCGCCCTCCCTCGCCCAGATGCCGTCTTCATCGGAGGTCACGGTGGTCGCCTGAAAGACATCATGTCGAAAGTCCTCTCCGTCCTCGCCCCCGATGGTATCATCGTTTTCAATAGTGTTGTTGCACCAAAGGTCACCACAGACAGCCGTCAGCTATGGGATGAGGCATGTGTAGAATTGGGACTACAACAAGATCCGCCAACAAGAATACAACTCAACGATAATCATCCAATAACTATATTGAAATGCAAAAGATAGCGATAATACAAATCAGTGAGGAGGGCAAGAATATCGCCCGCCTTATTCAGAGTCAAGTGTTTGCCCAGAAGAACGAGGCAGAGATTATCAGTCGTGTGAACGTTGCTAAGCGCTGGAAGGATTTCGATGCGTTTGTGTTTGTTGGGGCGATGGGCATCTGTGTGAGGACGATAGCACCATATATCAAGGATAAACACGAAGATCCCGCTGTGGTGTGTGTCGACAGTTTGGGACTGAATGCCATCTCTGTGCTTAGTGGACATGTAGGAGGAGCCAACGACCTGACGAGAGATATTGCTGCGATGATAGGTGCCCGTGAGGTCATCACCACCCAGAGCGATAACGCAGGACTTTGGCAACTGGATATGCTTGAGGCGAGGTTTGATTGGCCCATTGCCAGTTTTGAGGATGAAATGGACCAATGCATCTTTGCATTCGTCAATCGAGAACCAACGGCCCTGTTGATGGAAGTTCGCGATGAGGGAACGGACTATTTGGAAGCCACGAAGCCTGATCACGTAACTATTATCGACGATATCAGCGAGGCTGATCCCAATAAATACAGCCTGCTCATCATGGTGACACCCTTTAGTCGCCATGCGCCTGATGGTATGCTCGAACTTCATTTCGTGCCGATGGTTGGAACGATAGGTTTCGGACTGGCGCATCATCCTGAGGATTACGAGGCAATCTATGACGAGATAGATGAGGCCTTTGCTAATAGAGGCATCTTGCCTTGTTCTCATAAATATTGTACGATTGATGTGAAAGAAGACGAAGAGTTCTGTGCGATGCTCGAAGATGAATACGACGAAGAGGTGGTGTTCTTTACGGCCGAAGAACTCTCGCAAGTCGACGTGCCCAATCCAAGTACAACCGTTGAGAAGTATGTAGGTACACCCAGCGTCTGTGAGGCTGCGGCTATCCTTGGATCCAATCATGGCAAACTCATCATTCCTAAGGTAAAGGGCAAGAACTGGACAGCAGCTTTAGCCATCGACTACAATCATCTGCGTCAGAAACAGGGGCATATCGAGATTGTTGGTGCTGGGCCTGGAGATCCAGACTTGGTGTCTGTGCGTGGTCGAAAGATGTTGGAGAAGGCAGACCTTATTCTATATGCAGGTTCTTTGGTTCCTAAGGCTTTGACGGAATGCCACAAGCCTGGAGCCGTCGTTCGCTCTTCTGCTGATATGGCCCTCGAAGAACAATGTGCGCTGATGAAGAAACACTACGACAAAGGCCATTTCATCGTTCGTCTGCATACGGGTGATCCTTGTATATTTGGTGCTATCCAGGAGCAGATGGCGTTCTTCGACCAAAACGGTATGGACTATCATATCACCCCAGGCATCAGTTCTTTCCTCGCAGCAGCCGCAGAACTGCAGAGCCAGTTTACGATCCCTGAGCGTTGTCAGACCATCATCCTCACTCGTGGTGAGGGACGGACGCCGATGCCAGAGAAAGAGCAATTACATTTGTTGGCCAAGAGTCAGAGTACGATGTGTATCTTCCTGTCTGCATCCATTGTTGACGATGTGCAGCGCGAACTCTTGCAGGAATACCCAGAGGATACACCCGTTGCTGCCTGTTACCATCTGACGTGGCCAGACCAGAAGATCTATCGTGGCAAGTTGAAAGACCTTGCGAAGATTGTTCACGACAATAAACTCACGCTGACCACGATGCTTGTGGTGGGTGAGGCCATTGACAACCGTCAGGGGTTTTCTGAACTCTATAACAAACACTTTACCCATCTGTTCAGACAAGGCGAAGATCCATCATGATACTCGTTTTCGGAGGAACGACTGAGGGCCGAAAGGCTGTAGAGGTGTTGGAGGAGGCAGGTTCACCTTTCTTTTATAGTACGAAGACGGGTGAACAAGACCTGACGCTGCAGCATGGTACCCGTACCGACGGAGCGATGGATGCTGAGGCAATGAAGGCCTTCATCCGTCAGCATGGCATCCGACTTATCGTGGATGCTGCCCATCCGTTTGCCTCAACGCTTCATCAGACGATAGCTGCCGTTTCCGAAGATTGTCAGATTCCCTTCATCCGATACGAACGGATCTATCCGCCTCGTGACCCAGACATCACGTGGATTGACGACTACTCGCAAATTCCTGATGACATCCACTCACTCTTGGCCACTACTGGCGTTCAGAGCATCAGTCGCCTTAAGTATCTGGAGGAAAGAGGTGTTCGGGTGTATTATCGCATCCTCCCTCGTGAGTCATCTTTGGCTTTGGCGAAAGAACAAGGAACAAGCCCGGAGCAACTTTGCTATTACGAGGACAGCAGTGTGATAGATATCGATGCAGAGGCCATCCTGCTCAAAGAGAGTGGTGAGACGGGAGGCTTTAGCGAGAAGGTGGCAGCAGCTCGTGCCAAGGGCATGCGTATCATCGCTCTCAAGCGTCCGAAACATTTCACTCTTCACTCTTCACTTTTCACTTCTGTCAATGGGCCTTATGGCCTGCGGAGGGCTGTGGAGCATCTGCTGCCGGAGTTTTATCCATTGCATAGTGGACTGACGACGGGAACCTGTGCCACAGCAGCTGCCGTTGCAGCGACTATACGGTTGACGAAAGGCGAGACTCCCAAAGAGGTGCCTGTTATTCTCCCCAACGGTGAGACAATCCAAGTGCCAGTGACCTATGGCGATGATTATGCCTCCTGTTTCAAGGAGGCTGGCGACGATCCAGACATCACCAACGGCATAGAGGTGAGGGCAAAGGTAATCGAATCTCGGGGGTACGAGGGTACGGGGGCGCGGGGGTACGAGAATACTCCAGCCTCAGACAAATCTCGCGCCCCCGTACCCCCGTGCCTCCGCACCCCCGCTATAGCTATATATGGCGGTGCGGGTGTGGGAACCATTACCCTGCCTGGCTTTGACTATCCCCCAGGCTCTCCAGCCATCAACAAGGCCCCTCGTGAAATGATCTGCCACAATTTGGAAAAGCTCTGTACCTCTGTGTCTCTGTGTTTAAAAAACATTTCCGTCACCATCTCCGTTCCCAACGGAGCAGAAATCGCCAAGAAAACCTTCAACCCCCGTCTGGGCATTGAGGGTGGCATCTCGATCATTGGCGTCTCTGGCATCGTAAAGCCTTTCTCTGAGGAAGCTTTCATCGACAGTATCCGCAAATGTATGATTATAGCCCAGGCCAGTGGTACGGGTCGTGTGGTGATCAACAGTGGTGGTAAGAGCGAGCGCTTTGTGAAGGCTCTCTATCCAGACCTGCCTCGTCAGGCATTCGTGGAATATGGGAACTATATCGGTGAGACGCTGAAGATGGCCCACGAACTCCATTTCAAGAATGTTACCCTTGGCGTGATGCTGGGCAAGGCCGTCAAACTGGCAGCAGGTAATCTTGACACCCACAGCCGTAAGACCACGATGGACCTTGACTTTATCCAGCAGATGCTCCTGGAATCAGGAATATCCATCGACATAAATGACATCACGTTGGCACGAGAACTATGGGAACGCATTCCTTCAACCCAGCTTGAAGACTTTGCCAATACCGTCATCCGCTATTGTGCTGACTATTGCAATCCGCTTCTCCCCGACGGCTCCCTCACCATCTTACTGATTGATGACAACGGAAATATCTATTCTTAATAAATGTTCAATGTTCAATGTATAAAGACTTGTTTATTGATTTCGACGATACGCTGTATGATACTTATGGCAATGCCGTGATTGCTTTGCAGGAGACCTATGAAGCATTTCACCTTGATCGTTATTTCGATAGCCCTCAGACGTTCTATGATGCCTATTGGTCTGCGAATATCGACCTGTGGTCGCGCTATTCGAAAGGAGAGATAGATCGTCCGTTCCTCATCGTGGAGCGTTTCCGTCGTCCTCTGAGTGTGGGCAAAGGCCTTGATGCCACCAAAGAACTGTGTTTGGAGATGAGCGACAGGTTCCTTGATTTCTGTTCTTCTAAATCCGGGGTGGTGAATGGTGCCCACGAGTTGATGGACTATCTGAAACAGAAAGGCTATCGGATGCACATGACGAGCAACGGCTTCCACGAAGTACAATATAAGAAACTCGCTGCCTGCGGACTCCGTGATTACTTCGATACCATCATCCTCAGCGAAGATGCTGGCGTCAACAAACCCTCACCACTCTATTTCGACTATGCCCTCAAGACATCAGGAGCCCATCGCGAAACGACCTTGATGATTGGCGACAACCTGCAAACAGATATCCTCGGAGCCCTCAATGCAGGCCTCGATGCGATGCTTGTTAATCGTTGGAAGGTCGATGTCAGCGAAAGCCCTCAGCCTCCGACCTTTGTCGTCAACAGCCTTCGCAACATCATCAATATTTTGTAATACGATGATGAAGTTTAACACGAATTACCATGAATTGAACATGAATTTTTCATAAATTATTAATGATAATTCATGGTCATTGATGGTAATTCGTGTTTTTTATTCTCCTACTTCGTCTTTCCTCCTGCGGAAGAGCACCATTGCAATGACTGGAGCTCCAACGAGGGCAGTGACACTATTGACAGGCAGGGCGCCCTCAAAGCCTGGCATACGGGCAATGAGATTGCAAAGCAGCGCCAAGGCTGCACCACACAGGGCTGTGGCAGGCATCAGGATGCGATGATCGGAAGTGCGGAAGATGGCACGGGCCAGATGGGGGACCGCCAGACCAATGAACATAATGGGGCCGCAATAGGCTGTGACAATAGCCACGAGAACACCGCTGGAAACGATAACCAACATACGACTGCGACGGATGTTTAAGCCAAGGTTCGCTGCATAACGGTCGCCTAACAGAAGAAGATTCATTGGTTTCACCAATAGGTAGGCCATAGGCAGCAGGATGCACATCAGTACGATAAACAGCACCATCTCATCGCCTGAGACACGAGAGAATGATCCCAGTCCCCACACCACGAAGGCCTTCACATCCTCCTCTGGCGACAGGAACTTCAGCACGCCGATAATGGCATTGGCTAAGTAGCCGATCATCACACCTATTATTAATAAGGTGACATTGCCCTTCACCTTCTGCGCAATCCACACGATCAGCATCATCACCGCCAAAGCCCCCACGATAGCAGCCACACTCATCGCCGCATCGCCCAAATAACCCAAACGACTCAATGCCACACCGCCTATCCTTCCAGACAGCAGCACCACAAAGGCCACACCAAGGGCAGAACCATTCGAGATACCCAAGACCGAAGGTCCTGCCAAGGGATTGCGGAATACCGTCTGCATCTGCAATCCGCTGACCGCCAAACCTGCACCAGCCATAATAGCCGTCAAGGCCTGTGGCAGTCGTGACTTCCAGATAATGTTTGCCCAGATCTCATTGCCCTCAGCACCGAAGAGGATACGGCAGACATCTGCCACAGGTATCTTCACAGATCCCAACAGCAGATTGACAATCGCCAGGACGACGATAGCCACAAGAAGGACAATGAACTTAGATGCTCTCATCTCAATAATCGGTAGTATTTGGGGTTGTAATCTGGTTCGACCAGTTCTGGGTGGAAGATGGCTACGAAGTCCTTCAGCAGTACATCTGGCTGTACAGGTGAGATCTCGTAGTAGGGCTGCTGCTTCATGTTGCAGTAGATCACCTTCCGTTCCTTGAATGCCTTGAAGAGCTCGTTGCGAGGCTCTGAGGCCTTCAATGCCTCATAGGAAAATTCTCCAGGGAAACTGTTCAGGATGCGCCAATAGTCGGCATTGGCAGCCAGCGCATACATCTTCTCAAACTCTAAGTTCTCGCCACTTGTCTCCTCGTCGTTGATCACGTAATCGGCTCCAGCGTCGCGGAAAATCTGTGCCAGATAGTTCTTGCCTCCGACGGCGTGCCAGTTGCCATAGTGCATCTCGCCGCTGAAAAGTGTTGGTAACCCACCCCCAACCCTTCCCGAAGGGTGGGGAGTTTGATTAGTTTTGCTTTCGACTTTTGCCTTCAGTTCGTTGTATCGGCTCTCGATGCCGGCAAAGACCTCATTGGCCTTTTGTTCCTTGCCGATGAACATCCCGATAAACTTAATCCACTCAGCCTGTCCCAACGGATCCAACTCCTGATAGCCCAAATGTGGCACCAGCGTGATGCCCGTCTCCTTGATGGCATCATAGCCGCCACGCTTCGAGGGCGAGATGAAGATCACCTGCGGATTGGCAGCCAGCACCATCTCTGTATCGAAGTTTCCCTCCATACCGATCTTCACGATGCGGCCGTCCTTCACCCTTGCCAGTATATCCTCATTGAACAGATTCTTCGTGCCCGTCAGACCTTTCACCACATCGTGGGCATCGAGGATGGTGAAGTTCGAAAGTTGCAGCGACGTCATGCAGATGGTGTTTGTAATAGGCACACGAACCTTCATAAAGCCCTCAGGCACAGCCACATCGTCCGAATGTACCAAGGCGAAATGATAACCGCTCCCCTTGCCTTTATGAGAGGAACCGGTGGTGATACTTACAAGTCTGACATTAGCCGAGTCGCGAACGCTGAACCCCGTAGCATACTTCACTTCGATGCTCACTACCGAGTCCTTCGCACCATCGTCCGTTCCGCTATTGGTCTTTGTCCCTTTTCCAGAGCAGGCACTCACCAATACGGCCACAGCCGCCATTCCGATAACGAATCCTTTTGTCATCGTGAGGACAAATTACTTCTTTGTCCAGGTCTGGGTCTCGTAGAACATGGCAACATAGCCGCGAACCTTCAACTCGTTGCCGTCAAGCCAGATGGAACACTTGTAGGTCTTGCCGTTTTTGGGGTTGTAGATTTTACCGCCTTCCCACTTGTCGCCTTTCTTGGTGAGGCCCGTGAGGATGTTCACGCCAATAAGTTTCCGGCTCTGCATCTTCTTGTCTGGATTGTGCACATCGAGCTGTCCGTCGCCTTTCTTCAGCCAGACGATCTTTCCGTTCAGCTTGTCACCACTCTGGTAGATCTCCACCTGGGAGTCTCCCCCTTCTGTTACCCACTTGCCGATCACACCCTGGGCGTATCCGGCTGCCGACATCACCATCAGCACTAAACTCAATAATACCTTTTTCATTTTCGTTATTTGTTTTTAATATCCAAAATACCGTCTACTTCATGCGTGACGAACGGACCTTCCTTCACTTCGAAGATCACAGAACCCGATTCCAGGCACTCGAGCCCATGCCAGGTATTCTTGGGGATGTCGACGCCTACTCGGCCTTCTTCCTGACTAAGCACGACGCTCTCCCAGACCGAACCGTCGTCATGATAGGTCGTAACCCTGACTTTCCCTCTGAGCAGGACAAATGTCTCATCCTTGGTCACATGATGATGCACAGCAACCTGTGTCCCCATCTCCAACGCATTCAGAAAGCGATGGCACTTATCCTCCAACGACTGATGGAAGTTGTAATTCATCCTCAGCCTCGGCGAAGCCTTCGCCTCCTCAACCACCTTATTGATTAATGTATTATCTATAATCTTCATATCATTCTTTATTTGTTTATCTGCCCTTTTAAAATGCTTGTATTTCAATCAGTTATATAAGTACGGAAGACAAAAATGACCTTATTTCCCATATAGTTCTGCCTTTAGTTCCGCCCTTTCATTCGGGACACAAAGGGGACAGACCCTTTTGTGTCTCTGTGTGAGCTCCTTTCAAATTTGCAGAAGTTGCATTTCCCATTATCCTTTGGACTATTATTGTTTTACCATTATGCTCGATTTTATATAACTCTTCTTTTGGAACCAAATTACATCCCCAAAAGAAAAGACAAAACGACAAAAAGCAAAAACACTTCTTCATAACAATATTTTTTCATTAGATTTCTTATCCAACCATATATCCCTTTTATTTCTACAATAGTTATACATCAGTATCCTCAGATAACTCCTCCCATCTGTCAGCTGGTGGCAGATAGTCTGAGGCCTTTTCACTCGAGACCACAGAACGACCGATTCATATTGTCACGCAAGCTTTCCTTTTTCAGACCCTTAAACTGCTTGTATTGTTTGGTAGTCTTACCACTCCAGCCTTTAGTAATGATGTCTGTGAGTGAGCCATATTGCTGTCCTTCCTTCACACCAGCTCTGTCCCACTCATCAGTCAGTTCCTTACGAACCTCGATGCTTTTGAGGCGTTGGTTGATCCAACGGTCAGAATATCCCAGTCTCCGATAGTCTTCGTAAGCCTGTTCGAAATTGAGTTCAGGATCCTGCATCTGCTCAACTCGCTTCGAGGCCACACCAGCCATCCATTGCTTGAATGGCTCAGCCTTGGGCGAGGGAATAGACTGGATAAGACGGAAAAGCTGCTCAAAGTCAGCAACATCGGTGAGTCGCATCTTGCCGTCCTCTGCCTTCATTTTCAACTGGTGACAATTTGTCACCGTTTCGTTTCCTTCATCTTTCAGTCTCTGTTTCAGCTTGTTCCAATACTTACGTGCAGTCTGATAATCTTTGCTATCAGTCAGTACGTGACACACATCAACGATGGAGAAGAACCACTTTTGCAGTTCATCATCCCATACCGTGCGGACCTTCCTGTCTTCAAACAGTTGTATCAATTGTTTCTTTGTCATATCTCAAAATCGTCCTAATAACAGGGGGATGGTTCTTCTATGTTATATCACAAAGACTATATTCGAAATCTGTCTCGTTCCACCTTGTCTTAACTCGGGGACGTTTATACGGATGTCGCAATCCACAACGAAAATGGTGTTGGACTTGTTAGATCGAATCACATTTTCATCATGCATATCGCTGAGGTAAATATCAGGAGTGGCATAAGTCCAGTTTCGTGGATTTTTCAATTCGAAACCCATCTGACGCATATAGTCAGCAATCTCTTCATCGCTCACGGGTTGTCCGTCAATGAAAGGTTGCTCTACGATAATTTTAAACTCTCCGTTCTTGTCACGACCAAAACCAAGAACGGTTAATCGTGTCTCAGGAAAAAAGGTGTTGTGGAGTGCAATGCGGTCGAGGGCAAAGATTGGTTGGATAAAGTAATTGAGGCCAATGGATTTAATCAACGTAGATCCATGATCATAGACCTTAGCCTCGCCTCCCTCTGCAATCTTTTCGCCAAGAACCTTGGGCAATTGTTCATCTACGCCATCAGTCCAGACTCCAACGGCTTTTGCCCATCGTTCAATTACGCTTTCTTGCTGCGCTCCAAGTTGGCACTCTCTTTGGTAGTCGCTGAGTGCTGATGAATCCTGGCTATCTGAGCCAGCTTCTGCTCCCGCGAGCAGGGATGCAATGACATTTGTAGCACCTCCCGCTGCGCAGCCATGCTGTTCTTGCGGTGAAAATCGTTGATAAACCAACTTTCCGCTAATGAATTGTTCTGCATAACAATCAAGTTTTAGCAGGCCTTCAGACGTAAAGCCCTCTGCAATGATGGAATGAATGGAAGCCCAAAAGTCTGCATTGTTCATAACTAATTCCTATTTTGCTGCAAATATACAACTTTTTTCTGAAAGACAAACAATTTTGAGAGAAAAAGTACTGATTTTGGATATTTTGAAACAGGTAACAGTTATCCGGATAAATCTTTCATTCTATAGAAATGAATGTTCGCGCGAGAAACCATAATGATATAGGTTTGATACTCGGATTCTATATCAAACAACCTCAGATAGGAAAAAACTCAAATACATTTGGTTATTCGCTCGCTTATTCGTACCTTTGCACTATCAAAGATAAATAGGTATGCTGACAAGTATTGATCAGACAAAGTGGTACGACCGCATCTGGGCGGCGTTTATCTTCTTCACGCGGCTGCCGTTTTGGCGGTTGCATGAGCCGCCGAAGGAGTGCTACAAGACGGTGGTGGAGCATTGGCCGCTGACGGGCTGGCTTACGGGTGGAGCAATGGGAGTCATCATCTATTTCGGCAGTCTGGTGCTGCCGATGACGGTGACGGTGTTGCTTGCCATCGCCGTCAGACTGCTGATCACAGGTGCGTTGCATGAAGACGGACTGGCCGACTTCTTTGACGGTTTCGGAGGCGGAGGCAACGACCGTCAGCGCATCCTCGACATTATGAAAGACTCCCGCATCGGCACGTATGGGATGCTGGGGCTCGTCTTCTACGAACTGCTTCTGGCAGCCACGATTATTTCGATACCTGCTTATTGTGCTGCGTTTATGGTGCTGGCAGCCGACACTTTCTCAAAGATGGTGACCTCGCAGTTGATACTGATGATGCCTTACGCCAGACGGGAAGAGGAGGCGAAGGCGAAGACCGTCTATCGGAAGTTCAGCGCCTGGGCGGGAGTCAGCCTGGCGATACAGGGACTGCCTGCGATGATGTTTTTCATCTGGATGATGGGGCTCGACTGGCAGGTGATGATCTTCATTCCCGCCGTCGTGTTCTACATGCTCTATCTGCTGATATGGCGGAAGCTTCACGGTTATACGGGCGACTGCTGCGGAGCGGTGTGCCTGTTGGTGGAACTGACTGTGTATCTGGTGGTTAGCGCCATAAACTATATGAATCCGCTATGAAACGAATCATTCTGATTACTGGTGGCCAGCGCTCAGGCAAGAGCAGCAAGGCCGAGGAACTGGCATTGAGTCTGTCGGAGAATCCTGTCTATATGGCGACGGCCCACATTTGGGACGAGGAGTTCCGAGAGCGGGTGCGAAGGCATCAGGAGCGTCGTGGACCTCAATGGACGAACATCGAAGAGGAGACGGCTTTGAGCAAGCACGATATGACGGGTCGGGTGGTAGTCATCGACTGCGTGACGCTCTGGCTGACGAACTTCTTCTTTGCCAATGAGTCCAATACAGACCGCTCGCTCGAACAGGCGAAGGCAGAGTTCGACAAGTTTACTGAGGGTGAGGCGACTTATATCTTCGTGACTAACGAGATTGGCAGCGGAGGTGTCAGCGACAATGCCATCCAGCGTAAGTTCACGGACCTGCAGGGTTGGATGAACCAGTATATAGCGCAAAAGGCCGACGAAGTGATTCTGATGGTCAGCGGAATTGCCGTAAACATCAAGTAATTATATTTGTGAGACACGAATTATCACGAATTGAACACGAATTTTACATCAATAATTAAAAAACGACAACTCTATTATGGATCCTAAGAAATATAAAGATGTTGTTTACAAGATTATCGGGGCTGCAATGGAAGTCCACAACGAACTAAATTGGGGACTATTGGAGGCAGTTTATAATGAGGCTTTACATCTTGAACTACTTGATCAAGGTATCAAGAGCGAAAGAGAGCAAGCCCTCGCGTGCTACTACAAGCATCATAAGTTGGAGAAACATTACCAGATGGACTTGGTGGTGGGTGATATTATCATTGAGTTGAAATCGGTCGCAGAACAGAATTCTTCTCATCGTGCACAGTTATTTAACTATATGCGACTGACAAAGAAACCGATAGGGTTGCTCATTAACTTCGGACAGGAATGTCTGCAAGGTGAACGATACGCTTATTTTGAAGACACGAATGAATGTGTGCTCCTTGACAAGAACATGAATCCCGTCTATGGATGATTCTTAACATATAATTACCACGAATTGAACACGAATATGTCATTAATAATTATTCAAGGGGTCGTTAGGCCGTTTGGAGGAGTTGGCGATGCAGGTGTGTCTTGTGCAGCAGACGTTAGAGCCGTCGTTGGCGCATCCCTGTCATTTGTTGTTTGGTGGCGATCACGGTATAGAGCGTGAGGGCGTGAGTGTCAGTCCTCGTGAGGTCACTTGGCAGCAGATGATCAATTTCACCCGTGGTGGCGGAGGCGTGAATATGTTCTGTCGCCAGCATGGTTTTAAGTTACGGATTGTCGATGTTGGTGTGGATTATGATTTTTCTGGCGTTCCTGGGATTATTGATCGCAAGATAGCCCGAGGCACGAAGAACTTCCTGTATGAGCCTGCGATGAGCGAGGAGGAGTTTGATAAGGCCATACAGATAGGAAGCGATCTGGTGGATGACTGTGTGAAAGAAGGTTGCCGTGTTTTGTGCATTGGAGAGATGGGTATTGGCAATACCTCACCATCGAGTATCTGGATGAGTCTCTTTGGCGATATTCCTCTGAAGGATTGCATAGGTGCTGGGGCAGGACTTAACAATGACGGTATTCGTCATAAGTACGAGGTGCTTTCAAAGGCGCTGTCACAATGGGGTCAGGATACTTTGTGTCATCAGCATGACACAAAGTATCCTGACCCCATTGTGACACTTCGTTACTTCGGCGGCTTTGAGATGATTGCCGCCATTGGGGCGATGCTGCGGGCTGCCGAGTTACACCTTATTATATTAATAGACGGCTTCATCATGACGGCTTGCGCTTTGGGAGCCATCAGGCTTTATCCTGCCTCGCAAGACTATATGATCTTTACCCATTGTGGTGATGAGGCTGGCCACAAGATGATGCTCGACATTGTTGATGCCAAGCCACTTTTGCACTTTGGGCTGAGATTAGGCGAGGGGACAGGTGCCCTCTGTGCCTATCCCCTCGTCGACTCCGCCGTCCGTATGATGAACGAGATGAATACCTTCGACAAAGCGAAGATTATCAAATACTTCTAATTCTTTACATAGATCTTTCGTCCATTAACGATGTTCAGTCCCTTCTGCAGGGAATTGAGTCGCTGACCTTGGAGATTGTAGATACTTAGATTCTCTAATTTTTTAATTTTTACATTTTCCTCGATTCCATTCGTCAGCGTTTCGAATTCACCAGTGAAGGACTCACGACTATTCTCCACGATGACGGTGTAGCGGCCTTTGTCGTAGGCAGAGATGTCAATGTCGAGACCTACAATGTTGCCTGCGTTGATGACTTTCTCATAGACAGCTTTGCCTGATCCGTCAGTGATGCTCACTTGATATGCATCGTCGAGTAGACCAAGATTAATGTCTAACTGTTTGTCGTTGTATTCACCATACAGCGATGGTTCTTCCTCACTCCTAACCCGTGTTTTGGGCTTTAGCTTGTGAGTATGGGTGAAGTCGAAGCGGTTTTTCCTGGCTCCAGCAGGAGTGGCAGCGTCCTCATATCTGTCGTTGAAGTAGATGACTTCATCACCAACGACACACGCCATCAGGAACTCCGGCACAGGGTCTTCTAATATTGGATTAAATGGATATCTGGTCGGGCCATTAATATCTCCGACACCTTCCAGCCAGAAGGTACTGTGGATGTTTTGGCCTTCATCTGTACACATCATAATGTCTCTATAAACACCCTTAAAGCCTTCTATTCCTCCTGTCTGCTTCGGTCCTATGATAAAAGGAGGATAACCGTCCCAATTTAAGAACTGCAGAGTATCGTTGGCGTTGAGGGAAAAGTCATACTTTATCCTCCAATAATCCTTTTCCTTTTGCAGGTTGTAAAAGTACACTTTCTGATCCTCTTCGTACCATGCTCCCACTTTAGTCAGAGAATTTTTGGGCGTCCAATATTCATTGGAGTAATCAGGACTAACAAATCGTTGGCACATCATCTGTTTGCAGGTCTTTCCGTCGATGATTGTATCGCCATCGAAATAGTAGTAGTCAACTATCTGCACAGGATTCCCCGAAATAGTTCCCACCTTCCATACCTTACCTTCTTCGACAAACGGACGGTAATCATCCATTATCTCTTCAGTCCATTCTTTGGCGGATTCTGAACGGAAGATCTCCACACCGTTTCTTTTTATCCAATGTACCTTATGGTAATCCAAACCGGGAAGAATGACTGCAGGCTCTCTGTAACTAAGAAGACAGGGATAGCGATTCAGTTCTGCCACCTTGCCGATGCCTCGAATGATTGTCCCTGAAAGTCTTTTCATGTAATACTGGTAGATCTTGCCGTCGATTATAACCGTCTGACAGTCGCCTACAGGAGTCGTTTCCTGACGTACTTCATAAGCTTCCTCGTTCTGACCAGGAAAGCCTATTACTTCTTGACCCTTCAGGTATTCTGTCACAATTTCCTGATTGCTGTCCCAATCGAAGTTATAGAGAAGTATCTCCGTAGGATACTCCTTAGTCAACAGCCACACTTTGTCGCCACTCTCCCGTACGCATAAACCGCTGAATACATTGTCCTTCAGCACCTTCTTGTAGGTGACGTTGCCAATAATGGTGTCAGTACCTATTTCATAGATACAAGCATTGTCGTCCTCCTGTTCCATATTTGGATTCACCACAATCTCTTCCCATGTCATGCCTGTGGGGAAGTACTCTGTAGCCGTATCAATACCAACATATTCTACCCATCTCTTGACGGATTCGTTCCAATAAAATGTAGTCCATCCCTTTGCCTTGGCAGCCGTTACTTGAGTGCTTGTCATCACATTCTGCTCATTCTCAAAGTATATGACATTCAAACTTCCCTCACTTACGGTGGGCAGACTCTCTACAAGTGCGTCCATTCCAGTGCCCTTAATCTTGTTCTGATAGCAGTACAGAATTGTCAACGCAGAATTCTTCGACAAATCAAGCGTGGTAAGTTGGTTATCCTGACAAGATAGCTGTTCCAATGCAGAACATCCAGATAAATTGAGCGTGGAAAGAAGATTGTCAGTGCAACTCAAAGATTTTAGTGCTGAACAACCAGACACATCAAGTGAGGTCAACTGGTTATTAAAGCATATTATAGATTCCAAAGATTTGTTGTTCGACACGTAGAGTGTCGTCAGTTTGTTATCCGTACATGACAGGTATGTCAATGCTGAGTTCTTCGTTACATCAAGCGTTGTCAGCAGATTATTGGAACATCGTAATATGTCCAGTTCTGTATTCTTCGATACATCGAGACTTGTCAACTGATTGTCATTGCAGTAGAGTCTTCTCAGTGCCGTGTTCTTCGACAGATCAAGTGCAGTTAGTTGGTTGCTGTAACACTCAAGGCATATTAGTTTGGTATTCTTTGATACATCAAGTGTTGCCAACGGGTTGCCAGAACAGGTAAGCGTATCTAATTCGGTACACTTCGATACGTCGAGTGAAGTCAACTGATTGCCGTAACTGATGCCTCCGCAGTTCAGACATCTCAATTTCCTGTTTTCCAACAAATTAATTGTCGTTAGTCTGTTGCCACGACACTCCAACTTTTCCAAAGCGGTGTTTTTCGACAGGTCGAGCGTTGTCAGTTTGTTTGTCATACAATTCAAGTCTTTCAACGCCACGAAATACTCAATACCCTTTAGGTCATATATTTCCAAACGACTTATATCGAGAGAAGTCACATTCTCCAGTTCCTCGTTGGTCAAAACACCATCAGCACCATAATCCTGACTGACTACCCAGTTACGGAAGTTTATATCTGGGAAAGTCGTCTCGTTAATCTTCACGTCTTCTGCACTTGCCAACATTGGCAGGAGCATCAAAATGAATAAGAATGAATACTTTTTCATTGTCGTTACTGTATTTGTATTCGCAGCTTTACTTTACATAGATCTTTCGTCCATTGACGATGTTCAGTCCCTTCTGCAGGGAATTGAGTCGCTGACCTTGGAGGTTGTAAATACTTACATTCTCTAATTTTTTAATTTTTACATTTTCCTCGATTCCATTCGTCAGCGTTTCGAATTCACCAGAGAAGGACTCATGGCTATTCTCCACGGTGACGGTGTAATGGTCTTTAGCATAGTCAGAGATGTCGATGTTGAGGGCTACGATGTTGCCTGCGTAGATGACTTTCTCATAGACGGCTTTGCCAGATCCGTCAGTAATGCACACCTGATAGGTATCGTCGAGTAGGCCAAGATTAATGTCTAACTGTTTGTCGTTGTATTCACCATACAGTGATGACTCTTCCCCGCTCATAACGCGTGTTTTTGGCTTTAGCTTGTGAGTATGGGTGAAGTCGAAGCGGTTTTTCCTGGCTCCCGCTGGGGTAGCCCCATCCTCATATTCGTCGTTGTAGTAGATGACTTCATCACCAACGACACATGACATCAAGAATAATCCAGGACATACTTCGCCTAAATAGACATTATTGATCGGACCATCAATACCTCCGACACCTTCCAGCCAAGTGGTATTACAATAGGGCTCTCCGTCTGCACTCCACATGACATCTCTATAAGCGCCCTTAAAACCTTCTAAACCACCAATCCGCTTTGGCCCTACCACATAAGGCGGATAATCTTCAGATATCTGCAGGGTTTCATTGGCATCGAGAGAGAAGTCATACTTCATCAGAAATTGTTCGTTTATCGTATCGTAAACGTACACTTTCTGGTCCTCTTCGTACCAAGCTCCAGCATATCTTAAGAGGGGGTATTGTGAAACAACAGTATAATCCGGATGATTAGGACTGACAAATCGCTGGCACATCATCTGCTTGCAGGTCTTTCCGTTGATGATGGTGTCGCCATCGAAGTAGTAGTAGTCAACCAACTGCACAGGATTACCCGAGTCTCTGCCTCCCACCTTCCATACCTTACCATCTTCAATCATCGGGCGATAAGCCACTTCTTTCTTCGGCCAGACGTCATAAAGTACTTCTCCATTGCGCTCGAAATGAACGAGCATGGAACGGTAATGACGCTCTTTAAGGGATCCCTCTTTACCAGAGAATGAATATATATAAGGTTTCATCTGTCCGAAAAGACATTCACCGTCTTTCCATTCTGTTACACCAATGCCATGAATGATACGAACATCATCCAAATCCACATATTTCAGAGGCTTAACC
>CACYQO010000050.1 GCA_902776545.1 uncultured Prevotellaceae bacterium | reverse complement strand
CTCCACCACGAGCAGTTCCGCTTTCTTCAGTTGTTGGATAATGTCACTGGCATACGACGGGCGATGCTTCAGGAGCAGCAACACGCAGTACTCCAGCATCCCTTTCCGCATCTGTGACTTTGCATTCTCGATATTCATTTGCTTGCGTATTAAATAATTTCGGCTGCAAAGATAGGCAAAATCTTAGTACCTTGCAATACATAGTACGATGTTTTTGCAAAGTATTATACATATTTAACACTTAGCGCAATAAGGCTACATCAAGAAATCAATGCCGAGGACGAATCGTGGATGGCAGTGGAGGAAGTCGTGCCCCCAGAGATAGACGTTCCAGTTCTTGAAGGTGTAGTACAGTCCGGCAGCGGGTTCCAGATCCTGATTGAAACGCCAAGAGTGGACGGCACCGATCAACGGCGTAAGCGACCGACCCTGTTTCAGAGGAATGGTGTAACCTAAGTACTCATAGTTGGAATAGTTGTCGTCTGCACCGTCGTTGACAATCCACCAGGTGTTTGAGCACCAAAACAGACGCTCGTCGCCGCTAATCGCCCCTTTCAGATAGAGCCCCGACGTGAGATAGGAGAACTTGAAACTGTCGTTGAGATTGAATGACGGGATGACCTCTGCGCCGATGTTAAACCACTTGCTGGGTTTCACGCCAAAGCGGACGAGGGCGCCCCAATAGGCACAGCCGGGACCCGTGTAGAGGTCGATACCTGTATCGAAATGGTCACTCAGGCCGTATTGGAAGGTGGTGTAGGTCTCCTGATGGTTGATGCCCGGGCGCACCTTCAGCGAGGTATAGCCATAAAGCCTCCCCTCGCCCGCCGTTCCTGCATAGTAGGGAATCTGGGCGAAGGCTCGAAGAGAGACCGACAGCCAAAGGCAAAAAATAATGTATATCCGCATCATAACTACAAAATTACTACTTTTCCCGCTTACACCCTACTATCCTAATTTATAATTATGATTGTTTAACGCTTTTGGGCAGATAATTCTCATGCAGACTATGCATATTTTTGCAAAAGATATGAGTATTCTGCTCGTTTAATGTTTTTTAAAAGAGCGGGAGGCGCGCGGTTGTCGGTTTCTTCATAACTTTGCAACAGATTCTGACAACAATCAAATTATAAACAATTTTAAAACAAAATGAGAAAAACTACTCTTTTACTGATGCTGTCTGCATGCGGGCTCATCTCTGCCTCTGCCCAGACCGCTACCAAGATGGAAGCCGAAAGCGCTACCTACGAGAATTGCAAACTCATCGAAGATGGGAAGTATTCAGAAGGCAAGGCCCTCGAACTGACAGAGAGCAATGCCAAGATCACCTTTACCTATGCGGCTGCCGAAAGCGGTAAGTACACCATCACCGTAGGCTACGACGGACTGTATGGCGACAAGGTGGTCAATCTGTCGGTCAATGGCAACGCTGCCACCTTCAACACGCCGGAGAAAGGACCGGGCGAGGCCGTTGCAGGGCCATACCTCATGAACCAGGGCGACAATACGATCGAGATTACACCCAGCTGGACCTGGTTCCGCATCGACTACATCACCGTCGCCAACAGCGAGAGTACCGTGCAGTTCGACATCGCCCAAACGCCTGTCGATGCCAATGCCTCCGACGCCGCCAAGACCGTCTATACCTTCCTCTACGACAACTTCGGCAAGAAGACCATCTCGGGCGTCATGACCGGCGACATGGAGAAGGCCAACGGCGACGTCACCCAGCATGCCGATGTGCAGGCCGTCTATCAGGCTTCGGGCAAGTATCCCGCTCTCGTGGGCTTCGACTTTATGAATGCCACGGGTCTCAACGAGACAGATGAATGGTACAAGGAATACACCGACAAGAGCATCGCCCTCGCCAAAGACCTCTACCGCCGAGGCGGACTGCCCGCCTTCACCTGGCACTGGCGCGACCCCAGCCGCAAGACGGGCGAGTTCTACAGTAATAATCAGGTCGAGACACCGTGCACCGTGAAGATCTCCGAAGCCATGAACGCCGACGGCTCGTGGAACACCGCGTCGGAGCTCTATCAGAACATCGTCAAGGACATCCATACCGTCGCCGACTACTTCCTTGATCTGCAGAACGAAGGCATGGCCTGCATCTTCCGTCCGCTCCATGAGGCCAGCGGAGGCTGGTTCTGGTGGGGAATAGACGGCGGTGCCAACTACGCCAAGCTCTATCAGCTGATCGTCGATGAGATGGTCAACGTGAAGGGCGTCCACAACGTCATCTGGGTATGGAACCCCTGTAACGTCGAAGATGCCGACTGGAATCCGGGAGAGGCCTGCTACGATGTCGTCTCCATCGATGTTTACAATGCCGACTTCGACTACTCCAGCAACTATGTCGCCTTCGACAAGCTCAAGACGCTCACCGCCGGCAAGAAGATCATCGCCCTGTCTGAGAACGGCCCCATCCCCGACATCGACAAGGAGTTCGCAGAAGATGCCGTCTGGTCGTGGTGGATGCCCTGGTATCAGACTTGGAACGGCAACTTCGTCTCTAAGACCAGCAAGGAGGAGTGGACCAAGTGCATGAACGACGATCGTGTCATCACCCTCGAAGACCTCTCCGCCGGCTGGCCCACCGCCATCCTCTCTCCTCGTTCCTCGTTCCTCATTCCTCGTGGAGAGGTTCTCTACGACCTCCAAGGCCGTCGCCTCGCAAACATTCCCTCCAAGGGTCTCTACATCCAGAACGGCAAGAAACTGCTGGCGAAATAGACCTGTCATAACGACATAAAGAAAAGCGCCGCTTTACGATGACGTGATGCGTAATATGTTAAAAAATCATAGCAATCGGCAGAATATAATATAGTTTATTTTGCCGATTGCTATACTTTTACTATCTTTGCGGCAAAATTAGATAGTTATGAGCACTATTGTCGGAAGAAAAAAGGAAATAGAAGAGTTAGAGCATCTCTACTATAGCGACCGCCCCGAGTTCGTTGTCGTATATGGCAGAAGACGTGTCGGCAAGACGTTCCTTGTTAAACATGCACTGAAAGACAAGTTCACCTTTCAGCATACAGGTGTGTCGCCTGTTGACCAACAGGATGAGAAGAACCGGATGAAGACCCAGTTGGAGAGTTTCTTCTATTCGATGCTGAATCAAGGTCTTGAAGGCTTCAAACAGCCGAAGACGTGGATGGAGGCATTCTTCCAACTGACGCAGTTGCTACAGAAACTCGATAATGGCCAACGCATGGTTGTCTTTATCGACGAACTGCCTTGGATGGACACTCCTCGCAGTGGTTTCCTGCCTGCCTTCGAAAGCTTCTGGAACGGCTGGTGCTACGGGCATGACAATGTGATGCTCGTTGTCTGTGGTAGCGCAACCTCGTGGATGCTCAGCAATCTTTCGCGAAGCAAGGGAGGATTGTACGGACGCGTGACGGATGAGATCAAGGTATCTCCTTTTACGCTAAAGGAGTGTGAGAAGTACTTTGAGCACGAGAATATCGAGTTGTCTCGCTATGACATCGTGCAGTCACACATGGTATTCGGTGGCATACCCTATTATCTGAGTTATTTCCGTAAAGGCTACAGTTTCGAGCAGAACACGGATATGATTCTCTTTGGCAGCAAGCCTCGTCTGAACGATGAATTCAACCGCCTTTTCAGGGCTATCTTCACCAATTCCGAAGATTGCAAGAAGATTATCCGCTGTCTGGCCAAACGTCATTATGGGTTCACACGTGAAGAGATAGCTTCTGCCACCGGACTTCCACTTGGCGGTGGACTCAGTGATACGCTTTCGGCATTGGCAGAGAGCGACTTCATCATGCGTTACAGCCCATACGGAAAAGGTACAGGAGAATATTACAAGCTTATCGACAACTTCTGTCTCTTCTGGCTGAAATATGTCGAGCCGAATCAAGAGGATGCCACATTCGTCAATGATAATTTTGCATCTGACGTGATGAAAGGATGGCGTGGTGTTGCTTTCGAACAGGTATGCTGGCAGCATATCCGGCAGATTAAGCGTGCATTGGGGATTGAGGGCGTAAAATCCTCCATTTCCGCATGGGTTGTCAAAGGCGACGATACGAAGACTGGCGGTCAAGTGGATTTGCTCATTATGAGGAATGACAACATCGTCAACCTCTGTGAAATGAAATTCACAAGCACGCCTTATTCTATGGACAAAGAAGAAGAAACCAAGATGCTCCATCGGGCAGATCTGGTCAAGGAAACGCTTTCTGCTAAACAAAGGGTGCATCTGACCTTAATAACCACGTATGGACTTGTTCAAGGCAAACATAGCGGAAAGGTACAGAAAGTAGTCACATGCAATGACTTATGCAATGAATGAAAGGTTAATTACTTTCAGACTTACGACACGCATTCGGCTCGACCATCACCTCGGTCAGCTTGGTGATCACACCCTCGACGATGTCGCGGCTGTAAACAGACTGCGAGAAGGCTACACGCTCGATCAAACGAGAAGGTAATGACTCACGGAAGGCATATTATTATATTGAGTCTCTATTCTATCTGGCCCGCCCAATATGAGCGGGCTTTTTTGGTGGCACACATTAGACTATGCACACATTACTTCCTACTTCTCTCATCCTATTTTTGATTTTCAAACTTAGACCCCCAATTTTTCCTTTTTAATGTGTGACATGTGTGCCACAGAAATATAAACTATTGTAAATAGCAGATTATCTATGAGTTATCATTTGCATGATGGGTGGCTCACATCTGGCTCACATCTGGCTCACATTGCAATCCGTGCCAGCCTCATCGCCTGTTCAGCCGAATTTGCGATTCGCCAGAACCCTGCCATTTGGATAACCAGCCTCTATCACGCAATAAGGAACCCTTATTGAAAATTAACCATGCCTTATCGAGAATTAAGCGAGCCTTATTGAAAATGAACCGAGCCTTATCGATAATTAAGTCATTCTTTGGCCAATAATAATATAAAAATGATGAGGCGATAATGCCACTATTTCCCAAAAATGTTGTACCTTTGCAGCCGTATGCTCCCTCGCAAGACATGGTGGTGAGCATTAACTAAAGAACAACATAACAATGAAGATTCAAACCATAAACAGATTGTTTTCAACACGGGCGGCGATGATGCTGCTCATGATGCTGCTCACGACCACGACGGCGTGGGCAGGCGAATACACCGTCACTTATAGGGCGAATATCTCCCACACTGGTAATTCATACAGCGCCATTCTCGAAAGGAACGACGACAACAGCAAGAAAGCTACTATTGTCACTTCGGGTAGCGGCTGGTCGGGAGGCACCGGTGTCCGCGTGGACGACGAGTACGACGTCACCTTCACGCCCTCCAACAACCTCTCTATTGCCACCAACCCTGGCACCCATACAGCCACAGGATTCATCATGTCCAGCGGCGACTTCACCGCCAGCGTGGCTCTGCATCATCAGTCAAATAGTCATCGACCGCTGCCTCTATTTCACCGAGGCCCTCGACCTAAAGCCCGAAGCCTTATGAGAGATTCCGTACGCTGGCGCAAGCAGGCCCGTATCATTCTGATGCTCGCCCAGGAGCTGAACATCACCGAGGAGGAAGCCCTCGACCGCTTCTACAACTCCCGCACCTATCCCTTCTTCGCCGACCCCGCCCGCGGTCTCCAGGCCATGAGTGACCGCTACATCGTCGACGAGATACTGCAGGAGTAGATCAGGGGGACAAAGGTACAGAAAGCCGTCACATGCAATGACTTATGCGAAAAACCCCTGAGTTAACTCGATTTGTCGCTTGAGTTAACTCAATCGATGTTTTGAGTTAACTCAGCTGTTTTTACGCTAAGTATAACGCAGTATCTGAAGACGTTTCCTCAGCGGCTTGACGCTGTTTCATGCACAGCACGGACGGCACAGCCGTTGGAACGCGGGGTTTCCATGTAGTTGACGTGGTTGATGATGCGTGGCGTGAAGCGGAGTGCGAAAGCCACGTCGAGTAAGTAAGTGATGGCATCGCTCGACCAGTAGTAGCCTTCGGCACCGGCTGCATAACAGTGTTTGCCACTACGGGAGCCTGTGGCGGGAAGGAAGATGGAGTTTCCGCTGGGGCCGGTGACACGGTAGCCGGTGGAGTCGGCATTAGCCACCCACTGCCACTCGCATTTCTCTACCAGTTCCTTCAGTTCTTCGCGTGTGGGCATGCGCCAGCTCTCGCCCAGCATAGTGGTGGCGGCATCGTCCTCGGGTTCGAGGCGCGACTTGCCGTCGGGCGTGGCGTAAGATGCCTGCGACTTGCCGATATACTTCGCGGGATGATAGAACTGGCCTGTGCCGAAGCGATAGCTTTCGAGCGTGTAGTCACTTTTGGGTTTCTGTTCGCCCCATGCCAGCATGAAGCCAACGTCGTTGGGGCTTTCGGCACCGAGGTTGCGGTCGGCCCAGGCCACGCTCAGGCCCAGGTCGATGCCCGTAGCGTCCGTCACCGCTGTAGGAATGTAGGGATCGAGCAATCGGCTGATGGTCTCATGAGCGTTGGCATACCATTCCGTCATGAATCTGGCAGCCTCACCGGCAGTCTCTTCGGTAGCTACAGGATTGTTGTTCCACATTTCGTGCTCGCGCTGCCAGGCACCAGACTCGTCGAGTAACTGCGCATAGCCATTGATGATTTGTGAGACGGATGCTACGGATAGCACTCCGTCACGCAACTCTGCCCATCTTTTGGCCAGCGATGTGATAAAGCCGTGCCTGTCGTTCTTTACCAGACGACTGAACGGGCGTACGAAGTGGAGCGTATTCGCTCCCCTCAACTGAGGCTTCTCGTCCCAATAGCAACCGTTCCAGGTGCAGCCGAACGTATAGTCCATATCCACTGGTGCAATCACGAAGCGCCCGTCGGCCGTGATGTCTGGACAGACCAGATACACGTTTTTATACCCCACGTCTGCCAGGCCGCAGACCATGGTGAGCAGGTACACATCCACTAAGTTGTCCCAATAGAAGTGACGTTTAACAGTGCTGGTGAACTCTTCGTCGGGCATGTCGTCCCATGCGGTGTCAAACAGGTTCAATAGCGGCTGCCAGGCATCTGCAGTCGCCTCATCGGGATATTTCAACGCCCAGGAGTTCCATACCTCATCCCCGTCGGCAGGACCTTCCTCGTAGGGGGTCAGGTAATTGCCGGAACCATAGTTCTTGCAGTAATAGATGACGCAACGTGTCTGGCCGTCCGTCGTCTCCTTGCCGCCTAACTGTTCACGGTTGATCCTGCCTGTCAGGCCGAACTGGCCTCGATAATCCCCATTGACCCACACCTCTACAAAATGGCCCAAGCTACTGTATCGCCCTGCATTGTCGGTTTCATACGGCAGGCGGGCATAACTGGCGAAGATGTCCATGGACACACGGTTGTGCATTCGTGAAGGGTCGCCCGCCGAAGCATCGAGTATCCACTTGCTGCAGTCCGCGCGAAGTCCCAGCAGATTTACATACTGTTCATTGCCGTCGTCGTCAATGAAGCCGACGTTAAATGATCTCTTTTCGTAAGACGATGACGACTCTCCCCCGTAGCTCAACAGGCATTTGTGTGTCTCAGTCGTGATCGAGCCGGTTGCCGCGTCGGTCTGTTCCAGCGTGAAAACAGCGTTGACCTTCTTCCCCTTGCCCAGTTCCTCTGTCACGTCGAGCATGATGCGCGGTAATGTGGTCTGTGCGCTGACGCCTGCCGAGATCACTCCCCAGAATGCCATTGATAAAATAGTTAACTTCTTCATTATTTTCAGATTCTGGGTGTAAAATTACGAATAATTGTGGATTCTTCGCTTTTTTGTCCGAAGAATTAAGAATAAATAATAAAGTATTAAAAATGTGTACATCCAGTGCGTCAAAGTAAAAACATGAAAAACGCGACTCTCACGAGCCGCGCTATTTCATCAGATTTCGATGAGCTTGCCGTTCTTCTTGGCTTCCTCAATCCACTTAGGCTCTATCTCCTGCAGGAAACGCTGCTTGTTCTCGTTCAGCGTCTTCATGTCGAGACCGATATACTCCTGGGCCTTGGCCTTGGTGGAGATGTCTGGCATAGGCACATCGCCGATAAAGCCATGCTTGGCCAGCACCTTCGACAGCATCAGACGGGCCTCCTGAGCCTGTACCAGTCCGTCGCTGAACAGACGTTGAACTTCCTGTGGGGCATGGAATGATGCACCATGCGAGGCAAAGGCATAGTCCCAGCGCCACTGGCTGCTGCGGATTAATTGCAGGATAGGCTTCATCTCGGCCTCTGTGGCACCCTTCTCCCAAGCAAACTTCGCCTCGATATGGGCAGCCGCCAGTTGCTTCTCTAACTTCGTGCGGCTCTCGCGTGTCTTCGCCTGACGCTCATAGACATTCTGCTTCAAGACCTCTGCGTCCTGACGGTGACAGGTCTGACAGGTACGGTCAATATTCGCCAGCGG
Organism: uncultured Prevotellaceae bacterium; assembly: GCA_902776545.1. Lineage (GTDB taxonomy): Bacteria > Bacteroidota > Bacteroidia > Bacteroidales > Bacteroidaceae > Prevotella. Next base: position 21,273 of record CACYQO010000050.1, on the reverse strand, counting down.
CGAGGTAATGCGGTGGTCGCTGAACTTTACGCCGCCTTCCTGCTTATAGGGCATGTGGCAGTCGGCACACGAGACGCCACGCTGGCCGTGAATGCCTTGCAGTGCCATCTCGTAGCCAGGATGCTGAGCCTTCAGAATAGGAGTCTTCGACAGCGGATGGATATAGTCGTAGAAGTCTATCGAGTCGTAATACTCCTCGGCTGCCTCGCAGGTCATTCCCTTATCCTGTGGGAACATCAGGTAGTTGGCTTTGCCGGGATTGTTGGGGTCGTTGGGCTTGATGAAGTAGTACTCCGTATGACACTGGGCACAGACGAGCGAGCGCATCTCCTGATGGGTGGCCTTCTTCACGTCCAGGCCACGACGGGCAAAGGCCTCGTAGATAGCAGGACGGGCAGGACGCAGATCCATCGTACGGGCATCGTGACAGTCGCTGCAGCCGATGGTGTTTACCTCCTCGGCACCCAGCTCACTCCATTTCTTGGCATAGAAGTTGGCAGGGTCCATCACGGAATTCGAGGCACTGAGCTCACGCATCATGCGAGGAACGTCGGGACCCTTGCACGTCCAACACGTAGCGGGCTGCATATCAGCGGCGATGGAGTCAGGCGTAATCTGAATGCCAGGATTACCCGTACGCAGAATCTTACGCATATCCTCCAGCGCATGCTTGTGGCCGCGAGGCGTGTTGTAATGGCGCGAGAATGCATAGCCAGCCCACAGGATGACCATCTCTGGACGGTCGGCCAACTCATCTGTTTCCTGAGAGCCGTTGAACATTGAACGGAATGTGGTGTCCTCCGTCATCGCCCACGTCTCGTACTCACGCGGGTAGTCGGCCTTGAACTTCTCGTTCTGAGCCACAATCGAGTCTTCGAACACCGTGCGCTTGTTGTTGAATACACTGGCCACCTCGGCCCTGCGCTCCATCAGCGACGACACGAGCAGTCCCAACAAGAACACTACTACCATTGAGCCTCCAAACAGAAGCCAACCTTGCCATTTCTTTAATGTCTTTGCCATATCTTTGAAATTTACGATTTACGATTTGTTACCACAACAGCAGCAAATTTTTCACTATTCACTTTTACCTTAATTTCTGCAGCCATTCGGGTACTGGCGATGGGGGTAGTGGCGTTACACCCTCGGCTCCAGGTGTTGCCATCAGCGAGTTCATGCCTCCGTGGGGCACGTTGCGATGACAGTCCCAACACACCTTACCGCCTGTGGCTAACTGCTGCATATAGCCCATGCGGCCCGTCTTCACGAACTCCGTATTCAGCTGCGTGTGGCAACGGATACAGTTGTCCATCACCACCTGACCCGTCAGCGTCTCGGCCATTGGAGCCTGACGTTCTGAGTGCATCACGAAATATGCCGTGTGCTTCAGACCGTCCATCGCCTTGAAACCATACTTCAAGGCTAAGTTCTGATGGGGCACGTGGCAGTCATTGCACGTGGCACCGTTCGACTGATTGTCGATACGTCCGTGCGAGGAGTGGCTCCATGTAGCATAATAAGGAGTCATGATGTGGCAGTTGACGCAGGCCGACGGGTCATCGCCTACAAAATAGGTATGTGCCCTGAGCAGATACATAAACAATCCGCCGAGGCCGCATACGACGCCCGCAATCACCAGCAAACCCACCTTCTGCCGATAGGAAAATAGTCCCGTCAGCTTACGAATTGCCGCTTTCGTTTTTTCTACAACGCTCATTTCTGTAGGTTTTAGTGTGCAAATATAATCATAAATGGGGATAGAAACCGGTAACAAATGTGTCCTAATCGTGTAAAAGTTTGTTAATATTAAGAATCCTTAATAGTATTTCGCTCGATTTGCACTATCTTTGCATCAATTATGGATACAGAGACTCTTGAAAGCATTCGCAAGTGTCCGCTTTTTGAAGGACTGACCGATAACGAGATCATTGATCTGATGCATGCTGTCCGTTATCGTGTGACCCGTTTATACAAAGGCGACTTTCTTTTTGTTGCCGGCGAGGATTGTCTACACGCAAACATCTTATTAGATGGTGAGGTCGTCGCTTATCTTGAAGGCGCCTCTGACCGTTATATCCGTATGTCAACCTTTCATGCCGGCAACATGTTCGCCCCGGCATTCCTCTTTGCGCAAAACCGCAGATACCCCGTCACGGTACAGGCGACGACAAACACGAAGGTGTTGCGAATTCTGTCGGCGGACTTTGAGCGGTTGCTCGAACTTGATTCCCGCCTGACAAAGAATTTCACGGTGATTCTTTCAAACCTGATTGCCGGACTTACCAAGAAGGTGGGAATGCTCCTGCTGAGTGTCCGCGACAAGATCATTTACTTCCTGAAAGAGGAACAACGCCGTCAGCAGTCTAACACGATACGGCTTTCCATGTCGCGTCAGGAACTGGCCGACCATTTCGGCATCCAGAAGTATTCCCTGCAACGTGCCCTCAACGAACTTCAGGAGAGCGGCGCCATTCGCATAGACGGCAAGACGATTGAGATCCTGAAATTGTAAGTGGTAATCAGTCTGCTTATATTTTCCCTACCAGTGCGATTACCTTCTGTTTGGTTTCCTCTGTCTTTTGCTCGTCAATCTTGGCAGAGACAAAGCCCTATATCTGCATCAGCGGTGTAATACTTGTCTAAGACCTTCCATGTCCTGCTATATTCTGTCTTTTTCATATAATTATCGTTCAATATTCGTAGAGTTTGATGTGGAGGATTTTCCATTCGCCGACACCGATTCGAGCGTGACGGCCTTGATGGGTTTGGTCACCGTTATGACGTCGGAGGTATTGCATCGTACCGTCATCAGCGATTGATACTTCATCGACGGAAAGAAGGCCGAGGCGTTTTCCACTAAATCGCTTTTTTGTCTGTTGCGTAGAAACTCCGCCAGCTTCGGCAAAACCATCTTCGCCTAATGTCTTTTGTTGTTCTTGTTGCTTTTCGGTAGGAGTTTTGAAGTCAATGACCACACCGCTGCCTGCCAAAAGATAGTCAAACTTGCCAAGACGGATGAGCATGGCACCGCCCTCGGGCCATGTAGTGCCATCGGTGGCACGGGGATCCCAAGGAAGAGTGAAGTAATGGCGGCAGGTCATTACCACATTGTCATCGTTAATAACGCGTTCGCAATCCTCTTGGTCGAAGAGTAAGCCCCAAGAGCCTCCCCCGACTCCTCCCCGCTCGACCTTGGGTCGCTTGCTACCGAAGGGAAGCAAGAAGGAGGGGAGTTTGAATACTTGACGAAGCAGACTATATGCTCTTGAAACCGATTCCGTTTCTTTTGGACTGGCCTGGTCGATGGCGAAGGGTGAGAAGCCAATGGCTTGATGCTCGCCGAAGGCATAGAGAGCGCGGACGCCGCTATTCTCGCAGCAGCGACTCTCTGGGATGAAAAGACGGTTCTTTACCTTGCCTCCTTCTTGTGGGCGCAAAGGCATTGCATACAGCGCACACCACGACTTGAAGCCTGTGTCGTAGATATCGGGGGCAAGCAGGTCGATGCTCGGTGCCCCCTCGTGCCAGAAGTCGATGAGATGTGCCAATGGCCCTGCCGACGGATATTCACCTGGACGGCGCCCACGACTGTTCATCGCGGCATTCACATAGAGCGGCATGTCGTGGATCTCGCGAGCCGCCTCAGCCAGATGCTCCACATAGCGGGCATAACTCAGCGCCATAAACTTCTCATCGGCATATTCGTCGGTGCCGTAGCGCTCTGCCCAACGTTCTTGTTTATAGACTTTCTCAGCCAATGGCGAATGGTCGCGTGCCGACTCCAGCATACCGATTTCGTTTTCTATCTGCATCATGATGACCACCTCGCGCTGCGGGTCGCGTTCCTTGATATGTCGCATAAGTGCCGAGAATGCTTTCAGGTCGGCCTGCAGCACATTGTCGCTGAAGCACGAGGCTATCTCCATCTGCTTTCCCTCGGCTGTCATCGCCCGTGGGAATCGCTTCGTGTCCTGCTTAAACCACGCTGGTGTATAGCACGACATCGAGTTTTTCCACACACCAAACCAAAGGAACACCACTCGAAGCTGCTCCTGTAGAGCCACATCGATGGTACGGTCGATCAGTGTGAAGTCAAACTGCCCCTCCACTGGTTCCATCAGTTCCCAATAAGCAGGGACAAGCACCGTGTTTAGTCCCAATTCCCGCATCCGTGGCATCACCTCATCGATGTCCTCCACCGAAGTTGCGGCAGAATTACTCAACTCGCCACCAAGGATGGGACAAGGCAGTGACGATATTCTGTCAGTAGCAAAGGCACTCTGCATCGTGACCAATGCAATCAGGGAAATTATCAGTCTTTTCATATTCTACTAAGAATGAAGGCATAGTGATAAGGCTGGTTGCCATCGATGGTGTATTGGGGCAAGGTGCGCTGTCCCCAAGTGTCAACGCCACCCACGCCGTGGATGTTGAGATCGATATTGAGATTGACAAAACGACCACGCTGAATGTCTTGGGGATGACGGGGAGCGGCATCAAGATCCTCCTCGCCATAATCCCAGGCACGGATACAGAGAGGCTGGAAACCATCGATGCGCACTTTCCCAAAGTCGGAGCCTATCTCAAACCAACGGATGTCGCAACGGTTGCCGTTATCCTGGGGATGGATATACTCGATCTCGTAGTCCTGAAGCGAGGTCTCGTATATGCTGAGGAAGGCAGAACGTTTGCGATCAGGATAGTTCTCCCACGGGCCACGACCATAATAGCGGATTTGGGTGAAGTCGGCAGGCAGACGCATTCGCATGCCGAATTTGGGCAGTAGAGGAATTTCGGTAGCCGTAGGACGATAATCCATATCCACTTTGATGCGGCCATCATGGAGGATGGTATAGGTGATGGTCAGGTCCGCCCCCACAGGGAGCGTTGTCTCGCTGATGATTTTCAGACCGTCGTCGCTTGCCTCCGTGCGGAACGATTTATAGGTACGCTTAGTAACGGCATCGCGCCAAACACCTAATCGCTGGGCGAACTGGGCCGCATGCTGATTGTCGTTCTCCGGTTTCCAGAAGTATGGTTCTAACGGACCCGTAAGCATCTCACTGCCATCAACCATCCAACTGGCAAGAGCACCTGAGCTGTTAATCGTGACGGTTCCGTGTTCTGTATATGCAACCAGACCTTTAGCCGTCTTTTGCACCTTAGCAGGTTCGCCTCCAAAGGCTGACCAAAATTCCTCTGGCTTTAAGATAAACTGTTCGCGAGCGATGGTATAGTCAGCCTGTGCCCAAGGTGTGTCCTGACGCAGACGGGCATAGACATTCAGTATCAACTCCGGTTCATTGTAAGGATAATAGGGGTAAGGAATCTCGAATTTGTCTCCATGCAGAATGGGGATACAGCCCGATACCAATTCACCGTTGTGATAAACTTCGCAATAATAATCGTATTCATCGAGCTCAGTAAAGAAATCCCGATTGATAATTCGGATTGAGTCACCTTCTTGTTTAAACGCAATTGGCTGGTAGACATATTGCACCTCATAATAATGGGGATGCGGTTTGCGGTCAGGAGCAACGAGGCCGTTGATGCAGAAAGGTCCGTCGTTAGGCTGGTCGCCAAAGTCACCGCCGTAAAGGAAAGCCCCCTCCAACCTCCCCCAAAGCCCCTGATCCACCCAGTCCCAGACGGCGGCACCGGCGATACTGCTATCGGCGTAGATGACATCCCAATACTCCTGGAAGTTACCCACCGAGTTGCCCATGGCGTGGGCATATTCACGGGCGATGAGCGGTTTTTCGGTTTCCTTCTCGGCTTCGGCCTTCAGCACGTCTGGTGTGGGATAGCCGAAGTCGTGGAGCGCCGAATAACGCGGATGGCAGTCGTAGAAAGGCAGACGCGTGCTATCAAGGGCTACGACGGTATCGTACATGGCCTGGATGTTTGGTCCTATGCCGCCCTCGTTTCCGAGGCTCCAGAGGATGACGCAAGGATGGTTGAAGTCGCGTTTGACCAAGGACTCCGCACGATCGACATGGGCGGCTTTCCATGCTGGGTCTTCGCCCATCTCGTGGTTCGCATAGCCGTAGCCGTGCGACTCCTGGTTGGCCTCATCCATGACGTAGATGCCCCAACGGTCACAAAGTTCATAAAGGTATTCGCGGTCAGGATAGTGGCTGGTGCGCAGGAAATTGATGTTGGCCTGCTTCATCAGCCGTAGATCCTGTTCATAGGTGGCATTATCGACATAGCGGCCTGTGCGCGGATGATGGTCGTGACGATTGACGCCACGCAGCTTGACGTTCTGTCCGTTGATCTTGAAGACCTCGCCGATACATTCTACCTTCTTCACGCCCAAGTGGTAGTCAAAATGTTCGATGACGGCATTCTTGTCGTCAATGAGCTCGACGCTGTAGTTATAGAGGTTCGGTTTCTCGGCTGACCAAAGCTGCGGGTGGTTCAGCACGTGATTGATGGTCACGCTGACGGTGTCGCCTGCAGCGAGCGCTTTCACGGGGGCCAACAACTCCCGTCCGTCCATCTTCAGCACGGCGCGCAGGTCCTTCGCCTTCATCTTGCCCATGTTGCAGAGGCTGACGGTTGCCGTGACCGTGGCCTGCGAATAGTCCGCGTTAGGAATGGCCGTCACGTGGTAGTCGGCAATGTGCACCAACGGTCGCACCCACAGCTGGACGGGCCGGAAGATGCCAGACAGCCGCCACATGTCCTGGTCCTCGAGGTAGGAGCCGTCGCTCCAGCGGTAGACCTCGACGGCGAGGCGGTTCTTACCGATACGCACGAATGGCGTGACGTCGAACTCGGCCGGCGACATCGAGTTCTGGCTGTAGCCCACCCTGCTGCCGTTCAACCACACGTAAAATGCGGAATGAACACCGCCAAAATGAAGCATGAAGTGCTTGTCAGCCAGCATGTCGGGAGTCACGTCGAAGTCGCGCACATAGCTGCCCACAGGGTTGCGGTTGTCGTAGGCCGTCCAGTCGCGCGGCGGTTCGGTAGTCACGCTGGGACGGTTGCGCACGAAGGGGTAGTTGATATTAATATAAATAGGTATACCGTAGCCTTGCGTTTGCCAATTGCCTGGCACGGCGATTTTGTCCCATCCGCTGACGTCGTAGTCCTCCTTGTAAAAGTCCGCAGGCCGCTCGTCGGGGTTCCGGCTCCATTGGAAGGCCCACTGCCCATCGAGGCTCACGATTTCCTTGCACTCCTTCACCCGCGACGGCAGTTGCAGCGTCGCATGATAAGGTAATTTGTTGATGCCAAGTACTGCGGGATTCTCCCAGTCACGAACTTGTGCCTGTGCCGTCATGACTAACATGGACATCAATATTGGAGTAACTATCTGTTTACACAAATTGATCATAAGTCTGTTTTTTTGGCTACAAAGTTACAAATTAAAAATCAAAATAAAGAGCATGGCCTCTATCATTGCAGCCGTGTTCATGTTCTTACGCGGTCCGCCGTCAATAATCATAATCTTCTTCATATCTTGTCTACTTTTTCAATAAGTTCTTCCATTCTGTCAATAGTAAAGTCGGCTCCGGCCTCTTTGAGTTCTTTGCGATGCAAAGCGGCAGAGCCGAGCGCCTCTCTGGTTCCATTGCCCCATGTCACACCGCAGGTCTTTGTCCCGGCATTGGCTCCCATCAGGATGTCAACAGCCATATCTCCAACCACCAAGGTCTCGTCAGCCATGAATCCCAGTATTTCGAGAATCTTCAACACCGGTTCCGCATCTGGTTTGGCATGAACGATATCTTGCGCTCCAATGACGCAGGAGAAAAGTGATTCCATTCCCATACGGTCAAGCAGGTCCCGTAGTGACTCGCTGGTTCGTGAAGAGGCGATGGCAAGACTGATTCCCCGATTCCTCAGCACTTTCCGTCGGGTGTCGCCCAGCGTTCCGTCAAAGTCGAATATAATCAGTTTTATGCCCATATTTCTTATTCCATTCTTCATTTCATTTCCTCTCCTTGCTTATCGTACTGCTTACATTACAATACAATTTCCATAGTCGTTTTCTGGACTTTCATGCCCATATTCCTATAGAAGCTTAATGCGGCATCGTTGCCATCCCATACATTCAGGGTGATATTGTTACATCCAATTGACTGGGCATAATCACGGACATATTCATACAAAGCCTTGCCAATATGTTTGCCGCGAGCATTTTCATCTACGCAGATATCATCAATATACAGCGTCTTGATGTCCTGCAGCAATTTATCGCCCTTTACTTCAGTTATCATGCAGAAAGCATGTCCTAATATTTTGGATTCTTCTTGCCCCCTGGCAGAGGCCATCCCCCCGTTTGGTCGGGGGGATTCTGCATCGTAGACGAAGATTGGCTTGTTGTCATCACCAATCAGAACCTCCAGTTCCTGCTCGTTATACTTGGTAGTGTGGGGTTTAAACAAGTCGGGGCGCAGTACATGATGCACCATGTTTACCTGATGCAGCAAACTGATGATACCTGATATATCTTTAATTTCTGCTCTTCTAATCATAGTTTACAAATCTTATTAAATCTGCTGCGAAGATACAAAATAAATCCCAAAGCATGATTATTTTGCCTTGAGATTTAATGATTATTGGATTTTTCGGACTGAGCTCGTTGCGCACATTAACCATAATCAGGAAGCTTTCCTCTGCGTCCGTCTTTTCAAATATCAATACATCATCATCAGGCCATGCTCTCATCTTGCCCTTGCGCAGTGCAGGATGCTCGAATGTCACTTGCTTAGTCTCTTGTTTCGGATTACAACCTACGACTGCTGCCAGAATGCTGGTGGATAGAATTAACAGCAATAATTTGTATAATTCAGATTTTCTTCTTAATTTTGCAACGTAGAAAGATGCTCGATCAAACTAAATGCTAACAAGAGTCCTGCGTGAGATCACACCATTGGGCGAGCATGACTTCATGTATGTCGCTGATCGCCATAAAAAGGAGTTCGACTATCCCATCCATCAGCATGAGATACTCGAGCTGAACTTCGTGGTGGGTGGTGCAGGCTGTCGCAGGGTGGTAGGTGACTCCAACGAGGTAATCGGCAATCTGGACCTGGTACTCATAACGAGCCCTGATCTGGAGCATGTGTGGGAGCAGAACGGTGCCCTGACAGAAGATATCCATGAGGTAACCGTACAGTTTAACATGGACTTTGACTCCCCGTCCTCACCTTTCAGAACCAATCCCTTCAGACCGATCTATCTGATGCTGGCAAGGGCGAAACGAGGGCTGGCCTTCCCCCCAAAGGCTATCATGATGGTCAGTCACCGTCTGCTCAACCTGTCGAAGATCAAAGAGGGGTTTCTGGCTGTTCAGGAGTTTCTGTCCATTCTTTATGAACTGTCGAAGTTTGAGGGTGCCCGCGAACTGGCTTCTTCTGCTTTCGCCAAGGTGGAGGTGGATAGCGACTCGAAACGCATCATGAAGGTGAAGAACTATATCGACGACCATTATCGCGACGAGATGATGCTTGAACAGTTGGCTGCCCTTGTCAGCATGTCGCCCTCGGCCTTCAGCCGCTACTTCAAGTTGCGCACAGGTAAGAGTCTCTCAGAATATATCATCGATGTCCGCCTGGGGCATGCAGCCCGCAAGCTGGTGGATACAACGGACAGCGTGAGTGAGATCTGCTGGACCACAGGCTTTAATACACTCAGCAATTTTAACCGTCTGTTCCGCAAACGGAAGGGTTGTACCCCCAAGGAATTCCGCGAAAAATACCAGAAAACGAAGCTTATTGTCTGAATTGGCAGAAAAGTGTCAGTATCGGTTATCATTGAGTCATATCCGATGCTGATTTCTTTGTACCTTTGCACCGTCAAACAAAACAATATGAATATGAACTATCAAGAGAAAGTACAGGCATTGCGCCAGCGCCACGAAGCACTGCTTCAGCGCAAGAACCAAGTGATGGAAGGTGGTAACGGTATTTATGAGAAGTACGTTTACCCCATTTTGACGGCAGAGCATACCCCTCTGGAGTGGAAATACGACTTCAACGAAAAGGACAACCCCTTCCTGATGCAGCGTATCATGATGAATGCGGTGCTGAATGCAGGCGCCATCAAGTTGGATGGGCGCTACCTGTTGGTGTGCCGTGTGGAGGGAGCCGACCGTAAGTCGTTTTTCGCTGTGGCAGAGTCGCCCAACGGCATTGACGAGTGGCGATTCTGGGAAGAGCCCGTCACGATGCCCGACACGGAGGATCCTGCCACTAACATCTACGACATGCGTGTCACCCAACATGAAGACGGTTGGATCTATGGTGTATTCTGTGCTGAGCGTCATGACCCTTCGCAGCCAGGCAATCTAAGTGCGGCTACCGCTACAGCCGGCATCGCCCGTACGAAGGATCTGAAGACCTGGGAGCGTCTGCCAGACCTGAAGACCAAGAGTCAGCAGCGTAATGTGGTGTTGCATCCTGAGTTCGTGGATGGCAAATATGCGCTTTATACCCGTCCGCAGGATGGCTTCATCGACACAGGTAGCGGTGGTGGCATCGGCTGGGCGCTGGTGGACGATATGACCCACGCTGAGGTGAAGGAAGAGAAGATCATCTATGAGCGCAAGTACCATACCATCACAGAGGTGAAGAACGGCGAGGGCCCCCATCCGCTGAAGACGGAGAAAGGTTGGCTGCATCTGGCCCATGGTGTTCGCGGCACTGCCGACGGTCTGCGCTACGTATTATATATGTATATGACCTCGCTGGAGGATCCCACGAAGGTGATAGCCCGTCCGGGTGGTTTCTTTCTGGTGCCTGAGGGTGACGAGTACATCGGTGACGTGATGAACGTGGCCTTTGCCAATGGCTGGATCAAGGATGAGGACGGCAAGGTATTTATCTACTATGCTTCTGCTGATACCCGTCTGCATGTGGCCACCTCAAGCATAGAGCGCTTGGTGGATTACTGCATGAACACTCCTGAGGACGGCCTGACTACCAGCGCCAGTGTGGAGACCATCAAGAAACTGATTGCCAAGAATAAGCAGTAATCATTAACTTTCAACAACAGAAGGCTTATGAAACCATACAAATTTGAACCCTATCTGAAGACCACCATCTGGGGCGGTTACCAGATTGCGCCCTTCAAGGGTATCTTCAATGCTCAGCCTAATGTCGGCGAGAGTTGGGAGATCAGCGGTGTGCCTGGTCATGAGAGTGTGGCCATCAATCGCGGACTGGTCAATGATGTCGATGAGGGGCTGACACTTGTCGAACTGATTGACAAGTACAAGGAACTGCTGGTGGGCAAGAAGATCTACAAGAAGTTCGGCAATCAGTTCCCCCTGCTCGTCAAGTTCATCGACTCTCGTCAGGACCTGTCCGTACAGGTGCATCCTGACGACAAACTGGCAATGGAGCGTCATGGTTGTGCAGGCAAGACAGAGATGTGGTATATCATCAAGAGTGATGTAGGGGCGAAAATCTATGCAGGACTCAACAAGAGTATCACACCTGAGGAATATGAACAGCTGGCAACGGCAGAGCCCCAGAACGGTCGTTCACCCATGCAGGATGTGATTGCCACCCATGAGGCTCATGAGGGCGACCTCTATTTCCTGCCGGCTGGTCGTCTGCATGCCATCGGCGCAGGCAACTTCCTGGCAGAGATTCAGCAGACCAGCGATATAACCTATCGTGTGTATGATTTCGGACGTAAGGATGTGCATGGAAATCCCCGTGAACTGCATATAGAACAGGCCAAAGATGCCATCGACTATCAGGTGTGGCCGGCTTACCGTACCTCTTACGACAGCACCAAACCCACATCACAGCTCATCAACTGCCCCTATTTCGTGGTGCACCGTGTCGTGGTACAGGTGGCCCAGCAAATCGATTTCCACTGCGACTCGTTCGTCATCGTAGTCTGCCTGTGGGGTAATGCCAACATCAACGGCATTGAGATCCGTCAGGGTGAGACCATCCTTGTGCCTGCCTGCGAGAACATTCTCTATATCTTCGGCAACGCCACGTTCCTCACGGCTACGATGTAATGAAAATAGACAATCATCAAAAAGCGCGACTCTCACGAGCCGCGCTATTTCATTACTACTAACAAATAACTAACAATTACCTAATTAACCAATGTATGAATCTAAATCTGGTGCAAAGTTACGGCCATTTATAAATTGGTACGATAAGATTTGTTTCAAAGACTAACAAAAATCGTTCATTGCAACAAAAGTGTTAGCAATGAACGATTATTAATATTCTTGGAATTTATGTCGAGACCTCCCGTCGCCTTTGAAAATGTCTGTGTTTATAGGGGTTTCGGGACGGGAGGTCTTGTTTGGAGACCTCCCTTAGACCTCCTATAGACCTCCCGTCACACCTCCCTCGGCATAAACGTTTTTTGTTAAAACGTAAAATTATTAGGAAAACATTTGCACGTCAAAGAAAAATTTAGTACCTTTGCAGTCTAAAATTGCGAAGCTGCAAAAAGCGGCTCGCAGGCTGAAAAACTCGCTGTGAAAAGCGCGTCATTACTACTGCAGATGACTGCCCAAAGGAGCAGAGATTGATTTATTGACCAGATATAGCTATGGAGAAAAATGAACTAATGGCTGTCGAGACTCCAGGAGCCTCGCAGCAGGGGACGCTCGTCATCGAGCTGTTCCTCATGGAGAACTACCGTTTCCGCAGAAACATCCTCAACGGAAAGGTAGAATTTGCGACCTTGCCGAAGGCTGTCCAGACGGCCAAAGGCAATACTGTCGGACTGTCCGGCAGTCTCTCGTGCGGCTTCGATGAAGCCAGTTTGGAATTCAGGACGCTGACGCCAGCGGCTCTGAACAGTATTGTGATTCGTGCCAAGCGCGAGGAGGTGCTGGAAAAAGGAAGTCCAAAGTCGGAGATCAAGGACTATGTGGAATCGGAGGAGGTGCCTGAGTTCAATCCGATTCAGGTGTTCCTCGATGGTCTGCCTGTCTGGGACGGACAGAACCACATCGCCCGTGTCTTCAGCCGCATCCCAGGCCTCAGCTCCGAACAGCTGAACTATCTCACCATCTGGCTTCGCTCTGCCGTAGCCCATTGGATGCAGATGGACATGCTGCACGGTAATGAGTGTGTGCCGACGCTGATTGGCTCGCAGGGTTGCGGAAAGACCGTCTTCGTCAGAAGGCTTCTGCCTCCGCATCTGCGAGAGTATTTCCTCGGACACCTGAACCTGGCGAACAAGTTCGACAAGGAGATGGCGCTGACGAACAATCTCCTCGTCAACCTCGACGAGCTGGATGCCATCCGTCCACCCCAGCAGGCATCGTTGAAGCAGGTCTTGTCTGTCAATAAGGTGAACGGTCGTCCTATCTTCGGACGAACCCAGGAAGACCGCCCTCGATTTGCTTCGTTCGTCGCAACCACGAACAATCGTCATCCCTTGCAGGACTCAACTGGCAGTCGCCGCTACATCTGCATCCAGATTCCTGACGGTCAGATGATTGACAACACGGGCGAGATTGACTACGGTCAGTTGTATGCCCAGGTGGTGTATGAACTACAGGAGTTGAAGGCACCTTATTGGTTCAACAACGAGGAGGTGGCCCGCATCCAGCAGCTGAACCAGGAGTTTATGGAGCAGAAGGACATCGCGGAGATCATCACGGCCTGTTTCCGTAAGCCAAAGGAAGACGAGGTCGTGAAGACGATGAACAGCACGGAGATGCTGAAGATCATCCGGAGGGAATATCCTTCCGTGAAGAATACTCATGGTACGAAGGTCAGCATTGGCACAGCGATGAAGGAGCTCGGCTTTGAGCACAAAGAACATTCGCACGTGGCCTACTACAAAGTGGTTCCGTTTCACACCGCCTGATGCTGGGGGAGTTCAGACGGGAGGTCTATGGGAGGTCTCCAGACAAGACCTCCCGTCCTGAAACCCCGATAAATACAGTGTATTTTCAAAGGCGACGGGAGGTCTGATGCTTTTTCAGCTTACACCGCATCTATCAGGACACCGTAGGTCCTGATTTTTATGTTTATGACAATGTCATTTTGTCAATAAAATTCACAATATGGCTTGAACTAATGAAAACCAGAGTTTAGATAGTCCAAACTATGAGTTTAGTTACTGCAAACTCCCAGTTTGGACTATCTAAAGTCCTTGTTTCCACCAAGCTTTCTTCATTTGTAAGAGAATTTCAACTCATACTTCAAGAAAACAGTCACATAATTACTCTTGTAACCGTAACCAGTTTGGCAAAACCACGTTTGTTGTTAGGAACATGAAGCCTTGATGATCGCAACACGAAGCTTTCATAACGCCAACACGAAGCCTTGATAATCACAGCAACAAGGCTTTATAATCAGCGGAATGCATAAAATCAAATCCCCCTGTTGCTATACACCAGCCGTTGGACTTGGCCTGTATCAGAGCCTGGATGGTGGATGGGGGAATTTGATGGGTGTTGAAACTCACCAGCGTACCGTCGATATCAAAGAACAATGCGTATGACTCCATTAATATACTGTGCATAAAATATGCGTAAAAGAAGTGTCTGATGTGAGAAGGTAGTGAAAGTTTTTCCACCGAATATTTCTAGGATCACTTGATTCTTTCATATTTCCATTTATATTCTTTACCATTCTCAGAAGCAGAGAGAATTAAGGTTTGTTCAGAAAGTTCCTTGATAATATAATATGTAACGTTTGGGCTTCCGCTTTCCGTTGAAGTTTCCGTGAAAGAGATTCCGTCACTGTCTCTCTCCCATAATCCATTCTCTTTTATTTCTTGAATTTCGCCGCTGATATAGAGTTTCGTTGTTCTGTTGTATCTTCCGTCGCCGTTAATCTGTATCTTTATGATAGACCACATTGATACAGAACCTTCCGATTTGTCCTGTTCACATTTCCATGTACCGACGATATTACCGTCTGTTGCTGTGCATCCGATTATTGCAATGAGCCAGATGATGACTAATAGTTTTGTAAGATTCTTCATTTTAAAACATTTTCATGCTGCCCATGACCTGATAAACCTTTACTACCTCGTTTTTTTCGATAGTCTGTTCTGGATACTTCTTATTGTCAGGAATAAGCATCAGTGTTGTTCCATTGTCCTTTATGCGCTTGATGGTGCGTAGTCCGTTGGTAGTGACGATGGCATAGATCTCACCGCTTATGAGGAAATGAAAGTCTTCAACAGATTTTAAAGCGATGATGTCACCGCTTGATATTGTCGGGTGCATAGAGTTCCCTCTTGCGTTGCACCAGACATTGCACTTGTTATAGGGGTAGAAGTTTATCATGTAGTCGCACTTGGTTGTCTGGTCGTTGATCAGAATGTCGAATCCAAGTTCAAAGTCAACATTATAATAAGGTACGCCTACATTATGGTCGCATAAACGTACAGGAATGTCAGAAAGAAGTTCTTTGGTATTTGGTTTGTAATCCTCAGTCTGAAACATTTCTCCTGTTCCATTCCAAATCCAATCTGCTGAAATTATATTTGAGAAAGCTGCACAAAAAGCCTTTGTAAATTTCCAAGTAAGGTATCTATTATCACCATTAAGTGCAGAACTGATGCCATTTATTTTGCGATTCATACTTTCGGCAATGCTTTTTGAAATAGCCCTGCCGTCGATCAAACCTAAAGACATGAGGTGTTTAATAGCTTCTTCAAGTCTTTCTTTTCTTTGTCCCTCTTCCATTTTCAACGCAATTTATGTTGAAATAATACCAAATACAAAATAATAGTACAAAATACAAATAAATAACATTTATGAATGATGACGTTATGAAACGTCTGATGGAAACGCAAACGCCGGATGAGATAGAGAGGTTTATCCATTTGATTGAAGACTATGACGCGCAGTCTGAATGACCGAAGAGAGCGGAAGCAGCTGCTGACATTCACGAACCTTCTGAATGGTCAGGACGCCTGGGACTATGTTACCTCATGGCTTGTTGATGATTCTTTTTTCTTTTGCGTTTTGTCCCAGAAATTATAGTTCTGTTGTGACGTAGCACCAAAGGGACCTTTGAAGTCACGTTGCCTACAGCAAGTCAGCAGATATATGCACTCGTCGCTGTCATCGAACTCCTCCAGCATCCTCACCGCGTCGGCCACGGTGGCTGTCATCCATCTTTTTTCTTCCAGCAGTTCGTTTACGTTCACGTAGTTTTCAAGATATTCGTCGAGGCATGTTGTGATGAAATGCCGCCAATAGTTCTGCCCGTCATGATGCACGGCTAGGTAGCCGTTCAGGTACTGACCCATACCGATTGAACGTAATGCCTCTTTGGCATGCCCTACCTTTCCGGGTTCCTTACCCAGAAACCTCTCATACTCCTCACACTTAAACGGGTCATCAAATTTTCGCCCGTCCTTCGATATATATACTAATTCTGTTTCCATCTTCAGTTTTTTTGTCGTTTCAAGATGCAAAGGTACGACTTTTCTCTGAGATAGGCAAACCTTTCTCACAAAAAAGACTATCTTTTAGTTGTTTGTTAATCGACGGTTTGTTAGTCGACGCACACCTTACAATGTGCGTCGGTTCTATCACTTTACAATGACTTTCTTTGTTTCCTTACCATTAACAACGATATTCAATCCGTTGTGCAGAGAATCATATTTTTGCCCATTGATATCGAAAAATGATTCTGTGTCGGAAACAGAAACCTCCCTCACTCCAATACTGTTTGGGATCGTTTCAAAGACCTTACAATGATTTTCTCCAGCAACTACGATGATGTCCTTATCCGTAAAACTACTGCCTGCGAAAACAGTCAGAAAAGCATAACTCTTTATGTCAGGACTGTCAGAGATATGGGCTACGACGATTCCATCCCACAGATTAACGAGGTCAAGCCCGTTATCCCCAAGCCTGAAAGCATAGAGCGGAGTCCAACTCGTAGTCTCAGCAGTCCACGACCTGTAATTGAAGCCATCCTGACCGCCCGGATGAAATGCCATCTGTGTTGACGCGCTACCATGGAACCATTGTGAATTGACTTTTTCGACGGTTCTTGATACATAACTGAAGGAAATGTAACTGTCATCGAAAAAAGTTCCTTTGGACTGACTTCCACAACACAATTCCAATACTTTTGAGACATAGACCGTCTTGCCCATGTATTCAGAACTTATACCGATGCTTGCCTTAGTAAACTCTGGTAGTCCTTCTGAGTATGTGTTTACAATTGGAAAGACCGCATTAAGACTGAAACCTTGCGCACCGACTGAAAGACGCAAAGACAACGCTACGATTAGCAATAATAATTTCTTCATAATTCCTTATTTTAGAAGTTACACATAATTTCGCTGCAAATATACGACAAATAATTCATATACGCAAATAAACGTGGAAGCGACTTATGTCCCGCGACCGCCATGGCTTGATACAGACTTGTTTATTCCTGAAGCGTCTGCGACGAGTTTCAACTTGACGTTGTATTTCTGGTTAGGTAGCTTTAGAATCTTATATGAATACTTTGCGAGAATCGCCTTGGCCTGCGTCAGGGCCAGGATGGTGGATGGGAGGATCTGGTGGGTGTTGAAGTCGATATCGAAGAATAGTACGTATGACTCCATGCTGTTTAGATTAAAAATGAGGAGACTTTGTGCCTCCTCGGTTTCTAATATTCGATAGGGGATAAGTTCTATACATCTGTATCAAGTAAATATTGTTATAACATAGAAGAACCATCCCCCTGTTGCTATTATCCTCACAGAGTGCTCATAGGGTCAGACTTTGTGAGCAAAATCGACACCCCTTTGCGCTTACGTCTATTCTTTATCATCTTTCTATCAATAGCTTCTGCTATATCAGCGTGAGTGTATAGGTAATGATATACTTCTTGTTTGATGAAGTCTCCTATATACTTTTTTATGCTTATGCCATTAGGAACCATTGAATATGATCCCAGCTTGGTTTTTGTTTGGCTTTCAAACACTGGATCTTGTACTTGAGTCGATACGACGGCAACGATACCGGGAAGAATGTCTGCAGGCTTAAATCTGTCATAGAAGAAATGTATAGTTCGTGTGATATAATATTTGAATGCCTCCAGATGTGTACCGCCTAATGGCGTTTCGCGTCCATTCACAAATGAGTAGTAAATATCATCGTATTCCTCTACATGAGTAAATGCTATCTCGATATCTTTACCTTTTAGATGGATGACAGGGTAAAGAGTATCACTTGTCAAGCGTGCCTCAAGTAAATCTTTTACTCCATGATTAGAACAGATATGTTGCCCCATAAAGTCGATACTCAAGCCAACATTCATATAGGCAATGTGACGTAGGATATTCTGAACGATATCAGTATGAAACCGATAACTTCCGAAAAACAGATTGTCTGGTTCAAAAATTACGCTTGTACCATTATTGGCCTGTGTCTTTTCTGTTATGTCACTGATTAACTGCCCACGTTCAAAGACTGCTTTTCGAGCGTTACCATCTTGAAAACCTTGTATCTCAAAACGCTGGCTTAATGCATTCACAATCTTAAGTCCTAAGCCGGTCGGATCAATCGTTCTTCGAAATCTCTCTGAGTCTATCTTCTCGCCCCCATATGGTTTACATGCATAATGTAAGAGTTTCTCTAAAGGTATGCCGCGTCCATAGTCTCGAATAGTAGCCACACGACCATCATTTATTGTCACTTCGATTCTGTTCTCACCAGTCATTCTGAATTCATCAACAGAATTATTCAGTATCTCTTTCAGCATATCGTATAAGCCAGACTCGTAAGTTGAG
Organism: uncultured Prevotellaceae bacterium; assembly: GCA_902776545.1. Classification (GTDB taxonomy): domain Bacteria; phylum Bacteroidota; class Bacteroidia; order Bacteroidales; family Bacteroidaceae; genus Prevotella. The sequence continues at coordinate 2,571 of CACYQO010000050.1, read as the reverse complement.
CCATCTCCAAAATGACCGATGTACAAACGGGGACGTATGCAAATATGATCCCGTAGAGTTAATGATGATGTCTCAGACATCTTATCCCATAGTTCCATAAATCACTCTATCCGATTTTAAGGCAATCAAAGTTTGAGCGATTCATCTGCTTGGGGTCAACCTCTATGCCGTACTTACTCATGAAGAGTTGTGCCAGCATGGGAGCCTCACGGGATTGTCCCAAGGGGATGATTGTTGATACCGTGCTCGTCTCGACGAACATTCCTTTTTCAAGCCGTTGACGCTTGTTCTTACATGCGACATTGCCGCTGTTCTTTACTGAAATCTTCCAAAGTGCCATAATCTTACTTTTTAATTTGGTTCATGGTGCAAAAATAATGTGGAGCTATGCCATATCGAGGCACAACTCCACAAAAATTTAAATTCCTGCCAAAAACTATTTAGATGATTCAAGTTGATGACAAGTACCTGCTAAATAATAACATAAATCCTTAATATCATTATTAGTAAATTTGAGGGGTCTAAAAGATGATGGATGAAGTGACCATATTACTTTTGTTTTATAAGTTTTGCTTAAATAAACTGCCTGATACTTTTTCTCCTCTATTTTTCCTTTAAACTCCTCCTGCCATAGATAATCTGTATTTTCAAAAAACTCTTCATCACTTCCTTTCCAAGCGAGAACAAACATATAGTCTGGATTATAAGCTTCGATCATTGATTTTATTGTCTCAAAAGGCCTCGCTGCTTCTCGAATACAATTATATTGTTCTATATTGGTAATTAAGTCCCATACTTTTAAATCATCTTCATAATAATCAAACCTCCTTCTCAAAGTATCAGGTATCTCTATTGAGTGAAGATTACCATACCCCACCTCTTTCAAAATTTCTATCTGCTCATCATCTAAACATTTTAAGTCCGAAACATACTCACCAGTTCGAATTAACAAGTAGAGTTTGTCTGCAAAGGGCCAAAAAGCCCTGATATTATTCCCCCAGGCCATCAAAGCTTTTTCAACACGGACATTGGATATGTTTTCCTCTAAATAATCAGATAAACGTTCACTTTTGAAAGCTTTATCTAACACGTTGTAACGTGTCCACCCTTTTGTATCCTGCCCAACAAACATTACTTTCAGCTTTGCTTTTCCGTAATTCGGCATTGTGTATGGGATGAAAGGACCTTGCGGATAACCACATTCATATAGTGGTAATGCTATCTCACAAAACCTCTTCAATAATGGAAGGTAATACTCTTTGTTTACATAATTCTCCATAATCATTATTTATAATTGTTATACATCTTTTCTATCTTTCTTGCTATTTCATTGCGGAGCCATTCTGGAGAAAGGACTTCCATATCCGCGCCATTCTTCAGAATCTCTTGTTGGAAATCGTATGTGGGACGAACTTCGAGGGTGAAGATGCTATAATCGTCATTCCGTTCAGTTTCCTTCTGAGATGAGTGCATTGGCAAAGACCGAATATAGTTTGATTGATTTGCAGTCACCTTCAAACGTACTGTCTCAATACCATACTCTTCATCAACTATTACCCCAATGCAACCCTCAAAAAAACTATCAGGATCAAAATCATCAGGATAAACAAAATGTTCATCTTCTACTTCCATATCCTTAATGCGGTCAATGCCATATACCCTTACTTTCTTGTCATATGGACTAAGCGCTACCAGATACCATCGCTGCTTGAATAGTTTTACGCAATAAGGATAAACGGTAAATGTGGTTGCGTCTTTGCGCCAATATCCATGATAAGTGATGCAGAGTTGATTATTCGTTTTCATGGCATCCAGAATGGTAGCCAGGTATTCTTGACCAGAAGGAATGTCTTCAAGCAGAATGCGGTCTTTGAGCGATTGGCAGTCCAATAGCAGGTTACTAACGGATATGTTTTTTAATAGCCAATTGCGAAGTCCTCCACGTTTTATCTCATTCACATTACCTATATAATAATGGTAGCCTCCCTTTCGCTCACACTCGATATTCAGATGAAACATTTCCTCTATGGCAATCCTCCATTTATGGAATGTGCGAAGAGGAATTGGATTATCATCCATCTCTTGCTCAATCCATTTCTGATTGATTTCCTCATATGTGATGCGACCAGCCTTATAGATGGTATCTACCAGCCAAACATACTTATTAATCAGATCCATAGCCTTGTTGTTTTCAATTCTCATTTGCAAATATAGTAAAAACATACGCAAAATAGAGGCATACGTTATGCCCAGTCCCCATTTTTATCTTTTTTTAGCAGATTCTGTTATTACGAATTATCAACTTAACACCACTTAGGACGAAGTCAATTTGACTATGCGTAAAAACTGCTGAGTTAACTCGATTTGTCGTTTGAGTTAACTCGATCGATGTTTTGAGTTAACTCACGTATTTTTACTACTACAGTCATCTAATTGGTCATTAAGAGCCAATTGGGGAGTTGGCTCGAGCCAAAACCCCTTCTATGTTGCAAACCAAATAATTGGTTCACATTTTAGCATTATTTAATCATTATATTATGATATTTACTATATTTTACATTGCCAATGACA
>CACYQO010000049.1 GCA_902776545.1 uncultured Prevotellaceae bacterium | reverse complement strand
CGCTTCAGGGCAAAGCGAAAAAAGGAACGCAATGCACTCAACTTCTTATTAATCGTTGATGCATTGTTTCCTCTGTCCATCAGACTCTCCATCCAGTCACGGATCAGGTCGGTATCCACCGTCCCTAAGGAAAGCCCGCCATCCCTAAAAGTCAGATACGATTCAAACTCCCGAAGGCTATCCTCGTATGTCTGCACGGTCTGCGGTGACGCATTCCGCTCGAAGCGCAGGTAGTTTAGAAACTGGTCTATCATTCTCTTGCCTTTTCACAGAATTTTAGAAACATTCTGTTTTCGGCTACGAATTTACGAAGAATTTCCGAAACTACCAAATTTTTCGGGAACTTTTTTTATTCCTCGTTCGCACGAAGCTGCTGTACGTAAATGGCGTGCTCCATCTTCAGGCGCTTCAGTACAGACGGCTTATCGAACTGCTGACGACGGCGCAGCTCTTTGATAACCCCTGTCTTCTCGAACTTTCTCTTGAACTTCTTGAGGGCCTTCTCGATGTTCTCGCCTTCTTTTACCGGTACAATAATCATTTGTCTTTTGCTTTAAAATTTTATGTTAAACTTCATGCCTCGGGCACAGGTGCCACGAAAAGCGGGTGCAAAGTTACAACATTTTTAGGAATCCACCAAGTTTTTATCTTATTTTTATTAAAAACAACCATCATTTTTCCAACATTTTATCAAAACGACAACAAAGACAACAATCTCGTGAACTCCGTAGACGGCGTTGTCGTCGTAGGCAGATCGTTGCCTCAGTTGTCATAGTTGTCGTTAAAAACAGACAGGAGCGCAAGCCTCCTGAAGCCATGCTTTTTCGTCGTCGGAAAGATGGGGCGACAATGTGTCGAAGACCATCTTGTGGTAGTCGTTGAGCCAGCCGATCTCCTCCGGCAGGAGCATATCGACGAGGATGGGCGTCTTGTCGATGGGACAGAGGGTGAGCGACTCGAACTGCAGGAACTTACCGAACTCCGTCTCCTTGTAAGGCACGATAAGAAGTGTGTTCTCGATACGGGCACCAAACTTACCAGCAAGATAGATGCCAGGTTCGTCCGTGATGGTCATGCCTGCCACCAAAGGCGCAGGTTTCCACTCCATACGGAACTGATGCGGGCCTTCGTGTACGTTGAGATAAGTACCCACGCCGTGACCCGTGCCGTGCAGATAGTTCAGGCCTTCGCGCCACATCGCCTGACGGGCAAGGATATCAATCTGCGTACCACTGGTACCACTGGGAAACTTACACAACTCAATCTGAATATGACCCTTCAACACCAGCGTATATACCTTCTTCATCTCCTCTGTCAGCGGCCCGAGGGCAATGGTACGAGTGATATCTGTCGTGCCGTCGAGATACTGTGCACCACTGTCGAGCAATAGCAACCCGCTGGGTTCCAAAGGGATATCCGTCTCCGGCGTCGCCTCATAATGAACGATGGCCCCATGCGCTCCATAGCCCGCGATGGTATCAAAAGAGATACCTCTGAAGAGCGGCTGCTCCGCACGGAGACTCTCGAGTTTGTCGGATGCGGAAAGTTCGGAAATCGGGGGCACGGGGGTACGGGGGTACGGGGGCGCGAGATTACTTTCTGCGGGAGTCTCGACGCCAGAACTATTCTCGTTCCCCCGCACCTTCGTACCCCCGTACCCCCGAGAGCTCAACCAACAAAGGAACTTTACCATTGCGATGCCGTCTTTCAGCATCGCCGACCTAAAACCCGCTATTTCCCTTTCATTCTTAACGGTCTTCATCCGCTTCACGGGTGACTCCTCCTCTACGATCTCCGTCTGAGGATGATTGTCCCGACGACCTTTGTTCCTGACAACTTCATAGAGTCTGTAGTTGACCTCATCCGGATCGAGCAGGATATTGTATTCAAAGTATTTCTTCAGGCCGTTCTCCACCTGCTCATAATCCTCCACCTTGATACCCTCGTCCTTCAGATAGGCAGAGACCTCGGGCGACAGCTTCACCTTATTAATATATAATGTGACACTCTTCGACGAGATGAGCAGATACGAGACGAACACCGGATTGCAATGCACATCCGAGCCTCGTAAGTTAAGCGTCCAGGCGATATCATCGAGAGCAGCCACCAACATCCCGTCAGCATGCTTCTCCCGCAGGGCCTGGCGGATACGGCCAATCTTGTCACGACTGCTCTCACCGGCATATTCCATCGGATAGATCTCCACCGGATTCTCAGGTATCACAGGACGGTCCTTCCAGATCAGTTTCAACGGATCGAAGTTCGTACGCAGCGTGATGCCATTCTGCTTGCGCAGGTCTGCAATCAGCTCCTTCACCTCATTCACAGAACTGCATCGGCCGTCGATGGCCACCTCGCTCCAGTCCTCATACGGATGGCGACTCTGCATGATCTCCTTACCCAACCACTCAGCAATCGTAGGCGTACCCTCGATCTTCAGTTTCATCAGCTGATACTCCGTCCCCTTCAACTGCTCTTCTGCCGCAAGGAAATAGCGCGAGTCCGTCCAAAGGGCAGCCGATGTCAGTGTCACCACCGCCGTACCAGCCGAACCGTTGAAGCCGCTGATCCACTCCCTACCCTTCCAATGGTCTGCCACATATTCACTCTGATGGGGGTCGGTACTGGGGAAGATACAAGCCGCAAGATGCTCCCGTCGCATCACTTCACGAAGGTCCGCTAATCGTTGATTAATATTCATTTTTTATCCGTTTTTGTAATTTCGACCTTACAAAGGTACAAATAATTGGTTATAGTTTCAACAGATTAACTAAGATTAATAATAAAAAAGAACGATTATCAGTCTTTTTTTCGTATCTTTGCAGCACTTTTGATACAACTTATTAAATTATAATTACACATTATGGCATTTTTAACGAACGAAAAATTGACCATCGTCGGTGCAGCCGGCATGATTGGTTCGAACATGGCTCAGTCTGCCCTGATGATGGGTCTGACAAGTGAAATCTGTCTTTACGACGTATTCTCTCCCGAGGGTGTAGCCGAGGAGATGCGCCAGAGTGGCTTCGACGATGTGAACATCGTGGCTACCACCGACGCTGAGGAGGCTTTCAAGGGTGCAAAGTACATCATCTCTTCTGGTGGTGCTCCCCGTAAGGCCGGCATGACCCGTGAGGATCTGCTCGCTGGTAACTGTAAGATTGCTGAGGAACTCGGCCAGAACATCAAGAAGTTCTGCCCCGATGTGAAGCACGTGGTGATTATCTTCAACCCCGCCGACCTTACAGGTCTGGTGACGCTGCTCTATTCTGGCCTGAAACCCGGACAGGTGACAACCCTCGCTGGTCTTGACACAACCCGTCTGCAGAGCGCACTCGCCAAGAAGTTTGGTGTGATGCAGAATCAGATCACCGGTTGCGCTACATACGGTGGCCACGGTGAGCAGATGGCCGTCTTCGGCAGCCACGTAGAGATTGCAGGTCGCAAGCTGACTGACATCATTGGCACAGCAGAGTTCCCCGCAGAGGAGTGGGAGCAGATGAAGGTCGACGTCACCAAGGGTGGTGCGAAAATCATCGAGCTCCGCGGACGTTCTTCATTCCAGAGCCCCAGCTACCTCTCTGTTGAGATGATTCGCGCTGCCATGGGTGGTGAGCCCTTCCGCTTCCCCGTTGGTACATATGTGAAGACTGACAAGTACGACCACATCATGATGGCCATGAAGACCACCATGACTGCTGAGGGTGCCAAATTCGAAGTTCCCCAGGGTACTGCCGAGGAGAACGCCAAGCTGGATCAGAGCTACGAGCACCTCTGTAAGATGCGCGACGAGCTGGTGACACTGAACATCGTTCCTCCCATCGCTGAGTGGAGCAAGATCAATCCGAACCTCTAAATGGTTTACAGTTTACGGTTTACAGTTTACAGATGATTACATTGATGGCGGATATTCAATGGCTTGCCAAGTAATCAACTGTAAACCGTAAACTGTAAACTGTAAACTTTAAATTATTATGGCATTAATAAAATCTTACCGAGGTCTTTCTCCCAAGTGGGGGCGAGACTGTTATTTCAGTGAGAACGCCACGATAGTGGGTGATGTGACAATGGGCGACGAGTGCTCCGTGTGGTTCAATGCCGTCGTCCGTGGCGACGTGGCACCCATCACCATCGGCAACTGCACGAATATCCAGGACGGAAGTTGTGTTCATGTCACTTTCGACACTGGTCCCACGCATATCGGCAGCTACGTGACCATCGGCCACAACGTGACCGTCCATGCCTGCACCATCCATGATCATGCTCTTATCGGCATGGGGTCTACCTTACTCGACGGCTGTGAGGTGGGCGAAGGAAGCATCGTGGCAGCAGGTGCCCTCGTGCTCCAGAACACGAAAATTCCAGCCGGTGAGATCTGGGGTGGCGTACCTGCAAAGTACCTCAAGCCCGTCCGCCCAGGACAGACGGACAATGCCGAGCACTACGTGGCGTACTCGAAATACTATTTGAACGAGGAGTAATCTTTGTTTATAGTTGATGGTTTATAGTTTATAGATGATTACTTGGCAAGCCATTCGTATCAGCCTATAGAAGTAATCATCTATAAACTATAAACTTTAAACTATAAACCCTTCAAACGGCTATGTTCGGTTGCCAGAGGATGATCTCCCCTGCATAGAGTGAGGCCGGGACGTCGATGAGCCGTTGGTTTGACGAGCCTCGGAACAAGAGGTCTGGGTCGCGCAGTTTCTCGATGAACGGACCATCCACCAACACATCGACTTGTTCCAGGAGTTCCCTTTGGTCCTCATGGATCAGACTTTCAAACGTAAAACCCGTATAGCACCAGATGTCCTTGTTCGACTGCTCGTGGATGGCCCTTGCCAACTCTGCAAAGCCTGCCGCCTGATACATCGGGTCGCCTCCTGAGAATGTCACGTTGGCGAAGGGGTCGGCCATGATAATACGCATCAGTTCTGCCGTCGACATCTCGCGCCCGCCATTGAAGTCCCAAGACTGGGGATTATGACAGCCAGGACACTTATGACTGCAGCCTGCACAATAGATGGAGGTCCGGAACCCCGGACCATCCACCATCGTATCTTCGATTATGTCCAGTACTCTGATCATTTTGTTTATAGTTGATGGTTTATAGTTTATAGATGATTACTCTAAAGGCCGATTTTAGTGGCTTACCAGGTAATCATCTATAAACTTTAAACTCTAAACTTTAAACATCAAACAAATCCTTTGTTCCGTGGTCGATGTGTGTCACACGGTCGTTGAGCTCAGCGAGCTTGCCTGAGTTCCAGCGGTCTGTCGTTCCCACGAGATAGCCCGTGATACGCTGCAGCTTGTCGATATTCTTCGAGCCGCACTTCGGACAGGTATCGAGATGATCATCCGCATTCTCATAACCACAGTCCATGCAACGGTTACGATTGTGGTTCACAGAGCCATAGCCCATGTCCAACTGATCCATCATGTCCACCACGCTCATGATCACCTGTGGGTTATGGGTGGCGTCACCGTCTATCTCCACGTAGAAGATATGTCCGCCACGCGTCATCTCATGATAGGGCGCCTCCACCTCCGCCTTATGACGGGCAGAGCACTTGTAGTACACAGGCACGTGGTTCGAGTTGGTGTAGTAGTCACGATCCGTCACACCAGGGATGGCGCCGAACTCATTGCGGTCCTTCTTCGTGAACTTACCGCTCAGGCCCTCTGCAGGTGTGGCGAGCACAGAGTAGTTATGATGATACTGCTCACAGAAATCGTTGACACGCTGACGCATATAACTGACGATCTTCAATCCCAGCTCCTGACTCTCAGCACTCTCGCCATGATGTTTACCCGTGAGGGCAACCAGACATTCTGCCAGTCCGATGAAACCAATACCGAGGGTACCCTGATTGATCACGCTCTCGATGGTATCATAAGGTTTCAGCTTATCGGCACCAATCCAGAGGCTCTTCATCAGCAGGGGGAACTGCTTGGCAAAGGCGGTCTTCTGGAACTGGTAACGGTCATCGAGCTGCTTGGCAGCCACTTCGAGCATGTGGTCGAGCTTGGCGAAGAAAAGGTCTGTTCGTTTTTTAATAATTGAAGGCGCGGGGGTGCGGGGGTGCGGGGGTACGAGATTACTTTCTGCCTCTGAGGTATTCTCGCGCCCACGTACCTCCGTACCTTCGTCCCCCCGAAATTCCAACATACACTCGATAGCGAGTTTCACGATGTTGATGGTCGTAAACGAGAGGTTACCGCGTCCGATGGAAGTCTTCGGTCCGAAACGGTTCTCAAACACACGGGTACGGCAACCCATCGTAGCCACCTCATGCTCATAGCGCTTCGGATCGTCAGCCCGCCAGTCGCTGTCCTGGTTGTAAGAGGCATCGAGGTTCAGGAAGTTGGGGAAGAACCTGCGGGCCGTCACCTTACAGGCGAGCTGGTAGAGGTCGAAGTTACGGTCTTCAGGCAGGTAGTTCACGCCTCGTTTTTTCTTCCAGATCTGGATGGGGAAGATGGCTGTCTCGCCATTGCCCACGCCCTCGTAGGTGGAGAGCAGGATCTCACGCATAACGCAACGACCCTCCGCGCTCGTGTCCGTACCATAATTAATAGAGGAGAAGACAACCTGGTTACCACCACGCGAGTGGATGGTGTTCATATTGTGGATAAACGCCTCCATCGCCTGATGCACACGACCTACGGTCTTGTTGATGGCATGCTGCTGGGCACGCTCCTTACCTGTCAGTCCGTCGAGCGGCTTTTTGATATAGTCCATCAGTGGCTCGTCGTACAGATCCTTATAATTCTCGCCGTTCAGGTCTTCTAAGGCCTTCAGCTCCTCCACATAACTCATCCGCACATAAGGAGCGAGGTAGAAGTCAAAGGCAGGGATGGCCTGACCGCCGTGCATCTCGTTCTGACAGCATTCCATCGAGATACAGGCCAGCACCGATGCCGTCTCAATACGACGGGCAGGGCGCGAGGCTCCATGACCAGCGATGAAACCACACTCGAGGATATTGTCCAACGGGTGCTGCACACAGGTGAGCGACTTCGTCGGATAGTAGTCCTTATCGTGGATGTGCATATAGTTCTTCTCCACGGCCTCACGGCTCTCCTCCGACAACAGATAGTCATCGACGAAGGGTTTCGTGGTCTCTGAGGCGAACTTCATCATCATGCCGGCGGGGGTGTCAGCATTCATGTTTGCATTCTCTCGTGTCACGTCAGTGCTCTTGATGTTCACAATATCGAGGAACACCTCACGGGTCTTTGCCTTACGGGCCACACTGCGCTGATGGCGGTAGGCGATATACTTCTGGGCCACATCTTTACGACTCGACTTCATCAGTTCCACCTCCACGAGGTCCTGGATCTGCTCCACCGTCATCTGGCTCTCGCCACCCTGGGCGATATGGTCTGTAATCTGATACAGCAGCCGTTCATCCTCACCCTTGTCAGTGTGGAGCATGGCTTTACGGATGGCAGCCATAATCTTCTGCTCATTGAATCCCACGATGCGTCCGTCACGCTTTACTACAGTTTGAATCATATCTTTTTACCTTATTGTTAGTGTAGAGTTATTTCTTTTTATCGTTTCAGGCTGAAAGCCAACGCGTAACTGCGCATCTGCTTCACCATTGCTACAAGTCCGTTACTACGTGTGGGCGACAAGTGTTCTTTCAACCCAATCTCCTCGATAAAGTACAGGTCGGCATCCAGTATCTCCTGAGGCGTATGCCCGGAAAGCACCCTAATGAGCAAGGCCACGATGCCCTTCACAATCAGCGCATCGCTCTCCGCCCTAAAACGAATAATCGGGGGTACGGGGGTACGGGGATACGAGGGTACGAGATCACTTTCAGCCTCCGAGGTATTCTCGTACCCCCGCGCCCCCGCGCCTTCGTGACCCCCTACCAACTCTGCCACCAGCCATACCCTGCTCTGACAGCCGTCAATCAGGTTCTGCTCCGTCTTATACTTCTCCTCCAGCGGCTCCTGCTCGTTGCCCAGGTCTATCAGCAGCTGGTATTTGTCCATCCAGTCGTCGAAACCGGAGAACTCCTCTATGATCTCGTCTTGAATCTCGTTGATTGTCATCTTATGCTTCTTTTCTTTGATTAAAACCACGGCGCAGGGCCAACCACACAACCAATAATCCGAACACTGCCACCGTCAGGAGGATTGTCCCCACGATAAGCATCGGCTTCCAGACCACATGATCTGGCACAATCACCGCCACCGACCAACCGATATGCTCCATGGGGGCGTAATAGGCCGTCGCCGACACACCATTGACCGTCACATCCACACTACCGCTCTTCTTCTCCGCCAGATTGCGCAGTACCTCCTCATCCTTCAGCGGCACGCTCCTTCCCAGCGGATAGACGATGCAATTGCCGTCTTTGTCGAGAAGCACGGTATAGAAGTCGAGTCCGGCAAACATACGGAACTTTGTCAGCATATCACTGCGCCTGGTGGCATCGTCCATCCGTTTCAGTTCGTTGGTCAGCCATTCGAACGTCATATCGGCTCCGCAGACACAGACCAGACGTCCTGACGCATCGAATACGGGTTTCACAAACGTACAATAGCGCCCGCTGATACCCGTCCCGTCATAATAGAAATATGGATCAGACCAAAAACTCTCCTTTGCGTCCAAGGCTTGGATATACCAGTCAGACTTCGTATAGTCATGGCTGGCCGAACCTACATCCCTGACGGTGAACCCGCCCCTGGAATCCGTCTGGTGTACATAAGGTTCAAACCATTGTCCTTTCTGCGGGAAATAGTTGGGTACGAAAGCTGCGAAATAGCCCTTCACATCCAGATTCAGGCTGGTCTTACTCTTCAAGGCAGCAATCACAGACTCTGGGGAGTCCAAGTGTTTCCCCACCTCGTCAAACACGTTCATGGCATTCATCTCCATACCGCCGACAGTCTTGGAGATCTTCTCAGAGGCCACATTCATGATGCCCATATAACACACATGGGCTTCCTTCATGAGGGTATAGCGGCAGATCAGAAAAGACACCACCAGCATCAGCAGCAACACCGATGCCACGATAAAAAGTATCGTTTTCCTCACTTTTCCGGTTTCCGTATTATTCTTCATGCTCGATTGTATCATAGATCCACATCTTCACTTTGAGACTGCAAAGATACTATATTTTTTTCAAACCGCCTAAGGTTCTTACACCTTTTTTATTTATTTTCTTCACTCTTCTCCAGTTTGAAGAGTTTGTCGCTGGGACGGACCTTGGAGGGGACGGCGATGGATACACGGGTGCCCTGCTGGGCAACAGAGACGGGACCGTTGTCGTCATGGATCTCATCGGCAGTGACGTAAATGACACCCGTGGTAGGACCCGTGATGAGCATCTTGTCGCCCACCTTAAAGGTGTTGGCCTCGACGGTGAACTCTGCAACACCAAGCTTCGAGTAGTATTTCGTGCCTTTGCCGATATAAACTTTGCGCTCTGTGGCGTTGGAACCGTAGTTCTTGTTCCACTCGCCCATGAGCTGCCCCTGATAGTAGCCGTCCCAGAAACCACGGTTGAAAACGGTGGCGAGACGTTCGTCCCACTCATCCTTGCGCGCCTCCGTAAACGTGCCGCCGAGCACGGCCTGGATGGCCTCTTTATAGCACTTCACAACAGTATAGACATACTCTGGCCCACGGGCACGCCCCTCAATCTTGAATACACGCACACCGGCCTTCATCATACGGTCGATAAAGCGGACGGTCTTCAGGTCCTTGGGCGACATGATGTATTTATTGTCGATGTCGAGCTGATAACCCGTTTCGTTGTCTGTAGCGGTGTACGAGCGACGGCACACCTGGATGCACTCCCCACGATTGGCTGAACGGTTGGCGGCGTGAAGGCTCATATAGCACTTGCCGCTGATGGCCATGCAGAGGGCACCGTGACAGAACATCTCGATGCGGATCTGCTCACCGCTTGGGCCACAGATATGCTCTGCTTCCACTTGACGATAAATCTCTGCCACCTGGTCCATATTCAATTCACGCGCCAGCACCACCACATCGGCAAACTGGGCATAGAAACGCAGAGCCTCGATGTTCGAGATGTTCAGTTGGGTACTCAGATGTACGGAGGTACGGGGGCGCGGGGGCGCGGGAGTGCGAGAAATGTCTGCAGCAGGTGTAATCTCGTACCCCCGTGCCCCCGTACCCCCGTACCCCCGACAGTACTGCATGACGGCGACGTCGGAGGCGATGATGGCAGAGATGCCAGCCTCACGGGCCGCATCGATAATCTCGTGCATCAGGGGAATATCCTCACCGTAGATGATGGTATTGACGGTGAGATAGCTCTTGATACCGTGCTCACGACAGGTCTGTGCGATCTCCTTCAGATCGTCAATCGTAAACGTAGAGGCAGAGTGTGCACGCATGTTCAGTTTCTCGATACCGAAGTAGATGCTGTCGGCTCCTGCCTGTATGGCAGCCATCAGTGACTCGCGGGAGCCAACGGGTGCCATGATCTCATATTCAGAATTCATAACCGAGGTTGATATAAAAATAAGGTGTTTTGGTGTAGTTGGAGTAGCCGATGGTGCCACCCAATGGACCAAACATCGAGTTATAATAATAAGCAAGCTGAGCACCTAACACCGTTCTTGCCTTAAACAGATCCTCCGTCTCGTCGGCATTCTGGGCGGCAGCTACCTTGAGCAGCACGTAATGGCTGCGTCCGAGACGCTGCTGTCCCTGCAGCTGAATGGCAACGAACTGATCGTCAGCAGCCTCCAAGTGGCCCAGGCCGGCAAAGGGCATCTGCTGCTCCACATAGTGTCCGAAGTTGTCACCACCAATGAGATTGCAGAAGATATAGGGGATAAACGGGCCGAAGAGCAGCCTTCCGTAGAGCATGGGGCAGAAGGTGAAACTCTCGCTCAGCGCAAACGACTTCCGCCAGGAGGCACTCAAGTCGCCCAGACCACGACCGGCCACTTTACCGATGCCCATCTGGTAGAAGTTCGTAGTGTGATAGGCATAGGCAGCCTGAAAACGTGCCCCACGGGTGGGGAAATGCCAATCGTCCTCGGAATTGAAATTCACGGAAGCGCGATAGCTGAAGTAATGATTATTCTCAACATACAAAAACTTTTCTTCCGTCGACAAATGGTTCCTGAAGTTGTAATAGTCCCAACGCAGACCAATGCGGAAGTTGAAGTTCCTGACACTGAAATTGAGGGGTTCTATGGCTGCCTGATGATGGTTGTAAAGTACGGTGTAACTGCGCTCGCCTTCTAAATAGATGTCGATGTCACTATGACGGTAATAGTAGGAGAAGGCAGGACGCGTGAGACGCAGGCCATGCGGGTGATACAGGATTTCACCGCCAGCCAGCACCCGCTTACCCAGACGGAGCGTGATGTCGGAACTGAAGTGCATGGACTCCTTCAGTGGCAGGTTCGCATTCAACTGCAGGGCAACCATCTCCTCCGTATCGAAGCGGAAACCTAAGTTCAGCTGGCTCGCCTTTCGGTTACCCGCCGTCAACACCAGACAGTAGCCATCCCCTTCTTCCACCAGCCGCGAGGTGGCCGTCTGATAGAACAGGTCGATGCGCATCGAAGTAGTGATGATCTCCTCGCCCTTGGAGTCGATGCTGTCAAGGCGGTTCAGGTGGAACTTCTGACGCAGAAACTTCTCGTCCTGTGGTGTCATGTTCTCAAATCTACAGCCGACAATGTGCACCTTATCCGTCATCACCGTCGGACGAAGCGGATTCAAGCGGACTGGCACAAAGTCTGGGCCGATGCCTATCTGTTCCTTCAGCGCCATCAGGTCATCCCAATGCCGCATCGCCTCTTCCTCACCCCGACGTAGCAGCGTGTCAACGGCAGACGGTGTGAAGCTGGCGGCACTGTAACCCTCAGGGTTCACACGGATGGCCACATCGGTGATGGCGAGGTTCTCATTATATTTGTTCAGCGTGTTAAAATCCACAACCTGCATCAGGATATTGAGCGTACTTCCCAGCTCGTCGGCTTTCTTCAGCGAGTCCTGTACGGTGACGCCGATCACAATGTCAGCTCCCAACTTCCTTGCAAGATCGGCAGGATAGTTATTGCACAGGCCGCCATCGCATAGCACCTGGTCGCCGATACGGACAGGCGAGAATACGGCAGGGATGGCCATCGAGGCGCGCATGGCCTGAGGCAGGATGCCAGAGGTAAAGTCTATCTCGCTGTTATCGACGATGTTTGTCGCCACACAGGCAAAGGGGATGGGCAGACGGTTGAAGTCCATCGAGTCGGTATAGCCCATGCAGAGTTTCTGCAGCAGCACATCCAGGTTCTTGCCCTTGATGATACCGCCGGCATTCGCGTTACGCTTGCCGAACGTCAGTCCGCGCGACAGCATATAGGTATTCTGCCGCTTTCGGTCTTCAATACTCTGACGGCTCAGATCCTCCCTGTCAGAAAGCACATAGGCCCAGTCCATATTTCGGGCGATGGAGTCGAGGGAGTGGGCATTGTAACCGATGGCATAGAGACCACCTACCAGGCTACCCATCGACGTACCAGTGATGATGTCTATGGGCAGACCAGCCTTCTCAATCACTTTCAATGCACCGATATGGGCAACGCCCTTGGCACCGCCGCCACTGAGGACGACCGCCACCTTCTTACGTTTCTGAACCTGGGGTTCGTCTTCCTCTGCAAAGACAGACAAAACCGTCATCACAGCCAACAACAAACACACTACCTTTTTCATATCGTGTGCAAAATTACTATATTTTTTCAACACAGAGAAACAGAGACACAGAGAAAATAATAAAAAATACAAAAAACTCCGCATCTCTGTGCCTCTGTGTTTCATTTTTATATATCTTTGCATGCAAGAAACCTCAAAACGGATATCAATGAAGAGAATCTACGGTATGATACTGCTGCTCACGATGGCCCTGAACTCGACAGCACAAACCGAAAAACGTGACTCGGTAGAGCTACCCACCGTGCGCGTGGGCTACTCCAAAGGAAACCAAAACACATTGGCTGGTGCTGTGGATCAGGTGACGGAGGCCCGCATGAACAAAGGTCTGATCACCTCGTCGCTCGACGCCCTGAGCGGTCAGGCGGCAGGTGTACAGGTGACCAACGACGGCAATCAGGAGGCAATGGTCTCGGCAGTGCGGGTACGTGGTACGACGTCGCTGACAGGTAACAACAACCCACTGGTAATCATCGATGGTGTAACGTCAGACCTCGACATCCTCTCGACCATCTATCCTGCCGACATCGAGAGTTTCACCATTCTCAAAGACGCCTCAGAGACGGCCCAGTACGGCAGCCGTGGTGCAACGGGTGTCATCGAAGTGGCCACGAAGAAAGGCAAGAACCAGAAGTTCCAGATTTCCTACGACGGCAGCATCGGCTTTGAACATGTCTTCAAGCGCACGGAGATGATGAATGCCGACGAGTACCGCCGTGCATGCCAACGTTTCGGACTCTCGTATATCGACCTTGGCTACGACACAGACTTTCGTAAGGCCATCGAACGCACGGGCTTCGTACAGAACCACCACGTCGCCTTCGGTGGCGGTACAGAGACGGCCAACTACCGTGCTTCGGTAGGTATGATGGAACACAACACGGTGGTCAAGACCCAGAGCAACAAGAGCTACATTGCCAAGCTCGACATCACACAGATAGCCTTCAACAACCGTCTGACGGTAGACCTCGGTATGACGGCATCATTGCATCGTCTCTCCTACCCGCCCTTCAAGCAAGAGCTGCTCTATTCGGCCGCCACCTTCAATCCCACCTTCCCCGAGACGAAGAACGCCTTGGGAGAATACGATCAGGTGACGGAAGCCATCTGGATTAACAACCCTCTGTCGCTGTTAGATATGACACAGGACGAGGACAACGGCCACTTCAATGTCCACATGAAGGCTAAAGTCATCCTCAGCAAGAACCTGACGCTGCGCGTCTTCGGCTCCTACTCCTTCAGCAACATTGACGACAGCCACTACTATCCCATCAGCGTATGGAACAGGGGGCAGGCCTACCGGCAGCACGAGAAGACCGAAGACATGCTGGGCAACATCTCGCTCACCTACATCCTCAACACCAGCCATTCCTCCCTGAACGTGATGGCACTGGCGGAGGCAGAGAACACAAAGAAGAAGGGATTCTATGTCACCTCTACAGGATTCAACACCGATGCCTTCGGCTACGACAAACTCGCTGCAGGTGTCGCACGGCCCTGGGACGGTACCGACTCCTACTATACCGACTCACACATGGAGTCGCTCCTAATGCGCGCCACATACACCCTCTTTGACAGATACACCCTGACGGTGAATGCCCGTGGCGACGCTTCCTCAAAGTTCGGCAAGAACCACCGCTGGGGTTTCTTCCCCTCAGTCAGTGGTGCCTGGGTCATCAGCAAGGAACCCTGGATGAAGAAACAGAAGTTCATCAACAACGCCAAGCTGCGTATCGGTTACGGACTATCGGGAAACCAGGCAGGCATCGACTCCTACAACTCCATGCAGCTCATACAGCCCAACGGCGTCGTACCTGTGAATGACACACCCGCCGTGACCCTCGGCATCGTGCGTAACGCCAATCCCGACCTGAAATGGGAGATCAAGCGCACATTCAACATCGGTCTCGACCTCACCTTCTGGAACAACCGCATCGCCATTACCATTGACAACTACCGCTCGAAGACCACCGACATGCTCTACGTCTACGACGTGCCCGTGCCACCATATACCTACGACAAGCTGCTGGCCAACCTGGGGTCGATGGAGAGCTTCGGACTGGAGATCGGTTTCGGCATCACGCCCTTGCGCACCAAGGACGTGGATCTTGCCATCAACATGAACTGGACGTTTGAGCGCAACAAACTCCTCTCGCTCGACGGCTATTACAACGGCCAGTACCTGACGGCCCCCAGCATGAAGGGTATCTCTGCACTCTGGGGCGCAGGCTTCCACGGCTCCAGCGACGTCTGCTATCAGATTGTGGGCGAGCAGCTCGGCGTGTTCTACCTGCCCCACTGCAATGGCCTCATTGTCGATGAGGACGGCAGCAAATGGTACGACATCGACGACGAAAAACAAATCTGCGGCCAGGCCACGCCCAAGGCCATGATGGGCTCTAACATCGCCTTCCGCTACAAGCAATGGGACATGACGATGCAGATCAACGGTGCCTTCGGACACAAGATCTTCAACGGCAACGCGCTCACCTACAACAATGTGCTGTCGCTGCCGAACTATAACGTGGCCAAAGGAGCCGACATAGAGAACATTCAAGACCAGACCATCAGCGACTACTACCTGGAGTCGGGCGACTATGTGAATATCGACTATATCAATGTGGGATGGAACGTTCCCATACGCTCGAAGTACATCCAGGCGCTCAGGCTCTCTGCCTCCGTCAACAATCTCGCCACTATCACCGGCTACAGCGGCCTGACGCCGATGATCAACTCCAGCGTCATCAACGGCTCGCTCGGCATCGATGACAAGAACGTCTATCCGGTCTATCGGTCATACACCATGGGATTGAGTGTCAAGTTTTAATGAGAAATTAGAAATTAGAAATTAGGAATTATGATTACTTGGATAAACAATATTTGTAGAATGAGAAATGTCTGCTGCAGAGGACGCATAGTGCTCACAAGAGTATTCTCTTTCCTCTTTCCACTTTCCACTTTCCTCTTATATTCATGCGACCTTGATGAGCACCCGCGAGACCAGATCGCAGAGGAAGAAGCCTTCAGCAATGCAGATGCCCTCTTCCGCAACACCGTCGCCACCTTATATAATTATATAGGCGGAAATGAAGACGGAGAAGGCCTGCAGGGCACCTGCAGAGGCATCTACGACCTGCAGACATTCGGCTCAGACGAAGCCATGATTCCCACACGCGGCAACGACTGGTACGACGGCGAGATATGGCAGGATCTCTACCGCCACTCCTGGACACCAGGACACTCCATGCTGAAGAATTCCTGGCTGTACCTCTATAAGGTCATCACCCTCTGCAACCGCTCCATCGAACAGCTCGATGCCCACAGCCATTTGCTCAATGCTTATGACTTGACCTCCTACAAGGCAGAGGTGCGCAGCATCAGGGCCATCTGCTATTGGTATCTGCTCGACCTCTTCGCACGCGTGCCCATCATCACATCCACCGACAAATCCATCAATCAGATGCAACAGGCAGAACGCAGCCAGGTGTTCGACTTCGTCGTGAGTGAACTGATGGAGTCCTGGCCCTACCTCTCTTCAGAAACCAGCGTACACCGGGGAGACTATTACGCGCGTGTCACGCAGTCCGTGGCCATCTTCGTACTCGCTAAACTGATGCTCAACGCCGAGGTCTATGCCGATGATGACTGGACAGACTCCGACCGTCCTGATGGCAGCAAGATGCAGTTCAACATCGACGGAGACGTCATGAATGCCTGGGAGGCAACCATCTACTACTGTGACATCCTGGATGATGAATTCGCATTCAGACTGGCAGATACGTACCGTGAGAACTTCGCCGTATACAACGAGAACTCACCTGAGAATATCTGGATTATCCCCATGGACAAAGACCTCTACTACAACGAGATGCAGTATATGTATCGCTCCTGGCACTATCGTCACGCTTCCGCCTACAGATTCTCCGGCGAAAATGGCGCCTGCGCCACACTGAAGACTCTCCAGGTCTTCGGCTACGGCACAGACCAGGAGGACGAACGCTTCAAATTCAACTACTGGGCTGATGAGGTCTACGACTATGATGGCAACCTTGTGTTAGACCGTTCCGGAAATGTGCTCAAATACTACCCGTGGGAAGTGCAGCTCTACCTCGGCGGCAGTCCTTATGTAGAGACTGCTGGTGCCCGTATGAAGAAATACGAGGTGGACAAAAACGGCACGAAGGACGGCCAGCTGATAGACAACGACATCGTGCTCTTCCGCTTTGCCGACGCGCTTCTGATGCGGGCAGAGGCCAAGTTGCGTAATGGCGAAGACGGACAGGCTGACTTAGATGCCGTCCGCCTTCGCGCTTGGATGAATGAGAGGCAGATCAGTCTGGAGGCACTGCTCGACGAGCGTCTGCTCGAACTCTGTTGGGAGGGTTGGCGACGTCAGGACCTGATACGCTTCGGACAATACGAGAGCCTTTTCCAAGGCGATGCCTATGATGAGAAAGTGGACGAGACTGACCATCACACCACTGTCTTCCCCATCCCTGGAGATATCATCACCCTCAATCCGAACATCACCCAAAACAAAGGATATTGAGGTAATCAATCACAATTACACGTGCTTTATGAACTTCTATTCACGCTTCCAATTCGCGCAGCAGGTCGTTGAGGATGTACTCGTCGCTCTGCAGTTGCAGTACGCTGTGGGATTGGCTTAAGCAAAAACGGAGATTATATTAAGCAAAAAGGGAGAATGAGTCGATATAATCGGGATATGGCCTAAAGGCGGACCATTGGTCGGCGAACGGCAAACAAATAGACGGCTCGGGGCATCCAACCGTCTGCCCTGAGCCGTCTCCTTACGAAAAGTTGCTATAATCTATCCTTTATCTTGCCCGATTACTTCATAGATGATTGAGTGGCCTAATCTCCGCTCTCTGAGCAGTGGCTCATCGCCATAACACCAGTGCCGGAGCATCTTGGTGGCAGCGTATTTCGACAAGCCACTGTGAAACATAAAGCTGCTGACCGTCGTGTAGTTGCCTTCCGCACGAATACTCTTGCGAAGAGCCTCCATCATATATTCCTCATTGGCCGACAGTACAGTGGAGTCTGCCTTGTGTACATATCTGAATCCCTCACTCTCCACCTTGAGCCTGACGGCCTTCGTAAATCCGGCAGAAGGACGGAAATCGATGCCCTTGAACTCTGCATCGTCGTGGCGCACCTCGCGCGGGTTGGTGACTTTGCGCTTCAGGCCGATTTTGGGAGAGAAGACGCCCAAAGGCGTTTGTACCCGATAACCTCTGCTGAGCCAAAGACTACATTCATCGAGGAAGGCAGCAAAGGCTCGCTGCAAATCTCCCTTGCGGACAGAATTGCTAATACTCATCCATCCTTCGATCTCATCAAAATCCTTCGTGCGATTACTCTGGGGCGCAGCATAAAGCAGCACGCGCCCATCTTCATCGGCCTTTGGCGAACGATGAACCTCAAATGGCATTCCGTTGGTCTTGCGTGGCATAATTTTCCTTTCTGTTATAGACTCAGCTACAAAGATACAAAAAAATAAAGCATAATGCAAGTTTTTTAAGTAAAATTATATACCTTTGCACAAGAAAATACAAAAAAGTGAAGAAGTTTGTATGGATAGGTGTAGTGTTTCTGCTCTGTGGCTGCGTCGCAGAGGAGAAGCACTATACACACGAAGTATTGAACCGGATGACACCCATCAAGGATCAGGGGGATAGTGAGACCTGCTGGATCTACGCCATGCTCGCCGCCATCGAGACGGAACATCTGGCATGGGGCGACTCGGTGAACCTCTCACCTTATTATATAGAGAAGATGCTGGAGCGGGAGCCGTCATGTCCGAAAAGCAAGCGTGGCGAGCCTGCCACCCTGCTACGACTGATGGAGAAATACGGGATCTGCGGCTACGACGCCATGAGGAAGATAGAGACGCCTGCGCCCAGATGGGTCTTTATGTATGGCGCCACCTACACACCTCAGGAGTTTGCACGCAGCGTCTGCAGGCCTGGGGAATATATGCAGCTGATGAGCAACGACAGCAAGCCCTACTATCAGGAGTCGGAACTCGAGATGGAGGACAACTGGTTGCACGACCGTTATCTGAACATCCCCATGGACTCGCTCTTCGCCAAGACGGAACGGGCTGTGCGTCAGCATCACGGTGTCTGCTGGGAGGACAAAAGCCACGCGATGGCTATCGTCGGCATCGCACACGACGACAAGGGAGAGAAGTATTTCATCATGAAGAACTCCTGGGGCACAGACCGTCCTCACGGCGGACTGGAATACATCTCATTCGACGATTTCCGCGGAAACACCATCGCCGTCGAAATGACAAAAGAGGCGTTTGATAAATAAGACCACGAATTACACGAATTTCACGAATTATTTAGTGCGCAGCCAAAATTCATGAAATTCGTGTAATTCGTGGTCTATAATAATTATTTGTTCAGTTTCCAGGTAACACCGTCCTTGGTGTCCTTGACTTCGAAGCCGGCGGCGGCGAGTTCGTCGCGGATCTTGTCACTGGTAGCCCAGTCCTTGTCAGCCTTGGCTTTTGCACGGAGTTCGAGCACCATGTCCACCACTTTGCCGAAGGCTTCCTCTCTCTCCTGACTCCTGGCTCCTGACTCCTGACTTCTGTTCTGCAGTCCAAGAATCTCCTCTGCGAAGAGATGCATGGTCTCCTTCAGTTCGGCGAGGCAGTCGGCACAGATGGTCGCCTTGTGGTCAGTAAGTTTGTTGATCACCGTACAACCTTCGAAGAGGTGACTGATGACCAGCGGTGTGGCGAAGTCGTCGTTCATGGCATCGTAGCATTTCTCACGCAGGCTCTTCACAACTTTCTCCGTCTCAGCATCGCATTTGTCAGACACCTGAACACGCTCCAGGTCTGCAATGGCGTTCATGAGTTTCTCCAAGCCTTTCTCAGCAGCCTGCAGAGCCTCGTTCGAGAAGTCAACAGTGCCGCGATAGTGGGCAGAGAGTATGAAGAAGCGGATGGTCATAGGTGAGTAGGCCTTCTCAAGCTTCTCGTGGTTGCCAGTGAAGAACTGCTCCAGCGTGATGAAGTTATTGTACGACTTGCCCATCTTCTGACCGTTGATGGTCAGCATGTTGTTGTGCATCCAATACTTCACGGCAGGATGTCCCATCGAAGCCTGTGCCTGGGCAATCTCACACTCATGATGAGGGAACACCAGATCCAAGCCGCCACCGTGGATATCAAACTCCTCACCCAAATACTTACGTCCCATGGCCGTACACTCACAGTGCCAGCCGGGGAAGCCTTCACTCCAAGGGGATGGCCAGCGCATGATGTGTTCTGGCTGCGCCTTCTTCCACAGGGCGAAGTCGGCCTGATTATGCTTCTCACCGACACCGTCGAGTTCACGCGAGGCATCCTTGATGTTCTCCAACGAACGACCAGAAAGAATACCATACTGGAACTTCTTATTATAGGCCTCAATGTCGAAGTAGATCGAACCGTTGCTCTCGTAGGCAAAACCATTGTCGACGATCTGCTGCACCAGCTGCTGCTGCTCGATGATATGCCCAGAAGCGTGCGGCTCAATAGAGGGGCGCAACACATTCAGCGCATCCATCGCAGCGTGGTAACGGTTGGTGTAATACTGGGCGATCTCCATCGGTTCCAACTGTTCCAGTCGTGCCTTCTTGGCGATCTTGTCCTCTCCCTCGTCGGCATCATGTTCCAGATGGCCCACATCGGTGATGTTACGCACATAACGCACCTTATAACCCAGATGCTTCAGATAGCGGAACACCAGGTCGAAGGTGATAGCAGGTCGGGCGTGTCCCAAATGAGGATCACCATAGACGGTAGGACCACAGACATACATGCCCACATTGGGGGCGTGGAGCGGCTCGAAGCGTTCCTTCTGCCGCGTCAGCGTATTATAAACGACTAATTTCGATTCCATAATGAATATTTACGATTTACAAATTTACGATTTACGATTTCTTTTAGTCGCTACGCTTTGTAAAAGCGCTAAAGCGAGTCCGATTTACTATTATTATTCAAAGAATCCAAAGCCTTCGATGGCAGTGAGCATACGCTCCACATAATCCCATGAAGTGGGTGAGAAGGAAGCACCAAGGCGGAGAAGCACCTGTGTGGTGTAGTCATTATTACGTGTCACATCAGTCACTCTCTGTCCGTGGGCTGCATCAGCGTATGCCAGCAGCGAAGCCAACTGACTGGCCTTCTGAGGATCGTCCTTTGCACGGTTCATCACCTCATTAAACTCATCCTGCTCAACGAAACGTACGCCGTTGGTTACTACAAACAATCCATTCAGCACATCGCCAAGGAACTGGACGTGGTTGTTGTAGGGATGGAACACCGTACACTCCTTCGGTGTGGTGGCCAGGTTCACGATGGCATGACTCACTTCGTTGATGGGCGAGAACTCCACCTTGCTGGCAGCCATGGCATAAGAGCAGCAGCCAAGCATATTGAATACACGGATACGACCCATGAACGAGTTGGTGGAGAAGTTGGCCTGGAACTCGCCATCGGTAGAGCGCGCAGCCAGATTACCCACACGCATAATCTTACCATCGAGTCCGTGGAGGGCAATCGCATCGAGGACCACGCGCTCGGCCATGAACTTCGAGTAGATATACTTGTTGTTCAGATACTGACCAATATAGAGTTTCTGCTCCGTGAACACATCATCCTTTGGTTCGCCGGTCCAGATACCACGGGTGCTGGCAGTAGAGATATGGATAAGACGAGCTCCCGTCTTGATACAGTACTCCACGCAACGCTGGGCACCACCGATGTTCACGTCCTCTATCTCTGTTCCTTCGCTGAAATGCTTCACAACAGCTGCACAATTGAAGACGGTATCGACCTTCAAATCGCCAGCGAACTCGCTGGTGACGTCGCCCAGAACGACATGGAGGCGTGTACCAAAGAGTGGTGCAAACGATTTGTTGAAATAATAGTAGAGCATGGTGTTAAGACGATGCTCTGCTGCTTCAATCGTCTTGCCTCGAACCAGACAGTAGATGTTCTGGGCATCAGACTCAACCAGTTCGTTCAGGATATGAATGCCTAAGTAGCCTGTGGCACCCGTCAGCAGCACATTTCCAAGTTGACGGCGCTCGCCACTGAGGAAGTTCTTGAGTGTGTTACGCTGCAGCAGGTTGTTGATAGCTGTATAGTCGTAGTCGCTCACCTCGTCGTGTCTGTCCTCGACCGCCTCTCCTGTGATAAAGCGCGCCAGCTGTCGTGGCGAGGGATTGTCGAACACATCACGGTAGGCCACATGCAGGCCGGCCTTCTCCGCCTGAACCACAATCTGCATCACAGCCAGCGATGTACCACCGAGTTCAAAGAAGCTGTCGGTGACTCCCACCTTGTCCATCTTCAGAATGCCTGCAAAGATGTCACAGAAGATCTGTTCAGTGTCATTGGCAGGAGCAACATATTCTCCTACGCCTGCCAGTTCCGGGTTAGGCAATGCCTTCACGTCCGTCTTGCCGTTAGGCGTCATAGGCATCTCCTTCAACTGGAGATAGGCTGTGGGTACCATATATTGCGTCAGGCTCTTGGAGATCTCAGCCTTCAAGTCCTCCGCAGCGATCTCACGGTCAGCGGTATAGTATGCACAGAGGTGTTCGCGATCATTGATCTTACGGATCATGATGACCACCTTCTTCATGCCCTCAACCTTCAACATCACATTCTCAATCTCACCGCCACTTGGCGTAGTCGCCTGATTTATAAATGCGCTCACCCTTATAGTCCACAAATCTCTCACGAGTCATCTCGTCGAGGTTATTGTAACCACGAGCCACACCACGACCACCAATGTAAAGTTCGCCAACAACACCAACAGGCAGTTCGTTACCGTCGCTGTCAACAATGAACTCCTTGACATTCAGCTGCGGCTTACCCACGGTGACTATTTCGGCGTTGGTCAACTCTGCATTGTTCGAAGCCACCGTTATCTCCGTAGGTCCGTAGCAATTGAAGATGCGGGCCTTCGTAGCCTCACGCATCTGGGCAAGCAACTGGTCGGAGAACTTCTCTCCACCTGCGCGACAGATAGCGAGGTTGGCGATAGCCTTACAGAAGTCAGGACTGGTGAGCCAGGCTCCCCAACGGGATGGTGTACCGCTGACCATATTGATATGTTGCTCTGTGATGAGTTTTGCCAAGTCGAGCGGGTTATTGGCCTGCTCCTCTGTAGCAAGAATCAGTGTCTTACCATTGAAGTATGCCATACCTATATCCTGCAGAGCTGCATCAAACGAAATCGTAGTGACACTGAGAATGCGCTCCGCATCCGTCAACACTGCATTGGCGAACACGTTGGCGGGATGGCCGTAGAGGTAATTACATATACCCTCATGGCGCAGCATCACGCCCTTCGGACGGCCCGTTGAGCCTGAGGTATAGATGAGGTACGCGAGATCGTCGGGGGTAAGTGAAGAAGATTTACGATTTACAGATTTACGATTTTCGATTTCTGCTGGCGCCAGCAGAGATTCTACATCGATGGCCTTGTCGGCAGGCACGGAGTCAAGGCGATCGGCAGTAGTGATGATGTATTTCGCTTCGCTATCTTCCAAAATGAGCTTGATGCGATCTGCTGGATACTCAGGATCACAGGGGATATAGGCGGCTCCGGCCTTCAGCACGCCGAAGAGCGAGAGGATAAGACGGCTTGTGCGAGGCAGCAACAGCGCCACACGATCACGCTCCTGCACACCCTTTTGTCGCAGGGCATTGGCAATACGATTGGTGACTTCATCCATCTGCTGATAGGTGAACGTACCATCAATAGCCACCAAGGCTTCGTGGTCGGGTTGTGTCTCGGCAAAATGGACAATACATTCATGGAAGAGTTTAAATGGTGCTTCGCCTGTAGCAGTCTGGCGCAAGCCTGACAGTTCCGTTTCCTGAGCCTTGCTGACGATGGAGACCTTGCGCACCTTGGCGTCAGCTGAAGACACCATCCGCTCAGCCACTGTCACGATACTGTCTGCCAGTCCTTCCATCAGCTGACGACTATAAAGAGCATCGTTGTAGTAAAGCACAACAGCTGGTTTACCGTCACGGTACTCTATGTGGACAGCCAACTTAAACTTAGCGCTCTCATTATTCAGCGCCTCTCTCGACTTCAGTCCTGGGATATCGGCTTTTCCGATAACACCTATCTGGTACTCGAATACGATATGCGGCTGATAGCCATAGTCAGCAGCGATACGGGCAAACGGATATTTCTCATGTTCGATGACGCCCTTGAACACATCAGCACTCGCCTTGACAAACTCCGAAACCGTCGTATCTGACACTGTGATTCCCAATGGAAGGGTATTGACAAACATACCCACCGTACCTGCCGTACGTACGTCACTACGCCCACTGCTGATGGTAGAGAGATAGACGTTACGGCTATTGATATATCTCGATACGGTGTAGAAAGTAGCAGCAAGCATCACGGAGGCTGGGGTCACACCCTGTTGTTTGGCAAAACCGTCGATGGCATCCAGATCGAAGGGGCTTGCCACCGTTTGCATCAAACCGTTGGTTTCCTGTCCCTTGATATCCGCTGCTATCTCACTGGCACTCTCATACTCTGCCAGCATCTGGGCAAAGTAAGTCTTGTTAGCCTCGAAGCCCTCGGAAGCCTCGAAACGTTTCTCATCTTGAGCGAACTTCGCATAACTGAGCGTTTCAACCTCCAACTTCTCACCACGCAGAGCTTCTCCCAACTGGATGGTGAAGGTGTTCATCGAGTCACCATCCATCACAAGGTGGTGGAAGTCGGCCAGAAGATAGACCTCATCCTCAACCGTGATGATAACCAGGCGATAAAGCGGGCCACTCGACAGACGGAAGGGCTGCAGGAAATGCTGCTTATAATCCTCAAATTCTGAAGGTGTCATGGTCAGCTGTCCGATAACAACATTCTGATTCTCGTTAGGAACCTGCATCACGCCATCTTCTGTCATTTCGAAGTGAGTGGACAGGGCTGGATGGATGCTGATAAACTCCGACAAGACTTTTTCCAGGAGCTCAGCACTGACCACATTCTTATCAAACCTATACACAGAAGGCATGCTGTAAGTGACGTTCAACGGATTCTTGACGCACTCGAAATAGACGCCAGTTTGGGCAAAGGTCAGTGGCGAGGCTTTCGGGCCTTCCTCATTCCTTGAAAGGATTTCTCCTTCCTCCTTCCTCGTTCCTCCTTCCTCGTTCCTCGGATTCATCCATCTATCGAGGATGACATTTTCTATGGTCTCGATGGATGCACCACCAGTGAGCTGGTTAGACTTGATCTCCATGCCAAAACGCTTGTAAAGCTGTACGGAGAGTTTGATGCTGAGAATAGAGGTCAGACCTGCATAGATAAGAGGTGTGGTGACACCGAACTCTTTGTTGCCCATCACACCAGCGGCGATTTCCAACAGTTCCTGCTCCAACACATTCAATGGCCTGTTACCACTCTCCTCCATTGCCATCTTCTTGAACTCCGGCTTCGGCAGGGCGCGCTTATTCACCTTCTGGTTCTGGTTCAGGGGAATGGCATCTATCTGCATCGTTACGGCTGGCACCATATAGGGAGGCTTTTGTTCCAGGATGAAGTTGTTGAGTGCCTCGATGTTGATCTGCTCATCGCTGACGATATAGGCTGCAATGAACTTACCA
>CACYQO010000048.1 GCA_902776545.1 uncultured Prevotellaceae bacterium | reverse complement strand
GAAGTCCTTTGCGAGCAGGAGCGAGAGATAGGGACCGCCCTTGAGCTGCAGCTTCGGACTGAGTTCATAGGTCAGTTGCAGGGGGATGGTGAGCATGCGTTCGCGCACCATCTGGCGCACGTGGCCGGTATAAACGCCCTCCATTTCGTCATCGTCCATGGTCACCTTCATGTGATAACCTTTAGTGGTCACCTCGCTGTCCATGTCTTTTATATCATAGTGCAGAGCGAGCTGCAGTCCGAAATTTTCTGAGAGTGGATACATGGCATCAACACCCAGCATAAAATTAGGCGTGAGCTTGAACGACTCGATGCTGCGGATAGTGGCCGGTATGCCCAGGGGCGCCGTGGCGCCGATGCTGTATCCCACGCGTGCCTTCACCTGCAGCCTCTCCAGGTTACCCTGTGCTGCTGCGGTACCAACCATTAGCCAAGCCACGCAGGCGAGTATGAGCGATATGTGCTTCTGTTTCATTGTGTCTCTCCTTTCATTCATTGAATGTAATTTCAACCTTGTCGACATAAAGTGTGCTGCCCAAGGCACCTTCGAAGAGGTCACCCGTCTTGCTCGATGAGAATACCAAAGCCAGGTTGTAGCCGCGGTTGGCCAAAAGTTCGTAATCGATGGGAACAGAGCCCTGGAATGTCATCTCAAAGCGCTGCCACTCGCCGGTGGGAGGCAGCGACGCCACTTGTGCCTTGCGTACAATATACGGACTGGAGAGCACATCGTCACCATGCAGCATAATCTCGTTGCCCTGTTCGTCGTGATTGAGATAGAGCACGGAGTAGATGCTGGGTTCGTCGATGCGGCCTTCCACAGGCTGGGAGTCCTTGTCTGTGAACACCTCGCCCGGGCTGAATTTGTAGTATCCTGTCACCTTCACGGGCTCTTTGGTGTAGGGAATGCCCATGAGGGTGGTCTTCAGGGTGTTCGTCAGCGCATACTGGCTATCGAAAGCACCCAAGTAGAAGTTGCCTGCAGCAATGGGCTTTTTGAAGGTTCTTCCCCAAGAGCCTGTAGAACGGGTGGTCAGCTTGATACAATAACCATCGACACCATTCTCATCTGGTACGGTGGGATAGTCCGTAGCGGCTGTGTTCGGACATGCGATCATGTAGCCTTCGTTGCCCGATGCCCAGATGCGTTCGATAGATCCGTTGTCGCTCTTATAATACCAAAGGTAATAATGGCCGTTGGCACTCAGTTCGAAGTCCTCGAAGTCATATCTGTTGCTGGGCAGCGTGGCCTCACGGAAGTCCACGGTATAGGTACGATGCCACTGGCCGTCCTCAGAGGTGACGGTATAAGTGACAGGTCCGTTACTGAAGTCCTGACTACTGCCATTGGCAGGTGAGACGGTGGCGCCTGGCGTGAGCGTGAATTGTACGGGCATGGCCGGCAGGGTATTACGGTCGCGGACGATGAACGTCAGCCGTTCTTCGCCTGAAGGCACATCGCTGATACGCATATCGGACTCGCGTATGAAGTACTGCGCCAGACCGTCGCCCTCGACCCATGATTCAAGGATGTCACATTCCATGTTCTTGGGTTCATCCTTGATACACGACGTGAGAAGCAACGTCAGTATGGCTAATACGTTGGAATATCTCATGCGATGATCTTTTTTATGCACAGGTGAAAGAGATGGCAGTCATCGAGGTGTCACCATCAACGACGTCGACCTGGGCGGTGACAGCCTCAGGGGTGTCCTGGATCTGACGGAAGGTGTAGCGCACCTGCGGATGCTCCAGGGGTGAAACGACAGCGAGAAACTTTACGTTCTTCACGGCCTTGATGGCGAGCGGACGCTGGAGATGTTCCTCGAGGAGTTCCTTAGCAATCTGCACGACGCAGACGCCAGGGGTGATTGGTTCGCCAGGGAAATGAGCCTGGTAGATGAAGTGGTCAGAATGGAGACATATGTCGTAAGAGACGGTGCCTTCCTGCGACTGCTGACCTTCAATGGTGTATAAACTGTTCTTGAGTATCATAATGAATCTATAATTCTTTAATTCTTTAATTTTTCAATTTTAATATTACTGAGTTCGATGACGGTACGGTCGCCCTTGGGTTCGACAAGCTCCACCTGACGGACGAGCCACTGGGCAGGAGTGACGCGGAGGATGATGCTGGCGTACATACGGCGCACCTCCTTGCGGCGGGGTACAAGCGTGGCCACCCATTCCATCTTTTTCTCATCGGCGGCTGCGAGCGACACCTGGAAGTCCTGATCGCCCATGAGGCTCTGACCAGACATGATGTTTGTCATGAGACGCGCCATCTCAAGATACATGCGGTTGCGACGGATATCGACCTCACGCGTACCTCGACTGTCGCTCATGAGCACTTTATCGCCATCGATCTTGAACGTATGGACGGTGGGCGACGTGTATTCCCAGCAAAGCCAGTCGGGCTGGCGGTAGCTGAGACGGCCTTTCGACACGGAAGCATCGGTAAGCAGTTTGGTATGTTTGGTTTGCACAAAGTCGCATTGCATGATCTTCATGCGCTGGGCGGCCTCGACGATATGCTGACGGGCGGCTTTCGCATCCTGCGCCTGGGCAGGACCTGCGATGAGCAGACAACCAGCGATGATGAGCAGCACACCCACCCATTTTGTCCACGACACCTGTTCGTGGAAGAAGACCACGGCAGCTATCATTCCCACGACGAAGCTCATGCTGATCATCGGATAGGCAACGCTGAAGGGGAACACCTTGACAATATACATCCACAGCAGGGAGGCCATGAGGAAACAGAGGCCGCAGGCGGCAAACTGCCAGTTGAGGAACACACTCGACCAAAACGTGCGGTTCCAGCCGAACGGCGCCATGCGCATCAGGGCGAACTTCAAGAACACCTGGCCGGCTGTCAGCAACAAGCATTGCAGTATGATGAGAGGAAGGACCTTATACATTGAACTTTGAGCTTTGAACTTTGAACTTTATGATTACAATTGCGGCAGCAAATATTTCACTTTTCACTCTTCACTTTTCACTCTTCACTTCTCAGGACCATCGCAATGGAGTGGATGGCGGGGAGGTCATGGATGCCAAGGCGCGCCATGAGGGAACGGTAGAGGGGCGTGGTCTCATCGTGACAGCCTACGAGGATAGTCTTGTAACGACCACTACGCAGGAGCAGACGTGCATCGCGGAGTGCCCATTCGAGGGAATCATCAGACTGGGTGTAGGTGACGTTGTAGCCATGACAACCCAGACGGATGGCGATGTTGCTCGAGATGGTGTTGTGAGTGCTCTGCATGAAGTTCGTGGGACTGAGCATCACCTCACCCTCCTCCAGAATTTGCATGAGGAGTGCCTCACTATTCTCCCAGCAACCTAAGGCCGTGCCTGTGATGATGGCATCAGGACACTCGACGCCTGCCTGCTTCAAAACCTTCAGCGAAGAGAGCAACGAGGCCTTCATCAGTTTTCCCATCCGACGCGCTTCCATCGGCTTGATATAGTCTCGGATCTCGGAGAGTTGGTCTTCAGAGGTAATCTCGACGCGGGAGAGTTCTATAATTGAATTATTCGAGGAAGGAGGAAAGAGGAAGGAGGAAGGAGAATACTTCTGCCTCTGATCCTGCCTCAGACTAATCTCATTCCTCTTTCCTCTTTCCTCTTTCCTCGAAAAGACCAAAGAGGAATCATTCCCTCCAAACCCAAAGGAATTGCAGAGGACATGACGAAGCTGGCAGCCATCAGCACCTATGGAGGGGACGATGCCGTCAGACATGGGATGTGTAAAGCCGAGGTTTGCAGGGATGAAGCCGTGGTGCATGGCGAGCAGACAAATGACCGCCTCGATACTACCTGAGGCACTAGTGGTATGGCCTGTGAAGCCCTTCGTACTCGAAACGGGCGGCAGGTCGCTGCCAAAGACGCGCTGTAGGGCGACACTCTCACTCTGGTCGTTATTGGGCGTGCCTGTGCCGTGGGCATTCACATAGTCAATGTCTGAAGGCTGCAGGCCAGCCATTTCGAGCGCCTCACACATGGCGAGGTAAGCCCCTTCGCCGTTGTCAGACGAAGCCGTCTGGTGGAAGGCGTCGCATGCATTACCGTAGCCGCTGAGATAAGCGTGGATGGGTGCCTGACGCTGAAGGGCATGTTCCTCCGTCTCCATCACCACATATGCAGCCCCTTCTCCCAGATTCAATCCTGCACGTTTATCGTCAAAGGGACGACAACGCTCCTTGTCAAGAATCATCAGCGAGTTGAAGCCATTGAGGTGGAACAGGGAGAGCGCCTCAGTACCACCAGCCACGACGATGTCTGCCTCGCCAGCCTTCAGCATGTTCGCACCTAAGATGAGAGCATTGGCAGCAGAGGAACAGGCGGTAGAGATGGTGGTATAGTCTGTGAAGCAACCGAAGTGGTCGGCCATCAGACGAGTATTATCGCCACAACTGTGGTCAAGCAAGTACTCCAGATGACCGCCGTCGGCAATCATCTCAGCGAAGTAGCGTTCACTAAGGTCCATGCCTGCGACGGTGGTGCCAGAAATAAGGACAACCTTCAGAGGTGAAAGGTGAGAACTGAGAGGAGAGAGATCACCTGAGAGTCCAGCATCCTCTAGAGCCTGACGGATGGACCACATACCCATCATGGCCGTACGACTGAACTTGCTGGAGGGGTCGAGGGAGAGACGCGATTGGAGTTCCTCGTCAGACCACTTCACCTCACCAACAGGCAGTTCGTGGTGAGTGGAAGGGAGATAGTGCATCTCGCCGATGCCCGACCTACCTTCGCGCAGCGACTCCAATACCGTGGCTTTGTCGTAGCCGATAGCGGAGATGATACCTTCACCCGTGATGGCTATGTTCATTTTTTGCGGTTTTCGTTCACATACTCAGCGATGGTGCGCACGCTCTTGAAGATGGCCTTGCCCTCAGCAGGCGAAGCCAGTTTGATGCCATATCGCTTCTCCATGAGCACGATCAGTTCAAGGGCGTCGATGGAGTCGAGCCCCAGACCGTCTTCACCAAAGAGCGGGGCATCGGTATCGATGTCATCGGGAGTCATCTCTTCGAGATTCAGCGCTTCGATGATGCGCTGCTTGAGTTCTACAATTAATTCTTCCATTATATTTTTATTTTTTTCGGAGTACTCGGAGTATTCGGAGTACTCGGATTATTCAGATTAATTATTCGAAGCTGCGCCTCGAAATGGGCGTCGTCCTTGTAGTCGAGCCAGCCACAGAGGATGGACTGCGTCGTGGAGTCGAGACAGGAGGCCCGCAGGATCTGTTGCATCAGACGGTCATCGCGATGCGGCAGGATATAGAACGAAGTTTCGCCATGATAGCCATTGCGGATAGCGATCTCGCCTGTCACGATGTTGGGGAGGGTATAGACGAACACAGAGGGACTGGGGAAACAGTTGTCCGGATCGGCGATGGTCTCGATGTATTGTTTGTCGGCACAGACGGACGAAGAGTGATTGAAGAAGATCACGGCACAATCGTCGCAAGCTACAAACCGCTCTGCGCCCTCTGCCTGTAACAGCAGTTCTGAGGCGATGAAACCCAGACGGCTCAGGGGGTCCATCTTGTAGTATTTCGGATAGTCGCCCACGTACTGGCGGTAGAGGGATGTGAGTAGATCTTTGCCATGAGCGTCGATGGGCAGATGACTTCCATCAACCTCCACAGCGTCAGGACGGATGAGGACGGAGTGGCTCGAGGAACGAGGAACGAGGAAGGAGGAAGGAGAATACTCCTGCTGCAGTTTCTTCTCCACAAAGTAATCTCGTTCCTCATTCCTCATTCCTCCTTCCTCGAAAAGAAGCGCTGCATTACAGCCCCCAAAGCCGGAGAGCATCTTGACGAAGGCGGATTTAGAGGTGGACTGATGGGAGGCTGAGAGGGAGATATGACCTGAGACGCCCAATTCCTCGAAACCTTGTGTCGCGAGGATGGTATGGTCGTCGAGGGCAGCCATGGAGAGGATCGTCTCAAGGACGCCAGCAGCCCCCATCGTATGGCCGTAACTGCCTTTATAGGCATTGACGGGGATGTCCGCAAGACCAGCCCGTTCGATGGCCACAGACTCCATCTGGTCATTGAAGATTGTAGCCGTGCCATGGGCATTGATGAAGGCCAGAGATTCCTTGTCGTTATCATCTACGATGGTCTTTAAGGCGAGATAGGAGCCTTCGCCGTTTTTGGCGGGGTTGCTGATATGAGTGGCGTCGTTGCGGATGGCACCAGAGCCGATGGTCCATTGAGAATGGACAATTGAAGAGAGAATCATCGTGGCGGCAGCTTCGCCAAGGTTCAGCCCCATGCGCTCCATGTCGAAAGGACGACAGGGTTCTGGCGAAAGGGCTTTCAACGACTGGAAACCTGATACGATGAAACGGCTCTGACTGTCTGCCCCACAGACCACAGCGTGGTCATACTGTCCGTCTTCGAGCAGTCGTGAGGCAAGGATCAGGGCAGAGAGACCAGAGATACAAGCGTTACACACGACGATTGGGTCTGTGGTAAAGCCTAATTCACGGGCGATGCGCTGGGCGCTGTCAGCAGGCGACAGGTGGTCTGCTTCAGGAGACTCCTCCAACAGTTCCACATCGCCTTTGGTGGTGCTGATGATGAGGATGATGTTCGGCTGGGAGACGTCGAGCGTGGTCTGCGAGAGCGCCTCACGGACGGACGTGACGACCATCGACTCAAAACGGGACAGTCCGCTGATAAAGAATTGCTGCTCCTGCTCTTTGGAGAACAGCGAGGCCGTCAGCACCTTGTCTGGCAGCGACCACCGCTGGTCATGACGGCCCAGCGCAGAACGGCCAGCCTTTACGGCCCGGTAGTTCTCCGCCGTCGTCGCTCCCAAGGGCGACAGGATATTATCAGCTACTTTATATACCATCTCCTTCCACGTCCCAACGTTTCTTCCATTCGAGATAAAACGGCGGATTGTCCCACACCAGCTGGTACTGCAAGTCCATAAATACCTGAACGGAGTGGCCTATGGCTATCAGACTCTCATCAGCCGTATCATGGATCTCGTAGTCGAAGATGACCTTCGCAGAGATCGTGGGACGGTAGATGATGTCGATGCGCGGACGCATGCCATAGCGGATGGGCTTCTTATACTGGATGGTCTGTTCGACGATGGGCGCATAATAACCGTGGTTCACATAACCCATGTAGGTCAGATCGTACTTCGCACCAAACACCTCACGGGCATCCTCGAAATACAAGGCGTAGGCGCCATGCCACACCACGTTCATCATATCGATCTCGCTGAAACGGATCTCCAGTTCCTTCGAAGCTCTCAGTTCCTTCTTACCTTCCATTTTTCACCTTTTCACTTTTTCACCCTTCTCTCACACTAATCTTAATCTCCGTGGAGAGCAGCTCCTCACCCTCGCAGGTGACCGTTGCCTTGGCGAGTGTCATACCAAAAACCTCGCTGATAATTTCAACGGTGGTCGTAATAGTCTGTCCTACGGCAGGCAGGCTGTTGATGACAAGTTTCCTCACGGCCCCGATAACACCAATCTGGATGCCGTTGTTAAGCATGTATTTATTCACAAAGCCGATACGGGCGGCACAGGTCTGAGCCACATTCTCTATAAGTCCGCTGGCTGAGAAAAAGCCGTTATCGACGAAGATGTTGTCTGCTGCGATAGTGGTCTCCGCGACCGTACGCACCTCATCGAAATGGATCAAGCGGCCAATCATCACAAACGGCTCCTGTTGTGGCAGCAGTTCGTGAACGTCAATCTGACGCAGGAATTCTTCTGTGTACTCTTTCATTGTTTCCAAAAATCAAAATAGTTATACCATTGTGTGGGATATTGTTTCAAAAGCCGTTCAAGTTCTGCGATGTAGGCATGCAGCAACTGATCGGTCTGACGTTTACGAGGTGCCTCCTTATCATACGAGAGTGGGGTGACGTAGATCGTATATTGCGTCCATGACGATTTCATCACGTTCACGGCCAACACATCGAGGCCTCGCATCGTAGCCACAGAGTAGGGTCCCATGGGGAAACGGGCCACATGACCCAAGAACTCTGCCTTGAGCGCTTTCTGTGAACCCCAGATACGGTCACCCGGGATGCTTATGATCTCACCGTCACACAAAGCACGGTCGATCTCGAAGAGATGACTCATGTCTTCGCGAATGGGGATCATGCCTATGTTAGTGTGGGAAAACAGACGCTTACGATTCTCCATAACGGAAGACTTCTCACCCATATAGACGATGGCGTTGATATGTTTGGCCTTTGTCACCAGGGAGTAGCCGGCAATCTCGTAGTTACCCATGTGGGAACTCAGTTGCACGAAGCCTGACTCCTGATCAGACAGACGGAGGAAATGGCCATAGCCTTCGATTTTCACATTGATCTTCTTGCCTGCATACATCGCGAACTTGTCGATGACGGCCTCTGCAAAGAGGCAATGATTCACATACGTATGGCAGAAGGCCTTCAGGGGCGATTCCCCATAACGCTCGCGGAAGTAGCGGTAGATGAACTTATAGCCTGGGCGGAAAAGACAAGGCGGTATGACAAAGATATAGGTGAAGACGTAGACGACCCTAACGTCCACCTTCCGTAATATCCCTATCAGCCAACGGTGCATCAGACTGTTGCCGTAGGTCGTACCGTCCC
Organism: uncultured Prevotellaceae bacterium; assembly: GCA_902776545.1. GTDB lineage: Bacteria > Bacteroidota > Bacteroidia > Bacteroidales > Bacteroidaceae > Prevotella. The sequence continues at coordinate 13,976 of CACYQO010000048.1, read as the reverse complement.
ATTGTTTCTCTGCCACTACCCTACTTTGCTTTCGATGTAGTCACAAAACTGGCGCAACGTGGTGACACCAGTCATCTCCTCAGGCTTGATCTTAAAGCCGAAGTTCTTCTCTACGATGACGACGATATCTACAAAGTCGAGGCTGTCGATACCCATGTCTTCCTTCAGGGTGGCATCGTCTTTGATCTTCTCTTCGTCGATCTCCAGATCATCGATGAGGAATGCCCTCACCTTTTCTTCAATTTCTTGTCTTGACATTATTATTTATATTTACTACGGATTTTACGGATTATACGGATTTTCACTATTCTCTCACCTCTTACCTCTTACCTCTCACCACTAAAATGGAGTGTCCATGACCGAGGTGGTCGTAGATCTGTTCGATCTCCAGACCTGCCTCACGGATACAGGCCTCCATGTCCTCCGTGTTGTACATCTTCGAGTTACCGTTGGCGATAGCCGTGAAGTAGAGGCTCGTCATGGTGAGACAGAAGGCCGCAGGCTCATAGCGTTGACGGTCCCAGAGCGTCTCCATGATATAGATGCGCGTCTCAGACGTCATCGCCGCCTTTGCACGACGGAGGATGCCCACGATCTCGTCCATCGAGAAGCAGTCGAGGAACTGACTCATCCAGATGGCGTCCAATTCCCCTCGCTTCGGAAACATCGCCTTTTCATCCAGCAGATTAATCCCATATCCACGAATTCTCTCTGCCCCGGGTTTGCCATTGATGTTCGCCTGCATCATCGCGATCTGCTGCGGCAGGTCGAGGATAGTCACCTCCACCTCAGGGTTGTAGCCGACGCATAGCAGCGCCCACTTGCCTGTGTTGCCGCCAACATCATAGAGCGAACGCACATGATGCTCGTCGAAGATGATCTTCAGGGCCTCTGGGAACGAGGAGTCACTATAGAAATGGTCGAAGCCGAACCAACTCTTCTGCACCTGTTCAGGCAGACTCGACAGGCCTTCATAGATCGTCGGCCAAGGGCCGAAATGCTTCAGTCCCTCAGGCTTGCCGTTCTTCAAGGATTCCTCCAGATGGAACAAGCCTTCGTAGTTCACGTCGTGATTGAAGTCGAGGTTCACGCGTGTGGCAGAGTCGTTCAACAGGAACCAGCCTGTCTTTGAAAGCGTGAAGCGGTCTGTCTCTGGGTCTACCAAAACCGTTCCTATGCAGAGCGAGGCCTCCAGGAGGCACTTCACGGCATAGTCGGAGTAGCCAGTTTTCGAGCATATCTCCTGTCGCGTCAGTCCTTCTTCGGCATCGCGCAGCAGGTTGAGGATGCCCCATTTCACCATCAGTCGCGAAGCCTGGAAGACGATTGGTCCCCAGGCGATGAACTCCGCCAGCCGCTGCGCCTCACGGGCACTCAGCTGTTCGTCGGTATAACGCTTCTTCAGAGCGGGAGATAGATTCATCTCTGCTGATTATTTTTGGATGTCCTCCAAGAGGTCTTTGGCAAAGCTCTTGTGGAACATCTGCATACGACGTTTGAAGGTAGGGATCTTTAAATCAAGGGTTCTTGATGAAGCACCTCTGTAGTCGATGAGGTCAACCTTACAAACCCGATTGCCATTGGCATCCTGGATGATAAGTTCGCCCCAGATGATGATGCCGCCGTCGCGTTTGCTGAAGCTCCAAGTGGCAGCACCAGAGTTACCCGTATCAAATTTCGTAGTGTTGATGATGATATGATAGTCAGCATTTTTGCCGTCCACGATTTTCAGGTTGTGCTTCTTCTCCTCGTTCCAGCGCTCTGTAAAGAACTTCTTGGCTTCTTTCATGAGGTCATCCCATCTATCAAAATTCTTGGGGTCATCCTCCTGCAGCAACTGCTTCAAGCTCCTGTCACTCCTTGTCCTTTCGACTGCCTGGGCGTCCAGATAATTAAACTCCACAGTAGCAGTCTTGCCCGGCTGGCGAACCACGTCGACGAAACTACCTTCGACGACCTTGAATTCGTCATCATCTGCAAAAGCTGATGTCACAGCAAATATAGCCATCATGGCCATCATCATCATCTTTTTCATATTCGTTTGTTGTTATGGTTTATACCTTTCTAATCACTAATGCACTATTCGTACCGCCGAAGCCGAAGGAGTTGCTCAACACGGTGTTCACCTCCATATCGACGGTCTTGGCCGTGAGGTTCAGCTTCTCTGAGTACTCGTCAGGATTCTCGAAATTGATGTTAGGCGCCACGAAGTTGTGCTGCATCATCAGGATGCTGTACACAATCTCTGAGGCACCGGCCATCCAGCACTCATGACCCGTCATCGACTTGGTCGAGCTGATGAGGGCTCGCTGTCCCTGAAACATCCGTCCGAGAGCGACGGCCTCGTACATGTCTCCCTGATGTGTCGAGGTGGCATGGGCGTTGATATAGTCGATGTCGTCGAGCACGATGCCTGCATCCTCGACGGCACGCGTCATGGCAATCACACTACCATTGTCGCTGGGTTCTGATATGCCGCCGCCGTTGCTGGAGAAGCCATAGCCGATGACCTCTGCAAGAATCGTCGCCCCACGAGCCACGGCATGGTCGTAGTCTTCGAGCACGAGGGCTGCCGCACCTCCGCTGGGAATCAGTCCGTCACGGTCTCTGTCAAACGGACGGCTCGCCTTCGTGGGTTCATCCATACGGACGGAGAAGGCGTTGAGGGCATCAAACGACGCCATCGAGTAATAGTTCGTCTCCTGCGCACCGCCACAGAGCACCATGTCCTGCAGTCCCTGACGGATGAGCATCATGCCCAAACCTATCGAGTGACTGCCGCTGGCACAGGCGGCGCTGATGGTGAAGTTCACGCCACGCAGATGGAAGATGGTGCTGAGGTTCATGTTCACGGTCGAGTTCATCGACTGGAAGATGAGCCCGTAGCCCAGCATCGCCGTATCGTGCTTCTCGTCCATGATCTTCGACGACTCGATGACGGGCTTGGCCGACGAGTCGTTGCCAAAGATACAGCCCACCTCGTTCTGACGCAGGTAGTCGTCTGTGATGCCTGCCTGTTCAAAGGCCTGTCGCGAGGCCATATAGGCATATTGCGCCTCCTCCGACATGCCGGCACGGGTATGACGGTCGAGCATCTGCTTCGTGATGACAGGTGTCTCCACCTTACCCATCAGTCCGCTGCGATAGCCGTAGGTCAGACGGTCCTGATCGAGCACAATGCCCGACTTGCCTTGATAGAGTGAGTCCTTCACGGTCGCGAGGTCTGTACCCAGACACGACCAGATGCCCATTCCCGTTATAACAACTCTTCTCATTTAATTCTCCTGAGCGGTAGCAAATTTTTCACTTTTCACTCTTCACTTTTCACTTAAGTATAGAGTCCGCCGTTAATGTTGATGACCTCGCCTGTGATATAGGCAGCCTCGTCTGAAGCGAGGAAAGCCGCCAGGGCAGCCACTTCCTCAGGCGATCCGAAGCGTCCTGAGGGGATCATCTTCTTCAGTTCGTCCACGGGCAGACCCTTCGTCATGTCGGTCTCGATGAAACCGGGAGCGATGGCGTTGACGGTGATGTTACGTGGTGCCACCTCCTGTGCCAGCGCCTTCGTAGCGCCGATGACGGCAGCCTTCGCAGCGCTATAGTTCGTCTGTCCGGGCAGGCCTTTCACACCTGAGAGCGACGCCATATTGATGATACGTCCGCCACGCTTGCGGGGCATCATGTGCTTCAGCAGATGGCGCGTCACATAGAAGTAGCCGTTCAGCGTCGTGTCGAGCACCTTGTGCCAGTCCTCGTCGGGCATCATGAACATCACGTTGTCACGACGGATGCCGGCGTTGTTCACCAGCACGCCGAACCAGTCCTCAGGGTGATTCTGCTCCCACTCCGTCAGGGCCGTTTCGATGGCCTTAGGGTCAGAGGTGTCGAAGGGCAGGAGCTCTGCCGTACCGCCGTTGGCGGCAATCTCGTCTGCCACACTCTGGGCAGCCTCACGATTACTCAGGAAGTTGATAACTACCGGCCAGCCTGCTGCTGCCAGACGCAAGGCAATAGCCTTGCCAATACCACGGGATGCACCCGTCACTAATGCGTATTTCATTATCCTAAACTCTAAAATTTTTGCAAAAGTACGCATTTTCTTGCAATTATCAGAGAAAAAAATGAAATAATTGCTTTTTTATCAGAATAATTGCTTATCTTTGCCTCAAAATTAGTGCCACTAACTAAATTTAAGCATAATATGGAACAACAAAAACGTTACGGTCACTTTGACGACCAGCACCGCGAGTATGTCATCACAGACCCGCAGACCCCTTGGCCTTGGATTAATTACCTGGGCAATGAAGACTTCTTCTCACTCATTTCCAACACCGCCGGCGGCTACTCCTTCTACAAGGATGCCAAGTTCCGCCGCATCACCCGTTACCGTTACAACAACGTGCCGATGGACAATGGCGGACGCTATTTTTATATTCAGGAGACAGGAGACGGGAGTCAGGAGCCAGTAGTATGGAACCCGGGCTGGAAACCCTGCAAGACGCCGCTTGACTTCTACGAGTGCCGCCACGGCATGAGCTACACCCGCATCACAGGCCGCAAGAACGGCGTGGAGGCCTCCGTGCTCTTCTTCGTGCCCCTGAAGAAATGGTGCGAGGTGCAGAAGCTCACCCTGAAGAACGAATCGCAGGAGGTGAAGCAGCTGAAACTCTTCTCGTTCGAGGAGTGGTGTCTGTGGAATGCCGCTACCGATATGGAGAACTTCCAGCGCAATTTCTCGACGGGCGAAGTGGAGATCGAAGGCTCAACCATCTATCATAAGACTGAGTATCGCGAGCGTCGTAACCACTACGCCTTCTATCATGTGAACGCAGAGATCCAGGGCTACGACACCGACCGTGAGACCTTCGTAGGCCTCTACAACGAGTTTGCCAACCCCGACGCCGTCATGGAGGGCAAGCCGCGCAACAGCCACGCCCACGGCTGGAGCCCCATCGCCTCACACTATATCGAGGTCACCCTGCAGCCGGGCGAGTCGAAAGACTTTGTCTTCCTGCTGGGCTATATCGAAAACGAGCAGGACGAGAAGTTCGAGGCACCTCAGGTGATCAACAAGAAGAAGGCCCACGCCCTCATCGCCGAGCTCGACACCACGGAGAAAGTAGACAAGGCATTCGCCGAACTCTGCACCCTCTGGGATAACCTACTTAATATATATAAGGTACGTACAGGCAACGACAAGCTCGACCGCATGGTCAACATCTGGAACCAGTACCAATGCATGGTCACGTTCAACTTCTCGCGTTCGGCTTCGTTCTTCGAGAGCGGCGTAGGTCGTGGCATGGGCTTCCGCGACTCCAACCAGGACCTCGTGGGCTTCGTCCATCAGATTCCGCCACGTGCCCGCCAGCGCATCATCGACATCGCCTCCACACAGTTCCCCGACGGCGGCTGCTACCACCAGTACCAGCCCCTCACCAAGCGCGGCAACAACGATATCGGCGGTGGATTCAACGACGATCCCTGCTGGCTCATCTTCGGTACTGTGGCCTATATCAAAGAGACAGGCGACTTCTCCATCCTCGACGAGATGGTGCCCTTCGACAACCAGCCTGGTACGGAGGTGACGCTCTTCGAGCACCTGAAGATTTCGATGGACCACGTCATCAAGAACCTCGGTCCCCACATGCTGCCGCTCATCGGTCGTGCCGACTGGAACGACTGCCTGAACCTGAACTGCTTCTCCTGGGACCCCAACGAATCGTTCCAGACCACGGAGAACGTCTCTGAGGGCACGAAGGCCGAGTCGCTCATGATCGCTGGCCTCTTCGTCGTCACGGGCAAGGACTATGTCGCCCTCTGCAAGAAAATCGGTAAGACTGACGAGGCCGCCCGCATGCAGGCTGCCGTCGACGCCATGATCGAGGCCGTGAAGAAGCACGGCTGGGACGGCGAGTGGTATCTCCGCGCCTACGACTTCTACGGCCGTAAGATCGGCTCCAACGAGTGCGACGAGGCGAAGATCTTCATCGAGTCTCAGGGCTGGTGTACGATGGCCGAGATCGGCGCTGAAGATGGTCTGGTGGCCAAGTCGCTCGACTCCTGTAAGAAGTATCTGGAGTGCGAACACGGCATGGTGCTCAACAATCCAGCTTTCTCGAAATACATTTACGAATATGGAGAAATCAGCTCATATCCAGAAGGTTATAAGGAGAACGCCGGAATCTTCTGCCACAACAATCCCTGGGTCATCATCGGCGAATGTCTCGCAGGCCGCGGCAACGACGCCTGGAGCCACTACGCCAAGATCCTGCCTTCGTACGTCGAGGAGAAATACCAGACGCTGCACAAGGTGGAGCCCTACGTGAACTGTCAGATGGTGGCAGGTAAGGACGCCTTCCGTCCCGGCGAGGGAAAGAACTCATGGCTCACGGGTACGGCTGCCTGGATGTGGTACACCGTCTCGGAATTCATCCTCGGCATCAAGCCCGACTACGACGGCATCCGCATCGATCCGTGTCTGCCCGAGACCGCAAAGGACTATACCGTCCAGCGTAAGTTCCGCGACGCAGAGTACGAGATCACCATCCGTCCCAACGGCTCTCAGAAGGGCGTGAAGCAGGTCATTGTCGACGGTCAGCCCATCGACGGCACCGTCATCCCCTACTCGCCCGGTAAGCACGTCGTCGAAGCCACGATGTAGAATAAGCCACAGATTACACAGATTACACAGATTAAAGTCGACACAGAAAATCGGTGAAATCTGTGTAATCTTTGGTTATTATCAAGATACGAAACCTAAATTAGTATTTTATGGTAAAAAAAAGATGGTCGAAGGTATGGATTGGAGTAATCTCCTTCCTCCTTCCTCTTTCCTCGTTCCTCGTATTATCTTGCGGCAACAAGCCCAGCGAGGAAGAGGTGGCGAAGGCCGAGCAGCTCATCGAGGCTGCTCACAAGGCGAAGGACTACCAGCAGCTGATGAAGCTGGCAGACGATTTCGAGGCTAAAGGCAGTCTGACGCCCGCCAAGGCCTACTACTGGCGCGGCTATGCCAGCGACAGGACCAACCGCCGACGGATGGCTGAGTTCTACTACAACACCGCCCTCAAGGCCGCTGCCGACGAAGATCTCGACATCTACGCCAAGACAGCCAGCCACCTGGCCAACCTCATGGCCCTCAGGGGTGACTACGAGAACGGCCTCAAGCTCGCCACACCCGTCGTGCAGAAGCTGGAGGAACAGCATCGCGACACCACCAGCGACTACGTGAACCTGCTCATCTACATCGGCTGCTGTCAGGCAGGTCTCGGCACCTCTGGCGCGGCAACGGCCGACGGCTTCGAGAAGGCTTACGTGAAGCACCTCGACAACGTGAAGAAGAACCGTACCGACGAGGCCTACAAGAGCGCCTTCGCAGGACTCATCAACATCGCCTTCGCCTGTAACTTCACAGAACAGTACCGCGAAGCCCTGAAGTGGAACGGTCACCTGAGCGAGATGCTCAGCGAATACGAGCAGCGGCCAGGCGTCAACCCCGACTACGTCGACAAGCAGCAGGCCCGCTACAACCTCTATCAGGCGCAGGCCCTCGAAGGACTGGGGAAGACCGACGAGGCAGCCAAGGCCTTCGACGCCTTCCTGGCCACGGACTACGCCAAGACGCCCGAGGGGCGCATCAAGGCCAATGACTACCTTTTCGCCGCCAAGCGCTGGGGAGAGGCTGCCGACAACTACCAGAGCCTCACGGCCCTGTTGGGTGACAGCGAAGACAGCTACTCGCTCGACAACATCCAGTCGTTGGTGCTGAAGAAGTATCAGGCCAACCTCCGCGCAGGCCGCCGCGACAGCGCCATCGTCGTCAGCATGCAGCTCTGCGACTCCCTCGACGGAGCCTTCCAGCGCGCTAAGGAGATCGACGCAGCCGAACAGGCCGTCATCGTCAGTAGGGTCGAGGAACTCGGCGACCAGCAGGTGGCAGCCGAACGCCAGAACCAGATGCAGCGGATCGGAATCATCGGACTGCTGTTCCTCCTCATCGTGGGCTACATGCTCTACCGCCGCCACAATCACCATCAGCTGATAAAGGCGCACGAAGAACTGCAGGAAGACCTCGGAACCATCGAGACCGTCGCCACAGAACGCTCGCGCAACGAGACCGAGCAGCGCTTTGCTGCAGCCATCCAGCAGCGGCTCTCGCACGCTCCCCTGCCCCAGCGCAAAGACCTCGACATCTACATCTCGCAGACGCCCGGCACGATGCCCGGAGGCAGCTTCTACGACACCCTGCTGCGCGACGACACCCTGCTCTTCTGCATCGGCAGCGCCGCAGCTCAGGGCATCGACGCCGCCACAGCCGCAGCCATGGCATGGGCACAGTTCCGCACGGCAGCCGCCTTCGGACAGGCACCCGAGCAGATCGTCAACGCCATCAGCGACGCCATCGCCGACGGGCAGAACATCCCCGTGCGCCTCTTCGTCGGACAGCTCGACCTCACCACAGGACAGCTGCGCTACTGCAACGCCGGCAACAACACGCCGCTGCTCACCGACAAGGAGATCAGCCTGCTGCCCATCGACGACTCCGCTCCTGCCAGCAGCCAGCCGAGCATGGTCTATACCGCCCAGGAGACCACCATCGCGCCAGGCAAACTGCTCTTCCTCTACACCGACGGTATCGCCGAAGCCACAGATGTCGACGGCAAGACGCTCGGCGACAAGCTGTTCCGCGGCATGGCCCTCCAGGCCGTGAAGCTCAACGCCCAGCCGAAGCCATTCTACGACAACATCCTCAAGGCCATCGACAACTTTACCGGTGGCATTCCCCAGACCGACGACCTCACCCTGATGGTCGTAGCCAGGAAATAACAACCTTCACTTTAAACAGATGATGACTCAACAAGAAAACCCTCAGCCCGCAGACATCAAGGAACTGCTGAACCGCACAGACCGCTTTGCTGTCCTTGCGGGCTGCAGGATCACGGAAGTAGATGAACGTCACGCCATAGCGATGATGACGGTCACGGAGGCCCATCTCAACGGCGGCAACGTCTGTCAGGGCGGTGCTCTCTTCACGCTGGCCGACCTTGCCATCGCCGCCCTCATGAACCACGGCGGTCAGCTCACCTTCGGCATCTCCAACAGTCTGATGTTCGTCTCCAGCGCCCGTCTGGGCGACACCCTCACCGCCGAGGCCGTCAGCGTCGCCGACCACCATAAGATCCCCGCCGTCGAGGTGCGCGTCACCAATCAGGATGGCCGCCTCATCTGCCACGTCACCGGCATGGGCTACCGCAAAAACGCTTCAGTCTTCTAAACCCTATAAATTAGAAAAACATCGTGGACAGAGTATTCTTCTTTTTCTGAGCCAATTCGCCCTTCATGCGATCGATGGCTGTCTTGAAAAAGAATGCAATGAGATGCTCATCCGTGCTTTCCGTACGTATCTGTTTCAAGGCCGAGATGTAAGCCGAGCGATCCTCGAGTTTGATGATCAGTAAGGGATGGTCAGCCCTGAGCAAGATGAAGTTTGATAAAAGCCGACCTGTTCTGCCATTGCCATCACGGAAAGGATGCAGATATTCGAAGTAACCATGAAATTTGGCTGCAACAATCATCGGATGCTGCCCGTCGTCGATGGCACGCTGTGTCGATGCCATCAGTTTGGGCACACGAGCCACCAACTCCTCATGATCACCAAATACCGTATCGCCAGCAGCCATATCCTCCGTAGTATATTCGCCTGCGATACAGCCTGGGGCACGATAAGCCAAAGTGCTCTCCGTAACCAAGCGGTTCACCTCTTTTAGCAGAGCCTCATCGAATGTTTGATCCAGATGACTCACCATATAGTCGAAAGCCCTGAAGTGGTCAGCCATTTCTGCACACTCCAGCAACGAGCGTCCTACAGGAATCATCGCCATACCCTGTTCGCGAAGGATTCTTGTATCATCTACAGTAAATGAGTTTCCCTCAATGGCACAAGAGTGAGCAGAGAATAGAATCTCATTATATTCCATCCACGGCTTCTTTCCCATCCTATCGGCTATTTTCTCCTGATATTCCTGTCGGATGCGTTCGTATTCCTCAATCTCTTTCTCAAACATCGCTGCAAAGATACAAAAAAGTTTGGAAAGTAATTCTCTTTTGGACGAAAAACTGGAAATCAATGGGGATTTATTTGGAAGACAACCAGAAAAATGCCTATTTGTAATACCCTACCCTGATGTAGTGGCGGGGCGGCGCGAGGGGATTCCAGGAGATGTGGAGCCACCAGCGCGATACTGCTCACGATGAGCAATACCGCACAGGCGTACTGAGAGATTTTGAAGCCTTTCTGGTCTTCCATGGCGTTCGTTAATGTTCAATGTTGACTTCGTCTAAATCGCTCACGCTCGGCATAGCTCGAATGCGATTCGGCTCTGCTCTCGCTTAATCGCGATTTTCAATCTTCAATGTTCAATCTTCAATGTTCAATCTTTTACATCATGGCTTCTCCTGCTGCGCCAAGAATGGCTGCGATAACATAACTGATCACTTGAAGAATCTTCTTAAATGTTTTGTTCATAATTGTAATGTTTTAAATGGTGAATAATTAGGGTTATTTTCGTGGCCTGAACCACCTCTCTATTTGATTATTAATCGTTAAATTGAATGCTTATGAAAAAGAAAACAACAAAAAAACAGGCGAAAAGTTGCTCAGTTGATAAACTTTTGTTATCTTTGCAGCCATGAAACGGAGGATTATCGCCTACAAGGACTACTATAAGGAGTTCTTTAATGCCCAGAATGCCGCAACACAGGAGAAAATTCTCTATGGGATGCTCCTGTTGAAGACTCAGGATCGCTTACCGTCGAAATTCGTCAAGCCGATACGCGACGGTCTCTATGAATTAAGAATCGAATGGCAGGGAAATATATACAGGATATTCTTCTGTTTCGATGAAGGAAGGGTGGTCGTGCTCTTTAATTGCTTCCAGAAGAAGAGCCAGAAGACGCCACAAAAGGAAATCAATTTAGCATTAAAACTGAAAGCAGAATATGAAGAAAGAAAACGACATGGAGATTTTTGATGTAGATGCGCAGTTGGATGCAGCATTCGGAAAGGAAGGTACGCCAGAACGCGCAGCAGCCGAGGAGAGAGCCAATGCCTTCTTCACGGGGCAGATCATCGAGGAGGCCCGCAAGAAAGCAAACATCACTCAGGAAGAACTAGCTGCGAGGATTGGCACCAACAAGTCGTACATCTCGCGGGTAGAGACTGGCCGCACAGAACCCAAGGTTTCCACCTTCTATCGCATCATCGCCGCTCTCGGCCTTACGGTAGAACTCACCCCCGCAGTATGACCCTTTATTACATTTTTTGCTTTACTTAATCGCGAGATAATCCGCCCAAGGGGCAAGTATTTGGCGTGAAAAAAGAATCGGGCCGGCGAGTGCAAGCCCGAAAGAGGATGATTAAAAGGGCACGGAGACGCCTGACCTCGTTGCGCCCACAGATGAGTCCGAACATATCGAAGACTAAATCAAATAAACAAACAACAGCATGAAGATTGTCAGTTACAATATCAATGACAGTCAGCCTGGGAAGATAGAGAAACTCCTAAAATTGGGTGCTGATGTGCTTATTGTGCCTGAGATTACCTGTCCTGAAGATGCTCACCTACCCGAAACTCTTGATATGAAATGGTGTGGTATCGAATATTTCCATCACCAAAAGAAATGGAAAGGGTTGGGCATCATCTGGAAGAAAGGTCAAGGTTATGTTCCTGAATGGTTCAATTCTAAACATGACTATGCCATACCCCTTATAGCGAATAATTATCTCATTCTTGGTATATGGCCGACTAAGCCGACTGACGATAGGCCAAAGAAGCCATATCCCCAGATTGCACAAGAAATCATTCAGGAATATGCTCCGCGCTTTAAGGAATATAAGACGCTTATCATTGGCGACTTCAACTGTTACGTACATCAATATGACAGGACAAAGAAATATGGTGACATGCTGATAGTGAATAAAATGTTAGAGTCTTATGGGCTCCACAGTCTCTACCACCAGCAAACGGATGAAGAGTTTGGCAAGGAATCAATCTCGACATACTTCCATCGCTTTCATGAGTCAGAACCATACTTCCTCGACTATGCATATACAAACTTTCCTGTTGTATCTTTCTGCGTGTTCCCATGGGACAAGGAAATGAGCGACCACACTGGATTAGAAGTTATTATCTAACTCTAAATCCTCATTGAAGAACGAGCCTGTAGGCCTGAAGGATTTTCGCCTCAGATAGCCAAAGAGAGATCAATTCACAATAAACTATAAATCCCAAGGCAAAATAATTATGCTTCGGGATTTTTAGCGTATATTTGTCCGCAAATCGCAGATTATAGTGTACACAATTTTCCTATCCCCTCTATGCTCTTCTTTTCCACAAAGAGTGTTAATAAAACGAAAGAAAATTCTAACTTCTCCATTTTCGGCGATGATTTTTGTATTATTAACATAAAAATGTATCTACTGATAGAGAATATTTGCTAACTTTGCAGCCGATTTCGCCCATAAAATTTGGGTGTAAAAATAAGGATAACAATCGCAAAATTTAAAGCCTTTAATTTATGACGGAAACTATCAACCAACAAATGGAGGAAGACCCTCTACAGAATCAACAGCAGATGAAAGACCTTACGGCCCAATGGGCTAAATACTTTAACGGCATTCAGCAGGAGCTGGATGAGAATGAGCGGCTGCGACAGCGGGTGGCGGCGCTGGAGAGCGAGAATGCAGCCCTGACGGAAACCCTTGAACAATGGAAGAATAACGATGAATGGTCGAACCGCGTGACCTACGACAACGTGGTGGACCAGATAGCCTCGCTTGAGGATCTTTCGAAGCGCGACGATGCCCGCAGGATGTTCGAGCCGTTGCTGAAGAAGAGCCAGGTGACCCAGTTCCGCAAGGACATCAAGAGGCGCGTCAAGGAGTTGAACGAAGACAGCGACGGCTATAGCGACAAGCAGGTGGCCCGGGCGCTGGAGGCCAGCGTAGGCAAGGGCAGGGTGATCGATGCCAAATGGAAGTGGGCCGGTGCCTACTGGTATCTGCGCTGGACGTGCAACTATCCGGTGGATGCCAAAGAGTTCTGCACGAAGATCAGGACCCTCGAGCTGGACATCCTTGCCGAATATGAATGCACTATGAGAGTATCCGGAAGATCTGCACGCTCTCGTTTATGGACAGCGATGCGCGCCGGATGAACATCGTCCGCGTAAGCAAAAACGACCAGAGCATGTTTTCCCAATGTCGGGAAATCGCGCTGAAACTGGCCGAAGAACTCGGAAATTCTGTTCTCCCGCAGGAGTGACCTTCCCAAATCCTTCCCAAATCGTTCCAGACCATCTGGAGCGATTTTTTTATGCGTAACTTTGCATCACCAATCAACGGGGAAAATGGTCAAGCGTCGGACCGTAGGCCTGTCTCACTTCCCCGGTTGTGCGGAGGGTCCCTCGTGTGAGACCGAGGCTTTCCCGAACCTATTATTAAAATGAAAAAAGAGAATGCAAAATTCTGGAACAACAACACGCATCTGAGCGTAGATCTGAAGACACAACTTCGTAGCGACCGTATCGCCAAAGTCGGCAAAAGCTACACAGGTGTGCTACGTCGTGAAACCGAGTATGAGGAATTCCGTTGCGATGATCGATTCGTCTTCACCGAGACCGTTCCTCCGACGGCAGGCAAGCGCAATCCGCATGTTTTTGACGGTTTGTACATTACGGTCACAAGGCGTGATGACGGAAGCCTTCGATTGAACTTCAAAGAACTGAAGGTTGGTGCTGGCTTCAACCTCGAACGCTATGCCCTCGGAGTGTATAACGAGCTTTGCCTGGCACTCGGTGGCCTGGTAGAGGAAAGGTAAAAAGGTAAAAAAGTAAAAAGGTAAAAATGGCCGAGTCTATTACAATTACAGTTATTACAATTAGGTTTCTCTGAACCTCGAAATCTCGTAGAAGTTATA
>CACYQO010000047.1 GCA_902776545.1 uncultured Prevotellaceae bacterium | reverse complement strand
ACCAGGGCGGCGGTACGAACACTGGTGGCAGCGGTGATGACGACGACGAGCGTCCCGGAGCAGGCGGGTAATCTCTTCCCCTCCTGAGTCAGGAGGGGTCAGGGGTGGTCTGAACGCGGGAAACTATTCGCTTCTTCAGACCCCCTCTGGCTCCCCCTAACTTAGGGGGAGAAAAAAAGCGCAGAAGTAACGATGAATTATGAAGAAGCAAAGGATCATTGAGCTGGCGGTGAAGGTGATAGTAGCCGCACTCACGGCATTCTTGACAGCGATCGGAACGACCAGTTGCATGGGTCGTGGCCCGTTCTAAAGGGGCAGAAACAGAACAGCAATCCCTCGCCTAATGGCGGGGGATTATTGTTATTACCATCCTTTTTCCTTAAAATATCTTAAATGTTTACCAAAATCGTGCAATGTTTTGCGATTTTGCAGTTATAGCTATAGACGAACGATTAAAAGACGGAATAAGAATTATAAAATAAATAAGGTATGAAAAAGTTTGGAAATGTATTAATTGGAGTGTGTTTGTTGTTAGGGGCTGTTGTTACAGTCAGCTGCAGCAGCGACGATGATAAGGAGGTAGTGGTTACCAAAAAGGAGTCGAAGCCCTTATCGCTGGCAGAATTCAACAAGATTGCCCTTGGCTATGGCTGGGTAGAGGCTGAGACACATGAGATTCTCGAGAACGGGAAAGTGGATACCAAGGACTTTTATGAAGGACGCGAGGATGATAAGCCCAAGAGCTATGAGTTCAGTCATGATACGGCTACCACGTTTGTGTATCTTGAGAACCCAGGCATCAATGCTTTCTATAACAGGGAACTGCGTTATGACGAGACAACGGGGAAGGTGTATTTCGGCGACATCGAACGGTTCACGGTGCTCTCTGCCGATGAGAAGGAGATGATTGTCAACAAGTATTACGCGGTTAGGGAAAACGACAAAGGCTACCACAAGGACGTTTATCACCGCGTTCGACTCGCCAGAATGTCTGCCAGCGAATTGCAGGACGCAAAGCACAAGTATTGGATAAACGGTGATGACCTGGAGCGCGACCTGACGCCCAAAGACATCTGCCACAAATGGATATTGCAAGATTTCAACGGTGAAAGTTGGGGTACCTCTAAAAAAATCCACGAAATGAGAAGCAGCAACAAATGTTACATTAGCTTCCTACCTAACGGTACGATAGAGGGCAGTTGCGACGGTGAGGACTTTCGGGGGTCCTATCAATTGAAAAACGAGATGAGGCACAATGCTCTTTTCCTCTATGGTGGAGAAGTCCAAATCACCCCTGATGAGAACGGAGGAGAGTGGCCTAACATTTTCCGTAATCTGCCCATAGTCGATTACCTAAATATCGAATATGGCGCCTACTTGAACCTGAGCGGTGAATGCATCGGTTATACTTTCATCCGCGCAACTGAAGATTAAGTAAAAACAGATAGTCAACAATCAATTATAACGTACGCATATGAAACGATTTGGATTATTAATAATAGGTTTAGCATTGTTCGTAGCTTGTTCAAAGGACGAGGAAAAAGAACTGGTGGATAACAGTGAGCCTGCAGTCCCTATGACGAACTATGTAATGACAGGTGTATTCGAGGGAGAATGGGACAATATGACGGAGCCCACCAAAGGAAGAATAACGGTAAACAATGAATACATCATCATTGATGAACTGCCGGCAGAGGGCATCCTTAAAGGATTATTAATGGACGTGCAATCTGCTTATCTCGTTCGTCCTGAGATAAAGGAAGAAATGGCCGATTCCATCGGGAATATCTTCTTCGCAGAATCCTACAAATATCCCAAAACCAATTTGGAAATCAAGTATGAGATTGATTCCTTTTCAGAAGGGAACTATTGGGCAAAGGTTTCAAGCATCAAGAACTTGTGGTCAGACATCAGTACGGTCATCGAATCTCCCGTTTCTGGAGAGACCATCGTCATCGGCCCTCCAGAGCCAAACACCATCTCGTTCTCCGTAGAGGCTGATGGCATTCCCTACCGCATTGACCTTGTAAGTAAGGATCATGAATGCGACGCAAGATTCGACATGAACGACCACACATGGACTACACCAGGAATGTGGAGCATCCTATACTGGTTTAACGCCTACAGATTCATTAACTTACAAACTGGCCAACATTGGGATTTTAAAATTGTTTACGATTGGCCTCGTAGACACGATAAAGAAGATACCATACCTTTTGGGTTCTATTCTTCAAGATTAAGTGGCTCAATCGAAGAGAGAGTCATCTTCCATTAGAGAATCACCAAAACAAGAATTGTTATGAGACGATTTAGATTATTATTGTTAGGCGTTGGGATGGCGGTCGCGATGTCTTGCTCAAAAGACAATATCGATGACGTCTATGACCAGCAGATTGAACCGCGGACGGACAAGGACACAACGAACATCTCCAAGCCGATTGTCTCCAGCGGCATCTTCGAGGGCGAATGGAGACTGAGCAAGTATGGAAAGACCTGCGAGGGACGGATAGAAGCGAACGGAGACAAGATCACCTTTGACATTCCTGCCGACTACCTCTTTCCGAGGTTAGGGTTCGTGACAGACGAGAGGAAGGCGATGTTTCCCGAAGAACCGCTCTTTACGACATCAGAACCCACCTACTTTGACACCGAACAGACGATGAGCTTTGCGACGCAGGGAATCTCGGAGGATGCGATCTATTATGAGATGGCGGGAATCATTGCAGAGATAGACTTTAGTCATAAACCCTCTTTTAGCGTGAAAGCCGACAGCGTGGATTACCGTATAAACCTGATAGCCGTCAAAGAACAGCCGACGGCGGTCTTCGACAATAACACGAGACTGTGGACGGTGGGTATCCCTATCGACCAGGTGTCGGCTTATAACTGTCAGACTGGCAATCTGATTACGTCGTCATACCTCGATGAAGAGAGACCGGACAAGTCTGCCTGGCTATTAGTATTCAGGGCTACGAAAAGGATCAAATAGGTCGTGCAGGAGACAGAACGGCAGTTGGTAGAGGCGATACATGCTGGAGACCGGGAGGCGTTGCGACGTCTCTATGAGCGCTACTCCAGATATGCGATGGGTGTGTGCCTGCGGATTGTGCCTGAGCGTGAAGATGCGCTCGATATCGTGCAGGACGCCTTCGTCAGCATCCTCACCAGCATCGGCTCCTTCGAATATCGCGGCGAGGGTTCGCTGAGAAACTGGGTGGCAAAGATCACCACTCATCGCGCCTTAGACTGGATGAAGAGTCACAACAGACTGCTGTTCTCAGACCAATTGCCCGATGAAACCGCAGAAGAGGAGGATGAAACACCCCTTGAGGAGGTGCCTCCAGACATACTGAGCGGGATGATCGACCGACTGCCGGAAACGAGCAAGATGATCGTCACCCTGCATGCCTTCGGACAGATGTCGCACAAGGAGATCGCCCCAAAGCTGGGCATCAGCGTCAAGACATCGAGGTCGCAATTCTCTCGGGCCAAACGGCTGCTGGAAATGATGATGAAAGAATACTTAAACTCACAAGGAATATGAAACAGAAAAGGCAACAGACAGGTGAACACAGTCCGGAAAAGGACTGGTGCAAGCGGCTACGCGACCATCTGGCAGGATATGAAGCGCCTGTGCCTGATGATCTGTGGGAGAAGATCGAGGCGAGACTGCCGAAGGAGGTGGTGAGCCAGACGAAGAAGAAGGAGAAGAAGGCGAGGATTGTGACTTTGTGGGCGAGATGGGCGGCAGTAGCGGCGGTGGTTGTGGGAGGATTTGTTTTGTGGAATGAGAATAGGCATGAGGCGGATCAGACTGCCGCAGTTCTCCCCCTAAATAGGGGGAGCCAGAGGGGGTCTGAGCTGGCGCATGGTGCAGCGGAGAAAGAGGCGGAGTTTGAGGCGGAATTTGAGGCGGAATTTGAGGCGGAACGTGAGGCGGAACGTGAGGCGGAATTTGAGGCGGAACGTGAGGCGGAACGTGAGGCGGTTCAGACCACCCCGCCTAACGGCACCCCTCCTAACTTAGGAGGGGAAAGCTGCGCACCCAAGGAGCCCACTTCGTCAGAAGGAAAGCCAAATTTGCCCATTTCATCGGAAGAAAAGGCCATTGAGGCTGAGAAGAGCTCAGAGGACGTGATCCGCGAGCTGGATCAGAAGATCGCTGAATACAAGCAGCATCGCAACAGGAGCGCCGCCATCAACCTCTATGCCTCCAACGGCTTCGGCCATCAGTCGTACCGCAACGGTGTACTGATGAGTCAGGAACTGCTCTCGAATTACGATTACTATACGAATCCCGACAGTCACGGTACCCGAGCCGGCGACAGTCCGGTCTATTTAGCGAACCACGAGGAACGGCAGAAGTTTTACCAGCCCATCTCGTTCGGTCTGAGCGTAAATATCCCCATTTCATCGGGATTTTCCGTATCGTCGGGCGTTGTCTATACCCGTCTGCGCTCAGACTTCACCAGCATCGCAAACAGCCTCGTCTATGAACGGCAGCAGACGCTCCACTATGTGGGTATCCCACTGACGGTGCAGTATAACGTGTGGCAATGGCACGGGCTGAATGTCTATGCGGCGGCAGGCGGACAGGCGGACTTTAATGTGAAGGCGTGCGTAACGACGGAGGGAACGGAGACGAAATTAGAGAAAGACAAGTTGCAGTGGTCGGTGAATGCGGCCGTAGGTGTGCAGTATAACTTCATTCCGCAGTTAGGTATCTATGCGGAACCAGGCGTCAAGCACTACTTCGACAACGGCAGCCACATCCGGAACTTCTTCAAGCACCGCCCCACGAACTTCAACCTCCAGATAGGCGTACGAATGAATTTTGGCACAGATTAACACGGCCTTAAATAATTAAGGACACGGCCTTCCTTATGCGCAACAAGCCGTGTCTTTGATAAAAGCCGTGTAATCCGTGCCTAATATTACGATACCAAGAGTTGTAGGCCGACGCCGCGAACGGTCTTGAGGGTGATGCGGGGTTCGTCGGAGAGGAGTTTGCGGAGTTTATTGACGAAGACATCGAGGGAACGGGAGGCGAAATAATCGTCTTCGGTGTTCCAGAAGCGGCTGAGGATGGCCTCGCGGCGCACGACATTGTTCTTGTTCTCTGCCAACAGCTGCAGGATCTGTGCCTCACGCTGGGTGATGGTCTGCGAAAGGTTCGTCTCGTCGTTGCGCAGTGTAGCGTGATCGGCGTCGAGGGTGTATTTGCCGAGACGATAGTGGCTGGTCTCCTTCTGCGTCTTTGCCCCACCCCGCATCTTCATAAGTGCCTGGATATGGGCGTCGAGTTCTTCGGGTACGAAGGGCTTCTTCACGTAGTTGTTGATGCCGAGACGGTAGCCGGCCTTCACGTCGTTGGGCGAAGTGAGGGCAGAGGTGAAGATGATGATCACGTCCTGATCAGTCTCACGGATGCGCTCTACCATCTCGAAACCGTTCATCACGGGCATGTCGATGTCGGAGATGATCACGTCGGGCTTGGTGTCCTGCCAGGCTTGGAGGCCTTCCTTGCCGTTCGTGGCGGTGGTCACAGTGTAGCCGCCGATGATATCCTCGAGACCGGTCTTCTCGATATACGCTAACGATGCGTCGTCTTCAACCAAAAGTAACTTTACCATATTCTTTCTTTATTTAGGAATATAAAGTGTAAATTCGGAATATTTGTCTTTCTCGCTGGTGACGGTGACTTTGCCACCGTGGGCCTGCATGACCTGATCGACGTAGTTGAGACCGAGGCCGAAGCCGGAGACACCGCCCTTGCGGTTCTGTTCATGGACGGCAGCACGGCCGAACTTGTCGAAGATGATGCGCTGGTCCTCGCGGGAGATGCCGATGCCGTTGTCGCGCACCTTCAGCAGAACGTACTTGTCGCTGTCTTGCGTCGTGATTGAAATCTCGATGTTTTCTTTCGAGTACTTGATGGCATTATCGACGAGGTTCGAGATGGCTTCGGTGAGGTATTGTTCGTCGGCGAGAACGTGACGGACGAGCAAATCTACGATGAAATCGATGTTTTTGTTCGTTTTCGCCTTCGCTTTCTCCACGATATCCTCGATGACGGGCTCGAGGTTGACATCCTGTTTGTTGAGGATGAGTTTCTTGTTTTCGAGCTTCGAGATGGTGAGCAGTTTGTTGACGAGCGCCAGCAGGTGTTCGGCCTCACTCTCGATGATGGCGTAGTATTTCTCCTTGATCTCCGGTTTGTCGTCGACCTTGCCGCTGTGGAGGAACCGGGCACCCATGATGATGCTCGACAAAGGCGACTTCATGTCGTGAACCATCGCGTAGGAGAAGTCGTTGCGGAGGTCGGCCATCATCTTCTGTTCGTCGAGATAGCGCAGCAGCCTCAGCAGGATGGCACCGAAGAGGATGAGGATGATGGCGCTGGCGAGGAAGAGCGGACTGAGCCGACGGGCGAGTGTAGGATAGGGATTGTTGAGGGCGAGCCGGATGCCGCGCGACTGATCGCGACGGGTGCTGAACATACGCGTCTTCAAGGCGGTGGAAGACAAAAGGTCGTTGTTCTGACGGAGAATGCGGCCGTCGGCATCGACCTCCATCACGGTGAAGTTACGGTCAAGGCTCGCCACACTGAGCAGGGAATCGACATAGAGCGCGAGGGTGTCGAGCGACACTTCGGAGTGATACAGACGGCTGAGCACATCGTTCATGCCCTCTACCGACGATTCCAACGAGAGGTCGCCGCGCAGATGGGGCAGGCTGAGCGTATCGCCGACGGAGACAACCTCAGCCCGCTCGTAACTCTCGTAGAACATGCCCCACGTGAGCTGGTTGCCGGCACGCTCGGAGATGTCGGTGACCGCCGAGCGGTAGGTCATCCACATGTAGAGTCCCAACAGCAGCATGACCGCCACCATCGCGCCTACCGACACATATTTATATTTATTCTTCTGCATATCACTCAGGGAATCCATACACCAGATACTGTGCGTTGGGCTCGGGCGGATAGTTAGTGAGCTGTCCGGAGCGCGTGACGAACGACAGGATGCCGTTATACAATACGTTACCGAAGGTGTACTGACCGCCGTAGATGTTGATATAGTGGATGCGGCGGGCGTCGTAGCTCAGAAGCCGTTCGACATTGGTGACCGGCATTCCGTCGATGAGTACCAGCGACGGCCACAGGCTGGCGGAAGGGGCCTGATCGATATGGACAATCAGCTGCGGGGCATCATTGATCTTGAAATTGCTGACACAGTTCACATATTCGAGCAGCACTTCGCGGACGGTGAAGAACTGACGGTATTCATCGAGATTATAGGTCAGTTCAGGTCGGGTGCCAAGCACCGTTGCGTCGTAATCCAACACGCGTGCAGGCTGACTATCACGGAGTCCGATGGCTTTCTGATGGCGCTGCATATCGAGAGAACGGGCTTCCACCTCGCTGCGCTGATAATGAAACACGAGATGCGGGAGGCTTTCCGGAAGCAGGACGGCGAAGGGACTGATCATCTCGATGGGCAGACTGACGCCTGTGGACGTCACCGCAGAGAGCACCAGAGGCTGACGGCCACGAACGCCGTAGGTATAGAAGACGGCCATCGAGTCGTTGACCATCTTTCCCTCAAAGTAATGAATCTGTTTCCCGACAATGCCGACGGACGGGGTGATCTGAGCGGCGGTGAAGGTCTGGCCGTCGTAGGTGTTTTTGATACGGGCCTTGATGATGTGGCCTTCGGTCTCACGGAGGTCGATGGTTTTCGAGGAAGGAGGAAGGAGGAAGGAGGAAGGAGAATAGTCTTGCGACAGACTATCCCCTCCAAGGTGACCTCCTTCCTCCTTCCTCGTTCCTCCTTCCTCGATTTTTATCCATTCGATATCATCGTCAGCACTCTTGCGAAGGGGATTTACGACAGCAATGAGGCGGCTGGCGACATCGGCGCTGTGGCGGGTATAAACTGACAACACATAGTAGCCGCTATGGAGGTCGGAAGGCAGCTCGAGGATGCCTGTTCCCTTTCCGTTTCGCAGACTCACGACGGTGCCGGTAGCCAGACCGCGCGTATCACACAGTTCGGCATAGGCAATCAGAGCGTCGTCGGCCGTCACACCTACCGTCATCGTCTCACCTGCGAGATACCAAGGGCGGTCTGTCTCAACACTCGCAGCAAAGGTGCTCAGAGCAAGCACCAGCGCAGCTGTCAGCGATAATAATCTATTGTTATTCATCTTCACTTTTCTCTTTCCAAAAATCAGGTTTCTCGATATAGGCACCTTTATATCTGACATCGAGTTGTTTCTCGGTTGCCCAAGCCGTCTGCAACGAACCGTCGGTACCCGATATCTCCCATACGCACAGGAACATGCCACTTTCCACCATCTGACGACACAACCAAGATTCCGGGTTAGTGATCCATTTGCGGGTATCCTCATGTGCAGGAGGGCGGATGGCGAAGTCTGTAGCATCGAGGAAGAACCTGTATTCACTCGTATTCAACGAGCATCCTACAAATCCGATTACATGCTTGTTGGATGTCAGGCAATGGATGTTCGAAGGCAAGGCTGACGGCTGGGGGGTGAACAGGCCTCCCATCTCCAAACCTGCCTGACGCCGCGCAAGTTCATACTCATACTCTGCCTTTGTGATGGCCCGCTGATGAATCAGACTGGTATATCTGTGGTACATACGCTCATCGAGGTAATGACCGACATCGTAGAGCTTCATATCCCGGATGTGCTGACCTGCGTAATTCGCACTTCCGCCAACCATAATCGCCGAACTGGTGGCATCCTTCCATCCGCGCCAGGGGAACTGATTGGTTTTGATGACAGCCTCCATGAGTTCGATGTCGTAATACATACTGGTCGTGTAGTCGGATTGTACTTCCCAAGTCTCGTCGTATGTCCACGAATAGTAGTTCGCATGGCCAGACTCAAAGGGAGCATCGGGCGTAATAAGAATGTCGATATCGCTGTCCGGGGTGTCCTGTACCCCATGTACATCTGCGATATTCTCGGTACGCAAAGGTTTCTGAGGTTCTGACTCATAGACCTCGCCGTAGGCCTCAATATGCAGACAATACGTTACATCGGGATTGAGAGATTCTATCCAACAAGCGTAACAGCCGTCGGCCTCCTCCGCTTTGTATTCAGAACCGTCACTCCCGCGGACAGATACCTTTGCTCCCACAACCACCAAAGGTGCATAGGAAGAATTGACGGGCTGCGAGCGCGTCAGGATGAACGTATTCTTTTTCCCGGAGCATATCGTCCCCTCAACGACGAGCAGGCTGGAGTCCTCTTCAGGGATGTCTGCCTCGAATTCCTCAATACAGCCCGACAGGGTAACGCCTAACATGAGGCATAGAATCATATATAACTTTTCACTTTTCATTTTTCACTTTTCACTTCGTTTAGTTAAATCGGATGTTAAGTGAGACATAAGGAATGGCGGTGCCAAACACAGATAACTTATACCCTTTGATTTCATCGCCTTCGGTGACATAATAGACGTTGTAGGCGTTTTTGCGCGCAAGGGCATTATAGACACCGATCGAGAACGACGTATGAAGGAAGCTTGTCAGCTTATGAGTCGGCTCGATATTGAACGCAAGGTCCAGACGCATGTAGTCAGGAATGCGGTAGGTGTTGCGGTCTGTATAGTAGGGCATGTATTTCTGATTGTGCGCGTCGTAGTATTTGCCAGCCGGTAAGGTTGTAGGGCGACCTGTGGCGTAGTTGAAGTTGCTGGAGAAGCTATATCGCTCGGTAAACTTCAAGTTGAGTACCGCCTTCACCTCGTGAGGTCTGTCGTATTCGGAAGAATACCATTCGCCGTTGTTCAGAGGCATTGTCACCCTGTCGTCATCCTGACGGAGCATAGAGCGTGAGTAAGTATAGCTGATCCAGCCGTTCAACCTTCCCAAAGGTTTCTTCACCTGAAGCTCTACACCGTAGGCCTTTCCGTCTGTAGAGATGACGTCGGTCTCCAGGTGGTGGTTCATCAGCAGGACGGCAGAATTGCGATAGTTGAGGTAATCGCCGATATGCTTGTAGTAGACCTCAGCCGAAAACTCGTATTTCTTGCCGGCGGTCTCATGATAGATACCTACAGCCGCCTGCCAGCCGTTCTGGGGCTTGATGTTCAGGTCGGAGAGTTTCCAGATATCGGTAGGAGACATGATGGAAGTGTTCGACACCTTATGGATATACTGGTGCATCGTGTTGAAACCGGCCTTCAGAGAAAGGTTCTCCTGAATGGCATAGCGGGCCGAGAGACGGAACTCTGGTGCCTGATAGGTCTTGATGATACCGGTCTCATAACGTGTCTCCAACAAGTTGCCCTCCGTCGGAAGATCATTGTCGGGATAATAATTCACGTCACGCGGACCAAGTGCATTGAACATCGAATAACGCAGACCGGCTGATACCGACAGTTTCTCCGTGAGCGAACGCTCATACTCGACATAGGCGGCGCTCTCCAGAGCCTTTTCCCGCTGCAGCTGATCGGACAAGATGCACGATTCCTCACCTATAGGTTCATACTTTCCGGCCTGCACGTTATAATGCTGTACGGAGAGACCATAAGTGAGAGCATCCTTTTCAGACAGACGATGACGGATATGCAGCTTGCCCCATATCTGGTCGATGCCGAAACTCAGCCGGGCGGCCATAGAGGGCGTACCCACTTCTTCATTGTAATAGTCATAGTGGTCAAGTCCGGCAGAGAACGTAGCGGTGATCCTGTCATTCAGGATAGAACGCCACTCGGCAGAGAAGTTACGGTTCTGGTAGCCATAACTGTCTTCTGAACTGAACGAGAACTTATCCTTGCTCCAATAGCCATATAGCTTGAGGCGGTGCATGCTGTTGAGCTTCCAGGTCAGTACGCCGCCGAAGTCGTAGAAGTTCGCCGAACCGTTCTTGTAGCCGCTGTCCTCAGGCAGTTGTTTGAGCATCCAGTCGCTATAGGTAGTGCGGCCGTTCAGCAACAGCGACACATGATCCTTCACGATCGGCAGTTCCAGATTCAACTTACTGGTCAGCGCTCCGATGCTGGCCGAACCCGTCACTTTCTGCATGTTGGCCTCCTTCGAGGTCACCTTCAACACACTGCTGATCCTGCCGCCATACTCTACGGGAATACTTGACTTGAACAGTTCCACATCCTCCACCGCATCGGAATTGAACGATGTAAAGAGGCCGAAGAGATGGGAGGGATTATACACAGTGCCGCCATTGAAGAGTATCAAGTTCTGGTCTGTGGCACCGCCTCGCACATTGTATCCACTCGAAGCCTCTCCAACGGTGGTGACGCCCGGCAGCGTGAGCACCACCTTCATAATATCCGACTCGCCAAAGGCCGAAGGGATATTCTTCAGCAGCTGGGGCTTGAACTTCTCAGAACCCATCGTCGTGCTTTTCACAGCCGACTGACGACCGGCGACAACGACGATCTCGGCGAGTTCCTGATCGTCGGAGATACTGGCCTTTGCCTTCTTCACGCCCGGCACGATGTAGGTTCTCGTATTGGCCGATCCGGCTGTTATGGAAACCGTATCGCTGTCAAGAACGGGGATGCCGGTGATGAGGGAGTCGTCTGGGATGGAAATCGGAGGCACGGAGGTACGAGGGTACGGGGGTACGAGATTTGTTTCTGCGCTTGCTGTATTCTCGGGCCCCCGCGCCTCCGAGCCCCCGCGCCCCCGATCATTTATAACACTCTCCACCACTCTCTTCAGACTCAGCTCACGCTCATCTTTAGAGAAAGACAGATGATTCTGTCTGGCAAACTGCCTGATCTGCTTCTTCTGTTGCGGAAAGAGCGTTGCCACATCCGAAGCACGCTTCACCTGGTGCGCCTCTCCGTCGGGAGTGATGACCGTATAAAGCTCTTTGGTACTGAGTTTCTTCAGAAGTTTCTTTCCTTCAAGCGTGTTTTCACCAGTATAAGCCTTCCACACACTATGATAAAGACGGACGCCGTTCGTGCTCCCGTCAGAAAGAAGAGCCGCATAGCGCGTGCTGTCAACCGGATCGTGTACATATCTGTGACCGTCCATCTCAAACCAGTCAATGTGTTTCTGCTCAGGCAGACAAAAGACATTCCCCACAGGAGAAAGGACAATCACCCGCTGTTCCAACTGGTCATAACGGAGTCGTACCTGATCATAAACCACACCAAAATAACTGATACGGCCCTGATACATATTTGTACTGCCTTTATAATAAGGAATGTCATACCACAATGATGTCTGGTACTGTGGTTCGACAGGCCCCACATACAGGCGGGCAAAATCAGAAGCCGAGGAGAAATACTCCTGCGCTCCAACATACTGTACGACCAGCATCATACAGGCAAATACCAACAGTTTCTTTTTCACGTCCTTAGTTTTACTTGCAAAAATATACTTTCTTATACTTATATAACACATAGAACACTAAAAACTTGCACGAAAATCGAAATATTTAACAAAGTTTTACCCTTTTCCTCTCAAATGCCGGCTCTGTCAACTAGAATTAACGTAAAGATAACATTCGCATAACATATTGTTATTGCAACTTATCGTACCTTTGCACCGTCAAACAAATAAATCGTAAATAGTAAATCAGAACTCGCGTAAGCGCTTTTACAAAGCGTAGCGACTAAAAGAAATCGTAAATAGAATTATGGAATCGATTATCACTATCGCAACAGTCCTCACGATGTATTTCAACGCCGCCAACGACGTGAACGCCCCCTATTTCTACAACTCAGATCTGGAGGACGGTGTCATCCACAAGATTGAGGTCTACGAGCAGAAGGCCGAGGGCCAGATGTGTGCCAAGATGGAGTATCGCTACAGCTACGACGAGCAGGGAAGGCTGACCACCCGTGAGGTGGTACGCTGGGACGAAGCCAACAAGCAGTGGGTAAACGACTTCCGTCACACCTATAAATATTATAAGAACGGCTACAATATGGAGACCAGCAAGTGGGACGCTACGCTTCAGGCCTACGATCTGCCGATGGAAGTGACACTCTACCGTGAGGTGGCTCCCAACGTGACATCGGTGAAGACGTTCAAGATGAACGAGGCTAAGAACGATATGTATCTCACCAACAGCCTGCTCTGCATGGAGTCGCTGGAGCAGATCAGCGACCGTCTGCTGGCTATGGGTTAAGGCTTCTTTTCTCTCTCACACATATTAAAAACCTTTAAAAGGGTTTTAGAATCCGTAATCGGTATAGGCTGATTACGGTTTTTTAGTTATCTTTGTGGCGATTTTAAGATACAAACAACATGGAATTGATTAAAGACAAGACTTTTGGAGGCGAACGGCCGTTGTTCGCTACACACAATCTGAGACTGGAGCGTGTGACGATTACCGACGGAGAGTCGGGCATCAAGCAATGCCAGAATATGGAGGCCTACGACTGCAAGTTCTACGGCAAATACCCCTGGTGGCACGTTGACGGTGCGAAGATAGACAACTGCTATTTCGCGATGGATTCGCGTTCCGCCATCTGGTACACCAACGATCTGGTGATGACGAACTCGCGCATCGACGGGCCGAAGTTCTTCCGCGAGATGAAGAACCTGACGTTGGAGAATGTGGAGATCACCGATGCCGACGAGACCTTCTGGAAGGTGGACGGCATCCGGATCAAGAACGTGAAACTGCACGGGGGGACGTATCCGTTTATGTTCTCAAACAATATTTACGTCGACGGACTGGAGAGCGACTCGAAGTATGTGTTCCAATATTGCAAGAACGTGGAGGTACACAATGCGAAGATCCTGACGAAAGACTCGTTTTGGGAGTGCGAGAACGTTGCGATATACGACTCCGTGCTCGACGGAGAGTACTTAGCGTGGCACTCAAAGAACGTCAGGCTGGTGAACTGTCACCTGGCTGGGGAACAGTTGCTCTGTTATACAGAGAACCTCGTATTAGAGAACTGCACCATCGATAAGATGTGCGACCGTATGTTCGAATATTCCACCGTCGAGGCAGACATCCGCGGACATATCGAGAACATCAAGAATCCCACAAGCGGACACATTATTGCCGATTCCATCGGTAGTATCACCATCGATGAGAACGTCCGCCAGCCGAACAATTGCATTATTGAAACAAGATTGTAATCTCTTCCCCTCCTAAGTTAGGAGGGGTTAGGGGTGGTCTGAACAAGGGAAACTGTTCGCTTCTTCAGACCCCCTCTAACTCCCCCTTACTAAGGGGAGAAATAAATACCAAAATATGAAGTATAATTTCGATGAAATCGTAGAAAGACGAGGCACAGGTTGCGTGAAGTGGGATGAGAGTCCGAGCGACGAGGTCATTCCCCTATGGGTGGCGGATATGGACTTCAAGGCGGCTCCTGCGATACTGGAGGCCGTGAGGAAGCGGGCTGAGCACGGGGTGTTCGGCTATACCGTTGTAGAGGAGAACTACTATGTGGCTGTTATCAACTGGTTCCGTCGGCGGCATAACTGGCGAATTCATCGGGAAGAAATCCTCTATACCACAGGTGTTGTGCCAGCGATGTCCGTTGCCATCAAGGCGCTGACGATGCCTGGTGAAAAGGTGCTTATCCTCTCACCCGACTACAACTGTTTCTTCTCCTCCGTCCGTAACAACGGCTGCGAGGTGCTGGAAACAAGTTTAATTCGGGGGTACGAAGGTACGGGGGCACGGGGGCACGAGAATAGTTTGGAGGCAGAAAGTAATCTCGTACCTCCGCATCTCCGCACCACCGTACCCCCGACTTTCTCAATCGACTGGTGCGACTTCGAGGCCAAGTGCGCAGATGAGAAGACAACGGTGTTCCTCCTCTGCAACCCGCATAACCCTACGGGACGTGTGTGGACGAAAGAGGAATTAGAACGGATGAACGATATCTGCCTGAAGCACAATGTGAAGGTGGTGAGCGACGAAATCCACTGTGAGCTGATGATGCCCGGACACACCTTCCAACCTTTTGCTGCCGTCAGCGAAGCTTGCAGGAAGAACAGCGTCATCCTCAATTCACCCTCGAAGTCGTTCAATATCGCTGGCCTGCAGATTGCGAACATCATCTGCTCACAGCCCGAATGGCGTCGTCGCATCGATCGTGCCATCAATATCAACGAGGTGTGCGACGTGAATCCATTTGGCCATGTGGCGCTTATCGCCGCCTATAACGAATGCGAGGACTGGATTGACGAACTGAACCAATATCTGTGGGGTAATTACACCGTTTTGTGCGATTTCATCGGAAAAAACCTGCCTCAGTGGAAGGTCTGTAACCTCGAAGGCACATACCTCCCTTGGGTAGATGTCTCTGCGACGGGTATTCCTGTCGATGAACTCTGTGACCGTCTGCTCCGTGAGGCAAAGGTATGGATCAATCCAGGCACGATGTACGGCCCAGAATCAGGTAAAGGCTACGTCCGTATCAATATCGCCACCCAGCGCTCCCGCCTCCTCGAGGCTTTAGAAAGAATCAAGAAAGAACTTTGTCCGAAAAAGCTGCTACAAGACTAACTGTTTCTCCCCCTAAGTTAGGGGGAGGCAGAGGGGGTCTGAACGAAGGATAGATGCGCTTGTTCAGACCACCCCTAACCCCTCCTAACTTAGGAGGGGAAGAGATTAGTTAATCAGGAAAATCTTCGTCAGACCGTTGTAGGTGGCCTTGATGGTTGCGCGACCTTCGACGATGGGGCTAATCTCGAATTTCACCGATGGATTGTTGGAAGTAGCGGTGAGCTTAGAACCGTCTGCCAGCTTTCCGTACACCTGATAACGCGTCTGGTCCGTATAGCCGTTGAGATTGGTGAAACGGATGGGCGTCGTGGGAATCACAAGCTTCTGACCGTCAGCCATAATGGTAACCTGTGGCACCTGAGGTGCTTTCAGGCTCATGCCAGCCTTCATAAAGCCGATGCCGTGAAGATTAAAGAGTCCGTCTGGACGCTGTGGACCACGGGGACCACCCCAACGCGGACGTTCTGGAGCCTTGATGTCAGGCCCTTCGGCCACGAGGTAGATGGCGTGCTTGCCTGTCAGTCCTTCGACGGCTGGCACATTCGCATGATACAGTTTGGCTGTGTGTGAATCATCGGCAGGAATATCAAAAACAGCGATTTCATCGCCCTTCCAAGGATCATCGAGACGCACATGAATCTTAAAGGCACCGTGTCCACCAGACGTCAGATTGAGATAAAGTCCAGTTCCATCGCCAGTTTTCGTACCCTCAAAAGCCTTCAGACCCTTCGTGTTCTGAGCCAGACCACCGAAGCCGAAATACTTAAAACCTACGATTCCACCGTTGGTGATGCCCACGAGATCCATCGAGTTGTTCCAAACGTCGTGATTATCCTGCATCCACTCGTTGCTGTTCGTGCCGCCCGTCATAAAGCAAGCGATACCAGCACTATAATAATTATAAGGTGGAAGTCCGAAGATCTGGAAACCCTCAGAAGTCACCTCGGCACCCGTATAGGTATTGCCATCGGAGGCAGCAGCTGTCCACTCGTTGTCGGCAGCATAAGGGTCATAGCCAGTAATCTTCACCATACCACCTTTGGCAACGGGCTTCTTGTCCCAAGTGATCTTCACGGGAGCGACCATCGGCTGACGGGCGAAGCCGAAGCCACGCGGCGGACGATGATAGAACACATACCACTGACCGTTGATCTCCTGCAGCGAGCCGTGTGTGTTGTGGCCTGCGTTGGTGGTGATCAGCTGCGAGCCGTCCTCACCAAGCACTACACCACGGGAGTCTACCAGCACACCACCAGAGCGCCAAGGGCCTAAAGGTGAATCGCCGAAGGCATAGCGCAGGGCGGAGTTCGTATTACCTAATCCGTATTCCTTACCGCTGTAACCGGAGAACACCATCACGTACTTATTACCCACTTGACGGATGCTGGAGGCCTCGAAGAAATTGAAGTCGAGCGGATTCTGTCCCTGATAGAGGGCCTTATACTCGCTGCCCTCCTTGTCGAGCAGACGACCGTCGGCACTACTGGCGGGAATGAAAGGATCGATGAGTTCGGTTCCTGGACGCTGGGAGTACATCGTGTTCTGATCGAGCTCACAAGCCGTCGAGTGCTGGAAGCCGTAGAATACGTATGCACGGAAGCCCTTATCGTAGTCGGGATCCTTCTTATTGGTGATTTCCTCGATGAAAACGGAAGGATCGAAGTCGATGAGCGAGCCAGGCACACACTGACGACCGTCTTCCGTGAGGTTGATAGGCGTGAAGGGACCATCAGGACGATCGCTCTTACAGACCATCGCCACACGACGCCAACCACGTGAGTGGGGATAGAGGTAATAGGTCTTCTTACCTGTGGCCTTATCCTTCACTTCGACGAGGTCTGGGGCGAACATCGTATCCCACTGACCGTCTACATACCAAGTAAAGATGGGTCCTTCATCGCGCCACTGGGTGAGATCCTCAACAGGAGCAGACCACATGCGGATATCACTACCGCAATAGGCAGTATAGTTCGTATCATGCGAACCGATGATGTAGGCACGCAGCTTACCGGGATTGTCGGGATCCTCAAACACACGAGGCTCACCATCAGGAACATGCTCCCACAAAGGGAGATAAGGATTCTGCGCGCTGGCACTCAATGCCGCACACACTAAAAACGAAAACAGAAATAATCTTTTCATATAAATAAAAATATAAACATTTGGCCGCAAGCGGCTTATTACTGAAACGAATATGAATAATAAGAATAATTTAACCCACTAATAATAACGAATAATTATTATTTTAATTTGTGGACAAAATTATTCACATTATTCACATTCGTTTCTTTTATTAATTATTTGGTTCAGCAACGATAGGTTCGCCCATTTCAGAAGCCTCAGCGTCATTGGCGTCGAGCTTGAAGAGCATGAACTGCGGATTCTCTGCCGTACAGGTTGTCCAGCCGAGGGCCTTGCCGTCCTCACCGTTGGGATCGCTGTACTTGGCGAAGTTCGTCCAGGCGGTGATCATCTTCTCAGAGAGATCCCAGTCGCCTTGTGTCCAGGGACGCCAGCAATGCTCCAGACTCTTGAAGACATACCAGAGATCGCTGGAGTGGAAGGCACCCTTCAGACGAGCGGTAACCTCAGGATGAGAACCGTCATCGGGCAACGGACGGGCAAACTCGTAAGCCCAAACCTTGCCGCCCTGCTCCGAACGTACCTTACAGAACTCGGCAATGCCTGCACCCATCGAGCCTAAATCGTTCAGCGTGTAGCCGATCATATAGGGCACATCGGCAATCTCGCCGGCACGTGCAGCCTCCTCAAAGCTTTTCAGCGACACATAGCCGTCGACAATCGGACGCTCCATCACGTAGAGGTCGCTCTTGTTCACCATATTATAGATGTTGCACATCGGATAGAGAATCTCCGTCGAAGCCTTGCGCAGCTTCTCCAGATCGGTCAGTCCTGCCCAGTCCATCACCTTCTTCGTCTCAGCCTCAGCCTCCTTCAGCGTGGGGTTGTAAGAGAAGAACTTGTTCATCGGCGTAGCAGGCTTGGCGGCCTCGCCTTCCTTCGGAGGAACATTCAGACCACCGCCGCTCATGATGACTGCCTTGTGGAACAGACCACGAGCCAGGGGACTCTCGCAGATGGTACGCACACTTCCAGCTCCGGCACTCTGTCCGAAGATGGTCACATTGTCGGGATCACCGCCAAACTGGGCGATATTGGCCTTGATCCACTTCAGCGACTGAATCTGATCCAGGATACCATAGTTGCCGGACACGCCGTGAGGACTCTCAGCAGAGAGCCCGCCGTAAGGCATGAAACCGAAGATGCCCAGACGGTAGTTGATGGTGACGAGCACCACATCCTTCGCAGCCCACTCCTTACCGTCGAACTCGGGCTCCGTGCCCCAGCCTTCACGATAGCCGCCACCATGAATCCACAGGGCCACAGGCAGTTTCTTGTCTGCCTGACCAGCTGCCTTCGTATAGACATTCAGATAGAGACAGTCCTCGCTGTAGGGAGCCTCGTCGCCGTAGCCCCACTCCGTAGCATAACCGCCAGGATAGTGAACAGCCTGATAGCCGGGATGACCGAACTTGGAACAATCCTTCACGCCTTCCCACGCCACCACGGGCTGAGGCTCCTTCCAGCGCAGGTCACCAATGGGCGCTGCAGCATAGGGGATGCCTTTGTAAGCAAACACACCAGGAATCTCGGCTTCGACGCCGACAATCTGACCACCCTCAACGGAGAGCACAGGACACTGGGCACTCTTCTCACTCTGAGAGCAGCCCATCAACAATGCCACGAATGGCAACAATAACATGAGTTTATTCATCACATGATAGTTTTTGGTTTATAATGCTTTCTTGCGCAAAGATAGGCATTTATTCTGAATCTGCCTACCACTCTGCCCATTTTTCTTCGCGTACATTATTATTTATAAAGAATCAGTTACATATCGAAAACTTTATACCCGATGGAATGGCACAAATTGATGCTTTTCTGCAAAAAGTTCTCCAATCGTTTGGCTATCCGACAAATTTACACTACCTTTGCACCCGGAAACCAAGCCTGCTATTACGGGTCCCGCAAGCCCTGATAGTTAAATGGATATAACAAGGCTCTCCTAAAGCTTAGTTCCGAGTTCGATTCTCGGTCGGGGTACGAGTTCTAAAAGCGGGGTTTGCAGGCACTAAAATCTCCTTTCCAGCAGGGGTTTCCGGAGGACTGCCGAAAGGAGGCTCTCCGAGGTTGTCAGCCGTCATCTCCGTGCTGGCGACATCGTCCAGTTGAGGGAGTGGGGACGTCTGAAGCTGGAGATCGAGAGCGAAAAGGTGGACAGCCCTGAGGAGTTCCGCCCGAAGAAGCACATCCGCAGCGTCCGCCTCCACATCATCCCCGAAAGCGAAAACGGCAAACCCGTGCTCTACAAAGGCATCGAGTTCAAGAAAGAAAAGATTTAATCGAATCTTTTCGCCAATCCAAGATTATTTCGTAAATTTGCAGTCGAGTAACGAAACATCTGCATTTCAAACAACAATCCGATTTGCATATGGGAAAAGGCAAGAGCAAAAAGAAGAATAAAAAGAAAATTGACATAGACAAACTGCTTACGATTGTAATCATTACAGTTTTAAGCGTATTACTCTCTTTCTCCTATTGCCACAAAAAAGAGATGTTGAAGGATACAAAGACTACTACGTGTATTGTGGTAGGATTTAATGATGAACCCGGAATAAGATCTGGCTATCAGATAAATGTTTGCTACTACGCTAATGAAAAAGAACATTATCACAGAGCATCTGTTTCATCAATAAAGTGCAAAATCGGAGATAAGTTCAGAATTAAGTATAGTATAAAAGACCCAACAATTTGCGAAGTATTATGGGACGAACAGGTCTTGGGAGAAGAAGTTTATGGGGAAAAAGAAAACAAACAATAAGGAAAGAAAGTACTCACAAGTGTCAGACCCCATTGTGAGGTATAGCCTCTGTTACAAGATGGAAAAGTTAATAATATATTTGTATTATGGTTTTTATCAAATTGACCACGTGTTAGGTATTCATGAACTCCATACCTATAACACCCGGACTGGCGGAGCATTATTACATATAACACTCTTTTTATATGTTTATTCGTTTTTATGTTCTACCGTCTTAGTGTTATCATGGCTACAAAATTTAAGTAAAGCTGTTAGCACCATTCTTATTGGGATTTCCTCCATTCTTGGAATTCTCGCTGTTTTGGGGCTTAGTTTTTACATACAAGATGAGAGGTTCTATAAGGATGAATTCAAGAAATTAGATGCGTCACCTGATTATATTAAGCTCACATTATTTGGGGGATCTTTATTATCTCTAATAATAGGGGGATACACCTTATATATGATATTCAATATTACAATGTAACTCATGAAAGAAATTATATACAGAATATTCATAGCATTCTCAAAGATAGAAAGCGCTATGAATATTATGGGTAAAAAAGGAGGACTGTCTTGGAAGGTTGTGATTGAGATGATGGCTAATTTCCAAGTTGGTATAGCCTCTGGAGTGTCAGGATTGATTTGCTTACTATCTATTCATAAGCGTTTCGATTATTATTTCGTTATTCCGTTGGGAATGACGATTGTAATTCTTTTCTTTCTTGAAAGAGCAGCAAAAAGAAATCTTTGGAGAAAGATAGATAAAGATTTGGGTTCATATTCGGTAAACATAAATGTCACCTTGTGGTCCATTATTGGAATCCTTGTATTTATCATGTCTATACTTTGTGCACTTGCAGGGCTGTTCTTGTTATTATGGAGCTTAGGTATAATATCTGTATAATATTTAACTCATGGGTCAGGGTCGCGAGGAAATAATGCACAGAGAATTACACACGTTACCAGGAACAATATGTATGTATCTACAAGAATATGAAGGAGTTGCTGAATAAGATCTATTATAGTTTTTATAAATGTGAGGAGTTCTTTTTTCCGTATGGCAGAAAGGGCGGTTATTCTGGTGTGGTAATGATTGAGATGCTGGCTTCGTACCAAATTGGGATTGCATCTGCATTTTCTGCAGTTACAAGTCTCTTATACCTCACCTTTATCCGAAGGCCATTCGGCTACTATTTCCTAATTCCTATCCTGACGGCTATTATAGGATTTTGCATCTTAGATTACTTTACAAAGAAAAAGGTCTGGAAAGAACCAAATGAAGAGATTATTGCCCACTATAAAGAAAAAGGTATTGACGCAATCAATTGGTTTATTATAGGAATATTTGTTTGGTTGTTATCAAAGCTTTGTGTTTTTGGAGGGATAATCCTATTAATCTTTTCCTTTAACAGATTTCCCTAAGGATAATTGTTATTCGTCTATGGCTTCGTCCCTGGCATACAGAGTCATGTACATACGCAAAGTGTCCTTATATGGTTTCTTTACCTCATTAGGTGCAAAGCCGCAGCGCTCATAAAAACCTACAGCACTATATTCCTTTGTTGCCAATGCTTCAACAGTAAGGAACTGGCACCCCGCTAATGTTTGCCGTCTTGCCAAATCCGCAATCTGTTTAATCAAGAAGTCTCCAATATGCTTACCTTGCCAATTCTTCTGTATGGCAAAGTAGGCAATATCCATTGCGGGGTATCTGGGTTTGGAATAAAAGGTGTCTTGGTAATTGTAATCAACATCAGGTGATGCTGTTGATGAGAAGCCTGACTGAAGTTCATCCTTGTCGTCAGAATCCAAGTCGAGAGAATCGAAGCTAAGGCAAAGATGGCTACAATCTCATCTTCAAATGTAACAGCATATGCCTGACAATAGTGATTCTCGACACTCATACGAAAATCACCTCTGATGAATCTGTCCATAGACTCGACACCAGAGGAAAAAGACTTAAGGCTCTGAAAATCAGTTAGTGGTGCAGAAATGAGTTTTCCTAAAAATGTAGACCCTTCCATTCCATCGTCCAGTATTTCTCACTTTCCTTTAGTCTTTTCCGTGCAGCCTTCTCTTTTTCATTGGGCAGCCCCGCTATAGCACGACGAAGAGACTCCCGAATCTCCTTAGAAAACTCAGGCGTTATCGGCTCTCTTGGTGAATTAATTCCTAACATAATCGTTCTCCTTCCGTGTTTTATATCATTTCTTGGCGCAAAGATACAATATATTTTCCTAATCTGCAATACTTTAGCCAAGAATTATCTATATTTTTTTGAAATTTGTACGTGCCATTGCCATATCAACAACTCAATCTTGTTTCAATTTCTGAAGCATCTCGCGGGCTTTGTCGACCATCTCGGAGAGTTGGGGCGTGGGGTTCTCCACCTCGGCGGCACGGTCGAGGAACTGCTGGTAATAGTCGCGAGCCTGTTCATCGTCCTTGAGGATGTAGGCGTTTCGCCCTGAGAGAGCGTGATGGCCTTCATGATGGTCGAGTCAGGACGCATGAGTTCACGGGCGAGGTTCAGATAGTTCAGTCCCTCAGGATAGCGTTGAGTATCGACGCAGACCACACCAAGACGATAGGCACAGCCCGCATGCTGCATGCCGCTGATGAGGAAGGCCAACTGAAGATACTTATAGGCACGCTCGAGACTGTCGAGCTGCGAGCAGCACATGCCGGCGGAGTAAAGGGTGTTGAAGGTGGAATCACCTTGCTCAAGCAGCCGGTCGTACAACTTGCCTGCTGCCGTGAAGTCACGATTCATAAACCACGCATCAGCCAGCGCCCTATTCACCAAGATATTCGTGGAATCCCTCTGACTGTATATCATCCCACAGATGATGCCTCGTTGCGGCTGATTGGCTTTGGCATAAGCAAGCGTGAGTCCAGCCACCACCTCTCCGTCCATAGGGAAGCGGTTCACCAGCTGACCAGCCCAATAGATAAAGGAATCATTGTCGCCCTGTTTCTGATAACTATAGGCGAGTTGTCGGAAAGCATCGTGGGAAAGGCTGTCCTCAGGCATGTTCTTCAGCAGTTCTGCTGTTTGGCGGTAATTGGCACGCTTGTAATAACAGTCAGCCAACTTTAGGCGAACATCACGGGGAATCTTGTCCTCAGGCACATATTGACGGAACTCGTCATCCATCACGCCGATGCCCTCCATTGAGAATCGCACGCTGTCTTGGGCTTCTGCGATGGCGTAAGCCCGTTTGTAGCACTTCAGCGCCTCGTAAGTATTGTACTGCTGCATGCAACTGTCGCCAGCCTGCAAATAGATCTGCAAGGAGTCAACTCCCTCGCCCTTGGCGGAGAGAGCCGTCAGCAGGGCGAGGGTGATTATCGAAAACAGACTTTTCATTATTATGACTTCTTAAGAGTGATGATGACCACGCCTTCCTTGGCCTTGTCGCCATACTTCTCGACGGCCTCCTGGCCATCCTGCATATAGAAACGTTCGATGGTCTTGGGATTGATTGAATACACCTCCTTACCATCCATGATTTGACCATCAACGATGAAAAGAGGTCGTACAACCCTGGATTTTTCCATCTCGATATCCATTTCGACGATCGATCCGTCCTCTCTGCATATATGATCTTCCTCAATCTCTCTAACACTATCGAAATGGAAACTTAAGGGAACGGTGTACTTGACGCGAACGACCTGGCCATTCTGCTTGCCAGGCTTCCACTTCGGCATAGCGCTGATGACACGCAGGGCCTCAGCATCAAGCAAGGGATCGACAGACTTCACGACTTTCGCATTCGAAACGCTTCCATCCTTCTCCACAACAAATGTCGCGATGACACGTCCCTGAATGCCAGCCTTCTCTGCTTCCTCAGGATACTGGACATTATTGTTCAGGAATTCAAGGAGAGCCTGAGCGCCACCAGGATACTGAGGCATTTCTTCGACGACATCGAAAACGTCACCTTGAACTGGCTCGAATGTCCCAACAGCAGTATTGGTTTCAGGCGTTTCAGCCTTCGTTTCATCTGTTTCCACAACAAGGATGGTCTTATTATCACCCATATTGATGCTCGCATTTTTCCTGCCTTTCTTCGTTATCTGCTTCTGGGGAGCATCGTAATGGACATCAACCACTTTCTCGGCATTGACGGCGAGGGTGATGCCAATGATAGGCAGGAGTGCCAGCAGCTTCAGAAGACTGCGGCGGTTGGATTTTGTATGTAACATCATATTGATTCGGTTTTTGAGGGTACTGTGACTGATGCCGTTGACAAGGGAGTACCCGCCGATGCCCGCGGCTTTTGTGATTAACAGGTATTGATATTGACGCGCATTGATGCCTTGAGAGAGTACCGCCGCATCAGCCTCGTACTCGTGGATGGCCCTAAGGTCAGAGCGCAGCATCCACATGGCAGGGTTGAACCATTGCAGGGCGGTGAGGGTGTCAACGAGGATCAAGTCCCACGAGTGACGCAGGTAGATATGTCCCCGTTCATGAGCGAGAATCGTGGCATCGTTGGTTTCGTAGTCACTACGATTCATGACTATATAATGCATCCAGCTGAAGGGAGACAGGGCTGCGTTACCGGTCACGCAGATGATGGTGCCATCCTCCTGAGGATGCTGCTCGCTATGCTTAATAAGACGGATGATTCTGAACAATGACCATAGGGTGTGAAACAGCGTGAGCGCTATACCTATTATAAATAGGATAGGCAAGACGATCTGACATAAGGGCATTGCAGGTTGTTCGACTACCGCTTCTGCCTGCCAGGCACCTACTGCCACGTTTGCTGTCCGTTGTATCGTCACCGTCTCGTGGATGGTAATCACACAGAGAGGAAGGACGTAGGAGGCAACCGCCGTCAACAGGAGAACCAGGCGGTTCACGTGGTGGAACGTCTCACGGGCCAGCATCAGGCGGTAGAACATATAGAATACCGCAATGAGCACAGCCACCTTCAGGTCGTATGTCAAAAACTCAGTCATCATAGGATTTACGATTTACTATTTTCTATCTGGTCTATGAGTTCACGGAGTTCCTCTACGGAGATCTTCTCCTCCTTGACGAAAGAGGAGACGGCCGAGAGGTAGGAGTCGTTGAAGTAGTTCTTGATGACACCAGCAATCGATTTGCGGCCATACTCTGCCTCTGTAATGAGGGGATAGTACTGGTAGGTGTTGCCAAACTGCTTGTGGTCAAGAAAGCCTTCCTTCTCCAGAATACGAACCATCGTGGAGAGCGTATTGAAGTGCGGACGAGGCTCGTCGTAGTACTCCAAGAGTTCCTTGACGAACATCGGACCATGCGCCCAATACAGATCCATGATCTCCTTTTCTTTATTTGTCAGCTTTTTCATTGTCGTTTTGCTTTTAGTTCTTACAATCAAATATGCGTCGCTATCAATATCTGAGTGCAAAGTAACTAAAAGTTTTCGTTATATACAACTAAATAGCTTAGTTATTAAACTAAATTAATTAGTTTAGCGCATATTTAACATATTTTCAGTTTGTATTATTTTCGGGCTTCCTTCAAACGTCGCTCCGTGTAGCGAAAGATGAGTTCAGCGTTCTGACGCTCCAAATCATTCTTGATAGAAGTGCGAGTATCATTGCTATGACTTAGCTCTTTCTCTAACATCAACAGACTATCGGTGGGGATACTCTCAAGATCACCTTTGGTAAGCATGCGCTGGTAGGCCTGAGGCCAACGGCTCGAATGGGTGTCGGCACCTTCCAACGTCACACCAAGCGTAGACTTA
>CACYQO010000046.1 GCA_902776545.1 uncultured Prevotellaceae bacterium | reverse complement strand
GCCCGTCTACTATACGGCGGCGTTTGAGTTTGAGTCTGCCAAGGCCATGGGCGACGCATTTTGCGGTCGCTCCATGGCCCCGTCGTATGCCCGCATCGCCAACCCGACGGTGACCTATCTCGAGGAACGCGTGCGACAACTGACGGGGGCAGCGAGCGTGACGGCACTCAACACGGGAATGGCCGCTATCCACTACGCCCTCACAGATGTCAGTGCGGCAGGCCTCAACATCGTGGCCTCGAAACATCTGTTTGGTAATAGTGTCTCGCTGATTCGTGATACGTTGGGCAACTTTGGCGTAGACCCGCGCTTTGTTGATTTCACGAAACCAGACGAGGTGGAAGCACTCATCGACGACAAGACCTGTGCGCTGTTCTTTGAGATCATCACCAATCCGCAGCTCTTCGTGGCTGATATCCGCAAGTTGGCCGACATCGCCCATAAAGCCGGTGTGCCCCTGATTGCCGATACCACCATCGTGCCGTTCTCAGCTTTCCGTGCCGTCGATTTTGGCGTGGATATCGAGGTGGTGTCGAGCACGAAGTATATCTCTGGTGGCGGCACAGGTCTCGGCGGTCTGCTCATTGATTATGGAAAGTTCGATTGGTCGCAGTCGCCCTCCCCTGCCCTGCAGTCTCGCATAAAAAAGGTCGGCAAAAAACTGGCCTTCACAGCGCGAGTGAAGACAGAACTGATTACGAACCTCGGTGCGCTGATGACACCCCAGGCAGCCTATATGGAAACCCTCGGCCTCGACACGCTCGACATCCGTTTCCGTCGTCAGGCAGAGACCACATCGTGGCTCGCCAAACAATGTCAGCAACTGCCGGAGATCAAGCGCGTGAACTATACTGGTTTGGAGGATAATCCATTCTACGAACTCTCTCGTGAGCAGTTCGGTCCCTTACCTGGTGCCGTCTTCACTATCGACCTCGAATCGAAAGAGGCTGCATGGGCGTTCATTGACAAGCTCCAGGTTATCCGTCGCGCTACGAACCTCTTCGACCGCAAGTCGCTGGCTATCCATCCCGCCTCGACCATCTTCGGTCTCTTCACCCCCGAACAATGTGCGGAGATGTCCGTCCCTGACACCACCATCCGCCTCAGCATCGGCCTCGAAGCCGGCGAAGACCTGCTGGAAGATATCAAGAACAGTATATGATGTAAAAAAACAACGAATTAAGACGAATTACACGAATTGCTCGAATTTATTTCGAATTGCACGAATTAATTCCAATTCGTCTAATTCGTGTAATTCGTTTTAATTCGTTGTCTTAAAAATCTTTGTAATCTGTGGTATAAATAATCAAATGTAGAATTCCGAAGAATCTACCAGTCCGGCGCGTAAGGCATACTTGACGACCTCATGAGCCGTATTGACACCCAATTTGCGGAAGATGTTCTTACGGTGGGTGGTGATGGTGTGGACACTGGAGAAGCGTTCTGCAGCAATCTCCTTCGTCGACTTACCTTGTGCAATGGCCCTGACGATTTCCGTCTCTGTCTCCGTCAGGATACTGGGACGTTCCTCGTCGACTTGCTGTTGGTTGATGATAACCTCCAGGGCACGCTGACTGATGTATCGCTGGTGACGGGAAACGGTCTGCAAGGCCTCTCGTACCTCGTTTAGGGGGCCGTCCTTGAAGACGATACTGAACTGGTGGGAGGAATAAATCACCTGACGGATGAAGGTTGGCGTCAGCTCGTCGCTAATAAGTATCCACTGCGACAATGCGAAACGCTCACCAACGATGAGCAACTGGTCGGCATCGGCAAAGTCGAACAACGTGAAATCGAGCAATACGATTGCATCCTCATGTTCCTTCAACAACTCTACGAGGCCAGCCTTGTCGGTAGCCACGTAGAGTGTATTTTCTTCGTTCTGCTTAATCAAGCTTATCAGGGCCAAACGCGTCAGTTCCTGATTGTCTGCCAAGATATATTTTCCCATATCATATTGTATTAATTCTGGGTGCAAAGGTACGAACTTTAGAAATATCCACCAAATTGTACTTCAAATATAGAAAATATGGCTGAATATTGGAAGAATAAAGAAAATCTTTCTAAATTGATTGCTTAAAAAGCCCCCAAACAGAATAAAACTCTAAACCTTCGCAATTAGACGGAAGGGAACGCCGTCGATTACTGCAAATCCTTGTCGACCATGGCCGAAACACAGGAGTCGGACCAGACGTTTTCGGCCGTCTCGACCATGTCGATGATGGTGTAAATGGGCAGAATGATACCCAGAACGGCCACAGGGGCTCCGATGCCAGACATCAGTGAGAGGGTGAGAAAATAACAACCCATCGGCACACCGGCGTTACCCACGGCGGAGATGACAGAGATGAGGATCCACAACAGAATAGTACCCAAGGTGATGGGTGTGCCACCCTGCTGCATCACGAAAAGCGAGGTGACGAGGATGAATGCGGCACAGCCGTTCATATTGATGGTAGTACAGATGGGAAGCACGAAACGGGCTATCTTCGAACGGATACCCAGACGGTCCTCAGCGGTATTCATCGTGACAGGCAGCGTGGCGGCACTGCTCTTGGTGAAGAGTGCCATCAGCACGGCAGGCATCATTTTGCCCAACACATGGATGGGATTCAGGCCTCGTGCCATGAGGAACAATGGTAACACGACAAAGAACTGGATGATATTGCCACCCAAGACCACCAATACATACTTACCAATGCTGTCGGCCACGACACCTGCAGAGACCTGTGCCGATAACTGAGCGGAGAAGGCAACGATGCCAAGGGGCAGTGTCCAGATAAGACCACGAATGAGCAAGAAGAGCAATTCCTGCAGGCCGAGTAGGAACTTCACCACGACGTTCTTATTCTCTGACTCAGGCAATTTCGAGAGTCCGAAACCGATGGCAAAGGCCAACAAAAGCAGTGAGAGCACATTTCCTTCAAGGAAGGGCTTGACGATATTGTTGGGGGTAACGGAGAGGATGTGGTCAGCGTAGGTCATCCTTTGTTGGAGGGGATTTGAAATCTCCGACTCCTGATTCAAATTCGCCTCAACGACCGTATCAATGGACAGGTTGCCTGGAGCGATGAGCACATAGAGTATGGCTCCCACAGCGGCAGCGGCAAAGGTGGTCAGTAGCGTGTAGGTCAGCGTACGGCCGAAGATACGGCCTGAGCCTTTCGAGCCGAACGTCGCAAAGGTGGTAATCACAGTCTCGTATAGACCGTCGCCACAAAGTTCATCACCTCGTTGAGCCAACCAAGTCCCAACAATCCCAATACCGCACCCACCACAAGGGCACCTATCCACAATAACGTAATCTTCATATCCGCTGCAAAAGTACAAAATTAATTTGAAAGTCGGGCGCAAAGTCCGAAAACTTTGCAACCCGACCGAAAGAAAAAGATTCTTGCGTCCCTTTCGGTAGCAAGCGGCAAAGCCGAGCGGCAAAACTATTTCTTATGAGTCTGACGCCAGGTGTGGGCGTAGTCGATGACGGCACGCAGCTTCTCCCAGTCGGTATCGCCAGGAACCGTGCAGTCTGCACCGAGAATGAAGTTAGGCGATGCTTTCTCCAGCACTTTGTCCACTTCTGCCTTAGCCTCCTCAATACTGCCCTTGGCAATCACCCCCAATCGCTCCAAGCCACCGAAGATGGGACGGCCAAAGCGTTTCTGAGCCTCCTTCAAATCGAGAGAAGAACCATCTGAGAAATTCAGGGGCACGTTGATGATACTGGCGGGATAGTCGGCGAAGGCAAAGAGCGCCTCAGCATTCTTGAATGGTGTACCGTAGTCGCAAATATGGAGAATATTGATGATACCTATCTCGTTGGCAACCTCACTGACATGTTTATCCCATTGGCGTACCTGCTCCTGCCAGATCTTCGGTGAGAGTGAATTGCCGTCACCACCCTGACTGGATACATAGAATCCGTCGGCACCATGCTTGCGGGCAGAGCGCAGGTAGTTCTCGATAGAGAGTGAGAGGTTCTTGATGGCCTGCCCGAAGGCTTTGGGATCTTCCTCGGCGAGTTTCTTCAGGTCTTTGCCACGTCCTAAGGTCTGGTGGGCAAGGGCCAAGGGTGAATAGACGGTAGGCAGAATAAAAGCCTCACCCCCGAACTCGCGGGCCAGATCCTCAATGACGGCCACCTGAGGCGCGAAGAAATCCTCACCATAGACGGGCACCTTCGCCCAGTCCTTACCACTCTCGATATCGATATGGGGTACGACAATCTCGTAGAACACCTTCACGAAGTCCATATTCGTGGCACGATAGAAGTCCTTGTGGTCCTGTACGGCCTTGCGTCCGAGTTTGTTCTCGAAGTGGAGGAAGAAGGCGGCAGGCACGTAGTCATTGGGACGACTCTGATCGAGCACCTGAAGGATGCGCTCACGGCTGTTGACCTTAGAGGTTTGTGACTGGGCAGAGACTGCCTGACTTGTAAATGTGGCCAGTGCTACAACGGCCAATGCTGACTTAACTAACTGTTTCATATACTTTCAATTTTAAACTATAATTCTTCTTTTTAAACCACGAATTTCATTAATTACACTAATTTTAGCTGCGCGAAGCAATTCGTGAAATTCTTGCGTCCCTTCGGTAGCAAGCGACCAAAGGTCGAGCGCGTGTAATTCGTGGTCATTGATTCTCACTCGAAGGTATTGTCGTAG
The DNA here is from genome assembly GCA_902776545.1 of uncultured Prevotellaceae bacterium. Classification (GTDB taxonomy): domain Bacteria; phylum Bacteroidota; class Bacteroidia; order Bacteroidales; family Bacteroidaceae; genus Prevotella. The sequence continues at coordinate 21,508 of CACYQO010000046.1, read as the reverse complement.
GGTCCATCGCCGGTCTCGCCGCTGTAACCCCAGTTCTGCGTGAGGTTCGGGTTGAGTATGAGCTGATCCTGTGGCAAGGGCAAGAGGTAGTTACGCTTCGACACATTCTGCAGTTTAAGCGTCTCTGAAGCCGGCGTATTCTCCTTCACATACTTCACAAGGATATGCCAGCGGATGAGGTCGAACCAACGTTGTCCTTCAAGGATGAACTCCAGGCGACGTTCCTCTCGCAGTTTCTCACGGAACTCCTCTTTCGACAGTCCGCTCAGTTCGAGGGCAGAACCATCGGAGGGTGTGTTCTGGATGTTCAGATACGGACTCCAATAGGCACGACGGCGAATCTGGTTGATGGCGTCGTAAGCAGCCTCCGTCGGACCGTTGAGTTCGTTCTCAGCCTCAGCCTTGATGAGCAGAATCTCAGCATAACGGATCACCGTGGTGTTGGTGCTCTGACCAGCCGCATTACCTGTAGAGGCAGGATTGGCGTAGTTCAGCGAGTCGATATACTTGCGGAAACGTGGAACGGTGAACACGAAGTCTGTACCCGTATTCGGATTGAAGATGCGCTTTGCCCACGACCCGTCACGACGCTGGTCCTTGCCGTCGCTTTCTTCGTAATAGCGGTCACTGGTGGCCAGCAGTACAGGCTCGGCATCACTCCAGTTGGTAGCAAAGGTACAATGGCCGGTGATGTTGCCGTTGACCGTACGGTCGTGCTCGATGGAGAAGATGTGCTCAGGGCCGTTCTTCTTATCCACCGACCAGTTGTCGATGAACTTGTCGAGCAGACGATACTTGCCGGAGTCAATCACCTTCTGGGCATAGTCGATGGCCTTCTGATAGTAGGTACTCTGGTTGACCTTCCCCTTCTCGCTGCTGGTCTGGGCCCAGGTGAGGTACACCTTGGATAGCAGGGCTGAGGCAGCCAATGAAGAGGCTTTGCTGTCGAGGGTTGTAAAACCTGCGGGGAGACTCTCGGCGGCAGTAAAGTCACTGACGATCTGTTCATACACCTCATCCACTGAGTTACGTGGTGCCCCCTCACCCTCTCCGTCATGCAGCACGATGGGTACACCGCCGAAGTAACGCACGAGGTTGAAGTACATCAGAGCACGCAGGAAACGGGCCTCGTTGATATAGTTCTGCTTCGACTGTTCGTCGAGCCATGAGGCATCAGTCACCTTGTCGATCACCACATTGGCACGGTTGATGGCGGTGAAATGTTCCTCCCAGGCATAGCCTACAAAGAGGTTAGTGGGCTGCACGGCGAAGTTCGACAACTCACGGATATGGGCGGAGTTGGTCTGGGCACCGGCCTTCACGTAGTCCGTCTGAAGATCGTTGATATAGACGCTCTGGTTATTGAACATGCCATAGAAGCCGTCTACCGTGAACTCCTGGTAGATGCCGTTGATGGCGGTCTGGATGTCTTCTCGGCTCTGATAGAAGTTCTCCTTGTCTATCGAACTGATGGATGTCTGGTCCAAGTCAGCGCAACTGATTAAGAGGAAAGTGGAAAGTGGAAAGAGGAAAGAGGAAAGTGGAAAGAGGAAAGAGGTTACTCCTGCCACGGTTTTATTATATATCTTGGTAATCATAAAGCTCAAAGTTTAAAGTTCAATGTTCAAAGTTTAAAGTGTCACATTAAATCCAACGAGTACGGTCTTGGCGGTGGGATAGGCACCATAGTCGACACCCTGATAGAGGGCACTGGTCTCGTCGATACCGTTGCGGTTGGCCTCGGGGTCATAGCCGCTATAACTGGTGATGGTGAAGAAATTCTGCAACGCGACATACAGACGAACCTTCGCATCGCGGGTGATCTGCTTCAGGGGAATCGTGTAGCCCAACTGGATGTTACGGAACTTCAGGTAACTGGCATCCTCCACAAAGCGATCGTCGGCATAGATCGAGGTGGCGCTGCTGGCTTTCTGGATGGTGTTGCTGGGGTTGGTGGGCGTCCAACGGTCGGCCACTTCTGCCAATGGATTGTAGTAATAGCCGTTACCACGATCCAGACGACAGGCGAGGGCATTGAAGAGCTTATTGCCATAACTGCCGCTCAGGCTCAGGAAAAAGTCCAGGTTCTTATAGGTCACCTTCGTATTGAAACCGTAAGTGAAATCCGGCTGGATGTTACCCAAGACCACACGATCCTGTTCGTTCACGACGTTGTCGCCATTGACATCCTCAAACTTCGGATTACCAGGCTCCACCACCGAGATGGTCTGCGAGGGCAGGCAGCACCATTCCTCGTCACTCTGGATGATACCCTTGAAGCGATAGCCGTAGAAGGTGCCGAGAGGCTCACCCACCTTCACGATCAGCGGATCGATATACTGCAGGGTACCGACGCTGGAGAAGCTGGGGATGAAATACTCCGAGTCGCCCAACGAGGTCACCTCGTTCTTGTTGTGGGCGATGTTGGCATTCACGTTCCACTTCAGGTCTTTACGGTCTATCAGCACACCGCCGACCTCCAGCTCCACACCTTTGTTCGTCACACTACCCACATTACGCAGCACCGTCGAGAATCCCGTCACCTGTTCTACAGGCACATCCAACAGCAAGTCGTTGGTCTTCTTATAGTAGGCGTCGAAGGTCACCGTCAGGCGGTTCTGGAAGAAACCCGAGCTCAGACCGATATTATAAGAGGTGGTGGTCTCCCACTTCAGGTCGGGGTTCGACTTGTTGGCGATGATATAGCTGGTGGCTTTCATGCCGTCGATGACCACCGTACGGGGCTCCACGTTGGCAGCAAACTGATAGTCGCCGATCTCCTGATTACCCACCGTACCGATAGAGGCACGCAGTTGGATGAAGTCCACCTTTTTGCCTAAGTGTACCCACTTCTCACGGTCGATGTTCCAAGAGGCACCTAACGAGGGGAACCATCCCCAACGGTGATCTTTCGCAAATCGGCTGCTACCGTCGGCTCTGAGTGTCAGCGAGGCATTGTAACGGGAGTCGTAGCTGTAGTTCACACGACCGATCCACGACTGCAGCGTCGAGACATAATGGCTGCTCTTCGATGGCTGTGTGGTGGCGGCAGCACCTAAATTGTCATAACCCGTGGCATCGTTGCTGAAGCCGTAGGCCGTCGTGGCGATACTGCTGCGATCGGTAGACTGTGCGGTATAGCCTGCCAGCACCGTCAGCGAATGGACACGCTTGAACACGTTGCTGTAGGTAGCGGTATATTCCGTCTGCCAGGTATTGGTCTTCGTCTGTCCCACGGAGGCATAGCCGTTGTTGGCCAGTCCGCTGGTGGTATAGCTGGGTGCATAGTAACTCTGACGGGTGTTGGAGAGGTCGGCACCGATGCTGGCTCTCAGTTTCAGCTGCGGGATAATGGTCCACTCAGCAAAGCCTGTGCCGATGATACGGGTGTTCTCCGTCTCGGCCTTCGTGTTCTCTAAGTCGCTGATGGGATTCCCAACCTTACCGTTGTAGATGTCCACACTCGTCGGCGTGGGATCATAGTTGAACGTTCCGTCGGCATTATAGATAGAGGTATAAGGTGTGTGGGAAATGGCGGCATACCAGGGACTGGGGGCAAACATGCTGCCGCTGTTGTTGGCCACACCGTTCACTTTGTTATAGGCAGCGTTGGCATTCAAGCCCACCAAGAGGGTCTTGAACACATTGCGCTCATAGTTGATGCGGCCTGAATAGCGCGTCAGGTCCGTTCCCTTCACGATACCCTCCTGACTCTTATAACTGCCGCTGATGCTGTAACGGGATATTTCGTCACCACCCACAGCCGAGAGCTGGTGCTCCTGCTGGAATCCTGTACGGAGGGCAGCATCCTGCCAGTCATAGGTGGCTGTGGGGGTATCCAGACCATAGCCGATCTCACCGTTCTGGTAGAGTTCGTTCCAGATGTCTGCCCATTGCCAGGCATCGAGGTAGTCCAGTTTCTTGCTGATCTGACTCCATCCGAAGCTGGCATTATAACTGATGTTGTTCTTGCCGTGAGAGCCTTTCTTTGTTGTGATGATGATCACACCGTTGGCACCACGCGTACCATAGATAGCGGTGGCAGAGACATCCTTCAGCACCTCGATGCTCTCGATGTCTGAGGGATTTAGGAACGACAGAGGGTCGAGCGTGGCGTCGCTGGTTCTGGCACCAGTACGGGTGGCGGCAGGGTCGTTATACACGATAAAACCGTCGATCACATAGAGGGGTTCATTACCGCCTGTGATGGAGTTACCGCCACGCACCCTGATGATGCTTGCAGCACCAGGCTGACCGCTGGTAGTCGTCACATTCAGACCAGCTACGGCTCCCTGAAGGGCACCCTCTACAGAAGTGTTCTGCTGCTTCAGCAGGTCTTCGCCTACAGACGAGATGCTGCTGGTCAGCTCCAAACGCTTTTGGGCACCATAACCCACGACCACCACCTCGTTCAGACGGCTGGCATTATCTATCAGGCTGATTTCCACGGGCTCCTCAAAGTCATACACATCCACATCGAGGGCACGATAGCCTACATATTCTACTCTCAGGGTCAGCGGGGCCTCCACTTTGGTCTGGAGGGAGAAGTTGCCGTCGATGTCGGTCACGACACCCTGACCCTTTTCTGATTTCACAATCACCGAAGCTCCAATCAACGGTTCACCTGTACGGACATCGGTGATGTGTCCTGTGATCAGGCCTTGTGCAACAGCCAACAGAGGGCTGATTGCAACAAACGTTGCAATAAACAATCTTTTTACCATAAGTCTAATTTTAATTTTATCCCTGCATTATAGCCGTCCCTTACTTACCAAGGGACTCTAAATGTGCTGTCAGTCTGCTCTGTACATGGTGGATCTGAACGTTCGTCTCTTTTCTGTCGAGATTCAAGAGTCCGTATTCGTGGTTATACTTTGTGCCATTCTCAAGTATCCATTGCAGGAAGCGGTTCACGGCGTCGTCGGCATTGTTGAACGAAAGGCCCACCTTCTCAACGGCCACCTCTGCGGGCTTGCCGTTCTCCAGCAAAAGCAGTATCTCATCAAGCGTACCATTATCGCTGAAGCTCTTCTCCAGATCCTTCTTCAGATCCAGGCCCACGAGTGAGAGATCACTCTTCAGATGACGGCTCTTCAGGTCGAAGATATTCGACAAAGCGTTGAACGTCACACCCAGCGGATCCTTCGCGATGGCGGTATTCAGGAAGAGGTCGTCGCCAGAGATACGCTTGCCACGGAAGCTGCTGCTTTCCTCGCCGAAGTTGTGGGCGAATGAAGAGGCTACCGACGAGGCGTTGCTGCCACTATATATAATAATGTTCTCAAAGGCTTTAATCTTCTTCACATCCTCATCAAAGTCATCATTGAGGAAAAAGAGCTGCTTCAACTTCCTGGCGTTCAGGTGTTTGCCTTCGAGCAGGCGTGCTGCCTCAGAACTGCGGGCAGTGACAGGCAGCACAGCCGTCTCTCCGAAATAAATTATATGGCCAAAGAGTTTTTCGTTGTTGTCCTGATTGTCAGAGATAGTGACATTCAGGTCGATGTTCTCGCCTTGCGAGCGACCAGAGGTCGAGCGATCCTGATTTCCTGAGCCTTTTACAATCTGGAACTCCACGCCCGGCTCAGTCTTGGCGTATTCCTCAATCCATTTCTCAACCAACGGACGAGCAAAACGCGGACTCTTGATGGTGCGTACGCTGCTGTTCGTTCCGTTTACACTATTCTCCTCAGCTGAGGCGCTGCCCAGTCCGAGGCTCAATACCAATGCTATTGTAAATGCTATTCTTTTCATACTCTTTTTGTTTTGTTTGTTTTACACCTATTATTATATATACACTCCCTTTCATCGTCATTGCCATCATCTCGGGGCAACAACACTCACGCATTCGCATATTACACATTCGTTTCATAATTCTGTCATTTTAATGATTAAACTTTTCAGGGTGCAAAGGTACGGCGATTTCCACACTCCCACAATCCCCTCGATATGTCATTCTGCATACCATATCTTTGGTATTCGAACTATTTTTCCCGATATCGATGCCATCTAAGACTCATTAGAATGATTATATGCCGAGACCTCCCGTATTCTTCGAAAACACCTGTGTTTATCGGGGTTTCAGCACGGGAGGTCTTGTTTGGAGACCTCCCTTAGACCTCCCGTCACCCTCACTTGGCATAAACGTTTTTAGTTTCATGGCCTGTTTCCGTAAGCCAAAGGAAGACGAGGTCGTGAAGACAATGAACAGCACGGAGATGCTGAAGATCATCCAGAGGGAATATCCTTCCGTAAAGAAAACTCATGGTACGAAGGTCAGCATTGGCACAGCGATGAAGGAGCTCGGCTTTGAGCACAAAGAACATTCGCACATGGCCTACTACAAAGTGGTTCCGCTTCACAGCGCCTGATGCTGGGGAGTTCAGACGGGAGGTCTATGGGAGGTCTCCAAACAAGACCTCCCGTCCTGAAACCCCGATAAACACAGGCGTTTCCAAAGGATATGGGAGGTCTGATGGTTTTTTAGCATACATTTCATTTATCAGGACTCAGTAGGTCCTGATTTTTTTGTTTTTGGTGCGCAAGGAGTTTACCCTATCTAAACTCGGACTTTCCTTAGGGGAAACTCCCACTTTCCTTAGGGGAAACTCCTGAATTCTCGAGAAAATTTTAGAGGAAGGTGCCATGTTTCTGGCAGAAACCAGGCACCTTTCTTGGACTTTGGACTAACCTTTCTTGGCAAAACCACGCTTGTTTGGAGCGCGAAGCCTTCATAATCGCAACACGAAGCGTAGATAATCACAGCAACAAAGCTTTATAATCAGCGGAATGTATATATATAAGAGGGACGGTTCTTTTGTTATAGGACTTTCAATGCCTGATCCTGTGTATTATAATCTTCTCAGATTCATTATGTGACAAAAACACCGTCCCCTATTGGCTTCTATTCAATGTCTTTTTTCAAATATAACATCTTCTTCGGTTTATCTCGAAGCCCGATGAAAGGAACCTGAGATAACACAAGAACGATGACTGATGAACAACGGTTTGCATGTTGATTGATAAGAACCCTTTCAACACTTCCATGCTCAAGAAGTTGATTATAGGCATATTTAAATTCTTCTATAGAGATTTTACCTACACGACCTTTTGAGGATAATTTTTTTAAACCACCCCAGTCCACATCAATAATTTGATTTGTCAAACCATCATGGCTGATGGTTTTTCCAGAAAGAGGCATAATATATTGTTCCCATACATCATCAAATGACATTGTTTTTGATACAGGTTCAGAAAAAATGACAGCGTTGTAATGCTTGGCTTCCGACTCGGTACTTATATTTCCTTCATTGTTTCCAAGGTATAGTATTTCAATTCCCAAAGACCTGGCCACTTCTATTGCATCTGACATACAACTTCCATTGGTGGCAATAACAGCCTTATTGCACTTGAAATACGTCATTGCACCATGTAACTCCATGACGGTTTTTCTATTCACCTTCCGTGAAGAGTTGCCATACATCTTAGCCTGAACGGCAATCCTTTCGTCTCCTTTTTGAGCAATCAAATCAACTCCATAGTCTCCTATATAAGAGGTAAGTTCGGTTTTGTAACCTTGACTTTGATAATAATTGGCTACAAGTTCTTCAAATTCCCTTGGTTTCATATAGCTATCTTTGTATAACCTTCCGAGTTTTTCCGTTTGAATCACGAATAATATTTATCCCTTTTCTTGGAGCGTCCGTTTCTTGCCCGTTAATTCCGAAGATACGCTTTTGGCTATCACTTTCGCGAGTCAGAGACTGAATCCCACTTGGGAAATCCATTTCTTTTATTACCAAGAAGTTCTTCCAGCCTTCTGCCGCCTTGTATCTGTCTGCCATTCCTGTTGGAACATATAGAGTGGCTTTTACATATACATCATTATGAAAGACGTATTCTGCTTCCTCTGGAACAGTAATCATACAATATATTTCTTTGATGTTTGGATTGCTGCCAAAATAGTTCTTGGCTCCATAAGCTTTTGGCCCTATTGTAAGTTTTTCGAGTTCTATCCATTGAGGAGAAAATGCCGGATGTGGATAGTAGTAATTGAACATTGAAAGTAAGTAACCAACATTCCTTCCTATATAGAGTTCATGTACCCTGCAATCAATAAAAGCCGACTTTGATGACATCATCATCATATTATCAACGCCAAGTTTTGTATCTGCATCAGATATTATGAGTTTAGTCATCTGAATCATACTAAAGGCTCCTTCCTGAATGGTTTCAACCGTCGAAGGAATAGTTATAGACGATATACCTTTGCCTGATCCCCAACTATAATTAGCGGCAGTGCTATTTATCTGTTTGACCGTAAAGGTCTGTCCATTGTAGGTAATATAAGCAGGTAAATTCCAAGAAGCATACTGATATAAATAGGTATCTGTTATGCGGGTCAAGGCAACAGTCTTGTCTTCTAGACTCAGTACTGTATAAGAGATTCCGTTAACTTCAAAGTCCGCTTTGATACCATTGCTAACACTAAGCATTATGAGTAATGTATAAACCTTTTTTATTTGAAAAAGTGTACGTATCATATCTAATCAATTAAGTTGTCTATCCACAAAAGAGGCGCAGACATTCGCCATACGTCTCACGGTTCACCACAAACCACTTCCAAATATGGGAAAGCTGCGCCCGATTAGGGTTGCAGTCCCAATAATGGAAGTTTGCTCATTTTCTCTATGTGGTGATTGTGAGACTATTGAGCAATATGTCTTTGGAAAACGTATAAATACGAAATCCGTGTGCAAAAATAGTAATTTTCCTCGAAACTTCAATCAGAAATGATAGAAAATAATCAAATTACATGTCACTAACAAGAAAAAAGGGGCGGCTTGTAACAAAAGAACCATCACTATGTTGCAGTGAAAGGATAGAGTGTGGAGGAGACTGACTATGCGTAAAAACTGCTGAGTTAACTCGATTTGTCGTTTGAGTTAACTCGATCGATGTTTTGAGTTAACTCACGTATTTTTACTGCTACAGTCATCAAATTGGTCATTAAGAGCCAATTGGGGAGTTGGCTCGAGCCAAAACCCCTTTTAGCTCGAGCTAATACCCCTTTTGGCTCGAGCCAAATTTAGGGGGGGTATGACTTATGTCAACGGCTGATACATGACGGTTTCGCTACGAAAGGTTTGGGTTTGTTGATCAGATATTTTTTCTGTCCACAAATATAAAGGCCTTTTGCGGGAGGAGCCTGCAATCGCTGACCATTGAGATTATAATAGCGTTCACTATCGACAGAACGGGCGACACCATGGATTCCCGCAGATACTGGCAGCCCCATGTCGATGGTCAGCGACAGGTCATCGGTCTGGTTCTCCCGCCCTGCGACGCCATAGGGCGACAGGTCTTTCAGCATACTGCAGAACATATCATAGCAGCCAGGCATGAGACTGTTGATCATGACGCTGAGGTATGGAAGTGACCCGTCAGGACGACCTTCACCCCGGCCTCAATCAGCCGATTCCGGATGTCGTCGGCATGATCGATGATCGTCGTACTGACAAAACGCTCGGCATTCGTGATATGCTGGTTCAACGCATGATGCATCATGACAAGGACTTTCTTGCCAGCGGCTGTTGCTGCAGAAGCCTGCTCACATACCCAGTCGAGCGTCTCGGTGGACAGACAACCATCCTTACCAGAGTTGATACCGATGACTACGCTGACGTCATGATACCTGCCGCCTTCAGCTCATCGAGTTTTTTCACCACATACTCATGGCTGACCGTCTCACCGTCTTTCGTCAGGTCTCCTGTGATCAGCACCAGACACAGTATGACGATGGCTTTTCTCATCCCAATAAGAATTTCACTTCCCCTGTCCAGTCGGCATTGTTCTCGATGAACAGGGTTTGGATGCCGAGTGCTTGTGCGGCCTCGATGTTCTTGCGCCCGTCGTCAACGAAGAGCGTTTCCTGGGCTGTGGACTGCTGACCATCGAGCATGATCTTGAATATCTCGGCCGACGGCTTCATCAGCTTGCATTGATAGCTGAGATAGAGGTGATCGAAATAGTGATCAATGGCGTGTCCGTTGCCGTCAAACTCGGTACTCAATGCCCATTGCATCATGTAGGGATTGGTGTTTGAAAGCAGACAGACCTTGTAGCCCTGTTGGCGCAAATGCAATAACATTTGCAGATTTCTTTGTGGCACATCCTCGACGTAACCGTGCCAGGCATACATACACTCATCGTATGTGATCTCCCGGCCTATCATACGGCTTAACTCCACACGGAATTCTTCGGGCGTAATGAGGCCTTTTTCCAAATCGCCGAAGATACCTTGCTGACAGAAGGCATCCAAGTGCTTGTGGGCTTCATGAAGTCCGATTTCCTCGAATCGTTTTACGGCGTTCTCGTAGCTCAAGGCTATCACCACGCCGCCTAAATCAAATGCTATGTTCTTTATCTTGTGCATATTGTATCAACTTTGATTAACTTGTTCATTTTGTGTTGTATTCAAACCAATCTACATCGACATAACCGTTTGTTTCCTGGCTGCTTTGCGCAAAGAGTCCGAGCATGACACCGGTGAAGCCGCCGATGGTTTCGGTACTGAGGAAACGGTATTCCATCTTGGCCAGCGTGGTGATGTCGGTGCCGTCAGTTGATACCTGCATGTAGTAGAAGTCCTTGTCGGAGGTGATGCACAGATAGGCTTTGTCGCCATCCAGGGGAAGTTCTTTTTCGCTGTGGCTGGTCTGGCCGAGACGGACGACGGGCTTGACAAAGAGTTTTCCGTCGCGGCGCTCCACCACCACGTCGTAGTGGTTCAAGGGCGCGGCATAGGCGGTGATGCCGGCCTGCATGCCTTCCGTCAAGTGGGAGAGGTCGAACTGGGCCGTGGCTGTGAAATGAAGTTCCGTCTGACGGCGGGCCACGAAGGTAGGATTGGCCGTCTCACTGAGGTCAACCGTGCTGGGACGGAGGCGCAGGAAGCCTTTGCGTTCCGTGAGCGAATAGTTGCCATAGTCGGGATTGCACAGGCTCATCCAGCCCATTGGCAGGCCTATTGAGTGATAGCTGTCGGCAGGTGCATTGCGCTTCGTGTAGTTGAATTCTTCGCGCACGGGGTCTGGTACCATGGGAACTAACGGCAGCGTCTGGCACTGCATGTCTATCTGCAACGTGCCATCGCCGTTCACCACCGGCCAGCCGCCCTCTGCCCATTCTACAGGAGCGAGCATCGTCTCACGCCCCATCACGTGCTGCAGGTAGCCGCTGGTACGGTAGCCCAAGCAAATCATCCACCACGATTTATCGGGTGCCTGCACCAGATCGGCATGTCCGAGGCCCTGAACAGGACTGTTCTGCATCTTCATGCTGAAGTGCGAGAGGATGGGATTGGCGGGGTTCGGCTCGTAGGGACCGAAGAGGCTGCGACTGCGCAGGATGTTCACATGATGCCCGTGCTCGGTGCCGCCCTCGGCCAGCAGCAGATAGTACCAGCCGTCTTTTCGGTAGATATGGGGTCCCTCGGGATAACGACCGCCGAGGCCCGTCCCGAGATGGTGGATCTCACCCAACTGCTTACCCGTAGCCACGTCGATCTCGCAGATCTTGATGTCGCCCTCCTTCCACAAGAAATAGCACTTGCCGTCGTCGAAGAACAGCGTGGGGTCGCAACTGCCGATGGCGAAGTCTATCACGATGGGTTCCGACCATTCCCCGGCGGGATTGTCCGTCCACACATAAAAGTGGCGGCGCGAGGGGAACACCGTCGTCACCATGTAGAACCGCCCTTCGTGGTAGCGGATGGTCGGTGCATAGATGCCGCTGTTACCGTCGGTGCCCGCCAGGTCCACCTGCGAGGGCCGCGTCAGGCAGTTGCCCACTTGTTCCCAATGGATGAGATCTTTCGAATGGAATACCGGCACGCCCGGGAAATACTGGAACGTGCTGTTGACGAGATAGAAGTCATCGCCAGCCCGGCATACACTCGGGTCGGCATGGAATCCCGGCAATACGGGATTCTTGAATCCTTCGGCACATGCCATCGATGCGAGCAGCGCCAGTGCGGATGTGATAATTGTCTTGATGTTCATTACTTATAGGTATATGTCATTTGCATGGAGATATAGCCATTGGGCCACTTCTTACGGTCCACATAGAAGCGGGCGTTGCCCTTGGAGAGCAGAAACAGGCCGGGTCTCACCTCGCTGAAGTCGAAGTGCATCTTGTTCTGGCCCTCGGTATAGTCTATCATCTTGATCTGCCAGCACCCGTCGGCGATGTGCACCTGCATGTTGTCGAGCCTCACCTTGTAGATGGTCCTGTCGCCCATGGTGTAGCTGCCCATGTATCGCATGTCGGTCTCCTGCTTCTTGCGGTATTGCTTCTTCAGTTCCTTGGCCTTGTCGCGCACCTTCTCATAGAACATGTCGAACACGTTGGCGCTCATCATGCCGTCGTGTTTCAGGAAGGCTTTTACCTGCTTCTCCGTCAGTTTCTGCTTCATTTCGACCATGCGCACGTTGGACGTCGTTATCTTGCCGTTGTGGAATAGCACATCCTCGGCCATGGTGATGCCGAACACCTTGTGCTCCATGAGTGCCGACACGATCGGCCCGAAGCCGGCGAGCCTGGCAGCAAAGGTCATGGTGCGGCGGTGGGGCATCTTTGTCAGATCCATATCCTTGTCCAGCTTGCAAGTCACGGAATAGCGCAGGGTCTGCAGGCGTTTCTTCAGCGGCTTGGCGTTTTCCAGCACCTGCTTTACCAGATATTCCTCAAACGTCATACCGTCTGCCAGCACCACGACCTCGTTCAGGTTCAGCGATGCCGCTATGTCATCCTCCTCCTGAGCCCTGACACCCGTGGGCAGCAGAACTGCGAGACAAAGCAGTATGACCAGTAGTTTCATATTTACTCTTCATACTCCAAGGCCAGTCCACCTTCGCTGGTTTCCTTGTAGAGCGAGGGCAGGTCGTGGCCTGTGCGCTTCATCACCTCCACCACATGGTCGAAGGAAATGCGGTGGTTGCCGTCGGATGTGATGGCATAGAAGGTAGCGTCGACAGCACGTGCGGCAGCAAAGGCATTACGCTCAATGCAGGGTATCTGTACCATTCCGCAGATGGGGTCGCAGGTCATGCCAAGGTGATGCTCCAATCCCATCTCTGCAGCATATTCTATCTGGTTGGGACTGCCTCCCCATAGCTGGCAAGCGGCTGCAGCGGCCATGGCGCAGGCTACACCCACTTCACCCTGACATCCCACTTCCGCTCCGCTGATGCTGGCATTATGCTTTACCACGTTGCCAAAAAGTCCAGCCGTGGCAAGGGCTCTCAGAATGCGCTGCTCAGAGTATTCCAAGTCGTGGTAGAGTTCATAGAGGACGGCAGGAAGTATGCCGCAACTGCCACAGGTGGGTGCCGTCACGATCGTACCACCACAGGCATTCTCCTCGATGACAGCCAGTGCGTAGGAATAGAGCAAGGCACTGTAACGGGCGGCTTGACTGTATCCTTGTGCCTTCACATGATAGGACACAGCCTTGCGCGCCAGACCTAACGGACCAGGCAGGGCACCTTCTGCATCGATGCCTCGCTCGACGGCTTTCTGCATCGTGTCAAAGACCTCTTTCAGGAAGTCCCAGATTTCCGGTCCTTCGCATTGTTCCACATATTCCCAGTAACCATGACCTGTTTTGTTGCACCACGCCATGATTTCCTTCATCTTATTCATCTCGTAGACATCGCCGCCTGCTGCGAACATGTCACCCTCGGCCTTACCCTCCGACAGGGCACCGCCGCCTACGCTGTAGACCGTCCACTCGTCGCCTCCGTCGGCCGTGAACTTCATGCCGTTGGGATGGAAGGGCAGGAATTCCTTGGGTCGCCAGATGATGTTCACAGGGGCAATCTTACTGAGCACATCAATGATGGCTACATCGGTCATGTGACCTTTTCCCGTGGCAGCGAGACTGCCGTAGAGGGTTACTTCGAAGCCCTTGGCCTCGGGATGACGCTTGGCGTAGATACGCGCTGCATTGTCCGGGCCCATCGTGTGACTGCTGGACGGGCCTTTCCCGATTCGGAATAGTTCTCTGAGTGATTTCATATTTTTAATTCGTTTTAGTAAACACCTTACTTGTATTTCTTGACACGGGCATCGTCGATGATACCACTCCAGTTGAGGCCGAAGGCGAAATCGTAGGTGTGGCCGTCGGCATCCTGGTAGCAGCGCAGGTCGCGGGGCACGTCCTCAAACTGTTCCTCGACGGTCTTCATATCGGCAGGCATCTGCATAGGAAGCAGGGCGGAGGGTTCTGTCTGGCCGCTGATGATGTCGAGCAGGGCCTGATGCTGCACGTTGAAGGAAACGAGGATGGCGTCGGCATGGGGCTCAATCTCCGCAAGCACCACAGGACGGCCAGTCTCAAGGATGACGATGACGGGTTTGTCGCCCATCGCCTTCTTGGTATCAGCGACGAGCAGCATATCATCGCGGTTATAGGCCTTGACGGTCTTGCCACGGAAACTGCGGTTGGTGGTCTTCTCCATCGGATCACCACCAGCGACACTCACGGGACGGGCGAAGGTGGCGGTATAGTCGTCGTATTGAAGGCTGAAGGGCAGATAGCCGTTGCCACCCTTCTTCACATCGTCGTAGCTGAAACCGAAGCCCGTGCTGGGTTCTTCTATCAGACAGATGGCGAAGTCGGCCTCAGCAGGCGTGTCCACCACATCGAAATACTTCTTCACGAGGTCGATGCTGACGGGTTCGACGGTCTTCTCCTCAGAGATACCGCCCCAGGCACCGGGGATAGCTGGGAAATGGCGCTTAGGCACGAAGACTTTTTTACGGTCCTTGACGGGCAACACCTGATTGTCGTGGTTCTTCAACATGACGATGGATTTGAGCTGGGCCTCGTAGCCCTCCTTCATATATTCTGGCTTGCCAACGGTCTTCTCTGTCTCTGAGGGATCGAGGTAAGGATTCTCGAAGAGGCCCACACGGAACACATTGAGCAACAGACGGCGTGCGGACTGTTCGAAGCGCTCTCGTGCACTCTCCTCGCCCTGACCCTTCACCCACATCTGATAGGCCTCGATGACGGGACCGATGGCGTTGTTGCCGCCGAACTGATCTACGCCAGCCTGCAGGACCTTATAGTGGCGCTCGGCCTCGTTGAAGGCTTCCATACCCCAAGGCTTGCCACCACGGGGACTATCGAGCACTTTCATATCCTGGGTGATGCCCCAGTCTGTGCAGATGACGCCCTCGAACTTCGCCTCGTCACGGAGCTGCTGCTGGATGAGCCACTTGCTGTAACTGCCGCCGACATTCTCGCCCGAGGGATCCTGATTCCAGAGGATGCTGTAGATGGGCATGACGGCAGAAGCCATCTCAGTACCGCCATCGAGTTTGAAAGCACCCTCGACGAACGACTGCTTATGCATGGCCAGATTGTTGCCCGGATAGACGGCATATTTGCCCGAGGCGTAGTGGGAGTCGCGTCCTCCCTCCTGGGCACCGTAGCCATACCAGTGCTTCACCATCGCGTTGACGCTCTTCGTGCCCCAGCCCTTAGTCTCAGGCGTGGTCTGGAAGGCATCGCAGTAGGCACGGGCCATATCCGTCGAGAGGTCGGGATCCTCGCCGAAGGTGCCGCTAAAACGCGACCATCGGGGATCGGTGGCGATGTCCACCTGTGGCGAGAGGGCCGTAGCAATGCCCAAGGCACGGTATTCCTCGGAGGCAATCTCGCCGAAGCGGTACATCAGTTGGGGATCGAAGGTGGCAGCGAGTCCGAGAGATGTCGGCCAGAGGGAGATCTGACCGCCTGCCCCGGCATTGTATTCGGTAGTGGCACGCGCCTCGTGACGAGGGTCGGAACTGGTGTTGGCAGGGATACCGTGGTCGAGACCCTCGACGAAGGCCTGCATATTATTGTTCCATACGGCAGCGATGGCAGGACTCTCCACACGCGTCACAAGGACGGCCCGCAGATGGTCGTCGGCGAGGAACTTCTTCTGGTCGTCGCTGAGGTCGGAGGGTTTGGCACCGCTCTTCTCGTAGTCCTTCCCGTCGTAGGTAGAGACGCCAAAGCCCATCGTGGAAATCATCGGCACGGCCTGATGGCTGCTGTAGAGCATCAGTCCTGCAATCTCCTCGATGGAGAGCTGGGAGGCGAGGTCGGCAGCACGCTCCTGAGCCGAAAGCCGCCAATCCTCGTAGGCATCGAGCGAATCATTACGGTTCAAGTCCTTGAAGGCAAAGCCGTCCACGGTGAGCAACTTGACTCCCGACTGTGGGGAATATCCGAGCGTGGGTCCACCCTTCTGAGTGACCAGCATAAATGAATCCACTTGCTGCTCCGACCATTTCTGACCGTCGCAAGCCGTCAGAGCCACCAGCGACAAACCGGCGGCCAGCCATTTAAAATCTTGAATCTTTCGCATACCCTTATAAGTTTAGTTGTTTATCTGGATGCAAATTTAAGCATAATCTGTGACATACGCAAGCATTTCACCAAAAAAGTCCAGACCTTCTCATAAACCTCACAATGGGGACTGTCCCTTCCGTGTGCTATCGAATAGCAGCCGATTACATGTATTTTTAGTGGTTTTTACATTTTATTTCTATTATTATACTTCAAATTGAATTTTTATTCGTAATTTTGCAGCAAAATAATTAAAAAGTAGAACTATGATGAAAAGAACTATTCTCGCAGCCGTCACACTATTGCTGGCCGTCACATTGCAAGCACAGAAGCGCGTGAACAACCATCTGTACAACCCCGACCCAGCTCCTGTGGTATCGGGCGACCGTCTCTATGTGTTCACAGGTCACGACCTGGACACGGCAACGTATTTCCGTATGCCAGACTGGCAGGTATTTTCCACTACCGACATGGAGCACTGGACAGATCACGGCATCGTGTTGACCACCGCCAACTTCAAGTGGGCCAAGCAGGGCGACAATGCCTGGGCCTCGCAGGCCATCGAGCGCAACGGCAAGTGGTATTGGTACGTGGCTGCCGAGGACACCACCAAGCACCTTCACGGCATCGGCGTAGCCGTAGCCGACCGTCCGGAAGGACCTTGGGCTGACGCCATCGGCAAGCCGCTCATCCCTGGCGACTGGGGCTTCATTGACCCCTCGGTGTTTATCGACGATGACGGGCAGGCATGGCTCTTCTGGGGCAACAACGGCTGCTGGTATGCCAAGTTGAACGAAGACATGATCAGTATCGACACCAGCTTTGCCAACAACGGCATCTGCGACATGCGCCCCATGCTGGACGACGAGGCACAGTTCGGACCAAAATGTATGAAGATGGACTACCAGCTGCACAAGCGGGTGATGAAGACCGGCTTCGAGGAAGCTCCGTGGATCTATAAGATTGGCGATACCTACTTCTTGGAGTATGCCGCAGGTGGCGTGCCCGAGCATTGGGCTTATTCGACGGCCAAGAGCATCCACGGCCCGTGGCACTACGAAGGCCGTATCACCGACGAGTCGCCAGGCTCGTTTACTATCCACGGCGGCACCATCGACTTCAAAGGCAAGTCATACCTCTTCTATCACGACGGCATCCCTTCTGGCGGCAACGGTTTCCGTCGCACTACCGCCTACCGCGAATTTCAGCGCATGAAAGACGGGCGCATACCCAAGATCAACATCGAAGCGAAAAATTAGACACTAACCAAAATCCAAAAAACAATGAATATGAAAAGTTTAACTTTTGTCCTCGCAGTGCTGCTCTTTGCTGACACTGCAAAAGCACAGTACGTTCAAGTGAACGACATCCCGTATCGCGACGCAGCAGAGGGCTATGCCCAAGAGCGCTGCAAACTCGACGTGTATTACCCTACGAATGAGACGAACGCGCCCGTCGTCGTCTGGTTCCACGGCGGCGGCATCGAGGGCGGCGAGAAGCACATCGACGTGCAGCTGAAGAACTGCGGCCTCGTGGTTGTCGCAGTCAATTACCGTCTGCTGCCGAAGGCTCCTATTGATGACATCCTCGACGATGCCGCAGCGGCTGTGGCCTGGACGTACAAGAACATCGCGAAGTACAATGGCAGCCGTCGCAAGATTTTCGTAGCCGGACACTCTGCCGGTGGCTATCTGCTCGACATGATCGGACTCGACAAGCGCTGGCTGGCAAAATACGGCGTCGATGCCGACTCGTTGGCCGCCCTCGTACCGTTCAGCGGGCAGTGCGTTACACATTATAATGTACGTAAACAGCAGGGCATCGGCCCCTTGCAGGCCACCATCGACCAGTACGCGCCACTCACTTACGTCCGTCCCGACGCGCCGCCCATCATCATCATCTCAGGCGACCGCGAAATGGAACTCTTCGGACGCTACGAGGAGCAGGCCTACTTCTGGCGCATGCTGAAACTTGTGGGCCACAAGGACGTGTCGCTCTACGAGATGCAGGGCTACGACCACGGCGCCATGCCGTTCCCGGCCTACAAAATCCTGAAAGACCATATCCGCAAGATTTCCGCCAAAAGATGACCTAATATGGCCAAGGAACATATATCGGTTAAACATTATCTGGAAACATTGGAGGATACCGTCCGCCAACAATGGGATCAGAAAGCACTCTGTGATTACGAGGGCGATGCCTTTACATATGCAGATGTAGCAAAAAGCATCGAACAGTTTCGGCTTTTCCTCGTCGAGGCAGGTATTACCAAGCGCAGCAAAATTGCCATCTGTGCGCGGAACTGCGCCCACTGGGCCATGACCTTCTGGGACGTCAATGTCAACGAATGTGTGGCGGTGCCGCTTTTGGCCGATTTCCACCCCAACAGCATCTCCTCATTCACGCACCACTCCGACAGCGTGCTGCTTTTCACCGACAAGGAGATCTGGGAAAAGCTCAATCCCGGGCAGATGCCCAACCTCCGAGCAGCCATTAACGTGAAGGACCGTTCGATGCTCTGGCATCGCGACGAGAAGGTGGCCGAGGCCTGGGAGAACCGCGAGAAGGCTTTCGCACAGAAACATCCTACTGGTTTTATGAAGGAACAGGTTTCCTATCCGTCGGACAATATGGACAAGCTGGCCATCATCAACTACACCTCTGGAACGACCGGCAATCCCAAAGGCGTCATGCTCACCTACGGCGCCATTTCAGATACCGACGCGTTCAGCAACAGCCATTTCCCCAACCAGCCCGGCGAGACCATCGTCTCCATGCTCCCCATGGCCCACATGTACGGGCTGGCCATCGAGTTCATCCATCCTAACGTCGACGGCGTGACGGTTTATTTCCTCGGCAAGACGCCATCACCCTCGACGCTGCTGAATGCCATGCAGGAGGTAAAGCCCTATATGGTGGTCACGGTGCCGCTGGTGATGGAGAAGGTCTATGCCAATTCCATCAAGCCCGCCCTCGACAAGATGAAATGGCTGACGGCCATACCACAGGCCCGCAAGGCGATTTACAAGTTCGTCCGCAAGAAGGTGCTGGCAGCCTTTGGCGGTCAGGTGCGCGGCTTCATCATGGGCGGTGCGGCCCTGAAGCCCGAGGTGGAGGATTGTTTCACTAAGATACGCCTGCCTTTCACGGTGGGCTATGGCATGACGGAAGCCTGTCCGTTGCTGGGGTTTGAGTGGTGCACAGAGTTCGTGCCTGGTTCCTGCGGCAAACCCGTCCACGACCTTCGCATCAATTCCGACGACCCGAGGAACGTCCCTGGGGAAATACAGGTTCGGGGCGCCAACCTTACCATCGGCTATTACAAGAATCCTGAAGCCAATGCCGCCGCGTTTACCGATGACGGATGGTTCCGCACAGGCGACTTAGGCCTGTTGGACGAAGACAACAACATCTTCATCCGTGGCCGCATCAAGTCGATGATACTGAACTCTTCCGGTCAGAACATCTACCCCGAGGAGTTGGAGGCCGTGTTGTCAGGCTGCCCATACGTGAGCGAATCGCTGGTCGTGGAGCGTAAGGGGAGGTTGGTGGCGCTGGTTTATCCTGAGATACCTGGGGAGGAGTCAGGAGTCAGGAGCCAGGAGTCAGGAGAGGAGGAGAGAAGGAGGAAGGAAATTTCTGAACTCATCCGCACCACCGCCAACAAATCACTGCCCGTTTACAGCAAGATCAACGAAGTGGTATTTGTTGACGAGCCTTTTGAAAAGACTCCGAAAATGAGTATCAAACGCTATTTGTATCGTTAAAATTAACAAAAATAACATTTTTTATGAATTCTTTGATATGAGTCAATTAATCTCTGTGTGCGAACACAATTTTGCTCTTTTATGATGATATATTAGAAAATACTTCATACCTTTGCACCGTCAAAAGACATTAAATGACATTTTTAGTATTAAAGTAGGGGCAATCAGGATAACAAACAAACACGCTGCCCCGAGTAAAGAAAAGAAAGGGTAAAAAGATGAAAAAGATGATTTTGACAATGGTAGCTATGCTGAGTATGACAACAGCATTTGCAGAAGGTGAGAAAACTGTTGAAGTAAGCAATTTAGAGGCTTATGAGTTGAACATTAATATGAATAAGCTCTCTAAGGCATTGGGGCTGTGTGATGACCAGAAGGAAGCTGTAGAGGAGATCCATCACACATTCGCAGCCGAGCTGAAGTTCGCAGCCGAGTATGGCAAGAAGGATCGGGACGAAATGGTGAAGCGCGCCATCTCGAACGATGTTAAATGGATGCGTTACATACTCAACAAGTATCAGATGCATACTTATCTGACGCTGCTCAATGCCACCATGAAGAATCGTGGTCTCATCAAATAGACTATAATTCTATGGTGTGAACCATAAACAGCAGAGCATTCTGCAGAACGACGGGACGGTTATGAGCAAAAAAGACCGTCCCTTCTTTTGTGGCTTTGACATCGTTGAGTATCTGGCCGTTGTAGGGATGGATGATGTGCGCCAGCGACTGGCCGGGATGCACACGACTACCGACATCAACCAAGCGAAGCAGAATGCCCGCATGACGTGCCTTGATGTGCTGTAGTGTTGACTCATCGATGAGCACGGACTCGTAGGCGGATCCTGCCGAGTCGGTAGTGAGTATGCCCGTGCGACTCATCATACGCAAGATGGCATCAACATTCTCGTCGCCAGCTGTCAGGTCAACCTGGCTGGTCTTGCCCGCATAGACAGAGAAGGCTTTGGTGTTCCAAAGTTGCCAGTTATAATTGAGCAGCGTGGTATCGAAGGGACGAGGCGGGTAGACCGTCACGTAGCGCATACCGAACAGACAGGCTGTCTCTACATCCTCATAGCCGGTCTTGAGCATACGGACGTGGGGGATGAAGTCGCCTGGCACGTAGTAGCTGGCCAGCTGGATGCCATACTCAAAGCCATTCAGGGCCTCGAAGACGGCAGCAGCAATACGCTGCGTGGTCTCTCCATTGGCGTAACCTGGGAACATGCGGTTGATGTCGGTATTGTCCATCGCCCAGAAACGGCGGCTGACGTTCATCGAGAAGGGGTTGCACGAGGGAATGACCAGTATGCTCTTGCCCTTGGCAATGCCTCCATGA
>CACYQO010000045.1 GCA_902776545.1 uncultured Prevotellaceae bacterium | reverse complement strand
GTAGCTGATCCATTTTTTCTGTATTTTGCCCCTGCAAGAGGCTGCTTTAGAGGGTGTCATGTTGTTCAGGGACATGTGAGGACGCTCGTTGTTGTAGAACTCCACAGCCTTGGCCATAGCCCTTCTTACTTCGCCTATGGAGTGGAATCTGATGTCCTTGAGCAGTTCGTTCTTGACGGTGTTGTTCTGGCGCTCAGCCACTGCATTGTCCTTGGGATCTCCGCTCTCCGTCATGCTGATCTTGATTCGTGCTTCAACGAGTAGCGATGTGTATGCAGCGCTGACGTATTGTACACCACGGTCAGAATGGTGGATGGCAGCGTCTCCAGAGCCTGCATGAGGCACTCCACGCTGCACCAGGCCTCCATCGTCTCGCCCACGTACCAGGCGATGATTTCCTTGGTGTAATAGTCCGTTATCATCGACAGGTAGCAGAAGTCGTAGCTGCCATCAAGATTCCAGATGGGGATATAGGTGATGTCCGTCACCCAAAGCTGGTTCTTGCGTGTTGGTATGAGTTCCTTGACGAGATTGGGATATGTGGGCAGTCCGTGAGTGGAGTCTGTCGTACGGGGACGACGTCTTGGATGCCTCACATTCAAGCCGTTACGGGCTATTATCGCCTCCATCTTGTCACGCCCCACCATATATTCATAGTCAGGGCCGAAACGCTCATGGTACATGAAATGGAGCTTCTCGCCGCCTATGCCAGGGTCCAGCAGCCGTATCTCCTTGACGAACTGGACAACCATCTCCTCTGTCTTGCCAAACAGCCGGCAGAGAAGGCCCATGGTCTGGCCCTTGACCTTCTCTGCGGCAAGCGTCTTCACTGTTTGGCACCAGATTTTTTTCTGATCGGAATATTGAATGCTTTCTCAGCCTCGTCGATCATCACGTCCTTGGCGTGATTCATCCACTCTGCCATCTTCAATGCTTCCGCCAAGCGCTTGTTTTCTTCCCTGAGACGGGCCAGCTCCTCGGCCTCGGTCTCTACTGGTTTCTGACTCTTTTTCGGCATAATTGAGAGATTTGGTTTGACGTCTGGAGTGCCATTGGTCTTTGCCACAGGCATCTTTCCGTTTGCAAAAGCATTAATCCATCTATGGATGGTTACTTTACAAACGCCAAAATCTCTACTTAATTGTGCTACTGGAACATGATTTTGAAGGTATTGCCTGACAATCATGCTTTTTTGCTCTAAAGTGGCATGGGGTTTAGCGTTTCTGTGACCCCGTGCCAGCTCTTGCAACTCCAACAAATCTAAATCTTCGTTTTTCTCCATTTTAAAACGTTGTTTTGATTCAACGTTTTTCAGGGCAAGACATACTGCAATCTCTTGGATTGAACTATTCTTCGAGGGGGATTGCAGTATTCTCCGTGGCGGCGCGCAACAGTTTGGACCGATAGCGATGTAAGGAGCAGAAACTGACGGAATGGTTAAATTGGCCTGAAGTCTTGGAGGAATTTCTCGATGAGACGGGGCACGGCGTAGGAGTCGAGATCCGCTTCTGGAATCCAGATGTAGTCGGAGGGAAGGGAAGGCTTCTCTGAGGTTTCCAAAAGGTAGAAGTCGGCAAGGAGGATGCGGTGGGTGAGAACGTGGCGGACGTTTTTACGCAGACATTGAACATTGAACATTGAACATTGAAAAAATCGAGCGCAGTAATCTTCAATCTTCAATGTTCCATTTTCAATCAAAAAAGGTTCGTAAAGGCCTTGCCAAATGTCGCCAGGGCCACGGCGATGGATGGCGGTCATGCCGTTGCACCTAATATATATATAAATAAGGTGGCGCTCACGGACTTTGAGGGTTTTCTGCTTGACAGGGAGGTCAGAGACGCGGTTAGAGCGGAAGGCAGAGCAGGACTCTTGCAAGGGGCAACTTAGACAATTGGGGGAGGAAGGGGTACACTGGATAGCACCAAAGTCCATGATGGCTTGGTTATATTCCGAGGAAGGAGGAAGGAGGAAGGAGGAAGGAGATATGTCTGTTGATTTGGGTGTAGGCAGAAGGGATTGAGCGAGGGCGGTAAAGGTCTTTTTGCCTTCGGTGGTGTTGATGGGGGTGTCGATACCGAAGTGACGGGCGAGGACACGATAGACGTTGCCATCGACGGCGGCAGCGGGGAGGCCGAAGGCGATGCTCCCGATGGCGGCAGCGGTATAGTCGCCCACGCCCTTGAGCTTACGGATCTCATCGAGGGTGTCAGGGAAATGGCCGAGGGCGACGATTTGCCTGGCAGCGTAGTGGAGGTTGCGGGCACGGCTGTAGTAGCCCAGGCCCTGCCACTCGCGCAACACCTCGTCTTCCGTGGCGGCGGCAAGGGCCTCAACGGTAGGCCAACGGTGCATGAAGCGCTCCCAATAGTCCCAGCCCTGCTTCACCTGTGTCTGCTGGAGGATGATCTCGGAGAGCCAGATGGCGTAGGGGTCGCGGGTCTGCCGCCAAGGCAGGTCACGACCGTTCTCGCGAAACCATTCCAGAAGCGTTAAGGCGAAGTCCATAGCTTTTTGTTTACAGTTTACGGTTTACAGTTTACAGTTGATTACCTTGCAAGCCCTGCAAATGAAGCCTATAGAAGTATTCATCTGTAAACTGTAAACTGTAAACTACTCATAATTTGCCTTGGTCGCCGAGGTAGGAGTCCTTGAAGCCGAGGAAGTAGAGGACACCGTCGAGGCCGATGGTATTGATGGACTGCTTGGCGTTGGCGACGACACGGGGCTTGGCGTGGAAGGCGATGCCGAGGCCGGCTTCAGAGATCATCGGCAGGTCGTTGGCACCATCACCCACGGCAATGGTCTGGGCGAGGTTCACCTTCTCCACCTGGGCGATGAGCTTCAGAAGTTCTGCCTTGCGATGGCCATCGACAATCTCACCCACATAACGGCCCGTGAGTTTACCGTCCTCACCGATTTCGAGTTCGTTGGCATAGACATAGTCGATGCCATAACGCCGCTGGAGATATTCGCCGAAGTAGGTGAATCCGCCGGAGAGGATGGCAATCTTATAACCACAGCGCTTCAATATCGTCATCAGACGGTCAACGCCCTCTGTGATGGGAAGATTCTCGGCAATCTCCTGCATCACACTCACATCGAGGCCTTTCAACAAAGCCACACGACGTGTGAAGCTCTCCTTGAAGTCGATCTCGCCACGCATGGCACTCTCGGTAATGGCCCGCACCTGAGCTCCCACCCCATTGCGCTCTGCCAGTTCGTCGATGCACTCCGTCTGTATCAACGTGGAGTCCATATCGAAGCAGATGAGGCGACGCATACGACGGAACATATCATCGCGCTGGAAGGAGAAGTCGATCTCCATCTCTGACGACAGTTTCATCAACTTCGACTGCATCTCCTGACGGTTGGTAGGTTCGCCACGCAGGGAGAACTGGATGCAGGCACGGGTGTGCTTCGTGGGGTACTTGATGCTCTTACGGCCAGTGAGGCGCAGGATAGAGTCGATGTTCAACCCCTGGTCTGCGAGGATGCGCGTGGCGCCCTCTATCTGACGGGCCTCCAACTGGCGACCCATCACCATGAGGATGTAACGATTCTTGCCCTGATGGCCCACCCAGTCTTCGTACTCATCGTCGCTGATGGGTGAGAAACCGATCTGCACACCAAGCTCCGTAGCCTTGAAGAGCAGTTCCTTCATGACCTGTCCGGAGTTGGACTCGTTCATACGGATGAGGATGCCCAGCGACAGGGTGGAATGGATGTCGGCCTGGCCGATGTCGAGGATCTGGGCGTCGTAACGGGCGAGGATGCCCATAATAGAAGCGGTGAGGCCCGGACGGTCCTGTCCGGTAATCCTCACCAGTATCTGTTCAAACTTGTTGTCTGATTCCATATTTTAAATAACGTGTAATCCGAGGAATACCATCAGACCGTTCATGAGTATCCAGAAGATAGCGAACGGCATGGTCTTACGCATGATGTCACCGTCCTGACCCTCCATATCGCAGGCAGCCGTAGCGATGGCGATACTCTGCGGCGAGAGGAGCTTACCACCCTCAGAACCTGCACAGTTGGCAGCGGCGAGCCAGTTGGTCTCACTACCTGTGACGCCGAAGAACGTGCCCTGGTTCACGAGGCCGAGGTCGGCAGCAGCCGTAGCCTGCAGCTTACCAAAGAGGATGTTGGCATTGGTGGCAGAACCCGTAACGAAGGTACCTATCGAACCGATCAGCGGCGCGAAGAACGGGAAGGCAGCGCCTGTGAGCAGCACGAGGCCCTTGGCGATGTCGTTGGTCATACCCGTGTTGTTCATCAGCATAGCCATAGCCACGAGGCAGCAGATGGTGACGACAGTCTTCTGCAAGTTGATGGTGGTCTTGGCCAGCAGTTTCAGCAGTCTGCCGATGCTCATGCCCTGGATGAGTCCGCCGATGACGGCACCAAGGAAGATCATCAGACCGGCATTGGAGAGCCAGCCAAACTTAAACGTATTGCCGATGACGGGCAGATCGAGCTTGGTGACGAGCGTGCTGCCAAGAAGTTCGTTGATAGGCGGCACAATCTTGCTGGAGATGAGGATGAAGAAGATGATCAGGCCATAGACGCTCCAGGCCTTCAGGGTCTTCGTCAGGCCGAACTTCTTCTTCTCGACAATCACCTCATCGGCAGGGTTCTCGTCGCGGATGAACAGATTATTATAAATAAGCATCGCGATGATGGCTGCCACAGAGCCGAGGATGGCGGGTGTCTCAGGGCCGATAAAGTGGGCACAGCAGAACTGCACGATGATGGAGAAGCTACCCACGAACAGGGCGATGGTGAGGTTCTTCAAGATTTTCGTGCGGTCGGTCATCATCAGGATGAGGAACGGCGTGATGAAGAACATCAGCGAGAGCTGCAGGATGATGAACGTAGCCACCTCGCAGAGCTCTTCAGGCGTAGCCACACCACTGGCAGCCACCTGATTGGCGAGTGTCGTAGCAGGCAGACCCACAGCACCGAAGCCTACAGCCACCGTATTAGCCACCAGACAGATCACAGCGGAGAACATCGGCTTGAAGCCCAGTCCGATGAGGATGGCAGCAGGGATGGCCACAGCCGTGCCGAAGCCGGCCATACCTTCGAGCACACCGCCGAGACCCCACGTCAGCAGGAGCACGAGCAGACCTTTGTCGGAGGTCATCTGGATGAACTGCGTCTTGATGGTCTCAATCTCCTTCGTCTCGCAAAGGATATTGTAGCTGAAGATGGCGCAGATGATGATCAGGATAATGGGGAAACAGGCCTTGAGGAAGCCCTCGACGACAGACCAGATAGTGATGCCGAAGATGCTGACGCCGGCGAACTTCTCCGGCAGGATGCCCATCGCCGGAACGGCAAAGAGCGCCAAGAGGATGGTAACGATAAGAGTAATCACAGCACTCTTGTAGCCAGACACTTTGAAACCCATCATCAAGACGATGAGCAACACGATTGGGATAACAGAAATTAAAGCTGTCATAGGTTTTCAGTGAGTTTGTTATTATTATAAGTTTATTGTCACAGAATGATTTTGCCGTCAAATTTACGACTTTTTTGCCACATAGCCACAATATTTTAGTGAAAAAATCAAAAACGGGGGAAAACTTTCCTCTTTCCTCTTTCCACTTTCCACTTTTTTTCGTATATTTGCACCAAAGTAGTAACAAAAACCAAGCAACCTATGTTCAATCAGTTCTTATCCGATCTCAGACAATTCATGCCGTCTGAACGTATTTACACCGATGAGCTCCGCACCCTCGGATGGGGAACGGACGCCAGTTTCTACCGTCAGATTCCGAAAGTGGTCCTCCGCAGCGATGGCGAGGAGGAGATCTCGAAGATCGTACGTCTCTGCCAGAAGTATAAGCTACCGTTCACCTTCCGTGCCGCAGGTACCTCACTGAGTGGTCAGAGCTGTACCGACAGCGTGCTTATCGTTGCCGGCAAGCATTGGGAGAAGTATGAGTTAGGAGACTGGAGTCAGGAGTCAGGAGTCAGGAGTCCAAACACCATCAAGCTGCAGCCGGGTATCGTGGGTGGTCGCGTGAATCAGATTCTGAAGCCCTACGGCCGTGTGTTCCCACCCGATCCAGCCTCGATAGGCTCGGCGATGGTGGGCGGCATCGTCATCAACAACGCCTCTGGCATGAACTGCGGCGTGCATGCCAACAGCGACCGCATGATGGTGAGTGCGAGGATTATCCTCACCGACGGTACCGTGCTCGATACGGGCTCAGAGGAGAGCAAAGAGGCCTTCCGCAAGAGTCATCCCGATTTCCTGAAGAAGATCGAGGCCTTGCGCGACAAGGTGCGTGCCGACAAGGATCTGGCAGAGCGCATCGCCAGGAAATACAGCATCAAGAACGTGACGGGTCTGAACCTCCGTCCGCTCATCGCCTACGACGATCCCTTCGACATCATCGCTCACTCGATGGTAGGTTCAGAGGGTACCCTCGCCTTCCTCTCCGAGGTGACGATGAAGACGCTGAAGGACTATCCCTACAAGGCCTCCGCGATGGTCTATTTCCATACGATGAAGGAGAGCTGCGAGGCCGTGGTGGCAATGAAGAAAATGAAGGCTGGTGAGGACGATCTGGCCTATAGTGCAGAGAATCTGGTCGTTAAGTCGGCTGAGATGCTCGACTATAAGTCGCTCAGTTCAGTCGACGATCCTGTATACCTGCAATATAAGAAAGATGTGGACGCCGGCAAGGTGGCAGGAGCTGATCCTGGCGACTACCACAACCTGACCGCCATCCTCACTGAGACGAAGGGCATCACCCACGAACAGCTGCTGGAGAAGATCGAGAAGATCAAGGCCTGCCTGAGTAAGTTCAGGCTCTATATCCCTGCGGAGTTCACGGAGGATCCGGCCGTCTATGGCAAGTACTGGGCCATCCGCTCAGGCATCTTCCCCTCTGTGGGCGGCACGCGTCCTGTGGGCACCTCGTGTCTCATCGAGGATGTCGCCTTCCCCATCGAGAGTCTGCCTGAGGCCACGGTGAAGCTGCAGAAGCTCATCGCCGACCACGGCTACGACGATGCCTGCATCTACGGTCACGCCTTCGAGGGAAACTACCATTTCATCCTGAACCAGAGTTTCAAGAGCAAGGACGAGGTGGAGCGCTATGCCGATATGATGCGCGACGTGGCGAAACTCGTGGTGGAGGGTTACGACGGTTCGCTGAAGGCCGAACACGGCACAGGACGGAACATGGCACCCTTCGTGAAGTACGAGTGGCGCGACAAGGCTTACGAAGTGATGAAGGAACTGAAACAGATCTTCGACCCCGATGGACTGCTGAACCAGGGCGTGATCTTCAACGACGATCCCGACTGCTTCATCAAGTGCCTGAAGCCGCTGCCCGTGCTCGACTACGACTTCAAGAGTGTGCCAGACGGCGGACACTTCCTGATGGATCCCAAGCTCTCGACGGCGAAGGAGACCATCGAACAGGTGAAGCGTGCGAACAAATGTATCGAGTGCGGCTTCTGCGAGGTGAACTGTATGTCATGCGGCCTGACGCTCTCATCGAGGATGCGTATCGCCGTGCAGCGTGAGATACGCGAACTGGAGGCCACGGGTGCCAACCCAGAAAGGGCTGCCAAGTTGCGCAAGCAGTATAAGTATTATGGCGACCAGACCTGTGCCACGGATGGCCTCTGTTCTACCTCTTGTCCGATGAAGATCAACACGGGCGAGCTCACGCATCTCATCCGCCAGCTCGACATGAACAACAACGCGCTGGGCTATCAGGTAGGTGAGTTTGCTGCGAACCACATGGCAGGCATCAAGTCTGGCCTGCGCGTCGTTCTCGACGTGGCCCACATGGCTCATGTCACGCTCGGTCCGAAGCTGATGACCACCGTCTGCCGTACGATGAACAAGATGGGTCTGCCCCTTTGGACCACGGCCATGCCGCGTAAGAAGCGCCAGCCGAAGAAGTCTGACCTCACGCAGTTCATCATCGAGAAATCCATCCCCCACCACGAGGAAGAGCACTCCGACCTGAAGGTCGTTTACTTCCCCAGCTGTATCAACCAGACGATGGGCCAGCCGAAGGACGGTCCGATGAAGCACGCCCTTGTGGACGAGGTCATCCAGCTGATGGCGAAGGCAGGCTACGAGGTGATCTTCCCAGAAGGCATGGAGCGGATGTGCTGCGGACAGATCTGGGAGTCGAAGGGTATGCTCGACATCGCAGACCGTAAGAGTGCCGAACTGGAACAGGCCCTGTGGGAGGCGTCAGAACACGGCAAGTATCCCGTGCTCTGTGCTCAGAGTCCGTGTCTGCATCGTATGCGGAAGGTGATGAAGAAGATGAAACTTTACGAGCCGGCAGAGTTTATCATGACGTATCTCGTAGACCGTCTCGACTTCCATCCTACGGATAAGCGCATCGCCCTGCACCTGACCTGCTCAACGCGGCAGATGGGTGTCGACAAGGATATGATTGCCCTGGCGAAGCTGTGTTCTACGAATGTCTTCTTGCCTGAGGGTGTGGGCTGCTGTGGCTTTGCCGGAGACCGCGGTTTTACTTTCCCAGAGCTGAACAAGTACGGCCTCAGGAAACTGCGTCCGCAGATTGAGGCGAATCAGATAGAGGTAGGCTACTCGAATAGCCGTACCTGTGAGATCGGCCTTGAGACGAACACAGGCATTCCATATATGAACATCGTCTATCTGGTGAACATCTGCACCACGGCGAAGAAGTAATAGAGGCGGATCAGCCCATCCCCCTCCTACTCAGGAGGGGAAAGCGGTGGGCTGGAAGATCTTCAGCCCATACTCAGCACCAGCGGCATAGATGTACTCCATGATGTCGCTGGTGTCGTGTTCATAGGTGACGGCATCCTGTGCCTTCAGCCAGAAGATGAACTCCAGGCAACAGCCTGTGGCCTGAGGCGTCTCGGCCTGCTTCACCAGACACGGACGGCTGTCGATGGTCTTCGGATGCTGGGAGAGCCACCGCTCCATATCGTGGCGGAAGCGCGTGATGTTTGTCGTAGCGACCTTGGAGTTCTCAGAGTTTTCAGAGTACTCAGAATACTCAGACTTCAGCGAGCTATAGTCATAATACACCCTCCTCACTTGCTTGCGGCCTTCGTTCTCCATCATCCCCTGCCAGTTCTGGAAGGAGCCGTCGACGAGCGACTGCGGACTCAGTGTGACGACAGTATTGTCGAAATTGCGCACCTTCACCATCGTCAGCGCTATTTCCTCTACCTTACCGTTGGCACCTGCCGAGGGCACAGTGATCCAGTCACCGATGTGCAACATATCGTTGGAGGTCAGACGGATGCCGGCCACCAGCCCCTTGATGGTGTCCTGGAAGGCGAGCATGAGGATGGCCGAGGCAGCACCCAGACCGGCAAAGAGCGTTGCAGGGTTCTTGTTGATGATGATGGCGACAACCACGATAACGCTGATGAAGATTATCAGGATCTTCATGACCCCACAGATGCTGTACAGATACTGCTGCTTCGACGAACGCGGACCTGTCTCCAGTTGCTTGAACGAATCGATGAACACGATGACCGTACGCATAGCCATGATGGTGAAGTAGATGGCCGTGAGCCGTCCGACGATATCCTCCACCTTCGGATATTCAAAGAACACCAACGGCAACAGCACCCAGATGACGATGGCAGGGATGATACGACAGGCCGACAGGAGCACCCTGGGGCTAAAGATGATATCGTCCCACTTCGCATCCGTCTTGCTGGTGATCTTCAACAGCACAGGCACGATAAACGTCCGACAGAGCCATCCTGCCAGCCACGCCAGTATAAACGCCAGCACCACCAGAATGGCATATCTCACCACAGGCACATAATCCCCTGGCAGTCCCATCCAGCCGATCAGGCTCTCAATAGCTATCTTTACTTTTTCCATACTCTTTCTTATTGTTTACGGTTTACACATCGCCTCACAGACTTTGTCCTGGAAGTTGCGCCCATCGGCATTCTTCATCACACCCTGGTTGATGATGCAGAAAGCCAGCAGATGACGGTTGGCCGACCTGCAATAGCCTGCCAGCGACGAGACACCCGACACCGTGCCCGTCTTCGCATGCACATTCTCATACGCAAACCCCTTCGTCATTCGTTTCTTCAACGTGCCGTCGACACCCGCCACGGGAAGTGACGGATAAAGCGCAGCCATCACGTCGCGCTTCAGATAGGCATAGCGCAGCAGACGAATCATCAGTTCCGGCGTCACATAGTTATACAACGACAGTCCGCTGCCGTCGGCAATACGATACTGCACGCCTGTGACACCTGCCCTCGTCAACAGCTGTTTGATCAGCTGACGAGCGTGTACCGCCTCTGCAGGACGCTTACCTATGGATGCCGCAATCTGGTAGAACATCGACTCGGCGTAGAGGTTGTCGCTCTCCTTCATCATCGGCTCCAGCACCTCACGGAGTGCATGGGAACGGGAACAGATGAGCAACACATCCTTATCCTTCGGGAGACGACCTGTAGAGACGGGGGCATCGACAAAGACGCCGCACTTCATCAGCTCGTCCTTGAACTGGCTGGCAAACTCATCCTTGCCGGATATCAACAACGGTGTCAGCTGTGGGTTGTCGTCATCCCAGCACCAGCCCTCACCCAACAGTTGTTCCTCCTTGAAGGAGAGGTCCTGCATGATACGGCCACGGATGGTGTCCACCCCTATCCGATGGATGGTCTCGGCAAAGATACGCATGTCCCTCTCGTCGAAGAGCGGATCCATGCCTCCCACGAGCCACACATCGCCCGAAAGCACACCCTTGGAGATGGTTCCCTTATAATAAAGATAGGTACGAAAGGCATAGCCGCTGCCCAGCAGGTCGAGGGCGGCGACAGATGTCAACAGTTTCATCGTCGAGGCAGGGCGAAGGGCCTGCTTGCCACCATAACTATAAAGCACGGAGTCGGCAGAGAGGTCATAGACCATCAGTCCGAGTTGTGTCCGCTCGAACAAAGTGTCTTTTACCAAACTGTCTAATCGTGTCTGTACGTTTACGGGCCAAGGCAGCATCACCTCGCCCGTGTCTTGTCGCAACAGCGACACCTCAGGCAACTTCTGTGCCTGCACGAATGAAGTGAAAAGAGAAAAGAGAAAAGTGAAAAGTAGTGGCAGAAATCTCCACCACCTCATGCTATTAACAACCATATACTTTTCACCTCTCGCTATCCGCTTTTCACTAATTACTTTAAATTCTATATTTTTCACTTTTCACTTATCACTTTTCACTTCTGTTAATTTCTCCTGTACCTCGACACCAGTCTCTTGATGGCCTTGTCGAGCGACTCCGAGGGTTCGATGATATTATAGTTTCTCCAATACTCAGGATCCAGGAAATACTCCACCTTGTCGTAGTAGGCATCCTGTGAATCGAACGAATTTCGGCTGGCGATAGGCTTCACGTCATCAGACTGACTGTCTGTCACAGCCATCTCACAAGTAGCAGTAAACGATGTCGAGAACAGTTTGCGTTTCCAGTCGCAGTTGAAGCGGAAGATGTTACGCAGATAACTGATACGCGTCACGCCGTCATCATAACGGTAGTCCACGACGGTGGACAACTCACGCGGCTTGAACCTGACACCGAAAGGTTTCTTCACGAGCATCGTCTGCGTCGCCTTTTCCTTGTCGCGCATGTCGAGGTCGAGCTCGATACGGGTGAAGGCCAGACGCTCAGCGTCGATATACAACTTACCGTGGTAGAGGGCATAGGTCGTCACCAGCGACGGCTCCATCAGCACCACATACTGCTGACGGTCGTTAATGTATTCAGACGTGCCCATCGAGAAGTCGTAGTTGTCGAGGTCTTCCTTGTTCAGCAGGAACTCACGGTTCTTCACCAGATCCATGACCACCGCCTGCACAGGACCGCCTGCCACCTTGATACCCAGCGTGTCGCCCGTCTTCTGACTGAGCAGCCGACGACCCTTGACGATGGCCACACGGTCGCGTGTCGTACCACGGTCGTAAGGCGTCTTATACATATCCTCCACGCCTTCGGCCACGTAGATATAGTGTTTGCGCTTCATGGCCGTCTCACGATAGAAGCCTTTCAGCAGCTCGGGCACCTTGCTGTAATTCTCAGGTATCTTGTCGATGGCGATATTCACCAGTTCACGAGGATTATAGTTCTGGACAACAATCTCGCGCAACTGGATCGCTGTCGGTTCCAGACGGATTTGCAGACCTTCAGTCTTACCATCCTTCAACGTCAGACGCTGCGTCTTATATCCCAGATGGGAGATGTTCACGGCCTTCGGCATCTCGTTCAACTTCAACGAGAAGTCACCGTCTTCGTTCGTCACCACGGAAATACGACCGGCTGATATGCTCACCTGTCGTAAGGGGGCGCCCGTCTTCTGGTCGACCACCACACCACTGACCACCACCTGCTGGGCCATCATCGCCAGCGGAGCCAGTAACATGAGTATTAGTACAAGTCTTTTCATCGTCGTTCTGGTCTTGGTTCTGGTGCAAAGTTACGAATTTTTAGCCACAGATTACACAGATTTTTAAGAAAAAAACATTAAATGAGTGTTAATCTGTGTAATCTGTGGTTTTTTTTTATTACTTTTGCAGCAAATATAAATATTTAGCAATATATGGTTTACAAATACGACTTCCTCGTGATCGGTGCCGGAGTGGCTGGCATGAGTTACGCTCTGAAGGTGGCGAAGGCCAACAAGGGCAAGGTGTGTATGATCTGCAAGACGTCCCTCGACGAGGCCAACACCTCGTTCGCACAGGGCGGCGTCGCCTCAGTAACGAACATGAAGGTGGACACCTTCGACAAGCATATCGCTGACACCATCATTGCCGGCGACTACATCTCCGACCGCAAGGCCGTGGAGCAGGTTGTGCGCATGGCACCCGAGCAGATAAAGGAACTTGTGAAGTGGGGCGTTAACTTCGACAAGAAGGACGACGGCACTTTCGACCTGCATCGTGAGGGCGGACACTCCGAGTTCCGCATCCTCCACCATGCCGACGACACGGGTGCCGAGATCCAGCGCGGATTGATGGAAGCCGTGAAAAGCAATCCCAACATCGACGTCAAGGAGAACCACTTCGCTGTGGAGATTATCACCCAGCACCACCTCGGCGTGCGCGTCACACGCCGCTCGCCTTACATCCAATGCTACGGTGCCTACGTGCTCAATCCCAAGACGCAGAAGGTGGACACCTATCTGGCGAAGGTCACCGTCATGTGTACGGGAGGCTGCGGAGCCGTCTATCTGACCACCTCGAACCCCGTCATCGCTACTGGCGACGGCATCGCCATGGTCTATCGCGCCAAGGGAACGGTACAGGACATGGAGTTCGTGCAGTTCCACCCGACGGTGCTCCACAACCCCAACGAGACGCACCCCGCCTACCTCATCACCGAGGCCATGCGCGGCTATGGCGGCATCCTGAAACTGCCCAACGGCGAGACGTTCATGGAGAAGTACGACGAGCGCCTCTCGCTGGCCCCCCGTGACATCGTCGCCCGTGCCATCGACAAGGAGATGAAGATCCACGGTATCGACCACGTCTGCCTCGATGTCACCCATAAGGATCCCGATGAGACGCGCCATCACTTCCCCAATATCTACCAAAAGTGCCTCTCGATGGGTATCGACATCACCACCGACTATATCCCCGTTCGCCCTGCCGCCCACTATATGTGCGGAGGCATCAAGGTCGATCTCAATGGCCAGACCAGCATCGAGCGCCTCTACGCCCTCGGCGAGTGCTCCTGCACCGGTCTGCACGGCGGCAACCGTCTGGCATCAAACTCGCTCATCGAGGCCGTCGTCTATGCAGAGACCGCAGCCCGCGACTCGCTCAAGCATGTTGACCTCTACGACTTCAACGACCAGGTACCCAAATGGAACGATGAGGGTACGATGACCAACGAGGAGAAGGTGCTTATCACGCAGAGTGTCCGCGAGGTGAACCAGATCATGGCCAACTACGTGGGTATCGTGCGCTCTGACCTCCGTCTGCATCGTGCCTGGGACCGTCTCGACATGCTCTACGAGGAGACGGAGAACCTCTTCAAGCGCGTGAAGGCGTCGAAGGACATCTGCGAACTCCGCAACATGATCAACGTGGGCTACCTCATCACCCGCTTCGCCCTCGAACGTAAGGAGAGCCGAGGTCTCCATTTCACCACCGACTACCCCGTCCACGCTTACGACAAGAAATAAAGAGAGTGTCTACTGATTCTGTTAATTTATTTATTAAATCACATTAATGGAATCAAGGAAAATAATGCCGATGGCGATGGGGACGAGCCCATCACGTTCAGCCAATCGACATTGCCCGTCATCGACAGTATACACAAGGCATTGGTGACGATCTGTATCACAGCGATCACCACCACGCTCTGGTGCCTGTTGAGCGGATGCCTGGTACCTGCTGTGGCATCACAGAAAAAGGCGACCATCACCTCCATCAGGGAGATAGTGGACGTAATGGCCGCAACGCACATCAAGCCAAAGAATACCGTGCAGGTCAACGTCGGACTGAACATGTGCTGGAAGACAGCCGGCAGCGTGACGAATGTCAGTTCCGGTCCCTGGGACGGCGTAAAGCCGTAGGCAAACACAGCCGGAAAGACAATCATGCCTGCCAGTATCGACACAAGACGGGGGCACGCCCCTCAAAGGCATCAAAGTGGGCCTCCAGCGCCTTGGCATCCATTCCAGCGAACGCGTTTGAAGCAGCCTCAACCATGTAGTAGACACACCATCCTGAAACCACAAAATAGAAGCTCATGATGATTAGCACACACAGCAGGTTTATCCATGACATCCACTGCCACCGGCTTGTTCCGCTGACCTCACGGTAAGCGCTGTATGCACTCCTGCCCGACAGTTTTCCGATCAGGAACTCGTTCATGATCAAAGGCAGTCCGAAAATCAGCGAACAGACGATATACAATATGATGAACGCCCCTCCGCCGTTTTCCCCTACGACGTATGGGAATTTCCATATACTACCCAGTCCTACGGCACTGCCTGCGGCAGCCAATAGAACGCCGATTTTCGACGAAAAGGACTTCTGCATAACACTCTTGCTTCAAAGTCGTTCTTCTATTCAAAGAATCCAAAGCCGCCGATAGCGGTGAGCATACGCTCCACATAGTCCCAAGAGGTAGGCGACCAGGCGAAGCCGAGACGGAAGAGCACCTGTGTGGTATAGTCGTTGTCGCGCTGCACGTCGGCGGTCTTCTGTCCGTGAGCCATATCCTTATAGGCCAGCAGGGCAGCCATCTGCTTGGCTTTCTGCGGGTCTTGTCCGGCCTCGTCGATGGCCTGCTGGAATTCCTCCTGCTCCACAAAGCGGATGCCGCCGGTGACAGTGGCAAGTCCGGTGAGTACGTCGCCGAGGAACTGACCGTGGATGTTGTAAGGATGGAACACGGTACACTCCTTCGGGGTGGTAGCCAACAGGACGATGGCATGCGACACTTCATTGATGGGCGAGAACTCTACCCGCTTGTTGCGCATCGCATACGGACAGCAGCCAAGCATGTTGTAGATACGGATGCGGCCCATGAACGAGTTGGTCGAGAAGTTGGCCTGGAACTCACCGTCGGTGCTTCGGGCAGCGAGGTTACCCACACGCATGATCTTCGCACGGAGCCCGTGCAGGGCAACAGCATCAAGAATCAGCCGCTCGGCCATGTACTTCGAGTAGATGTACTGGTTGCCGAGATACTGGCCCATATAGAGTCGCTGCTCGGTATAGACATCATCCTTGATCTCACCAGCCCACATGCCTCGGGTGCTGGCAGTGGAGATGTGGATGAGGTTGGCGCCCGTCTTGATGCAGAACTCCACACAACGCTGTGCGCCGCCGATGTTCACGTCCTCAATCTCCGTGCCTTCCGAGAAGTGCTTCACGACGGCGGCACAGTTGAAGACGGTATCCACCTTCAGGTTCTCATCGAAATTCTGCGTCACATCGCCAAGGATGATGTGCAGTCGTTGACCGAACAGTTCCTTGAAGGAGTTGGCGAAGTAGTAGAACAGCAGGGTTCTCAGGCGGCTCTCAGCTTTCTCCTGCGTCTTGCCGCGTACCAGGCAATAGATGTTCTTTGCATCGCTGTCGATGAGGTCACGCAGGATGTGGATGCCCAGATCCTGTGATCAGCACATCGCCCAGTTGCTGGCGCTCACCAGAACGGAAGAACCCTAAGGTGTTGCGCTGCAAGAGGTTGTTGATGGCGGTATAGTCGAAGTTGGCTACAGGGTCGTCGGCACTGGCGGCACCGTCTACAGCTACACCTGTGATCAGTTCTGCCAGCTTTCGGGGTGTCGGGTTGGCAAATACATCGCCATAGGCTACATGCAGTCCGGCCTTGTCGGCCTCGATGATGACACGGGTGACGACGAGCGATGTGCCGCCGAGCTCAAAGAAGTTGTCGGTAGCACCCACCTTGTCCATCTGCAGGATCTGTGCGAAGATGTCGCAGAACGCTTTCTCCGTATCATTGGCAGGGGCCACAAACGCCGAGGTAACGGCAAGCTGCGGCTCGGGCAATGCCTTCACATCAGTTTTGCCATTGGGCGTCATCGGCATCTCTGCCAGTTGTAGATAGGCCGTGGGCACCATATACTGCGTCAGGCGTTTGGAGATCTCAGCCTTCAAGGCGTCGGGCGCAATCTCATGATCGGCTGTGTAGTAGGCACAGAGGTGCTCCTTGTCATTCAGCTTGCGAATCATGATCACCACCTTCTTCATGCCTTCCACGGAGAGCATCACATTCTCAATCTCACCGAGTTCAATACGCAGGCCACGCAGTTTGATCTGGTGGTCGGTACGTCCGAGGATGACCACATTACCATCTGGCAGCCATTTCGCATAGTCGCCCGACTTATAGATCCTAATGCCGTGATACTCCACGAAACGCTCACGGGTCATCTCGTCGAGGTTGTTATAGCCACGCGCCACACCTCGGCCACCAATATAGAGCTCGCCGACGACGCCAGCAGGCAGTTCGTTGCCATCGGCATCGACGATAAACTCCTTGACGTTCAACTGTGGCTTACCAACAGTCACCATCTGGGCATTCGTCAGTTCCGCATTGTTCGAGGCGACGGTAATCTCCGTAGGACCATAGCAGTTGAAGATGCGGGCCTTGGTGACGCTGCGCATCTGTTGCAGGAGCGCATCGCTGAACTTCTCACCACCGGCACGACAGATCTTCACCTGCGAGATGGCCTTGCAGAAATCGTCGCTCGTGAGCCAAGTCTGCCAGCGGGACGGTGTGCCTGACACCATATTGATATGCTGCTCCTGAATGAGCTGAGCGAGGTCGAGCGGGTTGTTGGCCTGCTCCTCAGTAGCCACAATCAGCGTCTTACCGTTGTAGTAAGCCATACCGATATCCTGCAGGGCAGCATCGAACGAGATGGTCGTCACACTGAGTACACGGTCTGCATCCGTCAGTACGCCATTGGCAAAGACATTGGCCGGATGGCCGTAGAGGTAATTACAGATACCCTCGTGGCGCAGCATGACGCCCTTCGGACGACCTGTGGAACCTGAGGTATAGATGAGGTATGCGAGGTCATCGGGAGTAATGTTCGAGGAAGGAGGAAGGAGGAAGGAGGAAGGAGAAGTGAGGAGGGTTTCCACATTGATGGCCTTGTCGGCAGGCACGCTGTCCATGCGGTCGGCTGTCGTGATGATATAACGGGCCTCACTGTCCTCAAGAATCAGTTTGATGCGGTCTGCTGGATAATCCGGATCGCAAGGGATATAGGCAGCTCCAGCCTTCAGCACACCGAAGAGTGAGAGGATCAGCCTGCTGGTACGCGGCAACAGCAGGGCCACACGGTCGCGCTCTTGTACACCCTTCTGACGCAAAGCGGCAGCAATACAGTTCGTGGCTTCATCCATCTCCTTGTAAGTGAACTTGGCATCAATGGCCACCAAAGCCTCATGGTCGGGCTGGGTCTGTGCGAAATGACTGATACACTCATGGAAGAACTTGAACGGCGCATCGCCTGTTGCCGTCTGACGCAGGTGTGACAGTTCTTCTTCCTGACGCTTGCTGATGATGGAGAGCTGGCGAACCTTCATCTGTGGCTGGGCGATGATACGCTCGGCAACAGCCACGATACTCTCAGCAATGGCGTTGCCCAAAGCGGCTGAATAGAGGGCATCGTCATACTGCACCACCACGCCACGCGACTCAATCTTGATATTGATCTTGAACTTGGGCACATTCAGCTCCAACAGTTCCTGCTGGATGGGCTGACCATTGACCGTATACTGCGACAGCACGCCCACCTGATAGGCGTAGGCGATAGCGGGCATGAAACCAAAGTCGGTAGCGATACGGGCGAAGGGATAGTCCTCATGGCGCAACGTCTCGTCGAAGGTCTCACTCACCTGTTTCAGGTATTCGCTCACCGTCACATCGTCGATCTTCAATCCGAGGGCGAGGGTATTAACGAACATACCCACCGTATCGGCAATCTTCAGATTAGAACGGCCGCTGCTAATGGTGCTCAGATATACCTCACGGTTGTTGGTGTAGCGTGATATGACGTAACTCGTGGCTGCGAGGAAGAGGTGAGCTGGTGTGATTTCCTGCTGGCGGCAGAAAGCGGCAGCCTTGTCGTAATCCGCCGGACAGACAGCCTCACCGATAAAGCCCAGTTGGTCTGTCTTGGGCAGGTCGGCAGGAATCTCACTCGCTCCTTCGCAGGTCTGCAACTTCTCAGCGAAGAACTGCTGGGCGGCCTTGAAGGTTTCACTCTCCTCAGCCTTCTGCTGGTCGATGACGAAATCGAGATAGGTATAGTTCTCTTTCTCGACAGCCGCCCCTTCGAGCGCTGAGCCTATCTGACGAATCAGCAGATCAGCAGAACCACCGTCGAACACGAGGTGATGAACATCCAAAAGCAGATGGACTCCACTTCCGGTCTTCACGACCTCGAAGCGGTAGAGCGGTGCCTTATTCAGGTTGAACGGTCGCACGAACTCATTCTTATAGACCGTCAGCGCATCATCGCTCATCTCTGTGACGGGCACCTTCACAGGCAGACTGTCTGCTAAGGTCTGAATGATCTTATCACCCTCTGTGGCGAAGTGAACGCTCAGCTCAGGATGGGCCTCCACCACCTGCTTGACGACAGCAGCCAGTTTGTCTGCCTCGATGCCAGCAGGATAACTGAGCAGATAAGGAATATTGTAAACCGTCGAAGTGGGATTCTTCAGACACTCGAAATAGACACCCGTCTGAGCATAGGAGAGTGGAACTTTAGTGGAAGGTGGAAGGTGGAGAGTGGAGGGAGAATTCTCTGCGGCAGACATATCTCCTTCCTCTTTCCTCTTTCCTCCTTCCTCGAGAAACGATTTCCATATTTCATTCTCAATGCTCTGCAGGGTGCCGCTCTTCACCAGCGACTTTGAGTCAAGCATGATGCCAAAGCGCTTGTTCATCTGGACGGCCAGTTTGATGGCGGAGATGGAGGTCAGTCCTGCATAGCCAAGAATGGTGGTGATGCCGAAATCCTTATTGTTCACAATGCCGGCTATCATCTCATGCAACTCCTCTTCCAATACATTCATCGGCGCATCCTCGTTCCTCGTTCCTCCTTCCTCTTTCCTCGTCCTTTCCGGCTTCGGCAGGGCACGCTTGTTCACCTTCTGGTTCTGGTTCAGAGGGATAGTCTCAATCTGCATCGTCACGGCAGGCACCATGTAAGGCGGTTTCTGATCCATGATGAAGTTGTTGAGTGCCTCGATGTCGATTTGCTGATCGCTGACGATGTAGGCGGCAATGAACTTTCCTCCGCTACCCCCTTCCTCATCAAAAGCCTGCACGGTAGCGTCCTTGATGCCAGGGAATTCGCGGATAACGGCCTCCACCTCTTTCAGCTCGATGCGGAAACCACGGATCTTCACCTGTCCGTCGCGACGGCCTACGAACTGGATGTCGCCAGAGGGCAGATAGCGCACGATGTCGCCAGAGCGATAAACACGGGCGTACTTTTTATCATCTGTGAAGGGATTACCGATATACACTTCTGCCGTTTTCTCAGGACGGTTCAGGTAACCCCGGCTCACCTGCGGGCCACTGACCCATAATTCTCCTGCTGCACCTACCGGCAGGCGATGTCCCTGCGGATCAACCACATAGAGATGGACATTGTCAAGCGCCTTGCCAATAGGGATGTCCTTCATCTTCTGATCGACATGATACCTGGTGATCAGGACAGTTGTCTCCGTAGGACCATACACGTTATAAAACTGGTAATCTTTCGGAGGTGTCAGCGATGCTAACTTCTCACCACCAGTTGAAAGGAACTTCAGCGAGTGGTTCTCAATGTTTGAGGCAAACTGGTAACCCACCTGCGTAGTCATAAACGAGTGGGTAATATTTTCACGCTCGAAATAGTCATTGAGGGCTATCAGGTCAAGTCGCAGCTCCTCTGGGACAATATGCACCGTCGCGCCACAGGTCAGGGCAGGATACATGTCCATCATGCAGGCATCAAATCCATAGCTGGCGTAAGCTGCCACCTTGTTCTCAGGCTTCAGGCCATAGAAAGTCTGATACCAATGACAGAAGCAGACAAGATTGCTGTGCATCAGCTGACAGCCCTTGGGCACACCCGTAGAACCGGAGGTGTAGAGTAGGATGAAGAGGCTGGAGGGGGTTATTGAAGATTGAAGATTGATGATTGAAGATTGACTGAGCATAGCTTCATTTTCAATGTTCAATTTTCCATGTTCAATTAACAATACGTCGCCCTGGTATTCATCCACGATGCTTCGCAGTTCCTCGTCAGCTATCAGCAGCTTGGCATTGGCATCTTGCATCATGAAGTTCAGACGCTCTTTGGGATAGGTGGGGTCGAGAGGCTGATATGCACAGCCTGCCTTCAGTACGCCAAGCGAGGCGATGGCCATCCACTCACAACGAGGTATCAGGACTGATACCACATCCTCTGCGCCCAGCCCCTTGGCAGCCACGTAGCCTGCGATGCGGTCGCTGATCTCGTCCACATCCTTATAGGTATATCGTTTGTCCTTATAGACCACGGCGATGTTTTCGGGTGTGGCCTTGGCCTGACGACGGAACTGCGAGACGATGGTCTGTGTGTCATCGTAGTCCACATCGGTCTGGTTGAAACAGTCGAGCATTTCCATCTGACTGGCCGTTGTAATATTGACCTCACGCAGAAACTCCTTGCTGAGGAATCCTTTTATCACAGCCTCATAGCTCTCTAAATACTGACGGATGATCTCCTCGGAATACTCGTTGCTGTTGTATTCAGCCTTCACCTGATACTTGCCGTTGAGGATGAACGCCTTCAGATAGAGCGAAGCCTCCAGCGTGCTGTTGCAGAGGCGGATGGTCTTCATCGGCTTGCCGCATAGTTGCTCGTCGGCAAACATTGTGCCGTGCCAGGCGAACATCGAGTTGCTTTGGATGCCCAGGTCGTTCACGGCATCGCTGAAGGCATAAGCCTCGTGCTTGCGTACACCGCCCATCTGATCCTGACCTGCCTTTAGATAGTCAAGCACCTTGGTTTCATTGTCAAACTTAGCATACACGGGCAGCGTCTTCACCGTCATACCGACGGAGTGCAGGAAGCGCTTGTCGCTTCGTCCATTGTAGATCGTAGTAAACAGAGACTCCTGTTCATTATTATATTTGGCCAGCAGAAAACTATAGGCCGTCGTAAAGAAATTGCTCTTGAAGATACCTTTCTCCTTGCAGAATGCGTCCACCTCAGCCATCTCCACGTCGAGCGTCCTCACCATACTGGCCTCGCTA
The DNA here is from genome assembly GCA_902776545.1 of uncultured Prevotellaceae bacterium. Lineage (GTDB taxonomy): Bacteria > Bacteroidota > Bacteroidia > Bacteroidales > Bacteroidaceae > Prevotella. Next base: position 44,843 of record CACYQO010000045.1, on the reverse strand, counting down.
TGCTCCGGCTCCTCAAGGTCGGGCATCAGCTGGGTGAAGCAGTCGCCGCAGTCGAAGTTCTGTGCATACCACTGCTTGCCTTCGTCGAAGGCAGCCGTCTTACGTAGCTCTGCCTCAGCCGTCGCCACCTCTGCCATTGTCATCGCCTCTGGTTCCAGCGTACCGCCACCATAGACTTTGTCTATGTCGCTGAGCATCACCTTCAGGGTGGTGCCGTCGCCGATGATGTGGTGGATGTCGAGGAAGAAGTAGAAATGCTCCACATCCTTCAGCAGGCGGATATGGAACAGACGGTCCTTGTAGATGTCGAAGGGCGTGATGAGCGGCTGACCATTGAAAGTGCCTCCATTTTCAATGTTCAATGTTCCATGTTCAATATCCAACGTAAACGTCTCAGAATCGTCGATGGTCTGAAGGGGGTCGCCCTCGCTATTCAGTTCGATGCGTGTGAACAGCGTGGGATGTGCTGCCACAGCGGTCTCAATGGCCCGGCAAAGTTTGTCCCCGTCCAGCGTACCGTCGAGTACGTAGAGATAAGGAAGGTTATAACAAGCCTCTCCCTGATGAGCTACACACTCTACATAGAGGCCATATTGTACTTTTGATAATGGTGCAAATGTCTTCATTGTTATATCGTTTTTAGTTTTTTAATCAGCGTCAGGAAGTTCTGCCCGTCTGCACGCTCATAGTTGATGGAGTCCATCAGTTCGCGTACCAACAGAATGCCCAACCCGCCTATCTGACGGTCTTCTACAGAAAGTGAAGTGTCGGTTCGTTCCTTCGCTGTGGGGTCAAAGGCCACGCCAGAGTCGATAATGACCGTCTTCAATGTCTCGCCGTCGAACATCATGCGTACCTCAATGTCACCTTCTTTTCCGGCAGGATAGGCGTAGTCAATCACATTCACCACAGCCTCCTCGACAGCCAGACGGAACTGACGGGCAAGCGATTTCTCAACGTTCAGTTTCTCCATCACCGACTTTACGAACTCACTGAACTTCGACACTTCGCGTACGTCGTTCTTGATCAGAAGCGTTTCTGTCAGTCTGCTCTCGAAGTGCTTTGGCGTATAGTGGATGGCCAGCATCGTCAGGTCGTCGCTCTGCTCGGCATCACCGACAAACTCATGTACTCTCCTGGTGATGGCCTCGATCAGCTCTCGGGGCTGAATCGGGCAGTCGCCTCGAAGCACCTCTTCCATTCGTTTCATACCAAACAGCTTGCGCCCGGCATCCTTCGCCTCTGTCAGTCCATCGGTATAGAGGAACAGCGTAGAGTCCGGCTTCAACTGCGTTTCCTGCATACCATACTTTACGTCCTCGAACACCCCGACAGGCAAATGAGGCTTCACTGAGATATGAACAATTCTCTCTCCTTCTCTCATTCCTCCTTCCTCGTTTCTCCTTCCTCGTTCCTCGATTACAATCGGCGCGTCGTGACCGGCATCGCAGTAGCGCAAACGACCCGTCGGCAAATCGAGCACACCGATAAACATGGTCACGAAGATATTCGACTCATTGCCTTGACATGAAATCTCATTGATGGCATGCATTATGTGGGCAGGATTATTCTCGTGAGCCGAGAAGGCACGGAACAAGGAATGGATGACACCCATGACCATCGCCGACGGGGCTCCCTTGCCGCTGACGTCACCGATACAGAAAAACAGTTTTTCGTCGCGGATGTAATAATCATACAGGTCTCCGCCTACCTCACGGGCAGGCACCAACGACCCGAAGATATCCACATCGGCATGCTGTATAAGGCTGTGGGGCAGCATGCTCTGCTGTATCTGACTGGCCACGCGCAGTTCGCCGCCAATGCGTTCCTTCTCGGCCTTCACCTTACGCAGACGCTCCAAGTTGCGTGACGTGCGCCATACGATAAACCCAATCAGTATCAGACCTACAAGTACGGGCAGCAAGAGGGTTGTGCGTATTTTACCCAGTTTGCTGAACACTTCTTTATCATTCTGGACGCTCACCAGGATCCAGTTTGTATTACCACCGACGGGATGGAAATACACATGACGCTCATCGCCGTGTTCATCTGTAATGGTTTCAAAACTCATCTTATCTTCATCAGCCTTCACCAGCTGAAGCGCCATTTGCAGCAGTTCGCTATCCTTACCTGCCAGCAGATGCCCTTTATCAGTCACGATATACCGCTGGGTGCTCTTGTACGTCTTTCCTTCTTCCATCACCTCCTCGAGCCAATCCAACGCAATGTCCGCACCCACGACACCCACCGTCTTACCTTTGTCGTCGCACACTGGCACACTATAAGTGGTCACCATCGCCTTGGCCCCGTCCTTGTCAAAATAAGGCTCGCACCAGTGGCCCTCATTCTTGGCCATCGTCTCCGTGTAGAAGTCCAACTTCGTATAGTCGTGCCCTGCCGAGCCTAACTGCATGGTCTCAACGGTTCCGTCAGTCCTTCTCACGGCATATGGTTCATACCAGTGTCCTTTCTGCGGGTAGTAGTCCGGCACGAAGCAGACCGTACATCCCAAGATGGAAGGGTTATTTTCCACCAGCCTTTGGGTAATCGAATACATCCAATCCGGATCCTCCAAATCATCGGCCACCACCCACGCCATGTTATCAACCGTCACCTCCACCTTAGCCAGTTTGTTTTGAATACAAAGATAGATGGCGTTCATCTCGCGCTCTATCAATTTCTCCACCGTCTTGTGGATAATATTCTGCGCCGAGTAGTACAGCACCCCCGATGTCAGTTGCAGCAACAGCGCCGCCCCGATAATCAGCGTCAGCGGCAGATTATGCCTGACAATTCCGCTCAGCCTTTTCCAAATAGATTTTTCACTCTCCACTTTCTACCTTTTTACCTTTTACTTTTTTACCTTTTTACTTTTAGCTCAAACCTGGCGTGAGTCAAATTGTGGAACAAAACGATGAGAGCGGCTTCGATGGCATACGCGATGAGGTAACTGTACCATAAATAATCGGGAGCAGCATGCGACATGATCCACAAGACGGGAATCACCGTCAGCGAAAGGGCCAGCGAGATGAACAACGCCATATTGTGATGACCGTAGAGTTTATAGACCACCATGATGGTGTAGATATAGCAGAAGGGGATGAAACTGAGTGCAAAGATGCGAAGGGCACGCACGCCTTCGGCTATCATGTCATCATCTTGGGCACCGAAGAACTTCGTGATCGTCTCAGGTGCTATCCAGATAAAGACGCAAGTGATCAGCATGGCCATGGTGATGAAACGGAAAGACTTGCTGATGACAAGACGGAACTTCTCGTTGTCCCCCTTGCCCACCTGTATAGCACCGAGCGACTGTACGGTACGACAGGTGCCGGAAAGGAAGAGATTGTAGATGTAAAGGATGTTCATACAGACGGAAAAAGCAAAGATACCTATTCGGCCCATAGTGTCTAAAACGATGCTGTTGGCGCAGAAGAGGAGCGCAGTAAGGCTGATGGAAGCAAGCGCCAGGGGCGCTCCTTGCGACACCATCTGCCTAAAAGCAGAAAAGGCATACCCATCTCCAAGACATATACGCAAGTGATGACCGGGGTAGCGGAAATGCCAGCACATGATCGCAATGCCGACGATATGACCGACGACGGTGGCCGTGGACGATCCTTCGATGCCCCATCCGAACCATTGGATGAAGATGATATCGCAGCCGAGGTTAACGGCATTGTCGATGAGGATAGCGATCGATACCAGTCGCGGACTGCCGTCGACACCTACCATCGTGCCTAAGGCCCATGACATCATATAGGTTGGGGCACCGATCATCAACGGGAAGAGATAGTCGCGCGTAGCGACAAAGAGTTCTTCGTGAGAGCAAAGCCATCCCGTGATGTCATCGGTGAAGAAAACACCGGCTACCGTCTGTAACAGTCCGAAAACCAGACAGCCTATGGTAGAAAGGGTGAAGATATAGGAAGCCCGAGAATAGTCCTTCTTGCCTAATTCCATGCCCACGAGCATACCTGCCCCTGTAGAGAGCAGCATGCTGATGGTAAACATGAACTGTGTGACGGGCTTTGAGAGGTTGATGGCACTCACACCGTCCTCTCCGATCAGGTTTCCTACGATGATAGAGTCCACGACATTGCCCATACAGGCCGAGAGGGCAATGAGTATGGATGACCACAGGAACACCCAAAACTCCTTATTGAAACCTTTCTTTTCTTCTTCAATCATAGTTCAATGTTCAATTATGCTTCTCATAGGTCGCTACAACTTATTCGAACTCAAAGATACTGATGAATCCTGTCAGCTTAAAGACATTCTTGATATCGTCATTCACACCGCGCATGATCACCTTACTGCCTGTTGACTTGGCGCCTTTCAAGATGCTCAGCAAGATACGCAGGCCGCTTGAAGCGATATACTCCAGATTCGTGCAGTCGATGATGACGTCCTTCCCGTTGCTCTGATAGAGTGGTTTCAATACTTCTTCAGCCTCAACAGCTGCTGCGGTGTCCATTTCTCCTTCCAACGTGGCATAGAATTTTCCGTCGATTTCTTCAATTTTAGTATTCATAATCTTTTTGTTTTAGATATTTGTTATTAATGTATGCATATTACAAAGTAACTGCAAAATTAGTAAAATAAAACGAATTACCGCAAATATTAATGCATTTTTTACGCTAATTAACATTCGCGTTATTAGTCGTAACTATCGCGTCAGGGAGAACTTGACGGAGAGGCCGAAGTCGTGAGTGGTGGTGGGATAGCTCGACGAGGAGAGCAACGGGGTGTTGGTCTGCGAGTCGTAGTAGGCCGTGAGGGTGAGGAGGCGCGAGAGAGTGTAGTCGGCCATGAAGGAGAGCTTGAAGGCGCTGTTGCCGCTGGAGGCATTGGAGGTGCCCGTGGCGATGTCGCGCGTGATAGAGGCCTGACTGCGGAGGGAGATGTCGAGACGCAGGTTCAGGTCGTGGTTGACACCTGACTTGGAATTCCGAGAATTCTGAGTATTCTGATTATTCTGATCTTTCTGATTCTTCTTGCCGCTCTGCGCCTTGCTGATCTTACGGTTCATCTTATTGCCAAAGATGTTGAAGTCCTGAATCTTATAACCGAGACCTACCACCCAGTCGCGGCTAAGGGCCTCATTCAGCTGAACACTCGTCATGGAGAGGTTCATGACACGGGTGGTACGGTATTCGACCTTCGCCGTGAGGTTGTTCTGGAACGTGGCATCGACACCGAGCAATGGCGAGAAGGCCTCGTTGATGCTGACGGTCGACACATTATACATCGACGAAGGCTGCAAGGCATTCGTGGTCGTGTTGGCTATGAATCCCAAGCCGTTCATATACTCCTGCCAGGTACTATAGGAGGCATAACTGCCGACAGCATAGACCGACTTATAGGCGTGGTTGATGTTGATGCTCTTCAGATGGTCGCGGATCCAAGGGAGTTTCGAGAGTCCTGAGTAGCGCACGGTCCAGTTGGGCAGCATGCGGGTTATGGCCGGGAAGATGTCAAGCGAGTTGCCTGCTCCCACAGTATAGGCCGAGAGGAAGGCCGGCACAAGGACATCGGCGCCATAGGGGTTGACATCGCTGAAGGTGCCTGGGGCATCCTTATACTGTGCCTGCACACGCTGTTGGAACTCGGGGATGAGTTCACGGAAGTGGTCGAAGGCATCAGACTGATAGCCGTCGGAGGCGTCGCCCATGCCTGACAGCGAACCACGGAGAGAGATAGTGGTCATGTTAAACGTGCCGCTATGGGTGGTGGGCATGCCATCATACATATAGCGGATGCTGCGGGCACGGTTGTCGGCACGGGAGGCGCTGAGGTCGATCTTCAGGTCACGAACCGGTTCCAACACAGCACGCACCTGCACGTCGTTGTTGTCATTGACGGTGGCCGACGTGGTGGCGACATATTCGTCGGTGAGCAGCCAGCCGTTGTCGTGGGCCTTGTTGATATAACTGTCGCCGATGAGTCCGAAAGCGAAGTCAAGACCCGGGGAGAGGACGCTGCCCTTATACTGGCCGAAGAAATCGCCGACATTGGGGATATAGCCGGGCAGGTTCATCGTGTACTGGTTGCGGAAACTGATGTTCACGCTGCGCACCATCATCAGCAGTCTGGCTGCCGTCTGGGCGGGCTTATACCACCATTGGTTCTCGAGCGGCTCCTTTGGCACGACGCTGAGCATAATGGTTACGCCCCCTGAGTCAGGGGGTTGGGGGTCTGAAGGAGCGATGGAGTCCCGTTTGTTCAGACCCCTACGGCCCCCTAACTTAGGGGGCATCAAGAGAATCTTGTTCGGGTCTATCACCTTGTATTTCACCTCGTAGGGCTTGCCTTCTTTCGTGCGGGCCGTAACGATGATACGCTTGGAGTTCTTGTTGTGGGCCACGACGGTGGTGGTATCCGGCTTAAGGGTGATCTCACGCTGGTAAGTGTTCTTCAGCTTCGTCAGGGCCTTCTCGTCCGAGGATGGTTTTTCTTCCTTGGCATTAGGATCTTTAGGATTCTTAGATTCTTTAGGATCTTTAGGATTCCTGGGGTCGGCAGGATCCTTCTTGGACGTATTGCGACTGTTGCGCTGGTTCTTGGTATTTTTCGAATTGTTGGCCGACTTCTTGAAACGGTCGTTGGCCGCCTTCAGGAACGGCACATGGTTGTAGAGCGTCTCTAAGTTGAAGGAGCCGTTGATGGTGAGGTTGCGGTTGCTGTTGATGGTGTTGCCGTAGCTGACGCCTTCTTCCGTCTCCGTACCTTTCACCCAGGTATAGCGGGCGGTATAGGAGGCATCGCTGTTGACCCAGTCGAAGATGGGCAGTTTGTTCAGCGGCAACTGGTAGCTGGCGGTGACCTGCTGCTGGTAGTCGAGCGGCGTGCCGAGGTTCTTGATACTCTGCCACACGGAGTCCTTCCAGGCAGAATACCGGTCGGGATAGAGGTCTTTGTTCACAGGGGTATAGGGTTCCTCGATCTGTGCACGGGTACCCGACTGGAAGCTGAAGTGCAGGTTCTTGGTGAAGTCCCAGCGCAGGGTGAAGTCACGGTTCCAGAGGAACTGCTGGTTCCAGCGCAGGGGCATGTTCTGGTTCTCCGCACTCTCAAGGTCGCGCTCCTGCATCTCGTAGTAGTCACGGCTGATCTGGGTGTTGAATCCGATGTTCTGTGGCAGGTAATTAATTCCAAATGCCTTGGGGAAGGCGAGCCACTTCGACTTGCCCTTGAGGCTCTTGAAGGGTTCCCAGGTCTTATAAACGGGCGAATAGCTGTAGTTGAGCGATCCGCGCCACTCGTCGCGCTTCTCATAGACGGTCGTCTCACCCGAGGTATAGAAGTGCGAGTGACTGTATGAGAACGAGAAGTTGGCCGGGTCGTAAGGCATCGGATGGCGCTTGGTCTTCAGTCCCCAGCGCACGTTGGAGAGGGCGAAGTTGGTATTGGTAGTCTTCACGACGGAGAGCGACTCGATACTGTCGCGTTCGTGCTCCGAAGCGGCGACGTCGAGGGCATCGTCGAGAATCATATCGTTGTCGAGGGCGCTATAGCGGGGACGTACCTCATCCTTCGTCACCGAGTAATAGAGGGGTGCGCTGACCTTTGCCTTCTCGGGGAAGAACTTACCCAGTTCGAGCGAGGTGGTGACGGAGTAGTTCCTCTGCGTATCCGTCGAGCGCTGCATGACACCCTCCTCCAGTCCGCCGAATCCGTCGCTGACATAGCGTCCCGTCACGTTCACATAACCGAAGTCGGAGAGCTGCACCTTCAGGTTTCCTGTGGCCGCCCAGCCGCCGTCGTTGTTACTCTCCATCAGTCGCAGCTCGTTGACCCACACCTCACCTGACTTTACCTCACCGGAGACGTTACGCACACCGATCATCATCACCTTCACGTCGCCGATGGTGGGATTACCCATGATGCTGATTTTATTGCCGGGACGGTCGGGATCATAACCGGTAAACAACTGGGCATAGCTGGCACCACCCTGAGCCTTCTGCATGTTACGGTCTTTCTTCAGATCCGTGAAGACGCTCAGTTTGATGTCGAGCATATTCTCCGATGGCCACACGATCCGACGGTCGGCATTGGAGTATTTGTTATAGTCGCTGCGGTCGGGCGTCAGCTGCAGGGGGATCTCATACTCATAGTAGTTGTTCTTATAGTCGCTACCCAGACGGATGAACACCGCCAGCTGGTTGTCTTTCAGATTGGTCAGGTCGGGCACGAGGTGGTTGGCGTGGACGAACATTTGCATACGCTTGTACTGCCGCAGGTCGAGCGAGGTTTTCTTATAGACGGCTTTCGACTCTCCCGGCTGCATGTCCGTCACGACCATGTTCAGGGCCTGCTCGTTGTTCTCCACTAACTGCGGCTGCGAAGGGTCGGTGGCACGGCTGATACCCGGTGGCAGCACGTAGTTCACGGGCGTCTTGTCGTTGTTCTCCTCGATGTTCACGGCACTTACCGAGAACTTGCCTGTCTCCGTGGGCGAGGTATTCAGGTTCTGCTTGTAGATACGCCACTCACCACGCACGAGGTCGAGGCTGCCGAAGCGGAGCACGATGGGCTTCTGGAAACCCGTCATGAACATACGCATGAAGCGCATGCTGGTGAAGTCGTTGATGGAACCCACACGATTCACGTATTTCGCCAGGGGGATGCGGAACTGGAACCAGTTGACGCTCGTCGTGTCGCCATTACGCAGCTTCACGCTGCTGGTACGCATGTCGGTAATATCACAGTCGGGCAGAGGTGTGCCGTTGCGATAGGCATCAAGAACCTCCGGCGAGATGCGCACCTTATACTGATAGTAGCGCTCGTACTCGTTGAGGGTGAAGTCCTGGTTGATATCCTCCACGTCGGGCCCGGCCTTGTAGCTGGTGTCGTACGACTCCGTCTGGTCTTCGGTCTCGGGCGAGTTGCCCTGAGGATTGTTGTAGAGCTTATATCGGTCGAGGATGCTCTTCTGTTCGTTGTCGTAGTCGGAGCCTCGGAAGTAGTGGTAGTCGTCGCCGGCAGGGTCGTTACGCCAGGCCTCAATGATACTGTCGTTGGTGATGATGCCGCTGTTCACCACCGCGTCGAGCCACTCCTTATACGCCCCGTACTCACGTTCCTCGTCGTCGGTAAGGCCGTTGAGACCCACATCCTGCAGCTTTCTGGAACCGGTGGTGGTGGCGAAGGCGTAGGTCTGCGTGGCCTGCTGCGGAATCTTACCCCATTGGGTCTCCACGTAGTTGCTGGTGCCGTCCACGGGCATACCGCTCTCGTAGAACTTCTTTCCGTCGCGCAGGATATCCTCCGAGATCTCACCGAGGTCGAAATAGAGGTCGCCGCTGTAGTCAGAGGCGGTGCCGTCCTGACGGGTGTAGATGAAGGGGTCGAGCAGCCAGAACTCGATATACTCGATGTTCGCCTGTTCGAAGTCGTTGGTCTCGAGATTGCGCATCATACCGCCCCACTTCGTCTCTGGCTGACGGAGCGTACCGTCGCTGTTGAAGTCGCGCGTCAGGTTATACGGTCCGCGCTCCGAGGGGTAGTAGGCCAGGTTCAGCACCTCGAGTGTCGACGTGGCACCGTTGTAGGTGCTTTGGTCGCGGTTGGGATAGAGCTCCTTCACATAGACCTCACGCACATAGTGGTTCGACAGCTGGTCGAGGTCGCTCTTGATGTGGCTCGGCGTGAGCGTCGAGCTGCGGCGGGTGAAGATGGGATCTACGGCGTACCACGCCAATTTCGCACGGTTATAGCCGCTGGTGACACCCGTTTTGTCGGCAAACTCCGAGAACATCGTCGGCACGCTCGAGAGTGTCCACGACTTCGGGGCCTTCACGCTGATATAGCTCTTCGTATTCTCGAAGTCGTCGATATACGAGGCGTTGTCCTGTATGTCACCGGCGGTACCGGCAATAAGATGGGCGAACTCTCCCGTGAAGGAGATGTGCGAGGGCTGCTTCACGTTAAGGAATGGAATCTTGTTGAGCATCGACGTGAGCCATTGCGACTCCTGCTTCCAATTCACGTTCAGGCCCCAGAGGGTATTGTTCAACGGTTCCTCACCCATCGACACCTTCGAGATGAGCGCCTGCTCGTGGAGGTGGAGCAGCGTACCGCCCAACTGGAAGTTCTTCGAGAACTCATACTCCCAGTTCACGCCGATCATCGTCTTGCGCTGCATACCGTATTCGGTGTTCGACTCTAACGACACGTTCACGTTCGTGCCGGCGTCGATGATGCTCTGGTTCAGGATGGTCACCTCACCGGCAGAGTAGTCCACCGAGTAGTCGGAACCCTCCGTCAGCGTCACACCGCCGGCCGTCACGACGACGGAACCTCGCGGCACGTTGTAGGCACCCAGCGAGATGACATTCGCCGAAGAGCCCTTATACAAACCGGTCATCATGAACTTATCCTTCTCGGCATTCTGCTTCGCCACGGTCTTCGTCGAGTCGTAGAGCTGACTGAACACGTAGGTCTCTGCCTCCTCGTCGCTGAGGCCGTACTTCAGCAGCTGCGTCCGCAGGTATTCGCCGAAGGGCTCTGCCGAAGGCAGGAACACTCGGCCGTTCTGTACCGTGTAGCCCTCCACGAAGTCGAAGAAGCCGTTCGAGTGCGCCTTGAGGTTATTGTCCAGACGGTCACAGCCTAAGAGTTTGATCAGCGCCAGGGCTTTCACACGCTGGTCGGGGATATAGGTCAGATAGACACCCGCCGTATCACTCTGGTACTTGATGTCCAGACGGAATTTCTCCTTCTGTACCGTCGAGGCGAGATAATAGACGTTCTTCATCATCAGCCGCCAGTTGTACTGGAAGGGTGCGCTGGAGGTGTTACGGAGCGACTTGGCAAACTCACCCACCTGATAGCTCACGCCGCCCAGCGTATATTCGAAGGCCACAGCCAGCACCTGGTCGGTCTGCAGACCGGTCTTCAGCGAGATATAGCCCAACGACTTGTTCAGCGTATATTCCGAGGAGTTGAGCAGTCGGGCGCTCGCCAGTTTCTCGTAATCCAAGCCGTCCTCAAAGTCCTTGATGCCCATCAGCACCGTACTCGCCTGGTCGATGTCACGGGCATCGGCATACGTAGTGGTCAGCGCATTGTATTCCGAGTTGGCACCATTGCTGGGGATGGTTTGACCGGCCGTATCCCAGTTGTGGTTTCCTAAGATCTTCTCCTCACCGAGGTCTGCAAAGGCGATGATGTTACGGCCGTTGGTGGTAGTACCCGACTTGTTCGTGACCCACACCTCCACGCGGTTGATCTCGATGCCCGTGGCAAGGTTCGGCAACTTCGACATCGCCTCGTCGTAGTGCTCGCGGAAGTACTGCGAGAGGAAGAAGTGGCGGTTCTCCTCATAGTCGGAGGCATCCATCTCGAAGGCGGTGGTCTGAGTGCCGCCCTTCGACGAGACGCTCTTCGTCGACGACTTCTTCTGCGACAGCACCGTCTGGAGCTTCAGCTTACCGAACTGCATGTCCGTCCTGAGACCGAAGAGACTCGATGCGCCCTTCACCAAGGAGTTATTCGTGGGGAACGACACGTTGCCCGCCTCCACCAGTTTGATAATCTCATCCTCCTTGCCCTCATATTTCAGCTTCAGGTTCTGGGTGTCGAAGTCGAAGGTAGCGTCGGTGTTGTAGTTCAGGTTCATGTTCACCTTGTCGCCCACCTTACCGTTCACGCTCAGGTTGATCTTCTCGTCGAAGTCGAAGGCGGTGGTCTTACGGTTACGGATGGGCAGCGAGGGGTTGTCGATGCTCTTCAGGTTCGCGCCGATCTTCAGTTCGGCCGTTCCCTGCGTCTTGATGCGCACTCCACCGGGGCCGAAGATCTTCTCCGCAGGTCCCAGGTCGAAGTGCATATCGGCAAACGAGAACTTATCCTTGCCTTCCGTCTGCACGTTCTCCGCGTCCTTCTTGCGGAAGAAGTCACGCAGGGCCCGCTTCTCACTCCACTTCGTGTACTCCTCGGGCGTCATCAGCACAGGGGCATTCAAGTAGGAGTCGCCGATCTTCGTACCCACGTAGTACACATTGGCCGAGTCGTCGTACTCCACCGTCTGACGGATATTGTCCGGGCGTTTCAGGTCGAGGGCACTCGAGTCCAGATCCGCCACCTCCATCGGCGCCGTCTTCTGTATGCGCCATCGCGCGCGAATGGAATCTTCTTCTGAGGAAAGAGGAAAGTGGAAAGTGGAAAGAGAATTCTCCATGCTCGGAGATATTTCTGAAGAAGGAGTATAAACAGCAAAAGAGACAATAACATATAACAAAGCAAAAATGATCAAGACATTCTTCTTCCCAAATGCCCTGATAATCATTTCTTTGTATTTAGTATTCTCTTTCCTCTTTCCTCTTTCCACTTTCCTCTATTTAATCTGCTTCAGCGCCAGTTTCACCACTTGCTCCACCGGCAGGTCAGGCTGTTCCTGCAGGATCTGCAGCACCACCTTCTGTGTCGGTGCCGGCGAGAAGCCCAGCATCGTCAGGGCGCTCACGGCCTCTTCCTTCACCACAGCGGCAGCTTCCCCTCCTGAGTAGGAGGGGCCAGGGGTGGTCTGATCAGCAATACCCAGCGCCACGATCTTATCCTTCAGATCCACGATAATTCTCTGTGCCGTCATCTTGCCGATGCCCTTAATACCCTGTATCAGTCGCGCATTACCCGTCGAGATGGCGTTGCAGAGTTCGCTCACGCTCATGCCCGACAGCATCATCCGCGCCGTGTTCGCCCCCACCCCGTTCACCGTGATGAGCTGCAGGAACATCTCGCGCTCCTTCTTGTTCACAAATCCGAAGAGCACATGCGCATCCTCGCGTATCGCCTCATAGACGTACAGTTTCACTATTTTCTTTCCACTTTCCTCCTTCCACTTTCCACTTTGCAGGGTGCTGAAGGTGTTCAGCGAGATGCTCAGGCCGTAGCCCACGCCCCCTGCCTCCACCGTCGCCAGCGCAGGTGTCAGTTCCGTCAGTTCTCCTTTTATATACTCAATCATTATATATAATCTTAACCTGTGGTTTCTTGTTTCACTTTTTCACCTTTTCACTTTTTCACCTTTATATTAACGTACGCAAGCGTGTTTTATTGCTTTCAGCCGCATTTTATTCGTCAATGAGTCTTTCTTGATGACCCTGATATCTTAAAACCTACGTTTACCATAGTAACCGTTTCCCCTCCTGAGTCAGGAGGGGTTAGGGGTGGTCTGCGCTCGGCTTTGCCGCTTGCTACCGAAGGGACGCAAGAACAGCCTCAGACTCTGCCGAAGAGAAAGCGATGGTTCAGCCCCCCTCTATCTCCCCCTCGCTCGGCTTTGCCGCTTGGCTTTGCCAAGAACTTAGGGGGAGAAACAAAAAACAGGACTCGCATCACGAGGGGATGCGGGTCCTGTTTTTTGTTGTCTCTCACTTCTCTCACTTAACCGCTGCTCGGTTTACCGCTTGTCTGAGACAAGAATCTTGCGACCGTTGTTGATGTAGAGGCCGGGCTTCGTGGGCTTGCCAGAGAGCTTGCGGCCGCTGAGGTCGTACCACGCGTCGCTATCTGAATTCGTGTAATTAGTGAAATTAGTGGTCGGAATAATGCCGGTCGTTTCCTCGTCCCCGAAATTCAGGACGAAGGCACGAACGCCGGTAGACGTGTCAGGCGTGCCTGCGGTGAGGCCATTGTTGAGCTGGAAGTAGGCGCGGAAGGAATTGATGTCCTTGGCAGAGGAGGGATAGTAGAGTTTGTTCCCGGCACCGAGGTAGAGATTGGTGGCGGGGTCGGTGTAGATGGCGGTGGGGCCGTAGGTGCCGATGAAGGTCACGTAGTCTGTGCTACAGCTGGCCGTGGCGAGGGCTGCGGTGATGGCATCGCTGCTGGTGTAGCCAGAGGGGATGGTGACGCCGGTGAACACGGGGTTGGTGATGTCGAAGCCGCCGTCCACGGTGTAGCCGTCGGGGCGGGTCCACTTGATGATGTAGGGCTTGCCAGGCTCGATGGTGGTGGCGTCCTCGAAGTTCAGCGTTAATTCCTGACCAGCAAATGCGGAGGAACTGAGCGTCATCAGCTTTGCCGGAGCCAACTGTGCCGTCACCTGCTCCGCCGTCATCGCGAACGGCAGGCACAGCGTGTTCCATGCCCCGTCCTTCCAGAGCTTGCGGCCCTGCAGGATGACGTTGCGCTGTCCAGTGCTGGCGCTGATGGCGGCGGAGTTGTCGGCATCGTCGTTGAGCACGAGGACGTTGTCCAAGGGTCGCAGGGTCTTGCCGTCGATGGGGTATGTTTCGGTTTCTGCGTCCTTGTTGATGGTGTCGCTGTAGGGCGTGCCGTCCTCGTCGTAGAGCGTCTTGTCGTCGGCGATGTTGATGATGCCGCGGTTTTCGCTATAGCTGTTAGCGTAGATGAAGTCGGTGGGGTTGGTCCAGCCGAGGGTGATGTTGCCGCCGTGTGTAAAGAGGCCGAAGTAGCCTCCGTTGGCCGTCACTTGGCCTCCACTGATGGTGATGTTGCATTGGTCGGACCAGATGCCATAACCAGACTCACCATTGCCTTTGGCTGTGATCGTGCCGCTGTTGATGGTGATGTCTCCCTCCGCTTTAATGCCTGCCGTGCCCAATGCCGTGACAGTGGCGTTGCTGATGCTGAGGACACCGCCAGTGGAAAAGTTTCTCCAAGCAACAATACCAGATCCGCCGTTGTTACTGCCCGTGGCTTCCACCTCGCCGCCGCTGATGGTGATGTTGCCGCCAGTGGCAATGATGCCGATAGTTCCGTTGGCTTCCACCTCGCCGCCGCTGATGGTGACGTTGCCGCCATTGGCATAGAGGCTGTAATTCGAAGTGTACATACGGAGCTGGCCTTTGTTGCCGCCCGTGCTCTGTGCGTAGATGCTGATGGAGTGGCCGTAGCCAAAGATGCCATCACTGACGGGGCTTTCAGCCGTGCCAACGTTCATCGTGTAGCCGTCGCAGAGGATGAAGTGTGCGTCGCCCGTACAGGTAATCTTGCCCGTAAAGGTGATGTTGCTGGTCACCACATACCATCCGCCGTCGAGTGTGGTGGCTCCGCCGCCGGTAAGCAAGGTGTACTCGCTGGGCTGAAGGGTCTGCTCGTCGCCATTCTCGTCCAAGTAGGAAACGGTTGGCTGGATGTAGGGAGTCAGCGTCTTGCCGTCGATGCCCGTGATGCCACTGTCGCCGTAGATGTTGCCGTCCTCATCGATGAAGTACTTGCCCGAGGCGATGCTGAGGGTGCTGTGAGCGTCACAATAGTAACTATTCGCGTGGATGAAGTCGTCGGGGTTGGTCCAGCCGAGGGTCATGTTGCCGCCGTCTACAGAGATGCCGAATTCACCTCCGTTGGCCGTCACTTGGCCGCCGCTGATGGTGAGGTCACATCCGCTGGCCTCGATGCCATTCCCATACTGACCATTGCCATTGGTTGTGACCGTGCCGCTGTTGATGGTGATGCCTCCCATCGCGAAAATGCCTTTCATGGCTGATGTCGTGACGGTGGCGTTGCTGATGCTGAGGCCGCCACTATTGGTACCATTATCCGAAGCAACAATGCCTCCCCCGTCGTCGTCACTGCCCGAGGCCGTCACCTCGCCGCCGCTGATGGTGATGTTGCCGTTGCTAGCAAGGATGCCGATGTCACTGCCCGAGGCCGTCACCTCGCCGCCGCTGATGGTGATGTTGCCGTTGTTAGCAAGGATGCCGATATGTCCGTTGGCCGTTACCTCGCCGCCGTTGATAGTGACGTTGCCGCGATTGGTATAGATGCCGTTAATCGAAGTGTACATACGGAGTTGGCCTTTATTGCCGCCCGTGCTTTGGGCGTAGATGCTGATGGAGTGGCCGCCGGCTAAAATGCCATTAATGACGGGTTTTTCAGCCGTGCCAACGTTCATCGTGTAGCCGTCGCAGAGGATGAAGTGTGCGTCGCCCGTGCAGGTAATCTTGCCCGTAAAGGTAATATTGCTGGCCACCACATACCATCCGCCGTCGAGGGTCGTGGTGCCGCTGCCGCCTTCTAATCTGGTGAATGTCGAACATTCGGCGGTGTTGCCGTCGGCATCGATGTATTCCACAGGGATGAGTTTGGCTGAGCTGTCAGAACCACGGTCTCCACCGCTGGTGCCGCAACTGCCGGGATTCCTAATCACGCCGTCGCTGACCACGACGACACCCACGTCGTAGCGGTTGTCGCTGGCATCGAAGGGATAGAACGTATTGGCGATGGCCGAGGCGCTGGGGGCAGTGACGGTGCCGCCAAGAACGCGACAATGGTACATGTAGCCGTTATAGCAGCTGCCTGCCAACATGCCTGCCTTGCCGTCGGTAGCGGTGACGATGCAGTCCTTGAGTGTCAGGTTTTGCAGTATGCCGGGCAGGTTGCCGATGAAGCCAACTTGAGAAGCATCGCTCTCGATGGTCATGCCGCTGATGGTGTGGCCGCCGCCGTCGAAGGTGCCGTAGAACCCGTTGTTGGTGCCCACGGCGATGCCGCTGAAGGCTCCTGCGTTCTCGATGTCGTTGGCCAGCAGGAAGGTCATGCCCGAGCAGCCTTCTAATACGTCAACCGCAGAGGCCACGGCCCGCAGGTCGTTCATGGAGGTGACGAGGTAGCGGTTCTGGTCGTCTTGTGCCAGTCCGGCCAAGCCGTTGTAGCTGTAGTTGGCCTCAATGGTGACGTTCATGGCGGGAACGGTCAGCGTGTAGGTGCCGTCGTTGTTGTCGGTCAGGTTCACGTCGTCGTAGCTATAGGTATTCTCATTATAAACCTGATACTTGAAGCCCGCGAGTGCGTAGCCTTCCCTTTCGGGGGCGGTAAGGGTCATGGTGACGTGGGTTCCGGCCACGTGGTAGCGGTCGCCGTAGATGGTGCCGTCGCTTGTCATGCTGCTCATCGTCACGGGATAGTCGCCTTCGCTCTCGGCCTCGACGCTGTAGAGCGGGGTGCAGTTGATGGCGTCATTACCATTGCCCACGGCATTAAGGGCAACGTTGCCCCACGTTCCGCCCATTCCGAGGTAGTAGCAGCCGGTGACGGTGCCCTCGTTCTTGCCAACAAGGCTGCCCTTGTAGTCGATCGGGTAGCCGGGATCGACGAGGAGGAGGCTCACACAATTCTCCACCGTGCTATTCTGGAAGACATTGCCTGCCAGTCCGCCGATTCTGCCAACGCTACTGCTGCTGCCGCCGCTCACCGTGCCTTCGAGCACGAGGTTACGGACTGTGCCGCCGATGTATGCTTGGTCGACGTAAACATAGTGGCCGAGGCTCAAGAAGAAGCCCGCCGTTTCGTCGCGATTGATGCTGATGCCGCTGATGGTGTGGCGACCGGTGAGGTTGCCATCGCCGTCGTAGATGCCACCGTCGAAGATGCCGCTGAACGAGTTTCCTGCACCCGCGCCGATGCCGTTGAAACTGACGCCGCTCATGTCGATGTCGGCACCCAAGCGGAAGAACTTGCCGCTATAGTGCTCACCCTTCTTGGTCATGGTGGCCAGCAGGTTCAGGCCGGCCGGGGTGCTGATGACGTAGGGATGCGCCTCGCTACCGTCGTTGCCTTCGCCCCAGTAGTAAGCAAAGTCGATCTCCAACACGGCTGCTGCGGTAGCGTCAGCCCTATCGGCAGGCATATTGAAGGCGTCGCCGTCGATGACCTCACCGTTCACGGTAAAGAACAGTGTCTTGTCCGCGGGCACCGTCTCACTGTAGCTGAGGGTAATGGGAGTGCCTACGGCATAGTAGTCGGTACCCTTATAGGTCAGCGTGGGCGATGTGCTGGTGCTGACATCGGTGCCGAAGGAAAGGGTGTGGATGCTCTTTGCACCGTTGATGTCTTTGTAGACTCCCGTGCCAATGTTCGCGGTCTGGGCAGCGTTGTTGCTTTTCTTTGCGGAGCAGTTGTAGTAGTAGTTGTTGATTAACCTATTGTTATAGTTAGAAACGACTCTACCGCAGATGATACCAGAGACTGTTTTAATGGCTTTGACGCTGGTGTTGAAGACGAGACAGTTATCTATATATCCAATGTCGGTTCCCACAATGCCGCCGACATAATCATTTCCAGTGATAGTGGCATTGCGGAGCACGATGTTATCAAGTTTAGTATCAGCATGAGTAATTGCGAAGAGTCCAATGTTATAATCATTTGGCCTGTTGATGTTGATGCCGCTAATCTCATATTGCGTGCCGTCGCTGCCTTGTCCGTTGAAATTGCCTTTGAAGTATTTAGTTTTGCCGTTGATAGAGCCTCCAATCGGCGTGAAGTTATTCTCCACGTCACTGTCATACTCGATGTCAGCTCCTAAGTGGAAGTACTTTCCCTTGAAGTCGTTGCCGCCGTTGACGAGCGTGGCTAACAGGTCGAGGCCTGCCGTGGTGGTGATGATGTAGGGATGCGCAGAGCTGCCGTCGTTGCCTTCACCCCAGTATGCGGGGCTTAAGGTCCATGTGGCGGTGTAGGTACGATTGCCTGTAGAGCCGTGCGCCACGGTGACTTCCGTCTGTGCGTTGTCAAGTCCTGTGCCTGTCCATCCGCTGAAAACGTAATCCGTCCTCACGGGGTTCACCAGCATGAAGGCTTCGCTCTCCACCGTGTAGGTCGTCGGGTTCGTCTGTCCTTCGGGCAGCGAGCCGCCGTTGAGGTCATAGCTGATGGTATAGGTGCTGACAGTCCACTTGGCAAACAGCTCAACATTGGCGCCTTGTATCGTGGCGAGGTTCTGCACGATCTGGCCGTCGGTGTAGGCCACATCGCCGTCGCCCGACGTGGCCCAGCCGTCGAAGCTGTAGCCCGAGCGGGTGAAGGCGTTGGGGGGCAGGGGCCATGTAGTGTCGTAGGTGAGGGTCTCTGCTGCCATCGTGCCCTCGCCGCCGTTGGCGTTGAAGCTGACGGTGTAGGTGACGGGAGTCCACTTGGCCCAGAACTCCTTGTCGCCCGTGGAGCCTGTAGCAATGGTGGTCACGGCATCGCCCGTCAGCCCCTCGTTGGTGTACCATCCGCCGAAGGTGTAGCCCTCGCGGGTGGGCGTGGGCAGGATGATGTTTGGGCTCTCGATGGTGTAGGTCTCGTCGTAGCTGTCAGGCATGGTGCCATCGTTCACTTTGTAGGTGATGGAAAATACGATGCCTTTGAGGTCGTCCTCGGTGGCGGGCGTCATCGTTTTGCCGCTGATGGCCGAAATATCGCTATCAGTGAGCGTGCCGTAGTAGATGTTGCCTCTGCCGTCCTTCATGCCCTTGCCCTCGGCCACCTTCACGGTGCGGGTCTCTCCCAATGATATATTGTCGCTGAACGACTGGATATAGTAGCTGTCGGTGGTGCTGGCGAAGTCGTAGGTCACGGTGTATCCGTAATAATAATCTATCTCGCCGTTGACGGTGACGTTGCCGCCGTTCAGGTTGATGTTCTGACAATTATAGATGCGTCCGTTAATCTCCGCCGTGCCGCCGTTAAAGTTGATGGTGTTTTCTCCATGTCCTTTGATGGCATTTCTATAGTCAGAGTCTTTGCTGTTGGTCACGGTCAGCTTGCCGCCGTTCAGGGTGACGAAGCCCTCATCAGCGAAATAGATAGCGCCTTGGCTATCATCGTTGTTCAGGATGGTGACGTCGCCGCCGTTGACAGTCAGCCCGCTATCGTCGCCGTCATAGATATAGAGGCCGTAGCTGTCACCACCGGCATCGAGCGTCACCGTGCCGCCGGCGATGTTCAGATGGTTGCAACTGATAAGCTTTTTGGCGTTGACCGCGCCCATGCCCGTGCCGGTGCTCTGGGCGTAGATGTTGAGCGTGTTGCCACTGAAAGCACCGTTGTTGCTGCCGTTGACGGTGAGCGTCTTGCCGTCGCAGACGATGAGGTCGATGACTTCTCTATCGAACCTGATTCTGCCGCTGAGCGTGACACTGGTCTTGACGACATACGTGCCAGAGCTCCATTCGATGTCACCGCTTCCATCCGCCGTCATACCGCTGGTCACTTCGGTGTAGTCTGTCACGGTCTGCGTCACGCCGTTCATGTCGATGTACGTCACGGCGTCGTTCTCTGCCCACGCCGTTATCGTCGTGAGCAGCATCATGAGCAGCATCATCGCCGCCCTTGAAATCAATGTGTTTGGTTTTTGTATCATAATTTATTTCTTTATGATGGTTTCATTAGTGCCTCAATCTTTCTCATCCCTGAAATCCCGTCTCGGTTAAGGTCGTTCGGTTGGATTGGTGCATAAAAGTCTCTCTCGCCGTTATTCAGTGGTTATGTCGTTGGGTGGTTAAGCCACTCTCGCCTTTTTCAATTCGTTGTCGAGGAAGCTGTACACGTAGCCTGGACTCTGATAGTAGAAACCAGTGGCATCGCGCTGCAGACGCATATAGGTTTCGCTGTTGATGACAGTGGCGAGGGCCTGCTCCATCGTGAGCCCGGGCTGGTCGGCCACAAGGCGCAGGGCGAGGTGCTTCACCATGTCGAGTTTCATCTGTTCTTTCTCGTTCATAACAGCGCCCCTCCTTTCCTATGGCAGTACTCGGCCATATCATTGACCATCGACTGGAAAGACTGCGTGTGGCAGTAGTCGTAGTGCTCGTCGATGAATTTGATGGCACCGAAGCGGCTCAGGTAGTTGAACGCCTGCTTGAGCGTCAGTCCGAAGTGCCGCCCGAACTCCATCGCGAAGATGAGTGTCCATTCTATCTTGTCTGTAAAGCTGTTTGCCATAATCGTATCAAAATACGTATTTAAGTTGAATATTCGGGTGCAAAGGTACGAAATCTTTTGAAAATAATCCGCTGTCGCGGGGAAAAAGTGACAAAGATTAACGGAAAGCGGGCGAAGAAGCATCGTTTCGCTTAATTATCGATAAGGATGGGTTATTTATCAATAAGGCTCGCTTAATTTTCGATAAGGCACGGTTAATTTTCAATAAGGGTTCCTTATTGCGTGATAAAGGCCGGTTAAGAATAAGGAGTGATGTGAGTCGGGTCACATCTGAGCCCAAAAAGCCCGCTCACCTCCATCTTTTTCATCGTTGAAATCCCGTCTCGGTTAATTTCGTTGTATAGTGGTGATCGGGTTAGTATTCCAAAAAGTCGAGTCCTTGACTGCGGTAAAAGGCAAACTTCTGGTCGCTCGACAGGAGCGTAAGACACTCGGTGATGGCATGGGCTATGATGACATGGTCGCTGGGGTCACGGTGATCCTGCGCTTCGTTAATCGTAAGACGGGAGTAGGTAAACATCGTGAGCCCTGGCCCATCTCATGAATGCACTCCTTGCCGGCTTCTTCGAGTTGATGGCCCACGAATCCTTGCTCATAGGCTGTTGGAGAGATGGCTTAAGCAAAAACGGAGATTATATTAATCCAATAGGGAGAATGAGTTAATATCATCGGGATGTGGCCTGTAGGCGGACCATTGATCGGCGAACGGCAAACGAAGAGACGGCTCGGGGCATCCAATCGTCTGCCCCGAGCCGTCTCCTTACGAAAAGTTGCTATCATTTATCTTGCCTGATCGCTATCATGTTGCAAAGATACAAAAAAATAAAGAGAAATGCAAGTCTTTTAAGTAAAAATTATGCAATTTTGTGGTTGACAGGTTACTTTCTTTAAATACCATAGAAGGCTTGGTTCATTTTCAATAAGGGTTCCTTATTGCGTGATAAAGGCTGGTTATCCAGATGGCAGGGTTCTGGCGAATTGCAAATTCGGCTAAACGGGCGATTTGTGTGACAGATGATGTTGAATTTCAGATGTGTCACAAATGTGTCACAGATGTTTCACAGCAAAAACTGGAGTCTATCAAACTGATAATGAGTGAATTACAGAAAAATTGAGGGTCTATACTAAAAAAATAAAACCATCATAAAAGTAATAGATAGCATCTGTCACAGGCACAATCTGTCACAGGCACAAAAAAGCGATCCACTTCAGAGAAACGAACCGCAACAAATAGGACCTTCTCCAAGAGCGATGACGACGACGAGCGTCCGGGAGCAGGAGGGTAATCTCTTCCCCTCCTGATCAGGAGGGGCAAGGGGTGGTCTGAAGAAGCGAACAGTTTCCCGCGTTCAGACCCCCCCTATCTCCCCCTAATTAGGGGGAGAAACACAGCCACCATCTAACTCCCCCTCGCTCGGCTTTGCCGCTTGGCTCTGCCAAGAACTTAGGGGGAGAAAAAATGGGAGATTTTATTGGCTGATTCAAATATATTGCGTACCTTTGCACACTGAATCATAAACTCTAAATAATAGTAATAATGAAAAAGATCATGATGGTCAGCCTGATGCTGACAATCGCCATGGCCTTACAGGCACAAGTGAAAGTAGCCCCGAAAATGGAGAAGGGCACAGTAAAAACGTATGCAGCAGAAGCCACCATCACGCTTCCCGGACAGGGCGACGTGAAGGTGACGGCAGACTCGAAGTACTCCATCACCGACGCCAACGCCGACAGCTATGTGCTCGAGATGGTGGTCACGGACGTGAAGACGGAGTGTGAGCCGGGCAACATCGCCGGTAAACTGGTGGCTGCTGCCCAGGAGATGCTGAAGGACGCCGTGGTGCGGGCTGCCCTCGACAAGGACGGCCGTATCCAGAACATCCTGAACGGTGACGAGGTGAAGACGAAATACAACGCGCAGGCAGACGCCTTCATCGACCAGCTGAAGGCGGACATGCCCCAGCTCGCTGGAGTCGTTTCCAAGGACGCCGTGAAGCAGCAGATATCCAAGTCGCTCACCGTCGAGGGTCTCGTACAGACCCTGCAGGAGGCCACGTCGCCCTTAGCACTCAACGGCAAGACCATCACCACGGGCAGCCAGGAGGAGTTCGTCAGCAAGGAGGGCATCAAGATGAAGCGCCTGTATTTCGTCAACGGCAAGACCATCATCGCCAACTCGGTGATGAACATGACGGAGGACGATATGAAGCAGACGATCATCAAGCAGGTGGAGGAGACCGCTCCCGATCAGGCCCAGATGATCAAGGACAACATCGACCAGCTGATGTCAACCAGTATGCTGAAGATGGACCACAAGGAGACCGCCACTTACGAGCTGCAAGATGACGGCTGGGTGAAGAGCATCGTGGTCGATTCCACCACCGAGACGATGGGACAGACGGTGGTGTCGAAAAGCGTCGTCAAGCTAAAATAATGACAAATATTTGGTGGGAAATAAAAAATAATGTACCTTTGCAGCGTCAAAAGACAAAAACTGTTATAAGTATGAAGAAATTATTCTTAATGGCGCTGTCCGTCATGTTTCTGGGAGCCGTCGGCCATGCCAAGGTGAACGGAACGGACGACGGATCGAAAGCTCCTGACGGAGTGGAGGCCGTAGATTTGGGACTGAGTGTGAAGTGGGCCAACATGAATGTGGGGGCCAAGAAGGACTCTGGCTTCGGCACGTACTTCGCATGGGGTGAGATCAAACCGAAGGACTACTACTCGTGGGGCACCTATGCGTGGAGCAAAGGAGATTCCAACTTCCTGTTGAAATATTGTATCAACGACAAGGTGATCAAGCTGCTTCCCACCGATGATGCTGCCCACACCAACTGGGGTGGCAAATGGCGCATGCCCACCGTGGAAGAGTTCGACGAGCTGATCGACCCTTCCAAGTGTACCTGGGAATGGACCACGAAGGACGGTGTGAACGGCTATAAGGTAACGGGTAAGAAGACGGGCAACTCCATCTTCCTGCCCATCACGGGCTTCCGCTTCTATGGAGAAGTCCAGTTCCGTGCCGTCAAAGGTGTCTACTGGTCATCAATCCTCTACTCTGGCAATCCCTTCAAGGCCTGGTGCCTGGAATTCGATTTCGAGGATGTCAAAGTGGACATCGGAAACCTCTCCAGCAATCGCTTCAGCGGTCGCTGCATCCGCGCAGTACAATAAAGTGACTATATAAATCAACCAACTAAAGACATAGAGAAAATGAAGAAAATCAGAGCCGCCGTCGTAGGTTACGGCAACATCGGAAAGTATGCTCTGGAGGCCTTACAGACGGCCCCCGACTTCGAAGTGGCAGGCATCGTACGCCGCAATGGCGCAGAGAACAAGCCCGCAGAACTGGCACAGTATGACGTGGTGAAGGACATCCGCGAACTGAAGGATGTCGATGTGGCCATCCTCGCCACCCCCACCCGCTCGTGCGAGGAGTATGCCAACATGATCCTGCCCTTAGGCATCAACACCGTCGACTCGTTCGACATCCACACGAACATCCGTGGCTATCGTGAGCGACTGATGAAACTGAACCAGGAGACGAACACCGTCAGCGTGATTGCTGCCGGCTGGGACCCGGGCTCTGACTCCATCGTCCGCACGCTCATGCAGAGTCTCGCGCCGAAGGGTCTCTCGTACACGAACTTCGGTCCGGGTATGTCGATGGGCCACAGCGTGTGCGTTCGCAGCAAGAAAGGTGTGAAGAACGCGCTGAGCATGACCATCCCCCTGGGTGAGGGCATCCACCGCCGTATGGTATATGTGGAGCTGGAAGAGGGTGCCAAGCTGGAGGACGTGACGAAGGACATCAAAGCCGATCCGTATTTCGCCTCCGACGAGACGCATGTGTTCCAGGTGGAGAGCGTCGACGATGTGCGCGACATGGGTCACGGCGTGAACCTCGTGCGCAAAGGTGTCAGCGGCAAGACGCAGAACCAGCGCTTGGAGTTCAATATGAGCATCAACAACCCCGCCCTGACAGGTCAGGTGCTGGTCAACGTGGCCCGTGCTTCGATGCGTCTGCAGCCCGGCTGTTACACGATGGTCGAGATTCCCGTCATCGACATGCTCCCCGGCGACCGCGCTGATCTCATAGAACACTTAGTATAATTTAGCAAGGACTACAGGACTTAAGGACTTTATGCATGAGGGGCATTCCCTAAAAAAGTCTTGTAGTCCTGTAGTCCGTTGCAAAAAGAAAGAATGAACATAGCAATTTTTGTGTCGGGGAGCGGGACGAACTGCGAGAACCTGATTAAGTATTTCAAGGACTCGGAGGTGGTGAACATCGCCCTCGTTGTCAGTAATAAGCCTGATGCCTATGCCCTCGTGAGGGCAGAGCGGTTAGGGGTGCCGACGGCTGTGACACCCAAGGCCGATCTGAACGACCCGGAGGTAATGATGCCGCTGCTCAGGAAGTACGACATCGGTTTCATCGTCCTGGCAGGATGGCTGCCGCTGATACCGAACTTCCTCATCGACGCCTATCCGCATAAAATCATCAATATCCACCCTGCCCTGCTGCCGAAATACGGTGGCAAGGGAATGTGGGGACATCATGTGCATGAGGCCGTGAAGGCTGCGGGAGAAACGGAGACGGGAATGACCGTACATTGGGTGACACCCGTCTGCGATGCGGGAGAGATCATCGCCCAGTACCGCGTCGCGCTCTCACCCGACGATACGGTGGATGACATCGCGGAGAAGGAACATCAACTCGAAATGGAATACTTCCCCAAGGTCGTGGAAGACATTCTTTTAGACAGAAGAACTTTTTAGACAGAAGTTTTTTTAGACATAAGAACATAAGAACAGAAATGCTGCGCTATCATGGCGAAACAAAATATGTTCTTATGTTCTTATGTCTAAAAAAGATGTTCTTATGTCTCAGCAGCGTTTTTTAGTATCTCCGACAGGGTCGGATGGATGTGTACCATGTCGGCGAGTTCGTCGATGGTGGTGTGCTTGCACATCAGAACGGAGACCTCTTGGACGATGTCGGCAGCATGAGCGCCGTAGGCGTGGCAGCCGAGGATGAGACCGTTCTTCAGACCACCCCGCCCTTCGGGCACCCCTCCTAACTCAGGAGGGGAAACGAATAGTTTCAGCATTCCTTCTGTGGCGTTCATGGCGAGGGCCTTGCCATTGGCGCGCCAGAAGGACTTTTTGCAGACGTATGGGATGCCCTGCTCCTTGAGCTGGTCCTCCGTGGGTCCTACACAGGCAGCTTCGGGAGTGGTGAAGATTGCGGCAGGCATGATGTCGAGAAATTTACGATTTGCAGATTTTTGATTTACGATTTGATTGACGACATAGATAGCCTGGGCCTCTGCGGCATGGGCAAGCATCTGACGGCCGTTGACATCGCCGATAGCAAAGACTTTGAACTTTGAACTTTGAACTTTGAACCTTGTGATTACCTCAAAGTCATCATCGACGGAGATGGCGCCGTTGGGGGCGAGGGTGATGCCTAAGGCTTCGAGGTTCAGGCCCTCGGTACGGGGCTTGCGACCTGTGGCCATGAGGATGACATCGGCATCAAGATCGGCGATATCCTCTACGGCTGTCTTCATCTTGAAGGTGATGCCCTGCTTCTCCAGGTATTTGCGCAGACGTTTGGCGATGTCGCTGTCGAGGGCTGGCAGGCACTCCTTCAGGTATTCGATGACCGTCACCTCTGAACCGAAACGATGGAAGACACTCGCAAACTCCATACCGATGACACCGGCACCGATGATGGCGAGGCGTTTGGGCAGCGTGTCGAGTTGGAGAAGACCTGTGGAATCAACCACACGGGGATCATCCTTACCCTTGATCGGCAACCATTTCGTCTCAGAACCCGTGGCAATAATGATATTGTCTGCTTCATAACTCTCGCCGCTAGCCTGGATTCTCACAACGGGGACTGTCCCTTCTGTGAGATTCTCAAAATGGGCGTTCTCGCGGATGAGGGTGATGTTGGGGTGCGAGAGGATACCCTCTACCCCAGCACGGAGTTGGGGGACAACCTGAGCCATGCGTTCACGAGCCTCTTCGAAGGTCTTGGAATGGACGTAGGTCTTCGTGGGGATGCAGCCGACATTGAGACAGGTGCCTCCGACGTCAGCGCCCTCGAAGATCGTGACCTTCAGGCCTTGCTTGGCGGCATATTCAGCGGCGCGATAGCCTCCAGGGCCAGCGCCAATGACAATTAGATCAGTTTTTGACATATGAACATATTAAAGACATAATAACAGACTAACATATTTTTAAGACAGAAGAACAAAAGGACATGTTTTTTTAGACATAAGAACATAAGAACATAATGGCTGCGCTATCATAGTGGATTAAAATATGTTCTTATGTTCTTATGTCTAAAAAGTACTTATGTCGAAAGCATTTGTCGGTAAGTCACAACCGGATGCTTCGCGGCGAGGACATCATCGACACGGCCGATGGGCGTCGTATGAGGAGCGGACTTCACCATGTCCGGATCGGTCTTTGCCTCCTCGGCGATCTGACGCATCACGGCGATGAAACCGTCGAGCGTCTCCTTCGACTCGTTTTCCGTCGGCTCGATCATCAGCGACTCGTGGAAGAGCAAGGGGAAATAGATGGTAGGCGCATGATAGCCGTAGTCGAGCAGTCGCTTTGCCACGTCCATCGTCGTCACACCAGTTGACTTGTCCTTCAGACCGTCGAACACGAACTCATGACAACAGGTCGTGTCGATGGGCAGTTCGTAGACATCCTTCAGCGACTCCTTGATATAGTTCGCATTGAGCGTGGCCAACGGTCCCACCTCTTTAATATGCTCACGTCCCAACGAGAGGATATAAGCGTAGGCCCGCATCATCACGGCGAAATTGCCGTTGTAGGGCGACACGTTGGGGAAGAACTCCTGAAATCCCTCACGCACACCGACAGGACCGCTACCCGGGCCACCACCGCCATGAGGCGTGGAGAAGGTCTTGTGGAGGTTGATGTGCATCACGTCGAAGCCCATATCACCAGGACGACAGGCGCCAAGCATGGGGTTCAGGTTCGCCCCGTCGTAGTACATCAGACCGCCGCAGTCGTGGATGAGTTCTGCTATCTCAGGGATGCTCGTCTCGAAGAGGCCGAGGGTATTGGGATTGGTCATCATCATGGCGGCAATCTCATTTCCCTGCTCAGCGACGATGCGCTTCAGGTCATCGACATCGACCGTACCGTCTGCCTTCGACTTCACCTCGATGATCTCCAGACCGCAGACGGCCGCCGAGGCGGGATTCGTGCCGTGGGCAGAGTCGGGCACAATCACTTTCTTGCGCTGCAGGTCGTCGTGTGAGCGGTGATAGTTGTCGATAGTCATCAGACCCGTCAGTTCACCATGGGCTCCGGCATAGGGCTTGAAGGTGAAGTGGTCCAGTCCCGTGAGGGCACAGAGCGACTTCTCCAAGAGGATCATCAACGCCCTGGCTCCCACTACCGTATGTTCCGGCTGCAAGGGGTGCAGGTTCTGGAACTGCGGCTGGGCAGCCATCTCCTCGTTGATCTTCGGATTGTACTTCATCGTACAGGAGCCGAGGGGATAGAAGCCCGTATCGACACCGAAGTTATTATTAGAGAGGTTCGTGTAGTGGCGCACCACCGTCAGCTCGTCGCACTCTGGCAGCGCGGCGTCCTCGGCACGGCACAACTCCTGGGGAATCTCGTAATCGCCAAAGTTGTTTCTTGGCAGACTATATCCTCTGCGACCTTCCTTTGAGAGTTCAAAGATCAGGTTTCCGTATAATCGATTATTCATAGGGCAGCTATCTTTACGAGGTTATCAATTTCTTCCTTGGTGCGCTTCTCGGTAACGGCAAAGAGGAATCCCTCTTCAAACCGCAGGCCTCCCATGATACCAGCCTCGATAAAACGCTGATAGAGGGTGTTGGTGTCACCATCGTACTTCACATAGAACTCATTAAAGAACGGCTTGTCGTGTCCGAGTGAGAAACGGCCCGTCTTCAACAGTTCGTCGCAGAGATAGTGGGCTCCGGCGTAGGACAGCTGGGCTGCCTCCTTCAAGCCCTGCTTACCCATGAGCGACATATAGACTGTCACCCAAAGAGCCATCAGACTCTGATTGCTACAGATATTCGACGTGGCCTTCTGGCGGCGGATATGCTGTTCGCGGGCCTGGAGGGTAAGCACGAAGGCACGCTGGTCGCGGTTGTCCTTTGTCATACCGACGATACGTCCCGGCATCTTGCGGATGAGTTTCTCCGTACAGCACATATAGCCTACGTAAGGGCCACCGAACTGCATAGGAATGCCTAACGACTGGCCATCGCCCACGGCAATATCAGCCCCCCACTCGCCCGGAGTCTTCAAGACGGCGAGATCAGCAGCCACGCTATCCATGATAAAGAGTGCCTTGCTGTCATGACAGGCATCGGCAAAGCCCGTGAAGTCCTCCACGATACCATAGACATTCGGCTGCTGCACGATGACACCGGCCACACCACCCTCAGCCAGACGGGCCTTCACATCGTCGAGACTCGTAACACCATCCTTGACAGGCAGCACCTCGATTTCTATACCCTGATGCAGGGCGTAGGTGTTCAGCACGTCAAAGGTCAAGGGGTTCAGATTGCCCGACACCAACACCTTATTCACTTTCTTGCCTGCGGCCACAGCCATCATCATCGCCTCAGCACAGGCCGTCGTACCGTCGTACATCGAGGCATTGGAGACATCCATGCCCGTCAGTTCAGCCATCATCGATTGGTATTCGAAGATATAATGCAGCGTGCCCTGGGAGATCTCTGCCTGGTACGGTGTGTAGGAGGTCAGGAACTCTGAGCGCTGCA
The DNA here is from genome assembly GCA_902776545.1 of uncultured Prevotellaceae bacterium. GTDB lineage: Bacteria > Bacteroidota > Bacteroidia > Bacteroidales > Bacteroidaceae > Prevotella. The sequence goes on along the minus strand of CACYQO010000045.1, from coordinate 15,342 downwards.
ACAGGTTAGGAATGACGGAGGGGGTATAGTGGTCATAGACACCCATACCGGCAAAGCAGGTCAGTTGTTTGTTCTCCGCTCCGAGTTTCTCGAAGAGTTGTCTTACCTCCATCTCGCTGGCGGCCCTCGGCAACTCATAGTCGCCCTTGAAGCGGATGCTCTCAGGTATCTGGGCATAGAGTGCGTCGAGACTCTCTACCCCCACCTTCGCCAGCATCGCCTGCAGGTCATCACTTGTATGTGGGAAATATTTATACATAGATCATTTGGTGTATTTATTTCTCCCCCTAAGTTAGGGGGAGTTAGAGGGGTCTGCGCTCGGCCGAAGACGCTTGCTACCGAAGGGACGCAAGAACCGCCTCAGGCAATGCGCTTGTTCAGACCACCCCTAACCCCTCCTAACTTAGGAGGGGAAGAAGTTACTCTTTTTCGCAGAATTCCGAGTAGGCCTTAGCATCCATGAGGCTGTCGAGGTCGGATTTGTCGGAGAGTTCCACTTTGATGATCCAGTTCTCGAAGGCATCCTGATTGATCAGCTCGGGCTGGTCCTCAAGAGCCTCGTTGATCTCAACAACCTTTCCGCTGACGGGCGAGATCAGGTCGGAGGCAGCCTTGACGCTCTCCACGGCACCGAACTCCTCGCCAGCCTCCACCTCATCATCCACCTCGGGCATGTCGACATACACCACATTGCCTAATGCGTTCTGGGCATAGTCTGTGATACCCACGAAACCAAAGTCACCTTCTACTCTTACAAATTCGTGCGACTCCGAGTAGTAGAGTCCTTCAATTACCTTTGACATAACGATATTGCTTTTTTGCAAAGGACTTCAGGACTTAAGGACTTTTAGAGCAAGTCTTTTGAGTCCTGTAGTCCGTTGCTAATTGTTACTTTTTATAATTTTTGTTGTAGAATTGCTTTTTCACGACCTTGCCCGGGAAGACCTTCTTACGGATCTGGATCTGCAACTCGGTGTCGAGTTTGGCGTAGGCGGCATCGACGAGGGCCATACAGACGCTCTTGTCCGAGGAGAGGGTGTGATAGCCCGTGGTGACCTCGCCGACAGGTTCGCCCTCCATATTCAGAACGGTATAACCGTGACGGGGAATAGCCTTGTCGAAGAGTTCGATGCCCACGAGTTTCTTGGCTGGTCCCTCGGTCTTCTGCTTAGCAAGCGCCTCCTTACCGATAAACTCTGCCTTGTCTAACTTCACGAACATACCCAATCCTGCCATGATGGGCGAAATCTCTTCCGACAGCTCGTCGCCATAGAGCGGCAGGCCTACCTCGAAGCGGAGGGTATCACGACAGCCGAGTCCACAAGCCTGAACCCCAGCGGCAATCAGTTTATCCCAGCATTCACGGATATAGTCGTGCGAGGCGTAGATCTCAAATCCGTCCTCCCCGGTATAGCCTGTACGGCTGATTATTGTCTCCTCAAAGACCTTGCAGGTGTAGAACACCATCTCCTTACACGGAATCCCCAGCACCGTCTCGACGACATACTCCGACTCCGGTCCCTGCACGGCAATCTGTCCGTAGTAGTCCGAGCGGTTCTGCAGGTCGATATCGAAACCTTCGGCCTGCTGTTGCATCCACGTCCAGTCCTTGTCGATATTGGCAGCGTTAATCACGAGGAAGAAGTCGTTCTCGCCCATCTTATAAACGAGCAGATCATCGACCGTTCCGCCGTTCTCGTAGCACATCATGCCGTAATAGATCTTCCCCAAGGGTGCATTGGCAATGTCGTTGGTGAAGATATATTGCACGTAGCGCTCAGCATCCTTACCCTTCACCGTCACCTCTCCCATGTGGGACACATCGAAGAGGCCCACATGCTCTCTGACCGCATAATGCTCCTGGGCAATACCAACATACTGAATGGGCATCTCGAAGCCGCCGAATGGTGACATCAGGGCACCCAGCGAAACATGTTTGTCATACAAGCAGGTTCGTTTGTCTTTTTTTCCTAATTCTTGTCTAATACTCATAGATTTATTTACGATTTACGAATTTACGATTTATTTCACCTTTTCACTCTTTCACCTTTTCACCTATTATACATATTTCCTTCTCCGTCAGCATTCGTTCACCTTGGCAGAGGGTTTTCCGGATGAGCGTCTTCACCTCGTCGAGGCTCAGCGACGTATAGTCTTTTAATAAGGTGATGCGTTGGCGCACGCTCTGGATACCTTTCTTCTCTAACTTCTCCGGACCCGGGGTGATGGCGTTGAGCATGTGGTCCATGTTCGTGTCGTAGAGCATGGTCGAATGTACGATGCAACCCTTCGCGGTCTTTCTGCACGCCGTACCACAAAGTTTCCTCTCGCCGATCATGATATCGTTATGTGTGGTACCCGTCGCCTCGATGCCCATCTTCCTGAGCACCAGCAACACCATCGTCACAAAGCAGTTGAAGGCAAAGCCTACGTTTTCTTCCCTCGTCACATACGACAGCATCAGATTGTCCTGATCGGCATACACACAGCCGCCGCCACTCTTCCGCTGATACACCCGGATGCCGTGCTCACGACAGTAGTCCAGGTTCACCTCGTTCTCCATTACCTGATTGCGACCGTAGATCACGCTGGGCTCCACCTGCCACATGAACAGGTATTCCTCATCGTCACCCTCCATGTGCTGTGCCAGATGATCCTCCATCGCCAAGTAAAACGACAGCGGTCGAAATCGCTCCTCAGGCAGACTTACGTATTTCATGGGTGCAAATTTATTACTTTTTTATGTAATTTCCAATCTACAAGTGTTAATCTTCTATAAGAAACGAAACTTCCATTTTACTTTTGGCCCCCGACGGTGTCAAAGACTGTAGAAGTGTAAAAGTAACAATTATCACATAAATTCATTAAACATTAAACATTCTTTTATGAAAAGACTATTTCTTTCGCTGATGGCCCTCACAAGCCTCGCAGCAGTAGCTCAGAACCCCACGGTTCCGTCAGTAACAGAAAATGTGGTTGAAGACTTCAAGCCTGCATCAACCAACCAGGAGAACAAGCAGTACCCGATGGTGAACTCTCAGCGCATGGTCCGTGCACAGATCTCGGCACCTCAGGCCACTTTCGTAGGCCTTGACATTGCCGGTAAGATCTACGCCATGACCAAGGATGAGAACGGTGTCTGGACTGGCACTTCCGCTCCTCAGGACGAGGGTTTCCACTACTATCAGCTCAACATCGACGGCGCCTCCGTGCCTGATCCGGGCAGCAAGTATTACTATGGCGCCAGCCGCTGGGGAAGCGGTATCGACGTGCCTGCTGCCGACGAGGAATTCTACACGGTGAAGAACGTGCCGCAGGGAACTGTCAACGAGGTCTACTACTGGTCGACGGTCACCGAGTCGATGCGTCATGGTTATATCTATCTGCCCGCAGAGTATTATGCCAATCCTGACAAGAAGTTCCCCGTACTCTATCTGCAGCACGGTATGGGCGAAAACGAGACCGGCTGGAGTGCCCAGGGTAAGACGGGCATCATCATGGACAACCTGATTGCCGACGGCAAGGCCGTTCCTTTCATCATCTTCATGGACAATGGTCTGAATGCCCGCCGTCCAGGTGAGCAGCCGATGGGCTTCGGTGGCCCCCGTCCTGGCGGTCCTCGTCCGGAGGGTGCACCTCAAGGTGGTCCTCGTGGTCAGCGTCCCGGTGGTCCTCAGGGAGGCCCTGGCGGTCGTCCCCGTATGGCTGGTGCCGACTTCGCCCGCATGGCCCGTCGTATGGGCGGTGCTTTCGAGGAAGTGCTTATCAAGGACATCATCCCGATGGTCGAGAAGAACTACCGTGTGATTGCCGATACCGAGCACCGAGCAATGGCTGGTCTCTCGATGGGTGGCATGCAGACCCACGGCATCACGCTCAACAACCCCACCACGTTTGCCTATGTAGGAATCTTCAGCGGTGGCACCATCGGTGCTGACGAGCTGACGGATGCAGCCGACTTCAAGAAGACCAACAAGGTGCTCTTCATGAGTGCTGGTGGCAGGGAGACAGGTATGGCAGAAGGTGAGAACAGCGTAGGCAAGGCAGCCGAGGACCTGAAGGCCATCGGCATCAATGCCCACAGCTACATCTCGCCCGAGACTGCCCACGAATGGCAGACCTGGCGCCGCAGCCTCTACCAGTTCGCACAACTTCTTTTCAAGTAATAATATTAACCCCCGCTGGTCTGGCGGGGGTTTTTTATTATACCGATAAGAAGCGGAGCTCGGCCTCAAGCATCTCAAGCTTGTGCATGCGATAGCCGGCAGCACGAGCAATCTCGATGGGGCGCGTGTAAAGATAATGGATCTCCATCGGACGGTGGAAGTCGAAGTCGAGCTTCATCGAGGGGCTGTAGGGCGTCATCGAATCCGTCATGTCGATCATCTTCTCCACAAACGCCTCGTCTACGCCGCTGATGCCCAGGGCACGTGAGGCCTCAACAACTTCCATCATCAGGTCGCGGATGAGCTGGCGGGTGGAAGGATTCTTCAAAAGGAGATCCGTACGGGTATTCAGGGCAACGGTCATACCATTGAACGGCATGTTCCAGACGGCCTTCTTCCATCGGGCCTCGTCATAAGGAACTGAGGCAGCAGGAATGCCTGCATCTGTAAAATCTTTTAGGATGATTTCAAAGGTCACTTCATCCTTACAGGAGTAGTTGGCCAGATTGATGCTGCCATAACATTGATGGTTCACGCGGCCGGGCTCCGTCTTGGCAGAGCAGATGAAAGCCAGACCGCCTATCAGCGGTACGTCTGGGAACATCTGCTGTACATCGGCCTCCACGCCAATGCCATTCTGGATGAGCACTACGACGGTATGTTTATGAAGCAACGGCGGCAGAAGTTCTGGGAGCAGATGATTGTTGGTTGTTTTCAATCCGACAATCACCACATCGCACTTCGGCATATCCTTCGGATACTGATACACATTAACCTGTTTCAGATGGAACGAACCGTCACAGGAATCCACCTGCATGCCACGCTCCTTGACAAACTCATAATCACTATGCGACAGAAAGTGTACCTCCTGTCCGCTATACGCCAACTTGCTGCCATAATAGCCGCCGATGGCTCCCACTCCAATGACTCCGTATTTCATTCGATTTCGATTTTGCGCTGCAAAGGTACTCTTTTTTTAGACATAATGACATAAGAACATGATATTTTTAGACAATTTTTAATACACAAAAATATGTTCTTATGTTCTTCTGTCTAAAAAAAGTCATCAAAAAAGATACTATGTCTAAAAAATGTTGTATCTTTGCAGCAAAATAACTTAATCAAAGTGGAAAAGACTGAATTTACACTACTCAATAAGATCCAATACCCTGAGGATTTACGCAAGTTGTCGGTGGACGATTTGCCACAGCTGTGTAAAGAGCTGCGCAAGGATATTGTAGAGGAGGTAGCGGTCAATCCCGGCCATCTGGCTTCCAGCCTCGGCGTGGTCGAAATCACCGTCGCCTTGCATTATGTCTATGACACTCCCGAAGACAGAGTGGTCTGGGACGTGGGCCATCAGGCCTACGGCCATAAGATCCTGACAGGCCGGCGGGAACAATTCTGCACGAACAGGAAACTGGGCGGTATCAAACCCTTCCCCTCACCTTCCGAGAGCGAGTACGACACCTTTGCCTGCGGTCATGCGAGCAACTCGGTATCGGCGGCCTTGGGTATGGCCGTTGCAGCCAAACTCGAAGAGAAGAAGAACCGTCATGTGGTGGCCGTCATCGGCGACGGAGCCATGAGCGGCGGACTTGCCTTCGAAGGTCTGAACAACGCGTCGTCGAGTCCCAACGACCTGCTGATTATCCTCAACGACAACAACATGTCGATAGACCGCTCGGTGGGCGGCATGAAACAGTATCTGCTGAACCTGAGCACTAACGAGACCTACAACGCCCTGCGCTTCAAGGCCTCGCGCTGGATGAACCGCAAGGGCATGCTCGGCGACGAGAGGCGAAAAGGCCTCATCCGTCTGTCGAACGCCCTGAAGAGTGCCATCTCGCACCAACAGAACATCTTCGAGGGTATGAACATCCGTTACTTCGGTCCCTTCGACGGACATAACGTGAAGGAACTCGTCCGCATCCTCAGACAGATCAAGGACATGAAAGGCCCGAAGCTGCTGCATCTGCACACCCAGAAGGGTCACGGCTATGCCCCTGCGGAGAAGGACGTGACCATCTGGCACGCCCCAGGCAAGTTCAATCCCGACACGGGCGAACGCCTCGTGGACAACGACCCCAACAAACCTCAGAAATATCAGGACGTATTCGGCCATACCCTTCTGGAACTGGCCAGACAGAATCCGAAGATTGTCGGCGTGACGCCCGCCATGCCCTCTGGCTGTTCGATGAACATCATGATGAAGGAGATACCCGAGCGTACCTTCGACGTCGGCATCGCCGAAGGTCATGCCGTCACCTTCTCTGGCGGTATGGCGAAAGACGGTCTGCTGCCTTTCTGCAATATCTACAGCGCCTTCGCCCAGAGGGCCTTCGACAATATCATCCACGATGTGGCGCTGCTGAACCTGAACGTCGTGTTATGCTTCGACCGTGCAGGACTGGTGGGCGAAGACGGACCTACGCATCATGGTGCCTTCGACCTTGCCGCCCTGAGGCCAATTCCGAACCTCACCATCTCATCGCCCATGGACGAACATGAGTTACGGAGACTGATGTACACCGCCCAGCTGCCGGACAAGGGACCGTTTGTGATACGATACCCAAGAGGTGGCGGCGTGCTGAAAGACTGGCGCTGTCCATTTGAAGAAATCAAGGTGGGTACAGGCCGTAAGCTGAAAGACGGAGACGACGTGGCTGTGCTGAGTATCGGGCCAATAGGTAATAATGTCACGGAGGCGATTAACATTGTTCGGGGGCGCGAGGGTACGAAGGCACGGGAGCGCGAGAATAGTCTCAGCGCAGGAAGTAATCTCGTACCCCCGCCCCCCCGCACCTCCGTACCCCCGTCTATCGCCCACTACGACATGCGGTTCCTCAAGCCTCTCGACGAGCAGATCCTCGAAGAGGTGGGTCGGAAATTCAAGCGCATCATCACCGTAGAGAATGGTGTGAAGCAGGGTGGTCTTGGCTCTGCTGTGCTGGAATGGATGAACGATCACGGCTATCAGCCTGAAGTTACCCGCTTAGGCTTGCCTGACCAGTTCGTGGAGCACGGGAAGGTCTGTGAGCTGAATAAGATCGTCGGCCTCGATCCTGAATCCATCGCTAAGGCGATTCTGAAGTGAAAAGTGATAAGTGAAAAGTGAAATATGAAGATAGTCATTGTCGGTGCAGGTGCCGTAGGAACTCACTTGTCGAAGCTATTGTCAAGAGGCCATCAGGACTGTGTGCTCATCGACGACAATGAGGAACGGTTGGCTGCGCTCAGCGAATATGACGTGATGACCTATCAGGCATCACCCACCAGCATCAAGGCCCTGAAGGAGGCCGGGGCACAGAACGCCGACCTCTTCGTCGGCGTGACACCTGAGGAGAGCATCAACATGAATGCCTGTATCCTCGCCCATGCCATGGGAGCGAAGAAGACCGTGGCCCGCATCGACAACTACGAATATCTGTCGCAGGATCTGCAGCCGTTCTTCAAGAACCTGGGCATCGACTCCCTCATCTATCCCGAAGTCTTAGTGGCGACGGACATCACGAACAGTCTGAAGCTGTCGTGGGTGCGCCAGCGGTGGGACGTCCATGGCGGCGCCCTCATCCTTTTGGGCGTGAAGCTCCGTGAGACGGCAGAAATTCTGAATCAGCCGCTGAAAGACCTCTGCGGTCCTGATGACCCCTATCATATCGTAGCCATCAAACGTGGCGGCGACACGCTTATTCCCGGTGGTCTCGACGAACTGCGCGTCAACGACCTCGTCTATTTCATGACCACCAAGGAGTACATCCCCTATATCCGTAAGATCGTGGGCAAGGAGCACTATGCCGACGTGAAGAACGTGATCATCATGGGTGGTGGCAAATCGGCTGTCCGTGCAGCCCTCACCATCCCTAACTATATGAATCTGAAGATCATCGAGAAGGACGCCCAGCGTTGTGAGAAGCTCAATGAATTTTTCGAGCGCGAGGATGCGATGGTGATCCACGGTGACGGCCGCGACCTCGGACTGCTTGAGGAAGAAGGCATCCGCCATACCCAGGCCTTCGTGGCGCTGACAGGTAATGCCGAGACCAATATCCTCGCCTGTCTGACGGCGAAGAAGCTTGGCGTGCGCAAGACCGTTGCGATGGTCGAAAACCTCGACTACGTGAGTATGGCCGAAGAACTGGACATCGGTACGATCATCAACAAGAAGACCATCGCCGCCAGCCACATCTTCCAAATGATGCTTGAGGCAGACGTCGATAACCTGCGCTCGCTGATGCTCGTGGAGGCTGACGTGGCGGAGTTTACGGCTGCCGAAGGATCGAAGGTGACGAAGAAGCCCGTGAAGGACTTAGGACTGCCCTTCGGTGCCACCATCGGCGGACTGGTACGCAACGGCAACGGCATGCTCGTCAACGGTAACTCCCAGATTCAGGCAGGCGACTGCGTGATGGTGTTCTGCCACGAACAGAATATCAATCAAATCGAGAAACTCTTCAAGAAATCGTCGCTCTTTTAAGATATGATCAACTTCCGCATCATCAGCAAGATCATCGGTTCGCTGTTGTTCATCGAGGCCTTCTTCATGACCTGGTGCGCTGCGATAGCTTTCTACTTCCACGAGGAAGACCAGATAGCCTTTCTGATGTCGCTGCTGATTACGTTCGGAAGCGGATTCCTCTTCCTGCTGTTGGGACGGAACGCCGAGAACATGCTGAGCCGAAAAGACGCCTTCCTGCTGGTGACAGCCGTCTGGGTCATCTTCTCTTTCTTTGGCATGTTTCCCTTCCTCATCCATGGTAGCATCACCAATATCACCGATGCCTACTTCGAGACGATGTCTGGCTTCACCACGACGGGTGCCACAATCATCGACGATGTGGAGGTATTGCCCCACGGTATCCTGTTCTGGCGGTCGCTCATGCAGTGGATCGGCGGTTTGGGAATCGTCTTCTTCACCATCGCCATCCTGCCGTCGCTGGTGGGAGGAAGTGTAAAGGTATTTGCCGCCGAGGCAACGGGCCCCGTGAAGGCGAAGATGCACCCGAGGCTGACGACTACGGCGAAGTGGATCTGGTCTATCTATCTGCTGCTGACCATTGATTGCGGCATTGCCTTCTGGCTGGCAGGCATGGACTGGTTCGACGCCACGAACTATTCAATGACGACCACGGCCACGGGCGGTTTTGCTATCCACAACGACTCGCTGGCATTCTTCCACGATCCCGCCATCGACTATATCGCCATCGTCTTCCAGTTCCTGGCAGGCATCAACTTCACGTTACTCTATGCCTCAATATTCAAGGCAAAGTTTGCCGAACTGTTCAAGAACTCGGAATTCAAGTTCTATATCTGCATCCTGCTGCTGTCGTCAGCAGGCATCGCCACCGTACTCTACTTCCAGTCAGGCTATGATCTGGAGTCTGCCATCCGCAGCAGCCTGTTCCATGTGGTGTCGTTCATGACTACCACAGGCATGTTCAACGACGACGTGGCACAGTGGCACCATATCACGTGGATCATCCTCGGTGCCCTAATGTTCGTGGGTGGCTGTGCCGGCAGTACCAGCGGCGGATTCAAATGCATCCGTGCGGTGATGACGCTGAAGTCACTCCGCAACAACTTCCGTCAGATCCTCCACCCCAACGCCGTGCTGCCCGTGAGGATCAACGGCCAGAGCGTGCCACAGGCCAGGATAGTAGCCCTGTTCTCCTTCTTCACGCTCTTCATACTGATGATTCTCGCCACCGCAGGCATCATGCTCCTCTCGAGCATCGATATGATCAACAGCATCGTCATCGCCCTGAGCTGCGTCAGCAATATCGGCCCCTCATTGAGTACGGACATCGGAGCGAACATCTCATGGTCAGGGATGCCAGACTTCGTGAAATGGACGCTCTGTCCGCTGATGCTCATGGGACGTCTGGAGATCATGACGGTGCTGGTGCTCTTCACAAGGAGCTACTGGAAAGAAAACTGAGGAAAGGTAAAAAGGTAAAAAAATAAAAAGGTAAAACTACTATAGATGATGTATATATTTGAACCATTATTAAAACAAACACTTTGGGGAGGCGACAAGATCATCCCCTTCAAACAACTGAACGCCAGCCAGGACCATGTCGGCGAGAGCTGGGAGATTTCCGGTGTCAGCGGCAGCGAGACCATCGTCGCCAACGGTCCGCAGAAAGGCAAGAGTCTCAACCAGCTGGTGCGTGAGCAGAAAGGCCTGCTCGTAGGACAGGAGAATTACGAACGCTTCGGCGATGAGTTCCCGTTGCTCATCAAGTTCATCGATGCCCAGAAAGACCTCTCGATACAGGTACACCCCAACGACGAGGTGGCCCACCGTCAGGGCAAACCCCGTGGAAAGACGGAGATGTGGTATGTCTTCCCCTCAGCCCCAGGAGCATTTCTGTATAACGGACTGAAGCAGCAGATCACCCCTGAGCAGTATAAGGCGATGGTGGAGAATGACACCATTACCGATGCCCTGGCCCGTTACGAGGTAAGCGAGGGCGATGTCTTCTTCATTCCCGCAGGGCGTATCCACGCCATCGGTTCAGGGAGTTTCGTGGCAGAGATCCAGCAGACCTCCGACGTCACCTACCGTATCTACGATTACAAGCGTAAGGACAAGAACGGCAACTACCGCGAGCTGCACACCAAAGAGGCTGCCGAGAGCATCGACTATCACGTGCTGCCCGACTACCGCACAGCCTACGAGCTGAAGCAGAACGAAGGGGTTCAGGTAGTTAGCTGCCCCTACTTCACTACAGCTGTCTATGACCTGACGGAGCCGATGACACTCGACTACACCGAACTTGATTCGTTTGTCATTCTGATAGCCGTCAAGGGAGAGGGGAAGCTCATCTGTGAAGGTGAAGAGATGCCGTTCCACATGGGTGACACCGTCCTCCTTCCAGCCACAACGAAGGAAGTCAAGGTCGAAGGCACCGTCAAGTTCCTGGAGACCTATGTGTAATCCCTTCCCCTCCTAAGTTAGGAGGGGTCAGGGGTGGTCTGAACAAGCGTAGAGTTATCCTTTATTCAGACCCCCTCTATCTCCCCCTCGCTCGGCTTTGCCGCTTTGCTTTGCAAAGAACCTAGGGGGAGAATCAAGCGCCTCCTAAATACGCACGGATATCATCTTGCACGCGGCGGAACTGCTCTGAGCCCATATAGCCACTATTCTTCTTGAGCATCACCTTGATGTCCTGCAACGAGTTCTCGTAGCAGGTCATCTCATTCTGCTTCTGTGTCTGATGAGCTCTGGCACGGTTGATCTCCGTCTGCCGTTCCTGTCGCAGCAGGTTACACACCTTCGAGAGCATCGGCGACACAACGGTGTCAAACAGATGATGCCCCTGTATATATAAATAAGTGGTCTGCGGCGTCACACCCAGTGCCTTGATACTGTCCTTCGTGGCCAAATATTCCTCCTTGGCATCGGGATACTGGCGTTGCAGTTCGTTGATCTTAGTATGCACCTTACGCTTCACGTTCTCTATCGACGGCCCAGGAGACATCACGTTGAAACCTCCGGGATCGGCGATGCGGTTAAAGTCCGTGATGGTGAACTTCGGATAGTTGCCGTTGCGATACATCATAATTGACCAGACGAACAGCGGGAAGATGGCCTCTGAGAACAGTCTGAAATACTCACGGAAGTCGAAGATACGATGATCGTTGAGTGTCACGGAGACGCAGACATTATGGAGCGACGGCGCATAACACTGGAAGTTCTCGATGGCATAGACATAAGTATGGAACACATACGGACTATCCAGCACCTGCTGTGACGAATGGGTTACACCCTGCAACAGATAGTCGTAGTCGGCATCCACACAGGCAATCATATCCCTACCCAACGGCTCCCCCTTGAGGAAGTTCATCAGCACCGACTTCTTTCCACGGGTGAGGTTACCCTTCGACGGCAGCATCACCTCGAAATAGCGCTTGTCGTTCTCAAACTCTGAGAGTACCGTCCGCCAGAAGTATATATCATCATAACTCTCGACATAGGCCACAATCCTATGCCTCGCCTTCTTCGATGTCAGCGCATTCGCCGCCTCTAAGTACCTGCTATTCAGATTATCCTTCAGTCGGTTAGCCATCAATTCATCTTTTTGCAAAGGACTACAGGACTATAGGACTCTATTCTGTCGTTAAGTCGTGTAGTCCATTGCTAAATTTATACAGTTATATCCGTGACTTCCGTTACGGCATCGACCCAGCCGTTCATGACGACTGCAGGTGAGTGTGTGGTCAGGATGATCTGCACATTCGGATTCAGTTCCAGACAGAGGTCGATGATGCGCTTCTGCCACTCGATATGGAGCGACACTTCGGGTTCATCCATGAAGAGCACGTAGGGCTGGTTATCCTCCACCAGCACGGTGAGCAGAATAGCCAGGATCTGCTTCTCGCCGCTCGACAGCTGATAGGGCACCAGCGTCTCGCCGATCTGCGAGAACCGTATCTCGTTCTCCGTCCTGACGATCGTCTTGCCCGTTTCTGTGAACAGATCGTCGATGATATCTTGGAAGCGGCTTTTCTTCTGTGACAGCTGCTGGGCGGCATCGGCATGCCCCTGCTGCAACTGCTCGATGATGCGGTTGCCGATGTTCACCTGATAGTCGAGGTACTTCCGCTGCAGGTGGAAGAGCTGGAAGTCAAGCGCCGAACGGATACGGGTATCGACCATGTTCAACGTCTCATTGTCGAGCATGGGAGAGTCGAGCGAACGGATGATGTCGAAGCGGATATGCGTGGCATCGGCAGGCTCCACATCGATATGCACCCCCTTCAACAGGTGGTTGATGATGTCGCCGTTAGTGTTCACACTCTTGATGATCTTGTTGAGGATGGTGCTCTTGCCCACACCGTTGATGCCGCTTAGGATATTCACCTGACGGTTCAGTTCCCACACCACGTGTTTCTTCCCGCTCCAGAGCGAGTCGATCTCTATTCTTCGGATATAGTCAGCATACTTTTGCATAGCCCAAAAAGCTATCGGCTCTTGAATATTTCTATTTCCTCATTCTGAGGCCAGAACTCCAACATGGCGATATCGAACGTCAGGTTGCTATAAGCACGGATGCCCGAAGACGTCGAGGTGCCATAGCCCAACTTGTAGGGGATATGCACGATCCAGCGGTCTCCCTTGTGCATGTGCATCAGGGCAGTGCAGAAACCCTCCACTACACCATACGTAGTCACGTCTGCCATATCCGCTGTATCCCAGGAGAAGTCGCCGACGAATGTCTGGTCGAACACATAGCCTTCGGGATAGCTCGTGGTCGGGATGTAACGTCCACGATAGGCCACACGCACGTTGTCCGTATAGATGGGACTCTCCGTGCCGCTGCCCTTCTCCACTTCTTCCACATAGATATAGTCGCTGTTCGTCAGACCCGATGCCGACTCGTTCTTGGCAAAGGTCAGGATCTTGCGATACATACCGTTGCTGGCTCCCGCTGCCCACTGGTCTATCTGTGCGTCGTTGCGCTCCTGCCAGTTGGCATACTCGTCCTCTTCGTTGTTCTCCTCAGAGCAAGATGTGAATAGTAAAAGTGAAAGGGTGAAAAGGTGAAAAAGTGAAACACCTATCACCCCTTTTCTCAATATATGCCTCATACTCATTTTTCCACCTTTCAATGTTTCACCTTTTCACCTTTAAAGCTTCTTCAGAAGCGAGGCGATGCTCACCTTATCCTCGATGATGCCGTTAAGCTCGCTGATGGCCACACGCTCCTGCTCCATCGTATCGCGGAAACGCAAGGTGACGCAGCCGTCGTTCAGCGTGTCGTGGTCGACGGTGACGCAATACGGCGTGCCGATGGCATCCTGACGACGATAGCGCTTGCCAATAGAGTCTTTCTCATCGTACTGGCAGTTGAAGTGAAACTTCAGCTGGTCGATGATCTCACGGGCCTTCTCGGGCAGACCGTCCTTCTTCACCAGCGGCATCACAGCACACTTCACAGGAGCCAGGGCTGCAGGCAGTTTCAGCACCACGCGGGTCTCGCCGTTCTCCAGCTTCTCCTCCTCGAAGGCGTGACACATGATGCTCAGGAACATACGGTCCACACCGATTGACGTCTCGATGACGTACGGCGTGTAGCTCTCGTTGGTCTGAGGATCGAAGTACTTGATGCTCTTGCCGGAGTATTTCTCGTGCTGCGACAAGTCGAAGTTCGTGCGGCTGTGGATACCCTCCACCTCCTTGAAGCCGAACGGCATCTTGAACTCGATGTCGGTAGCGGCGTTGGCATAGTGAGCTAACTTGTCGTGGTCGTGGAAACGGTAGTTCTCAGCGCCGAAGCCCAGAGCCTGGTGCCACTTCATACGCGTCTCCTTCCACTTCGGGAACCACTCCAGCTCCGTGCCGGGCTGTACGAAGAACTGCATCTCCATCTGCTCGAACTCCCTCATACGGAAGATGAACTGACGGGCGACGATCTCGTTACGGAACGCCTTACCGATCTGGGCGATGCCGAAGGGGATCTTCATGCGGCCAGTCTTCTGCACATTCAGGTAGTTCACGAAGATACCCTGAGCCGTCTCTGGACGCAGGTATATCTTCATCGAAGCATCTGCCGAGGCACCCATCTCCGTAGAGAACATCAGGTTGAACTGACGCACATCCGTCCAGTTCCTGGTGCCGCTGATGGGGCAGACGATCTCCTCGTCGAGGATGATCTGCTTCAGCTCGTCGAGATCCGGACCCTGCATGGCAGCCGCATAACGGGCGTGGAGGGCGTCGCGCTTCTCCTTCGTCTCCTTCACGCGCTCCGAAGTCTCCAAATACTTAGCCTCATCGAACGAGTCGCCGAAACGCTTGCGGGCCTTCTCCACTTCCTTCTGGATCTTCTCGTCGTACTTCGCAATCTGGTCCTCGATCAGCACATCGGCACGATAGCGCTTCTTCGAGTCGCGGTTGTCGATGAGGGGATCGTTGAAGGCATCCACGTGTCCGGAGGCCTTCCATATCGTCGGGTGCATGAAGATAGCCGAGTCGATACCCACGATGTTCTCGTGCAGCATCGTCATGGCCTTCCACCAATACTGTTTGATATTATTCTTCAACTCCACGCCGTTCTGACCGTAGTCGTACACAGCGCCCAAACCGTCGTAAATCTCACTTGAAGGGAACACGAAACCGTACTCCTTACAGTGGCTCACGATCTTCTTAAATACATCTTCTTGTGCCATAATA
>CACYQO010000044.1 GCA_902776545.1 uncultured Prevotellaceae bacterium | reverse complement strand
GCGCCCAAACCGTCGTAAATCTCACTTGAAGGGAACACGAAACCGTACTCCTTACAGTGGCTCACGATCTTCTTAAATACATCTTCTTGTGCCATAATAATTATAAATTCGAATTTACGGCTGCAAAGGTAGTGCAAAAATCCCAATCTTCCAAACATTTGCACAAAAATTCCCGAAAAGCTTGGCTATTTCGGAATTTGCCATGAAGTCAACGACCGTAAGAAACGCAGAATCCCCGCCTTTCGGCGTAGGGACACCCGGGCTCGAACCGGGGACCTCTGCAATGTGACTGCAGCGCTCTAAACCAACTGGGCTATGCCCCTAACTTTCGTTTGCGGGTGCAAAGGTACAAAGTTTTTTTGAAACCACCAAAGATTTTTGGTAAAAAAAATATATAACCTACGGATTATACGGATTTTACGGATTAAAAGAAAATCCCCGTCAAGGCTGGCGGGGATTTTCTATTAGGGGAATTATTCCTTATTAGTTGAACAGATAACGGATGGTGAACATGATGCGATAGGTAGAAGCCGTCGTCTCGTAGTTCTGAGAAGTAGAGAGGTGACGGGCACCGTTCACGAGGTTATACTGATACTGATTGGTCTTTGAGTCGTAGGTCAGCAAGTTGTTACCCGTGATCTGTTCAGCAGGTTCTCGATGTCGAGGCCGAGCTGCAGGGTGTGCTTGGTCTTGCCGGCCTTGAAGCTCATGTCGCGCATGTAACGGAAGTCGAGCTGATGATGCCAAGGCATCTTGGCACCGCCACGCTCAGCATACTGACCGGTGCGGTTCTTCAGATAGTCATCCTGCTGGATAAATGTCCAGAAGTCATCACGCTGCATTTCAGCAGTATAGGTCTCGCCACCGACCTTACCCTCCTTGAATTCCCAACTGTTCAGTTCCTGACGAGATGCAGGCACGTAGATCAGGTTGCCGGGAGCAGACGGGTCGTTGTTGATGTTGCTGGCGAAGATGTAAGAGTAGCGGCTGTAGGAATAGCTTCCGAGGTAGCCGTTCTGATAAGCATCCCAGACGAGGCTGAACGTAGAACTGCTGTTCTTCGACTCCTGCAGTTTGTAGCTGGCTGACACAAGCAGACGGTTCGGAGCCACGTAAGTAGCGTAACCAGTTTCGTTGTCGTTGACAGCGTGGATGGAGTTACGATAGTTGTTGTAGGCCGAAGATACCTGATCGCCGATACCCTCGGTGTAACTCTTGGCCGTAGAGAGGGTATAGCTGGCACTCAGATCGAGACCGAAGTCGAAGTTCTTGTGCAACTGGAAGCTCAGAGAAGCGTAGTGAGCCTTGCTGCCGGCGTTCTCGAGCAGGTAAGCACTCTGCTTGTTGTAGGTGGACATCTTATGACGCACGTCGCCATGACCGAGGTCGATGGTAGGACCTACACCCGTGTTGGGGTCAACATCCCAGTAAACATTGGCGTTGGAAACAACTACGGGGTTCAAATCCCAGTTGTAGATACCCTCAAGGGTGAAGTCGATGTCGTAAGGCAGCTTGGCATCGAAGGCCAGCGAAGCCTTCCAGGTCTTCGGCATGCGCAGATCCTCACTCAGGATGGTGGGGCTGCTGGGGATAGACGTAGCGCTGGTGGCACCGATCTGCTTCAGCATATCCTCCTGACTCATCGTGAACGAAGGCACTTTGTCGCCCTTCGACTGCACGGCCCAGTAAGAGGTCTGACCCATACCAGAGTTACCAACGGCAGAGACAAGCCATACGAACGGCATGCGGCCAACGAATAGACCTGTACCTCCACGGAGGATGTACTTACGGTCGCCGGTCATATCCCAGTTGAAACCGACACGCGGTGAGAAGCTGACACTGGCGCTGGGAACGTTGTCCGTGCGGAAATGACGGCCTCCGAAGTCGAGGTCGTAGTAACCCTGATTGAAGTTATTCGCCAATGAGGGATATGAGGGCAACTCGAGACGGGCACCGACAGACATACGGAAGCGCTCGCTCCAGCTGATATTGTCCTGAAGATAGAGTGACCACTGGTTGGTGCTCATCTCAGAGGTGAACATCGAGTGGGCATCATTGTTGCCGTAGGTGATACCGAAGGTGCGGGGACCACGATTGAATACCGAAGCCCAGTCGCCGGCAGCAGCCTCCTCGGGAGTAGCCTCGAAGGTGTAGTAACCGGCAGCAGCCTGAGCGTAACCGTTGGCTGCGAAGTTGTGCTCGAACTGGATACCAGCAAAGAGGTTGTGCTTACCAAAGGTAGCGTTCACCTCATCGGTGATGACGGTGGTCTTCGTCTGAGCCAGGTTGCCGTAGGTGAAGATATCACCGGTCAGAGCCCAAGTGGGGAAGTGATCCTGACCGTCGTTCATCACGATTTCCACCACAGGAGCGGCATCGTTATACTCTGTAGAACGGGGCTGATCCTGGAAAGAGTAAGTACCACGGAGGGTGTTGTTGAACTTACCGAACTTAGAGTTCAACTCGGCAGCAATTGAAGTAAACTTATACTCAGCATAGTAACGGCTGGAGAGTGCGCTCATGCCGTAGTTGCTATTGCTTCCGTAGTCGTTCTGGCTACCGCCATAGATATCGGTCGCTCTGTTTGAAGGAACAGAACGCGAAGCAGAGGCACCGCTGGAGCTCTTACGGTTTGACTTCGTGAAGCGGACATTGAACTTATGGTTCTCATTGATGTTCCAGTCCACACGTGCAAGGATACGATAAGCGGGAGTTTCCACGTTGTAGCCCTGCCAGGGACCAGTGGTCAGACCATAGGTCTTACCCAGATATGAAGACAGGCTCTCCAACTCTTCAAGTGCAGGACGACGGTTTGTGGGCGCAAAATCTTTGGTTCTGCCATCAGAATTTGCACGGGCGGTAGGACCTGTAACCACGTTATTCTCGTATTCACCGTTGACGAAGAAGAACAACTTATCCTTAATAATCGGACCTCCGAAGGTCAGACCATAAGTGTCATTGTGACCATCGTCAACAGGTAATGATGTTGAACCTACACGGCTACCCTTCAGCGAAGTGCTGGTGATATAGGTGTAGAGACTACCCTTGAACTCGTTGGTACCACTCTTGGTGACAGCATTGACACCACCACCGGTGAATCCGCTCTGACGAACGTCGTACGGGGTAATGGAGATGGTCATCTGATCCAGAGCGTCGAGTGAGATAGGTGTGCCACCACCAGGCAGCGGGCTGGAACCCAAACCGAAGGCATTGTTGAAAGCAGCACCATCGACAGTCACACTTGACTGACGGTAGTTACCACCACCGATAGCCATACCGCTGGCAGAGCTACTCTGCGGGGTCATCTTCATGATGTCGGTCATCGAGCGGCCAATCGTAGGAACGGCAGCCATCTGGGCACCATTTAAGTTTGTCACAGCACCAGAACGGTCGGAGCGCATCGTGTTACGTGCAGCAGCAACGATCTCCACCTCCTGCAACATCTCACTGCCCTCAGAGAGGGGCACGTCGATAACAGTGTTCTGACCGAGGGCCAATTGGATCTCAGTGAATTTCTTCGTCTGATAACCAATGTAAGAAACCTCGACTTCGTAAGGGCCACCACTACGCATACCTGTGATGGTGTAGCGTCCGTTTACGTTGGTAACAGCGCGATAGATCGCTCCCGAAGGAACGTGCTTCGCAGTGATTGTAGCGCCGATAACCTCATCGTTATTGGCGGTCACAATACCATTGATACCAGAAGTCGTCACCTGTGCCACAGCTGAAACGAAAGCGTCAGCAATGTAACAACCAGCAAAAACAATCTTTTCTGCATAAATTTGGTAAAGTTATTAATTAATTAATATGTCGTAAAACGACTGATTTCCATTTTTCGCTGCAAAGTTAGGAAAAAGATTCGATATAAAGGTATAAAAAAGGAACTTTTTTTAATATAAATGAACAATTATTGCGATTTGTTATCTTAGGACAATTCCCGTAAGGATTCGACCAGACGATGTTCCCAACTTTCGGGCAGAGAAGAAATCGTCGGTCTGGTCATAGGTGCAGATATCTGTCAGGCGGATATTTGCCGAGGGGATGCCTGTGGATTCGAGTTGTAGCTGACAGCAATTGGGCAGATCGATGTGCCACTTGTCCATCCGCTCGGCAATGGCTTCCATCGGGTATCCGGCTGCGGCGAAAGGCTCATAGACATCGTCGCCCACCTCGAAGTTACGCCGTGAGATACCAGGGCCTATGACGGCAAGCAGACTTTCGGACTTGGAATGATACGACCTCGCCATCGCTGCGACTGCCGCCTCAACGATATTGGCCACAGTTCCGCGCCAACCACTATGCACCACGCCGGCAGCATGATGCTCGGGGTCATATATAATAATAGGTATGCAGTCGGCCGTCGAGACTCCGATACAGATGCCCGGCACGTTGGTGATCAGGGCGTCGATGCCTTCAAGGGCAGTGCGGCGGATGTCTTCTGACAAGAGGAAGAAGGTCTTGCTAATCTGGGTGACACCCGTGCCATGCACTTGATGGGGCATGATGAGACGGTCAGGCTTGATATGGAGAAGTTTGCAGAGCGCACGGCGGTTCTGGGCGATATGCTCCGGATCGTCGCCAGAATAGGAGTTGACATTGAACGAGGCATAGTTACCCTCGCTAACACCACCATGACGCGTGCTGCTGAAAGCCGTCACGTTGGGAGCTAAATCATAATAATAGAGTTGGGGTTCAGGCGTCTTCATCTTCCTCATACTCGAAGTCTTCGAGGTCTTCGATTTCGTCTTCGTCGATGTATTCGATATCTTCGTCCTCACCTTCGTCGGCGAGTTCCTCAGCAAAGCGGCTCATGTCCTTATCACGATGAACGAGGGTATCCTCAGCAGTCACGGCTGCCAACTTATTGCTCTCGGCATTAAGTTCCCGCCAAAGCACATCCTTCAGTTCTTCCAGTCCGAAGCCTGTAACAGCAGATATAAACACAATCTCACAATGGGGACTGTCCCCATTGTGAGATTTAAGGTCTGACTTGAGCATCTCGATGAGCTCGTCGTCGAGAAGGTCGCATTTGGTCACAGCCAGCACACGATGCTTGTCGAGCATTTCGGGATTGAACTGCTTCAGTTCGTTGAGAAGGATCTCATATTCCCGTTTGATGTCGTCCGTATCTCCAGGAACCATGAACAACAACAGCGAGTTGCGCTCAATATGACGGAGGAAGCGGAGACCGAGGCCCTTACCTTCCGATGCTCCTTCGATGATACCAGGGATATCGGCCATCACAAAAGACTTGTTGTCGCGATAGCCCACGATGCCGAGGGAGGGTTCCATCGTGGTGAAAGGATAATTGGCAATCTTGGGACGGGCATTAGAAAGCGCAGACACCAACGTAGACTTGCCGGCATTGGGGAATCCCACGAGACCCACATCGGCCAGAAGCTTCAACTCGAGGATGATGGTCATTTCCTGCATGGGTTCTCCTGGCTGTGCATAGCGGGGTGCCTGATTCGTGGCACTACGGAACTGGAAGTTGCCCAGTCCACCACGGCCACCTTTCAAGAGTAGCACCTCCTGTCCGTCGTAGGTGACATCGCAGACATACTTGCCCGTCTCGGCATTGTAGACCACAGTACCACAGGGCACGTCGATATACACATCCTTACCGTCAGTACCATGACACTTGTCCTTGCCACCGTTGCCACCATGCTCTGCGAAGATATGACGTTCGTATTTCAGGTGCAACAGCGTCCAGTAGTTATGATTACCGCGCAGGATGATACTACCACCCTTACCGCCGTCACCACCGTCGGGACCGCCGTTGGGATTATACTTCACGTGCTTCAGGTGCATCGATCCCCTGCCGCCCTTACCAGACCGGCACAAGATCTTCACGTAATCTACAAAATTTGATTCCATTACTTTTTTGTTTAGTGTTTAGTGTTTATAGTTTATAGATGATTACCCAGCAAGCCATTCAACAGCCTTGAAGTAATCATCTATAAACTATAAACATTAAACTATAAACTATCCATCACTTCGCAGATGTCGGCGAAGATGCGGTCAAGTTCGCCGAGGCCGTTGATATGATAATGCACACCCTCCTTGCTGTACCACTCGATAAGCGGCTGCGTCTGGGAGTGATACACCACGAGGCGCTTCTTGATGGTCTCCTCGTTGTCGTCGGCACGGCCGCTCTGCTGACCACGAAGGATGAGGCGCTTCATCAGCTCGTCCTCAGGCACGTCGAGCTCAATCATAGCAGCCACCTTGTCGCCACGCTCGTCGAGCATCTTCTTCAAAGCCTCTGCCTGTGGGATGGTACGGGGAAAGCCATCGAAGATGACACCCTTGTGCTCACGACCAAAAGAGTCGTAGACAGAAGCAAGGATGCTCACCATCAGATCATCGGGGATCAACTGTCCCTGGTCGATGTAGCTCTTGGCGG
Source organism: uncultured Prevotellaceae bacterium (assembly GCA_902776545.1). Classification (GTDB taxonomy): domain Bacteria; phylum Bacteroidota; class Bacteroidia; order Bacteroidales; family Bacteroidaceae; genus Prevotella. Next base: position 21,841 of record CACYQO010000044.1, on the reverse strand, counting down.
TCTTGCCGAGTTCCGTACCGTTTTTGATTTCTGCCCGAAGCACATCGCCCGTGGAGATATGGTTCAGACCGTACTTCTCAATCATCTTGTCGCTCTGTGTGCCCTTGCCTGAGCCTGGTGCACCGAAAATAACAATATTCTTCATACTCCTTTATGATTAATTATTTATTACTCTTTATTACTCCACAATGGTGTATACGTCTTTCAGTTCGCGACCCAGGCCGTCGTAGTCAAGACCATAGCCCAGGATAAAATCATCGGGAATGGTGAATGCCACGTAATCAAGATTCAAATCTCCCTGCAGTTTCTCAGGTTTGAAGAACAATGTACAGATGTGAACCGAAGCAGGGTTCCTCGTCCCCAACGACTCTATCATCTGTCTCATCGTCTGGCCACTCTCCACGATATCCTCCACAATAACGACATTCCGTCCACTCAGGTTTTCATTGATACCAAACACTTCCTTCACCTTACCCGTAGAAGTGGTACCCTGATAGGATGCCAGTTTAACGAAAGAAATCTCACAAGGGATAGTCATTTCCCTCATCAGGTCGGCAGCGAAGATAAACGCACCATTTAACACAGCCAAAAAGATGGGATTCTTACCTTCCAAGTCCTTGCTCATCTGCTCTGCCAAGGCTTTGACACGTGCTTTGATTTCCGCCTCCGGAATGGAGACACGGAAGCTTTTGTCCTTAATTTTAATACTGTCCATGGGCCGAATACGTTATTTTTGTGCAAAAGTACGAAAAATTTTTGGAATCACCAAATCTTTTTCCTACCTTTGCAGCATTATGAAGATTTTTACGAGTGCCCAGATCCACGAACTGGACAAATATACGATTGAAAACGAGCCCATCAAATCCATCGATCTGATGGAGCGTGCAGCCAAGGCCATCACCCAGGCCATCACAGAAGTGTGGGGCAGTGCCACACGTGTCATCGTCTTCGCCGGACCAGGAAACAATGGTGGCGACGCACTCGCCGTGGCCCGACTATTGCTGGATCGCAACTATGATGTCACAGTCTATCTGTTCAACATACAGGGGCATCTCTCTGAAGACTGTGCCGTCAACAAGAAGCGTTTGCAGGAGAAGAAGTCGAAAGCGCTCATTGAGGTGATCCAGGAGTTTGAACCCCCACAGCTGGAAGCCGACACGCTTGTTATCGACGGCATCTTCGGCTCCGGACTGAACAAGCCCTTGGCTGGTGGTTTCGCATCACTGGTAAAGTATATCAATGCCTCACCCTCGAAAGTCGTCAGCATCGACATTCCTTCAGGACTGATGACAGAGGACAACACCTATAATGTCCGCGCCAATATCATCCGTGCCGACATGACGCTCACGCTCCAGCATCAGAAGCTCTCGTTCCTCTTCGCAGAGAACCAGCAGTTCATCGGACAGCTGAAAGTGCTTGACATCCGGCTCAGCAAGGAGGGTACTGATAAGATTGACGCCAATTACACCCTGCTCGAAGAGGGTGATATTCGCAAAAGGCTTCTGCCTCGCGACCCCTTTGCACATAAGGGGAAGATGGGCAATGCCCTCATTATCGCGGGTAGTTATGGCATGGGGGGAGCAGCCGTTCTCGCCACGAAAGCCTGTCTGCGGATAGGAGCCGGACGTGTCACCACCCACACCCCCAAGCGTAACTACATGATCATGCAGATCAGCGTACCTGAGGCTGTGCTGCAGTTCGACCGTGAGGAGACCACCTTCTCTGAGGCTGTAGATACAGAGGACTTCACGGCTGTGGGTATTGGTCCTGGACTGGGTACCAGCGAGCAGACAGCCATCGCCATCATCGCCCAGTTGCGACGCACCCAGTGTCCGCTGGTGGCTGATGCCGACGCCATCAATATCCTCGCCAACCATCGGGCGTGGCTCCAGCAACTGCCCAAGGGTATCATCATGACACCCCATCCGAAGGAATTCGACCGTCTCGAAGGTCCCAGCAGTGACAGTTTCGAACGCCTGATGAAGGCGCGCGATCTGGCTGAGCGTCTGCAAGCTTATATATTGTTGAAAGGACATCACACTTCCTTGTGCCTGCCTGACGGACACATCGTATTCAACAGCACGGGTAATGCCGGTATGGCTACCGCTGGCAGTGGCGATGTGCTGACAGGCATCATCACCGGTTTGCTTGCCCGTGGCTACAAACAAGAAGATGCCTGTATCGTGGGTATGTACCTGCACGGACTCTCGGGCGACATCGCCGCTAAGGAATTAGGTCAGGAAAGCGTCATCGCCAGCGACTTGATCCAGTATCTGCCCTACGCCTTTAAACGGATCAAAGAATGAGCTAAAGAAAAGGTGAAAAAGTGAAAAGGTGAAAAGGTAAAAGAATTATGAAACTATATTGTATGATAAGGTGTCAGGCAAAAGGGGTAAGGATGAAGGCTATATGGCTTTCACTCTTTCACCTTTTTACCTTTTCACCTTTAACTGCGCAGACAGTGAGCAGCGTTTATCAGCCGGGAGTTACCACGGAGGGAGCAGTCTATTTCCTGCCTAAGACGGCGGTCACTGTCACAGTGCAGGTTGAGAAGACTACCTATACCCCAGGCGACTTCTGTCAGTATGCCGAGCGTTTCCTCCGCATCAAGGATGTCTCTCCCACCCCGTCTGTCAGCTATCGTATCACCACCATCCGTCAGGATGCCGTGGCTGTACCAGACACCGCCAAGCGCTATGCTGTGAAGTTCGATGCCAGGACTTCCGCTACCAATGTACGTCTCTCTGATGACGGTATTCTGCAGGCGATTAATACTATTGAGAGGAAAGAGGAAAGAGGAAAGTGGAAAGAGAATAGTTCAAGCGCAGGGAGTAATCTCATTCCTCATTCCTCTTTCCACATTCCTCAACACCCTAACCCTCGCCAATACATGAACGAGGAAACACTCGCTGCCGGCAGCACCGCCAAAATGGCTGAACTCACTGCCCAAGACATCTACGAGATCCGTGAGAGTCGTAACCTCCTCGTCCGTGGACAGGCAGACAACATGCCCAAAGACGGTGAGCAGCTGCGCCTCATGCTTAATCAACTCGACATGCAGGATCGTGCGCTTACCAGCCTCTTCATCGGCACTTACGACAAGGATACCATCCAGAAGGTCTTCACTATCGTTCCCTCAGAATCCAATCGTCGCGAAGTGGCCTTCCGTTTCTCTGAGAAATTGGGACTTGTAGACGCGGATGATCTCGCGGGCGTACCTTATTATATATTAATAGAGGATTTGAAGACCGTTCCCAAACCCGAACCTGTCGATCCCAAGAAAAAACTGAAACCCGTCGATGGCATCTTCGTCAATATCCCTGGCCGTCTGCGCTCCACCGTGAGCAACGCCCAAGGAATCATTATCACTAACGAATTTCCTGCAGGTCAGTTCGGTAACGTAGAACTGCTCAGTGGTGCCCTCTTCAATAAACGCTATACTACCCGCCTCCGTCTCAATCCCCTCTCTGGCGCCGTCAACCACCTGGATGCAGAATTACCCAAATAGAAAAATCCCACCTACGCGGTGGGATTTTTCTATCATCTCAGATTTTTCTTACGACAACTTATCAAACTTCTTCAACACGTCCTGCAAACGGGCTACGCTGTCAGGATCCTTGTCGTTCTTAGCAATCAGTTCCAGATGGTGACGAATGTCGGCCATTTTGTCAAAGAGCAGTAATGCCTGCTCGTAGCCCCTACCGATATTCTCGAAGTTCTTGGACAAAGAGTTGTAATCCTCCAGCAGACGCTGAAGTTCATCCACTCGCTTCTGATAGTCGTTGAGCAACTGCTGTCCTTCCTCTGCCTGCTTCTTAGCGGCCTTCATCTGATAGAAGAGGGCTACAGCAAGTCCGGCTACTATTACAACCAGTACAATTTCAAGAATTGTCATAACCATCAACCTTTTTTCTGTTCAACCTTCATAAACTGGGTAAAGCCCGTCATGGCAAGCACCTTGTAGATTTCGGGACTGACATTGGTGATCTTAAACTGTCCGCGCAGCTGCATCACCGTACGCATGGTCTTCTGGATGATACGCAGACCTGAGCTGGCCATGTAAGTAAGATCCGTGCAGTCCATTTCCAGGTCTACACCACCGTCCTTGAGGGCGGGCTGGATATCCTGCTCAAACTGAGTTGCGTTCATCGTGTCAATACGACTACCTGTTTTGATGATGGTCTTACCACCTTCTTTTAAAATCTGTGTCATAATCCTAACATTTAATGTTTATATTCATTTTTTAATCATTAATACTCTTTGTCATCGTCAGCACGTTTTTCCCTTCTAAACGCTGATAGGTCACTTTGTTCATGATGTTCTTCACAATGTAGATGCCCATTCCGCCAAGATTCCGCTCCGCAGGATTGACGTTCATGTCCGCACTTTCTTTCATTGTCGGATCAAACTCCCGTCCCTGATCACTGAGCAAAAGGGTCAATTCCTTGCCGTCAGACTTGGCCAACAATTCAATCTCTGCATCAGATCCTTCAGGGTAAGCATAAGAAATCACATTTACCACCATCTCCTCCACAACAAGGTTCAGTTCCATGGTCAACTCCATACTCAGGCCCAATTCTTCACTGATTCCCTCAATGAATTGATTGACCTTCTCCAGTTCTGCCATCTGATTCTTGATACGAAGTTCCTTTCTCATAAATGCGCATTTGGTTAGAGTGATAAATCCGTTATTGCTGCAAAATTACGCACTTTTTTTGAATTAAACAAGAAATAAGTAAAAAAACAGCAAATCCCCTCACTTTTTAGCGAAGTGAGAGGATTTGTAATAGATGTCTAACCCTAAATTAGCACTGAGCGAGTTTGCCGTCAGAACCGAGCACATTCACAATCTTGTGGATGTACATCTTCTTCATGTTCTCACGGGCGGGCTTCAGATACTGACGAGGATCGAAGTCTCCAGGATGCTCGGCCAAGTGCTTGCGGATGGCAGCAGTCATAGCCAGACGAGAGTCGGAGTCGATGTTGATCTTGCAGACAGCGCTCTTCGAAGCCTCACGCAGCTGCTCCTCGGGGATACCGATAGCGGCCTCGAGGTGACCTCCGAACTGGTTGATGGTGTTCACCTCGTCCATGGGCACTGAAGAAGAGCCGTGGAGCACGATGGGGAATCCGGGGAGTTTCTTCTCGATCTCGTGCAGGATGTCGAATGCCAATGGCGGCGGAACAAGCACGCCGTTGATCAGTGTGCACTGCTCGGGAGTGAACTTGTGAGCACCGTGAGAGGTACCGATAGAGATAGCCAGAGAGTCGCAGCCTGTACGGGTAGAGAAATCGATGACCTCCTCAGGCTTGGTGTAGTGGGACTCAGCAGCACTGACCTCATCCTCAACACCAGCGAGCACGCCGAGCTCAGCCTCAACAGTTACGTCGAACTGATGAGCATAGTCAACAACCTTCTTAGCGAGGGCGATGTTCTCCTCGTAAGGAAGGTGAGAGCCGTCGATCATCACAGAAGAGAAGCCCATGTCGATACAATCCTTACAGAGCTCGAAGCTGTCACCATGGTCGAGGTGCAGAACGATCTCGGGATGCTCACAGCCCAGCTCCTTGGCATAAGCCACAGCACCCTCTGCCATGTAGCGGAGGATAGAAGCGTTAGCGTAGTTACGGGCACCCTTTGACACCTGCATGATAACGGGTGACTTTGTCTCAACAGCAGCCATGACGATGGCCTGCATCTGCTCCATTGTGTTGAAGTTAAAAGCGGGGATGGCATAGCCGCCGGCCACTGCTCTCTTGAACATCTCGCGGGTATTCACGAGACCCAAATCCTTGTAATTTACCATATTAATTATAATTTAAAAAAATGAGTAATTGTCTTAACGACTGCAAAGATACGAAAAATGCATTAAAAGCAGCACAAGATACGCCGCTTTTAACGTTTTTTACACGAGCGTATGGATATCGAAGTAGTTCTGCACGTCGTCCTTATAGTTCTCGGAGACAGGGATGTAGTTCTCTCCGAAGACGATACGGAAGCGGTCCACGAGGGGTGTCTCCGTCATGTGAACGATGTAAGAACGGTGAGTACGCAGGAACTCAGGCCTGGGCAGATACTCCTCGAGTTTCTTCATCGACATCAGCGACATCACCTTTTCACCGTCTTTCAGATAGAAGCGCACATAGTCTTTCAAACCCTCGATAAAGAGGATGTCATCGAGATTGACACGCTGCAACTTGTAATCGGTCTTGACGAACATGAAACGGTCGCGACGGTAGGCATCCTGTCGCTGGATGATGGAGAACCACTCCAGGGCCTTGTCGGTAGACTTGAGGAAATCTTCATAAGAGATGGGCTTCAGCAGATAGTCGAGGGCGTTGACCTTATAACCTTCGACAGCATACTGCGGGAAGGCGGTGGTGAAGATGACGCGCGTGTCCTTGGGCAGGATCTTGGCAAACTCGACGCCGCTGAGTTCGGGCATCTGGATGTCGAGGAAGAGCAACTGAACGGGATTGTCACGCAGGTCCTTCATAGCCAGAATGGCACTGTTGTAGGTTCCTACGAGCTGCAGATAAGGCGTCTTCCGTGCGTAACTCTCAAGCAGACCTGCTGCCAGAGGCTCGTCGTCGATAATGGCACATGAGATAGTCATAATGTTATTTTAATTTGGGATGAATAAACAGTTCCGTCGTCGCTGACGCCTTTAGTCCACTCATAGCGTTCATAATAGGCGAGATCCAGGCGTCGCTGTACCTGCTGAAGGCCAATACCGTGGCCGCTGCGGTCTTTCTCAGACTTCGGAAAATTAGAATTCTCGATGATGGCACAAAGGGTGTTGCCCTTCTGCGTGATAGACATATGGATGAAGCTGGGCTCCGTAGAGCTTATACCATGCTTGAAGGCATTCTCGACGAGTGAGATAAACAACAACGGAGCCACCTTCGTATGGGGATTCTCCATATCTTTTTCAAATTTCACATCGACGCTCTGCGGAAGACGGATCTTCATCAGATTGATGTAGTTCTCAAGGAACTGCACCTCATCAGAAAGTGACACCAACTGTTCTTGATTGTCGTAGAGCATGTGGCGCAGCATGTTCGAGAGTTGTTGGATAGCACTCTGTGCCCTCGTATGATCAATGGCTGTCAGCGCATAGATATTGTTCAGGGTATTGAGCAGGAAGTGGGGATTAATCTGTGAACGCAGATTACCCAGTTCCGCTGCCACCCTTGCCGCCTCAGCATTCCTTAGGGCCTTATCTGCCCAATACCACTGTTGTGCCAGCGATATACAGGTGGCAACAGTGGCAAAGATACAGAAGTTGGCGCAGTCACGGATAAAGGACAGGATGTCGTCGAGTGCATCAGGCGTACGAGAGCCACTCACAGCAGGCTGAAACAGATCACGCGTAAAATCCATCCAGTAGTGCAGGAAGACGGCAAAACTCACAATCATGATGAAATTGATGATCGTATAGTAGCGATGCTTGCCTTCTACGAAGTACCTGTACGTCAACCACTTGTAGTTAGCGTAGAACACCACCATCAGCAGCAACGACGGCATACAATTCATCAGATACTGTAGCATCGTCATGCCAGTACCTCTCATGTATTGCATGGGCGACAGGAACATGAAGGCCCAGAACACGATGTGCAGAAATATCTTCAGTCTCTTATCCTGCATATATATCACTTTTCACTCTTCACTTTTCACTTCTCACTTTTCACTTCTCACTATTCATGTCGGATAGCTTCAATCGGATCCATATTGGCAGCCTTCTGGGCAGGGATATAGCCGAAGAGGACACCAATAAACACACAGACGAGGAATGACACATAGATGCTCCAGGCAGGCACGCTCGACGGCATGCCGACGGCAGAAACGGCAGCACTCGCACCACACCCTACAAGGACACCTATCAGTCCTCCCGTCACAGAAATAAGCACCGACTCGATAAGGAACTGGAGGGAGATGACAGGTCCAGTGGCACCTACGGCCATGCGGAGACCAATCTCCTTCGTACGCTCCGTCACCGAGACGAGCATGATGTTCATAATGCCGATACCTGCCACGAGCAGTGAGAAGGCTGCGGCTACAACGAGGATGATGGTCACTGTATCCATCGTCGATGACATCGTTTCCATCATCTCCGCCTGTGAACGGATGGTGAAGTCGTCTTCGGCGTCATCCTTCAACTTGTGGTTGTCGCGCAGGATCTGGGTCAGTTCCTCGATGGCTGCATCGGAGAGCTCTTCTGTCACTGCCGAACAGACGATACTGGAGAAATACGTCTGGGCAGCAATACGTTTCATCACCGTCGTATAGGGGGCTATGATCACGTTATCCTGATCCATACCCCAAGAGTTATAGCCCTTCGACTTCAACACACCCACGATACGCATGGGGATGCTCTTGAAACGGATAGTCTTTCCAATAGGATCGACGCCATCGCCAAAGAGGTCTTTGACGATGGTAGTACCTACTACAACCACCTTGGCGGCCTTTCTGATGTCCTCCTCTGTAAAACACTCGCCTTCTTCCACGGGCCATTGCTTGATGTCGAGGTAATCAATGGACTCACCATACATCGAGGCGTTGGTATTATTATTACCATAGATGGCCTGTCCGCTGGCGGTCACCTCAGGCGACACCTTCGTCACGAACTTCTTCTCACGGACGATGCGTTCGTAGTCGGCCATCTTCAACGTCTGCATCGCAGACGGATCCTGACGCACACCTCCTCGCATATCAGCCCCCGGACGGATGGTCAGCAGGTTAGTACCCATCGTGGAGAGTTCCTTACGGATGCTCTCCTTGGAGCCCTGGCCGATACTCATCATGATAATGACAGCTGCCACACCGATGATGATACCGAGCATCGAGAGGAACGAGCGCATTTTGTTGTTGGCCACGGCCTTCAGGCTCACTTTAAACAAATTCAATATGTTCATAATTCTCTTTTCTTAATCATCCTGTGGGGCAGGCAACAGAGCCAGGGCCTCGGCAGCCGATTTAATATTCGTATTGATAGTATCCTCGCGAATCTTTCCGTCACGCAGGTTGATATTACGGCTCGAATACTCGGCGATCTCAGGGTTGTGGGTCACAAAGATAATGGTATGTCCTTGCTTGTACAACTCCTGGAACAGAACCAGCATCTCGAACGATGTACGGGTATCGAGGTTACCTGTAGCCTCGTCGGCGAGCAGCACAGCAGGGTCGTTGACTAAGGCACGTGCAATGGCCACACGCTGCATCTGACCACCCGACATCTGATTAGACTTGTGGTACATACGGTCACCCAATCCCACTGCCTGCAAGGCTTTAATGGCCTTCTCGCGACGCTCTGAAGCGGACACCTCAGAGTTATACATCAGCGGCAGTTCCACATTCTCCAGGGCCGTGGTCTTCGGCAACAGGTTATAACTCTGGAACACAAAGCCGATCTTTCGGTTACGGAGACGGGCACGCTTGGTCTTCGACATCGTCCGCACACTGATACCGTCGAGGAGATATTCTCCACTCGTAGGGGTATCGAGACAGCCGAGCTGGTTCAGAAGCGTAGACTTGCCGGAGCCCGATGTACCCTGGATGGTGACGAACTCGCCCTCGTAAATCTTGAACGAGACACCACGCAGCGCCTTCACCGTTTCAGAGCCCACCTGGAAGTACCGCTTCACATTCTGCAGCTCGATTACTACTTTTCTTTCATCCATAATTATCTTCTGGGCTGAGCATTACCGCCGTTAGCGTTGCCGCCTTGTCCACTGCGGTTGTTATTGTTTCTCGGACGTGGCATGAAGGGGTTACCTCCCTGCTGACTCATCTCAGGTTCAGCACCTCCGGAGATCTCGAAATCTGCAAGCACCTCCGTTCCGGCTGCGATGCCGCCAATGATCTCGGTCATCACACCATTGCTGGTGCCCACCTCCACCTTATGGGCCGTGAAGACAGAACCTTCCTTCGTCCACAGCTTATGATCACCCTCGCAGTCACTGATACTTTCACCCTCCTGCAGAGCGGCCTCACTGGGATGGAAGCGCAGAGCCTTGGCAGGCACAGCGAGCACATTGTCCTTCTCCATCGTAAAGATCGTGACGTTGGCCGTGAGTCCAGGTTTCAGTTTCAAATCGGCATTGGGTGCAGAGATCACCACCTCGTAGGTAACGACATTGCTCTCCGTCTTTGCCTCCTGACGCACCTGTGTCACGGTACCGTTGAACTTATCCTCAGGGAAGGCATCTACGGTAAAGCTCACGCGCTGACCTTCCTTCACGCCGCCGATGTCAGCCTCGTCGATATCGGCAATCACGCGCATGTCCGTCAGGTCCTGGGCGATGACGAAGAGCTCAGGGGTGTTGAACGAAGCAGCCACCGTCTGACCTTCCTCCACTGCCTTCGAGAGGATCACACCGTCGATAGGCGAGGTGATCGTGGCATAGCCGAGGTTCGTCTGGGCTTTCTGCACACTCTCACGCGACGTATTCACCTGCTCCTTGGCCTTCAGGTAAGAAAGCTGAGCACTCTCAAACTCGTCGGCACTCACGAGTCCCTTCTCATACAGCGTCTTATACCTATTATAATTAGCCTGCTCATAGGCAGCCGTGCTCTGGGCGCTCGACAGATTAGCCTTCGACGTATTCAACTCACTGATGAGGTTCGTACGGTCGAGTTCGGCGATGACCTGACCTTTCTTCACCACAGAGTTGTAATCCACATAGAGATGACTGACGATACCAGAGACCTGCGTACCAACGGTCACACTCGTCACAGGTTCAATCGTGCCTGTGGCAGTGATGCTGGTATGAATGCTTGTGTTCTCCACCTTGGCGGTCTCAAACGTTATCTTCTCTTCCTTCTTCCCGCCTCGCAAGAAGAACCACGCAATCAGGATCACGGCAATAACGCCGATGGCGATCCAACCTTTCTTTCCGATCTTTTTCATATCCTTTATTTTTTCACTTTTCACTCTTCACTTTTCACTTTATCTCCCCTCCTTGATAGAACGCCAGCATCTGCTGGTTATACAGCGTGAGATACTTCGACTGCAATTGATTCTGCTGGGCATTGAGCAGATTGTCCTTGCCAGCCAACAGCTCCACAATATTCTTCAGTCCCAAGCGGAACTGCTCCGACAACAGGTCATAACTCTGCTGGGCACTCTCCACGCTACTCTTGGCAGCCTTGTACTTCTCCTGATTATTCACAGCATTTATCCAATAACCCTGGATATCTGAATAAAGCGTCTTCTGCAGGTCCTGCAAGTCAAGACGTGCCTGCAACTGCTGGATCTTTGCCTTATTCACTGCCGTCTTCGTAGAACGTCCGTCATAGATGGGCATGCTCACGCCCAGACCAAGCTGTGTGTTCACATTGCTCTTGAACTGCGAACCCCAGCCAGTACCGCTCAGTGAGTTCGTAGAAGTGGTAACGCCACCCGTCACACTGACATTGGGCATCCACCCTGCCTTGGCTATACTCACACTCACCTCACTGCCCTTGATGGCCAACTGCGACCGTTCGATCTCAGGACGACTCAACAGAGCCTCCTCATAGACGGTCTGCAAAGCGGGAATCTCTGCAAGAATCATTTCGTCACCAATCTCCGGCACAGCCACGTCAAATGCATTCTCGTCGGTGATCTCCAACAACTGCTTCATCTGCAACTTATAGTTCATCAACTGAGTTTTGGCCTCCACGATGCTGTACTCATCGTTGGCACGCTGAGCAGACAACTGTGCCAGATCTGCCTTCGACATCTTACCCACGTTCAGCATTTCCTGACCACGCTCCTCATTCTTCTTGCTGGTCTCAAGCATCTGCTCATTCACCTTCACACTCTCGTCAAGATAGAGTATCTGGGAGAAAATCTGAGCGATACGCTCCTGTATACTATTAGCCGTCTCACGGGTAGAAAGCTCTGCTTCCTGTTCTGCCAGACGGTCGAGCTTGATGGTGTTGGTATTACGTCCACCATTCCAGACGGTCCACTGTCCACTCAGCGAATAGGAACCGTTGTAAGAGGTCTTGTCCACTTTCGTGTTCACCGTACCGTTGGTGACATACGCCATACCCGTATCCTTCCATGGCTGATAGCCCAGACTCTGGTTCGTCGAGGCACTGACGGTAGGCAGCAAGGCAGCCTTCGCACCTTTCAGATCTTCCGTCGCACTCTGCTTCTGCAACTGCGACTTCTTCAGCGTGATGTTGTTTTCCATCGCGTAGTCGATGCAGTCCTGGAGCGTCCATTGCTTCTGGGCCGACATCTGGACCGTTCCCAGCATCGCTACACCTATTAATAATACTTTTCTCATAAAACTACGTTCTTTCAATCTATATGATTTCAAAATTCGTCGGCAAAGATACGTAGTTTATCGCAAACATCCAAAGAAAATAGATAAGATTAACAGTTATTACAACAAAATAAGAGTCAGAGGCTGCCCTCTGACTCTATTTTGTTTACAAAGTCCATCTTACTCTTTCGAGTCGATAAGCTTCCAGATACCGGCAGCGCAGGCACCACCCACAAACGGACCAACGATGAAGATCCAGAGGTTCTCCAATGCCGTACCACCCTGGAAGATGGCAGGAGCGATAGAACGAGCGGGGTTCACGGAAGTGCCCGTATAACGGATACAGACGAGGTGTACCAGAATCAGTGAGAGACCGATGGCGAGACCTGCGAAGTTGTTGGTGGCACCATTCGTCTTTGAGGTAGCACCCAGCACGACGAGCACGAACACACAGGTGAAGATGATCTCTGCCAACAGACCGCCGAGCACACTCACATTAGCCTGCAGGTCGTTGGCACCCGTACCCTCCAGACCAGGCACATTTTGTGTCAGCACGAAGAGCAGCAGGCTGCCGACGAACGCACCGATCACCTGGAACAAGATGTACATACCACAGTCCTTGGCACTCATTCTTCCACTCAGGAACACACCGAGCGTAATGGCCGGATTGATGTGACAGCCACTGATACCACCGATGGTGTAAGCCATAGCGACGACAGCAAGACCAAATGCGAAAGCTGTTCCTACCACAGCGGGAATGTTGTTGACGGGATCACAACCCAGACTGACGGCGACGCCACAGCCCATTAACACGAGCACCATCGTGCCCACCATCTCTGCTAAATACTTTTTCATACCTTTTAGTTTTAATGATTAATAATATCGATTTTCGCTGCAAAAGTACAAAATACCCCTGAAACCACCAAACTTTTTCGACAAAAGTTTTCATTTACTGTCCGCCGAGGCGGGAGAAGTAGGCGGCGATATCGTCCCAGGTCTTGAAGGTGTCACTGCCGAATTGGAGATGCGTCGCCATACCAGACCACGACTCTTCCATACCGATGAAATAGTCGCCGTAAAGCAGATCGCGACGGACCGTAAAGACGGTATGACTGTGCGCTGGCACGTTGACATACTCATACAGCCACTCGTTCACATCGGCATAATAGACCTCATCTGCGGGGGCTGCTGCGACGAAGAATACCTGATAAGTCTCTATCAACCACCTGACGGTCTTCTGCGCCGAGCTTCTCGCCTCGTCATAGCCGTCCCTCAGCGTTTCTACACCTATATATATTATAGGACGCTCCCTACCCTCCTGCTGATCATCGACCCAGCGGATGACAGGCACGATGGAATGCATGAAGGAGTTGTCGTTCATACGGTGCTCTCCATGGAAACGGATAGCCGTGGGATAGTGCTGACGGAACAAGTCGTAAGTGTTCACCGTCGTATCCTCATCACCGAAGAGTCCCCACACGCGGCCCTGTTCTTCAGGCGTCACCGTCGAGAAGCAATGCTCCGTCATCTCCTTGTATTCCTTCACGAGGGCCTTAGTGACGATGAAATCCTGCACGCCGTCCTGACGGGGATTGGAGAAGTGCTGGGCACCTATCATACCGTGTTCCTTCATCGTGTCGCCCATCTGGAAGGCGGGATTCACGAGGATGCGGTCGTAGCCGTAAAGCATCTCCGCATACATACCGCCCATCGAGGTGCCGATGATGAGATCGGGCTGCTCTCGTTCGCATGTCTCGCGCAGGAGGTCGATGGCCTCCTGAGGGCGGATGGGGAGATCTGGTGCTATCACAGTGGCATTGGGGAACACCTCACGGATACGGGTAACGGTACCTGACTGTCCGCTGCTTCCAAAGCCGTGGACGTACATGATTTTCTTCCCCTTCATCAACTCGGGGAACTGCTTGATATAAGGATTATCCATACTACGAGTCCCCTAAGTTAGGGGATTTAGGGGTCTGAACAAGCGGATTTTGACCCTGTTATACTTTTCTTGATAGAGGTCTGCGCTTGTTCAGACCCCTGTAGCCCCCTAACTTAGGGGGCCTATTCTGGCAAAAGGACAACACCCTGCTGTTTCTTACCGTCCATCATGATCTTCAGCGGACGCTCAAAACGTACGTGGCGCACATACTCCGTCTCCTCTATGGCGGGCATCGCATCGAGCAGGGCTTTCTGGAAGATGCCTTCGCCCGCATCGGTATTGATGGTGAAGTAGCCCACGCCGAACGAGGTGAGGTTCTGGAAGAAGTGCGTACCCTGCGAGGGATCGACATGATAGTTCTTCAGCGCCGTTTCCACGATCACCCGCGCAGCAGAGATATGCGGCCACTTCACGGGTATGCCGAGCCAGGGGTCTGACGAGCCCCAGCGTCCAGGACCTACGAGGACGTAGGAGCTGTTGGCATCGAGGAACTTCTGATTGATGCGCTCGATATGATAGGCGATGGTGGGATTGTTGGCAGCAGTGAAGTTCTCGTCGGTCTTGACATACACCACATCCTGCACATCCTCTGAGATACCATGTCCGAGGGAATTGCTGGAGCGCAACAGACACGCTTCGTCGGCAATCTGCTGGAGGTCTTCGTCAAGCACTTGCTTGGAGTCGACGATGGGCCGCATCTGCAACAGATACAACTCTCCGAATACTCCATTTTCGGAGGTGCGGGAGTACGGGGGTGCGGGGGTGCGAGAATTGTCTGCAGCAGAGGTATCCTCGTCCCCCCGTGCCCCCGTACCTTCGTCCCCCCGATAGAGATTACACGCAAACTCAATCTCCACAGGCCGGCGCATCTCCTCCGAACCTAACTTCTGTGTCATCTGCAACAGTTCAGGCAACGGGAACACCCCCTGCTGGAGCACGCCGCAGAAGGTGATGACCTTGCGGCCGCCCTCATAGATGCCGTCGCGGATGACCTGATCGATAGGATCGAAGGTCGAGGCGATATAGTTCAGAGAGCCGTCGGCATCAGCCTGCTTCACACGCAGTTTCTTGATGTTAAAGCCGTCGTCCACCTGGAAATCGTCGCCCACGTGACTCATATCCAATGCATAGAACCGCGTCTGCGTATCTCTCAGGGCCGTCTCCATCTCCGATGTCTGGAGCACCTGCGTGGGATGATAGGGCGAGACGCGTAACGTCTGTCCGCCATCGACGATATACTTGCCCAGACCTACGGCGAGCGAGGCAATACCCTCCTCTGCCGTTTCCTCACCGATGGGGTAATAGTTCAGCGAACGGAGCACACCCGAGAAACTGGGATAATAGAGATCACCATAGCGTTTACCCACCACCTCCTGCAGGATTACAGCCATCTTCTCCTGGTCGATCACGTTCTGCGTGGCGAGCATATAGGCCTTCGAATCCTTATAGTACACTGAGGCATACACGCCCTTGATGGCACAGGCCAACATCCGCAGCATCTCGTACTTATCGTCGAGATAGGGAATCATATAGGTGGAGTAGATGCCGGCGAAGGGCTGGTAGTGGGAATCTTCCAACAGCGACGACGAGCGCACGGCAATCGGCGACTTCACGGCATCGAAGAACGTGAAGAAATCGGCTATCAGCGAGTCGGGCAGCTGTGCCCGCATGAAGTGCTGCAGGATCTCCTCGTTGGGGGCATCGCTCAAGGCGATGGGATAGAGATTGTTCTTCTCCATAAACTCGTCGAAGAAGTCGGTACAGAGCACGACGGTCTTCGGAATCGACACCTGCGCATTCTCGTACTGGTTCAGTTCGGGATGGCGCTTGATGATATTGTCAAGGAACGCCAGACCACGGCCTTTGCCTCCTAACGACCCTTCACCAATACGTGCGAAATGGCTGTAGGCGTCGAACTTCAGACGGTCGAACACGGCCACCACGCCGATGTTCTTCATCTTTCTATACTGCACAATGGCGTCGAAGATGATCTGACGGTGAGCATCGACATCCTGCAGCTTGTGCCACGTGACATGTTTCAGAAACGCCGACACAGGGAAGATGGCACGGGCACAGAGCCAGCGGCTCATGTGGTTGCGGCGGATATGTCGCCCTAACGAGTCGGCGGGAATCTTGAAGATATTGTCCTGCAACTCCTTGAGCGACGAGACACGGGCGATCTCCTTCTTCGTAACCGGATCTCGGAAGATGAAGTCACCGAATCCCATGTGCTCCTCCATCAGCCTGTGCAGGTCGAGGTTCATCGTCGTCGAGTTCTTGTCAATGAAGTGGAAGCCCTCGGCCTTGGCCTTCTCGCGGTTGACAGTCTCTTTCGAGTCGAGGATCAAGGGCACGTACTCATCGCGGCGGCGGATCTCACGCAACAGCTTCAGACCGGCCTCAGGGTCGCCCTCCTCCACATGCGAGAGACGTCCCTCGTGCGTTTTCATCGGGAAACGGGTATCGGAGATCACGCCGAGCGTGTTCTCGTGATACTTCTCGTAGATCGCCATCGCCTCCTCATAGTTTGTGGCGAGCACCACCTTCGGACGTCCGCGCTTGCGCTGGGCAGCGGCGTGGGGATTCAACGCCTCCGTAGAGAAGCGCTTCGACTGTGCGAGGATATAATTATAGAGGTTCGGGAGCACGGAGGAGTAGAAGCGGATGTTGTCCTCCACGAGCAGGATCATCTGCACACCGGCCTCCTTGATGTCGTGCTCGATGTTCATCTTGTCCTCCAGCAGCTTGATGATACTCATGATGAGGTTCGTGTTGCCGAGCCAGCAGAACACGTAGTCGAACACCGACATATCCTCGTTCTCGATGCGCTTCGTGATACCGTGCGAGAACGGTGTCAGCACCACGCAGGGGATGTTCGGATGGGCGGCCTTCACCTCACGCGCCACAGCAAAGGCATCATTGTCTGCCGTACCAGGCATACAGATCACAAGGTCGATGTCCGTGGTCTTCAACACGGCATTGGCCTCCTCCGTCGTCGATACCTGGGTGAACGACGGCGGGTAGCGCATGCCTAACTCCATATACTCGTCGAAGATCTTCTCGTCGATGCGGCCGTCGTCTTCGAGCATGAAGGCATCGTAGGGATTGGCCACGATGAGCACATTGAAGATGCGGCGCGTCATCAGGTTCACGAACGACACATCCTTCAGATAGAATTTATTCCACTCCTGTGGTATTTTATTAGCTTCTTCCATAACTGCCTACAAAGATAGTCATTTTTTCCTACGGATTATACGGATTATACAGATTTTTTGATTATTTATATATAAAATTCGTAAAATCCGTATAATCCGTAGGCTGTTTTTTGTAACTTTGCAGCCACAAATCACTCTAAATGACAAACGGAAATGAAAACCAAAACGCTTACAACAGCCCTCGCAGCCGCCTGCTGCGCCCTGCTGACGCTCTCCTGCGCCCAGCAGAAAAAACTGTCAACTGTCAACGCTCAACTGTCCACTCCCGGCAACCCCTACCTGCCGCTGTGGGAGCACATACCTGACGGCGAGCCCTACGTGTTCGACGATCCCGATAACCCAGGCAAGCAGCGCGTCTATATCTATGGTTCGCACGACGATCTCGTGACAGCCTATTGCGGACGTGACCAGGTGGTGTGGTCTGCTCCTGTGGAAGACCTCACCCAGTGGCGCTACGACGGTGAGATCCTCGTGGTCGACAAAAACGCCAAGGGCGAGCCTTTCGACTCTGCCGGCACCGCCGATGTGCTCTACGCACCAGATGTGACGATGACCACCGACTCGACGGGTAAAAAGACCTATTGGCTCTTCCCCAACGACCAGACGGGCTATCGCAACGGCCTCATCGCCAAGAGCGACCGTCCTGACGGTCCCTTCGAGGTCTGCAACTGGAAGGATGACGACCCCAACCAGGTGACGGGCATCTATGGCTTCGACCCTGCCGTCTTCGTCGATGACGACGGACGTGTCTACGGCTACTGGGGCTTCGAGCATTCCTACGCCGCCGAGATCGATCCCGCCACGATGTGTACCGTCAAGCCCGGCACGAAGGTGATCGACGGCATGATCTCCGGCCGCAACGAGCCTGGCATCTTCAGCTTCTTCGAGGCATCGAGCATCCGTAAGATCAAAGATAAATATGTGTTCATCTACAGCCGCTTTACCAAAGACGGTGAGTTCGGACTGCCTGTATCCAACTACACCCTCGCCTACTGCTACAGCGACCAGCCCTTAGGCCCCTGGACCTACGGCGGCACCATCATCGACGGTCGCGGACGTGAGATCAACGAACAGGGTGACACCATCGCCTCTGCCACACCCGACGGCAACACCCACGGTTCCATCTGTGAGATCAACGGCCAGTGGTACGTGTTCTACCATCGTCAGACGGGCACCGACGAGTACGCCCGTCAGGCTATGGTCGCCCCCATCACCGTCAAGGTAGAGGAAGGCAAGGGCGGCAAGGTGGAGATCTCTGAGGGCGAATATAACTCCGAAGGCTTTGCCCTCAACGGCCTCGATCCCTTCGAGACCCACTCCGCAGGTATCGCCTGCTGGCATACGGGTCCCAAGCCCGCCGTCCACGAATGGCCCAACAACACCTACTACGGTTCTTACATCGAGGCCAGCTACGGCGGTGAGGAAGGCATGACGAAAGAGGAGGCCCTCGCCTCAAAGGCAAAGTTCGACGCCCCCTACGACCTGCGCTACAACACCAACCGCATCATCAACAACGTCGACGGCTCCATCGTGGGCTATAAGTACTTCAACTTCGATGCCGAGACTTTGGAAGAAGAAGACAACCTGATGCTCGTCGTGCGTCTCATCCCAGAAGGCATCGACGGCACCATCGAGGTATGGATGGACCGTCCATGGGAGTCGCAGGGCGGCAGGCAGATCGGTAAGGCAGAGCTAAAGGCCGACATGAATCAGGCCTCTACCGACGTTGCCATCGGCATCTCTAAAGAGGCTCAGAATGACTATCTCGCCGGCAAGCACGCCATCTTCTTCGTCTTCAAGTCCGACACCAAGGACAAATCCCTCTGCACCCTCTTAGACTTCTATTTCACCTTCGACGAATAATTTAAGAGGACCATTACGCATAAATAAAGCCCCATCTCTGGGGCTTTTTTCATGCCTTAAGGATAAAACTCGTTTTTCTCCGATTGTCCCTTGGCCTCACGGCGAAATGCAACCAGTAGCCACCACTCTTATTGCGTTCAATGAGCAGCTCGTCATAATCCTGCCTGGTCTCGTCGGCATAGTCCATCAGAATTACTGCATATCTCATCGCCTGCTCGATACCATACACTCTGATATCCACTGCGCACCCCGTCAGATGATTACTCGTCGGCGATCCCCCCACCTTCTTATTCAGTTCCGGACTCCTATACCCGCTGCTGATTATGATGGGGGTATCTTCTTCCCCTCCTAAGTTAGGAGGGGTGCCCGGATGGGCGGGGTGGTCTGAAGAAGCGCCAGACAATCCCTCGTTCAGACCACCCCTAACCCCTCCTAACTCAGGAGGGGAAACCGAGCCGCAGACATACCGCAGATTATAACGGAGGCGGAGGGCTTCTAACCACTCGCAAACGCGTTTCAGATTCTCGATGGCGACATGGCTGGGGATGTTGTAGATCTCAGTGTGCCTGCTCTTGGTCAACTCTCCCAGCGAAAAGTGTTCACTCAGTCTTGCCTGTTTATTAATACATACTTCTGTCATAATCTCTTATTCATTTTTCACTTTTCACTCTTCATTTTTCACTTTCGCAGATGTTACGGTGTTACGGCGTTACGGCGTCAGCGCATGACCCTTCCCGTTTTCCTGAACACAGCCTTGGTGGTGCCGTTCTCCACGAAGTCACCAGCCTTCTCTACGAAGTGGTCCTTCATCAGACGGCTGATCTTCATTCGTGCCGCAGGTTCGTTCGTCAGCGAGAAGCATCGTTTGGCATCTTCAACGGTGAACTCCTCAGGCAGACTGTTGAAGGCGTCGATGGTCTTCTGCTGGCGATGGGCATTGACTGATATATCGCGCAACTGGTCGTCGAAATATTTTTCAGCCATTGCTAAGAAATAATGACGTTGGCAGGCGTACTGGATAGTCACTAACAGTTCCGTCAAACGCCAGTCCACATCGTCCGTCTCAAACTCACCGCACCAGTACTGGCCGTCCTGATGGATATCGGCCCAATGGCGCATCACGATAAACGGTGCTGCGAAGTTCAACCCGTGATAGGCACAACGCTTCAGGAGCATCTCGTCGGCCTTGGAGTTATTCTCCTTGGCGTCAGCCATGCGACGGGCCGTCCAGTCGTAGAGTTCATCCACGATCTTCTGAACCGTCAGTTCACCCTTCACGCGATCCAACTTGAAAGCCCACGTCTTCAGGCGTTCACCTTATTTCGAAGTGCCAAGGGCGTGCCAGTATAGATGTAGTTCCACGTCACGATGAAATTCTGCACCACAGAATCCAGGTTTGAGTAAGCCTGACCATCCTCCTCGTTATGAAACGCTTTGAGTTCCATCGACTGCTTGTCTATCCACGAACCGCCCTTCTGAACGGTCAGCGTATTATCAAGCTCCGTGTCGAACGTCAACATGTGCAGCTGCATCTCTGTACCGTCCACCACCTCCACGGCATTCACCATGTCCTGGATGAACTGCGCATTCGAGGTACGAGCCGGATGCACACGAAAGAGTGCCTTGGGCTTCTGCGGTTTCTCCTTATTCGCGCCCTTGGTCTTCATCTCCTCCTTATAGCGGTTGATGGCTGCGATACCATCCTTATCTGCCGCCACCATCGGAGCCGCCAACAGTTTGAACAGTCGAGTCGCAAAGCTCTTACCGCTGGCAGGGTCGCCGATAATCAGCGTCGAACTATTGAGCCTACGAAGTTCCTCAGGACGATGGTAGAACCTGTAAGTACACCTTGTCATCAGCGTCATCAAGAGACCACCGGCCACGAACAGCGCTGCAGGATACTGGTTCTTCTTCAGCCCTTTGCAGATGTCTCGCAAAAGTGGGAAGTACTCAAACAGCGCTTCTATCTGCTCTCCCCAGTCCCAAAGCCAGCGCTCGATGTCCGCTTCGGCCGGCGCTACCGACCCTTGCGCCTGCGCCTTCGTAATCTCCTGATACGACTTGCCTGTGAACCTCTGGATCGCTTCGAGCATCGCCTTGGACGGACTTCTGCGCCACGCAGTCAGCAGCACTGGCCACTGTCTGGCTGACATTCTCATCCCTCTCGTCGATGATCTCCTTGACCCACGGCTGCGCCTCCACGATGCGCAACACCTGGGCCTTGTCCCCATCGAGCATGAGCAACAGGTCTGTTGCCAGTTTAAGGCTCTCGTTGTGACGGTTACTGTCTGCTGCGCATGGCAGCTTGTCTGCATAGCGAGCATCAATAATAGACTGTACATCATACCCACGCCATTTTATGGTTGAGGAGTCAGGAGTCGAGGAGTCAGGAGTCTGTAGATTACCATGCGGCAGGACATTTCTACTGTCTCCTGTCTCCTTACTCCTGTCTCCTTGAAAAATCGGCTGAGTTTTCTTGTCACGATACTGGGGAGTGAACTCCCTGTCAAATTCTTCGTCATAATAATTGAATAGTAAATCTTCGTTAATGTACAAAATATCC
>CACYQO010000043.1 GCA_902776545.1 uncultured Prevotellaceae bacterium | reverse complement strand
AATCCTCAAATACTGTTGGCATCCAACTGTTCTGAAACATTACTGGTAACATAATCAATACCTCCTAATTATACTTTTAGTTTAACGTATGTTCTGAGTACCTTTGCCTTTTGAGCTCCGGCTCTCACTATGCTAAAAGCAATATACGTGCCGATTGCCAAAATGTCAATCGACGAAGGCCAGAATGGCACGGAATTTAAACTCGCTTAAACTATGCTGTCAATCCTTTAAACTCAGTTAAACATTCGGGGCCTTTGGGAAAATCCCCATGAAAGTTTAGGGATTCAGGAATCTCAAAATCGGGTTTTTCATTTTCAAATCCCATAGATTCGCCTTAACTTTGCACCGTGAATCAGAACATAGGAGTCTGATCGCTGAACGAAAGTTGAACAATTAAAAAATTGAAGATTATGAAGAAGATGAATAAGGTGATCGCAGCCATGATGATGGCAATCACATTCGCAATGCCAGCAATGGCCGGTAACAAGCCCCATCACAACAACGATAAGAAGGTTGTGGTAGTGAATAACGATAAGAAGGCTTCGCACTTCGACAAGGTTGACAAAAAAACGACGGTGAGCACCAGTCGTTCGAGTCACTTCGATACCCACAAGACACATGCCTATCGTCCTGACGTGAAGACCACCACCATTAAGGTGAGCCGCCATGACTCTCACAAGAAGGTTGTTGCCAAGGTGGAGAACATGAAAGGCGTGATGGACACCAAGTGGAATCCCCGCACTCGTGAGTTGACTGTCCGCTACGATGCCAATAAGACGTCAGCCCGTACTATCAAGCACTTCATGGCATAACTGTTTGCCATTCCATATATAATCCCAAGAAGCCCCGGCTTGCATTTCTGCAGGTCGGGGCTTTGACTCTTTTGTATAAGTTTTCGCCTATACACTAATCTTCATATGGATAATATATACGTGTGGCTGGCTGGGGCCATGAAAACTGCCGCCCATAGTTCTACAGCATACGATCCGCCCCAAAACACATATACCGTGATGGCAACCAATAGGATAAATTCCTCTAAAACAGCGATTGCAAAGGCTTTGGTGTTCATTTGCCGCAAATGGTTGAGCATACGCCGAAACTTAGGATGCTTCTCACACAAGGCATCGCCATGTGACAGTAGCCATTTGTGCTCCATAGCAATCTCCTCGCCATCGTGGATAATGAACGCAAGGATGAAAAGGAGGTATAAAACCGTGCAAGTTATAGCCATCACTGTTTTTCTTTTGTAAATATGTACACGGCCATTGTTGGAAAAAGAACCAATAGCAGCAACGTTATTTCTACCAATGCGTACGACCCGAAATAGTCAAACAGTGTCTGGAATTTCAGAACTCCATCCACCAGCAAGACTAAAAGTGCAAACCAGCAGACAAAAAAGATCGCCGAATATTTGATCTTCCGTTTCTTCATTGTCATTTCAATTCCTTTGCAGGCCAGCCGTAGTCCTGATACATGGTGGCTGTGAGACCGTGGTCGCGAACGAATGCCCGCAGCACATCATGTCTGAGCGACTCATGCTCATCACCATCGCTGTGGTGGATTTGGAAGGTTCCGAAATACTCGCCGAAAATGCGCTTGGCAGTGGGCAGGAAACGAGAGCCATCCTCAACCTGTTCGAAGTCTGACACATAAAAGTTCTCACCAATCTGACTTATGTGCATCAGGCCTGGATGACTGCCGCCAGAGACGCATTTTAGTATGTCTCCTTCCAGTTTGTAGTTGTATACCCAGAAATCGCCCCAGATACGGATGTCTGTGGAATCGCTATCATTAACGGCAACCTCTTGGTAGACGGGTACGCTGTATTCGCCCTTAGCATAGTAGCCTGCAATCTGTTCTGCCAGATAACGTTCGACGGCTGCGTAATAATCTTTCACCTGCTCATTAACCATCACAACTGCCTTGTCTGCATACTTCTTGTCGAGAATGATGAGTGAAATGGGTTGTGTGCTGTATGTCTGAGCCTCTCCAACCTTGGCATCGTAGAAATAGAAAAGCGTGTCGCCCTTCTCTTCAAGTCTTGTAGGGTTGATTTCCGTGGCGAGATTCGTTACTGGCAGCACGATGGCCAGCACGAACTGCTTGGTGAAGTCAATCTCCGTAGGTTTACCTTCTTCGCCCATCGTCGTAGCCATGCCGAAGAGTTTGCCAAAATCTTCTGCCGTCGTAATCTTCGGACTTGCAGGAATTTCCTGATCATTTTTGAAGAAGTAGTTCTTGGCCACCTCAAAGGCCACTTCATTACTTGCTTCGTCGCTTTCAGCAGAAACGGTTGCCTGTTTGTTACCACATGCTGCCAAAGCAAACATGGCAACGAAAGCGAATAGAATCTTTTTCATTTTTAATTACTATTTTTATGGTTTCCAAATGAATAATCCCTCAGAGGTGGCCAAAGAACCTAATAGCTCTATCGTTTCCTCTGATGGGTTGTATACGGTTATATAGGTGTCATCGCCGCTGATGACAATCAATGCATCCGAAGATTTCAGATAGACAGAGAGCATACTCTCGTCAGATAGACACTTCAAAAGCATTGCCTCGATGTCTTTTGGGGCAGGATTCGCCATCCATTTCTCTCCATCTTGGCTGACATCAATCTCCTCGTAGCAGTTCAGCTTCAGCAGGATTTTGGTGAACTTCTTGTAGATAATGTCAATCTGAGGATGCTCCAGATAGTATTCCTCTATCTTGAAATACTGTCCTTTACTGTCGGCAGGTACCTGCTTGGGCAGAATATCAATCACCCAATACGGCTTTTCCAAATACTCATCTACTGTCATCGCTTAATACCACTTTATATTGTGCTCCTTGCAATAGTCAATCGCGGGCTGATAGCCTTGGAAGGTGGCCTTGTGAATCCACTTCAAGCCTTTTTTCTCATCAACGGGAACGCCTGTGCCACGCTCATAGCAGACTCCAAGGTTGTTCATCGCCTTGGTGTCACCCTCGTAGGCCTTCTCACGATAGCCATCTGTCTTGTTCCGTTCCTTGGGCATATTTATGTAAACTCAATGATGGCACTCACCTCACTCCCTATAGACAGGGAAACGATGATGCCGTCAGCTATTTTGTAAATAGTAGCTTCTTCAATCTCTCCATGCCTTCCAAGTGCAAGGGGCGTACCTCCATTCTCTTGTCCAGCATTCCTTCGCCGTCATAGGCTGTTATTACAAATTGCATAATATACGTATTTGAGTGTTACTCAGCCTTACCTCCAAACTCGTTGTACGATACGTTCTCAGGCTTCCACCCTGATAGTTGTGCTCAGGATGCCAGGTGCTCACAATATAGTCACCATCCTCATAAAACTCCATGTGAAGCCCGATGGGATTGTCAGGACTGCAACCGAAACAATTATACCCTTCATGGTTGCGCCAAGGGTTTATTATCTTCTTCATTTTATTTCCTCCAACGCACCAGTTTCTGAATCAATGATAAACCCACGAACCACAATGTCCTTCGGCACCAGCGGATGGGTTTTGATGGTCTCAACGGTCTTACGGACGGAGGTCGGTGTGTCCTTGAAGCCCTCCAGCCACTGGTCAAGGTCAATGCCACACTTACGAATAGTGTCGAGCGTTTCATCTGTCACGCCACGGGCAATCATCTCATGGTGGAAATGGTCATAGCTCATGTGGCAGGCTCCACAATGCGAGTGTGCCACCACCATGATCTCCTTCACGCCCAGCTCATAGATGGCAACAATCAGGCTACGCATGGCTGAGTCGAAAGCAGAGATAACCAAACCGCCCGCGTTCTTGATAATCTTCGCGTCACCGTTCTTCAGACCGAGAGCCGCAGGAAGCAGTTCTGTCAGTCTGGTGTCCATACACGACAGCACCGCCAGCTTCTTGTCGGGGAACTTGTCGGTAAGATATTTCTCGTAGCCTTTTTGTGCGACGAAACTCTTATTGAAGTCGATAATCTGGTCTATCATACTCATAACACCTAAAATCACTTAAATCAGAGGCCAAAATTACGAATAATTATGGAATTATTGCTAAATTTGTGGCGATATTTAGGATAGTTTATAATCAAACCCCAACAAAAGACTGACATTATGAGACAGAAGAAGATGATTATCGCCGCTCTCGCCGCTATGCTGCTTGCGATTCCGGCAATGGTTCAAAGTAAGAAGGGTGAAGCTGCAAAGAAGGCTCAGACCCTTGAAGTATCGTTCGACTATCAGCGTCAGGCTGGCCCTGGTTCCAACCAGTATGCCGTCTGGATTGAGAACGAGAAGGGTGATGTGGTGAAGACACTCTTTGTTACGTCATACACCACGAAAGGCCGCGCCCGTGGTGGTGAGCAGCCTAAACGTGGCTACATTGTGCGTCCTGCCTGTGTGCCGACATGGGTGAAGACCGTAAAGGCCGACGAAAAGACTGACCAGCAGCTGGATGCCGTCACAGGAGCCACACCACAGGCTGGAGGTACGCAGACATACGTTTGGGACTTCACTGACGAGCAAGGCAAGGCTGTTCCGCAGGGAAACTATAAGGTCGTAGTCGAAGCCACGATGTTCTTCGATAGTGACATCATCTACTCAGGCACCTTCTCCACCAAGGACAAGGAAGGGGATGTCAAGCTTACTTCGACGCTCACCAAGGAGGACGAGCAGCACAAGAATATGGTAACAAACGTAAAGGCCGTATTGAAATGAGGATTAAGACATTTTCCATAGTGATGACAGCCATTTTCTCAATGGCTGTCATTCCTGCGCTTGCTCAGGAAGAGCAGGGTTTCAAGAAGTTCAACGTGAGGGAGGACTTCACAGAGAACGGTTTCCAGTGGTTCCACGACGCTGAGCTGCTGGCGGCTGGCGACAAGGAGAAAAGCAATGCCATGACCATTGGCTGGGGTGGCATCGGCACACTCTGGGGACGTACTGCCCTGACGGTCTATGTCGCTGAGAAACGCTACACCAAGGAGTTCATGGACAAGGCAGAATACTTTACCGTGATGACCTTCGATGTCGAGCAGAGTAAGGTTCTGAACTACATGGGAACCAAGAGTGGACGCGACAGTGATAAGGCTCAGGCTCTTGGGCTTCATACGGCTTATACCGCCAACGGAACGCCTTACTATACCGAGGCTGCAATGGTGATTGAATGCAAGATTATGTATGCCGCACCCTTTGACCCTCAGTGCAGTCTGGACCGTGGTGACTGGGCAGAACGAGGGGGATGATAAAATATTCGTGAATCACGATGATTTTATCACAAATTATTTGTACCTTTGCACCCATGATTGCGAGACGGAATATAAAAACAAGAATAGGATGAATGTAACAGAGAAGGAAGGCATCACAGATGCCAGGCAACTGGGCATGCCCAAGTATGTTGTCTTGGGAATCCAGCATTTGTTTGCCATGTTCGGCGCTACTGTATTGGTGCCCGTACTGACAGGTCTCTCCGTGTCGTCAACCCTGCTGTTTGCAGGCATCGGCACGCTGGTTTTCCACTTCGTGAGCAAACTGCAGGTTCCTGCATTCCTCGGCTCCTCGTTTGCCTTCTTAGGGGGCTATATGTCTGTGAAGACGCTGGGAGTAGAGCAAGGCATGAACGAGACGCTGGCATTGGACTATGCCTGTATCGGCGTCTTCTTCGCCGGACTGTGCTATTTCGTGATGGCTGGCCTCATCAAGTCGTTCGGCTTGGAGAAGATTTTGCGGTTCTTCCCGCCTTTGGTAACGGGACCGATGATTATCGCCATCGGTCTAGTACTCTCAGGCAGTGCCATCCAAAACTGTGCCAGCAACTGGCCGTTGGCCATTGTGGCCCTCGCCACAGTCATCTTTTCCAGTGTGTGGGGCAAGGGTATCGTCAGGATCATTCCTATCCTTTTGGGTGTCTTGGTGAGCTACACGCTGGCCGTGGTGACGGGTGAAGTGGACTTTGCGGCGATGAACGATGCCGCATGGATAGGACTGCCTTTCAGCAGAGAGCAGACCGTGTTGGCTGTCTTCGACAATATGGACACCACCTTCCTCGTATCAACCATCATCGCTATCATGCCCATTGCCATTGCCACTATCATGGAGCACATTGGTGACATGTGCGCCATCTCATCTACTGTTGGCAAGGACTTCTTGAAGGAGCCCGGACTGCACCGCACACTGATGGGCGACGGTCTGGCCACTGCACTGGCATCGCTTTTCGGTGCACCGGCCAATACCACCTACGGCGAGAATACCGGTGTGCTGAACCTCACGAAAGTCTTCGACCCTGCCGTCATCCGCCTGGCGGCCATCTTCGCCATAACGCTTTCCTTCTGTCCTAAGTTTGCCTGCCTCATCGGTCTAATGCCCACAGCCACTATCGGCGGTGTGAGCCTGATTCTCTACGGCATGATCTCTGCCGTCGGCGTACGGAACCTGGTGGAGGACAGTGTGGACTTTAACTCTTCACGCAATGTCTTCGTGGCAGCCCTGATACTGGTAATCGCCATCGGTGTGAAATACGGAGCCAACGACAATGTGAGCATCGGCCCCATCCATTTCTCCGGACTGGCTCTCTCCGCTCTCGTGGGCGTCACGCTCAACGCCGTCCTGCCAAACAAACTGGGTATGAAGATTAAGAGTGTCCACGGTAAGGAAGGACACCAAAAATCATAAATGATTTGCCATGAATGAGATGGAGTACGAAAAACTGTTAGAGGAGCACGGCATCAAGCCGACAGCTAACCGTATCCTGGTAGTCAAGGCGCTGGCCTCTTCGATGCAGCCGCTCTCACTGGCAGAGTTGGAGCGCAGAATCATGACCATCGACAAGTCGAACGTGTTCCGTGCCCTGTCGCTGTTCCGTGAACACCATCTCGTGCATGCCATCGAGGGAAGCGGCGATGGGACGCGCTACGAACTCTGTCACAGTCATGACCACGATCACGACGAGGATCAGCATCCCCACTTCTTCTGTGAGGTATGCCAGCAGACGTACTGTCTGGAGTATATGGACATGCCTGAGGTCACTCTGCCGCCGGGCTTTGAGCTTCGCACCGTCAATTTTATGCTGAAAGGAATATGTCCACACTGCCGAGAGAAGTGAAAAGTGAATAGTGAAAAGTGAAAAATTTGCTGCCGCCGTGATGATGAAAGAGCTAAGGGTAATTGCTTTTGATGCAGACGATACGTTATGGGACTGTCAGTCGCATTTCGAGGAAGTGGAGAACCATCTCTACCAGTTGATTGCACCCTATTGTGAGGTCCCTGCCAAGGAACTCTACAAAACGGAATCTGGCAATATGGCCGACCTCGGCTATGGTTGTAAGGCCTTCACCATCTCTATCATCGAGACGGCCCTCCGCGTAGGTAGCGACCATCTCTCGGCAGAACAACTATCCGACCTTCTCAGCCATAGTAAGTCGCTGCTCCACCTGCCTGCCACTCCGTTGCCGGAGGTGGAACAGACCTTGCAGCGTCTGCAGGCCTATCCCTACCGCCTCGTGGTCTTCACCAAGGGCGAGTTGCAGGATCAGGAGAATAAACTGAAGCGCAGTGGCTTAGGCAAGTATTTCTCGCATGTGGAGATTACGTCGGATAAGACAGAGGTGGAGTTCCAGCAACTCTGTGAGCACTTGGGCATTCTCCCTGAGAATCTGCTGATGGTGGGCAACTCCTTGAAGAGTGACATTGCCCCAGCCCTCAATATCGGGGCTACGGCCATCCATATCCCCTTCCACGTCACCTGGCAATTGGAGCATTTCGAGGACATCGAGCATGAGCGCTTAATGAAAATCATCCATTTCAACGAAATTCTTAATATATTAAATAGCAACGGACTACATGACTGAAACGACTTCTTAAGTCCTGTTGTCCGTTGCAAAATACAAATCTCAAAATGAAATACGTTTTCGAAACCCGCATGGCGGTACGCGACTATGAGTGCGACATCGAAGGCATCGTAAACAATGCCAACTACCTGCACTACGCCGAGCATACCCGCCATCTCTTCCTCCGTAGCCTTGGCGTCAGTTTCGCCAAGTTCCACGAACAAGGCATCGATGCCGTTGTCCACAGCATGAAACTACAGTACAAGGTTCCCTTGCGCTGCGATGATGAGTTTATCTCACGTCTTAATCTGAAGAAAGACGGCTTTAGGTATTGGTTCTACCAGGATATCTACCGTGCCAGCGACGAAAAGCTTTGTTTCCGCGCTACTGTGGAACTCGTCTGTCTCGTCAATGGCCAACTTGCCCCCAGCCCCGAATACGACGAAGCCTTCAAAGACTATATTTAAGGATTTTACCTACCTTTACGCAGCAAGGCCAATGCCTTATCTTCTGCCGCTTCCATCGCTTCCCGTTCACCAGGACCTTTATCGTTGAGGCCGCAGAGATGAAGAACCCCGTGGATAATCACGCGGTGCAGTTCTTCGTTGTAGGGACGTCCGAACTTGTCGGCATTGGTGAAGATGGTGTCGAGTGATATGTAAAGGTCGCCACTGATGGTCTTCCCCTCCGAATAGTCAAAAGTGATGATGTCGGTGTAATAGTCATGGCCGAGGAATTCTTTGTTCACCTCCAGGATCTTATCGTCGTTGACAAACATATAGCCAACCTCTCCAATCCGCTTTCCATAAGATTCAGCCACCTGACGGATCCAGTTGGAGGTCTCACGCTTTTTGATGTTGGGGAACTTCACCCCTTCTGCTTGATAGGTAATCATCTATTTATTTACGATTTACTGATTTACGATTTATTTCACCTTTTCACTTTTTCACCTTTTCACCTTTTTGGTAAATAGGGCGAAACGTCGACACCAAAGTGGGACAGTTCCCGCAGGGCACTCGACGACACGCTGGCCAATTCTGGCTCCGTATAGAGCAGGATGGTCTCTATCCCTCCTAAACGACGGTTGAAGTCTGCCTGCCACTGTTCATACTCAAAGTCACTCACTGTACGGACACCCTTCACGATGAACTGGGCACCTTCAGCCTTGGCGAAGTCCATCGCCAACCCGTGATAGGCCTTCACCACGATGCGCTGCTCATCGGCATATAAGTCGCAGATCACCTTGATGCGCTCCTCTGCCGACGGCATGTCAGGCTTATGGACATTGTCGCCCACGACACCGATGACCAGTCTGTCGAACAACGGCAAGGCGCGTCGTACGATTGAGTCGTGCCCGATGGTAAAGGGATTGAAACTCCCGACGAATATTCCGACTTTCTCCATTTCCTACATTATTTATATATATAGTCAGTCAAAGAGATTTGGCTCCATGATGTTACCACCATAAGGATTACGTCCGAAATGGTGATAGGCCAGTTCTGTGACCATACGTCCACGGGGCGTCCGCTTGATGAAACCCTCCATGATGAGGAAGGGCTCATAGACCTCCTCGACAGTACCTGCATCTTCGCCGATAGCTGTGGCGATAGTAGTGATACCCACAGGACCGCCCTTGAACTTATCGATAATGGTCAACAGAATCTTGTTGTCGATCTCGTCCAGACCGTATTTGTCGATATTCAGGGCCGTCAGGGCTATCTTTGTAATCTTCGTGTCTATCTTGCCGTTACCCTTCACCTGGGCGAAGTCACGCACCCGTCGCAACAGGGCATTGGCAATACGAGGCGTACCTCTGCTGCGGCCGGCAATCTCCAATGCAGCATCTTCTGTGATGGGCACAGCCAGGATACTGGCAGAGCGCTCGACAATCTTCTGCAGCGTCTCAGGCTCGTAGTACTCCAAATGCATATTGATGCCGAAACGGGCTCTCAACGGTGCCGTCAGCAGTCCGCTGCGGGTAGTGGCACCCACCAGCGTAAACGGATTCAGATCAATCTGTATCGAGCGGGCTGATGGACCCTTGTCGATCATGATGTCGATACGATAGTCTTCCATCGCCGAATAGAGATACTCCTCCACGACGGGAGATAATCGATGAATTTCATCGATAAATAATACATCGTTCTTCTCCAGTGAGGTAAGGATGCCTGCGAGGTCGCCAGGTTTGTCGAGCACAGGACCCGAAGTAATCTTAAAGCCCACACCCAACTCGTTGGCGATGATGTTCGAAAGCGTCGTCTTACCCAGTCCTGGGGGACCATGCAGCAGGGTGTGGTCAAGGGGCTCGCCACGGTATTTGGCTGCCTCAACGAACACCTGCAGGTTCTCCACTACCTTCTTCTGACCGCTGAAGTCAGAAAATGCCAGTGGCCTTAGGGCGTTCTCAAAGTCTTTCTCACCTTGAGAGAACCGTTCTTCACGTATATCAAAATCTTCGTCCATCATATTTTGCCTGCAAAATTACGAAATAAATTGCAATTCTTTGCATTCAAAAGTATAAAAATCCGCTTTGCTATTCTTATTTCACAAATATTTTGTAATTTTGCGCACAGAAACAAACAAAGCAAAGTACATGATGAAGACAAGATCACTCTTTACTATTCTTTTCTGTTGCGTGGCAGCGGTGTGTGTCACCTCTTGTATAAACAATGATGACGATGACAATTCAAGTCAGGCGTTGACGAAAGCCGAGATCGCCCAATGCTATATGACCGTGGGTGGAAATTATACAGGTGACTTGTTCTATCTGACTACGTCTGCCGATGGCATGACCGAAAACATCGATACGCTTGTGGGGAAATGGAATATCCCTACTGACAGCACGCTCATCATCACTGAATTCCCAAGTAAGGTGCTGGCAGAGTCTGTGTCGTATTCGGGCTTGAAAGAAGCGCTGGCAGAAGCACCCAATCAGGTGATTCAATGTCGGATTCAGTTTGTCGAGAAATCACCCGTGGAGTTTCTGGTCAATCCCTATGCACTCGAATACACGCTTCACTACGAAGACGGCGACCATCTAGTGAGAGTTGTATTTTATATCAACAACATCTATTCTTTCGGAACCTTCGATGCCACCTCGCGTGAACTGATGCTGAAGATCATTCCTGGTGCCCTTTATGTCGACGGGAAGGAAACAAGCTACTTTACTCCGTCGCAAATTGTTTTCGTGGCGAAGAAGAGCAATGGCTGACATCACCTTTTCGCCCATTTTAATTTTTTTTTAGATTGTATTGTTTGACAGTTAAGGGAATTTTTGTACCTTTGCAGCCGATTACGTTTTTCCAAAACGGATAACTTTTTAATGAACTGAGGAGAAAAAGTTTCCCAAAACGGATAACTTCTGTTGGCAAAAAGAGACATAAACAATAACAAACAATACAATGGAGATTAAAAACTTTACCATTACGAAGCGAGACGGGTCGCAGGCCCAGTTCTCTTTGGACAAAATCATGAATGCCATCGTCAAGGCATTCGATAGCGTGAATGAACCGGCTGATCTGGGAACGATTTCCAAGATTCTCAGTCATCTGGACATCCACGATGACATTACCGTGGAGAATATCCAAAATCAAGTGGAGGAAGCCCTGATGCGCGAAGGCTTCTATCACGTTGCCAAGTCGTTCATCCTCTATCGCCAGACGCACTCCGAGGATCGTGACACGCTGGAGAAGATGATGTTCCTCTCTGAGTATACCGAGTCGGTGAATGCCGCTACGGGCTCGAAGTACGATGCCAATGCCAACGTGGAGCACAAGAACATCGCCACACTTATCGGCGAACTGCCCAAGTCGAACTTTATCCGCCTGAACCGCCGTCTGCTGACAGACCGTATCAAAAAGATGTACGGCAAAGAGCTGGCCGATGAATATATCGACAAGCTGACGCACCATTTTATATATAAGAATGACGAGACCTCGCTGGCCAACTACTGTGCCTCCATCACGATGTACCCCTGGCTCATCGGTGGAACGGTGGCTATCGGCGGAAACTCGACAGCCCCCACGAACCTCAAGTCGTTCGCAGGCGGATTCGTCAACATGGTGTTCATGGTATCGTCGATGCTCAGCGGCGCCTGTGCCACACCTGAGTTCCTGATGTACATGAACTATTTCATCGGCAAGGAGTACGGCCCCGACTACTGGAAGCATCCTGAGCAGCAGGCAGACCTCTCGCTGAAGAAGCGCACCATCGACAAGGTCATCACTGACTACTTCGAGCAGATTGTCTATACGCTGAACCAGCCCACAGGTGCCCGCAACTATCAGGCCGTGTTCTGGAACATCGCCTATTATGACAAGTACTACTTCGAGTCGATCTTCGGCGACTTCTACTTCCCCGATGGCTCGAAGCCCGATTGGGAGAGCCTCAGCTGGCTGCAGAAGCGTTTCATGAAGTGGTTCAACAAGGAGCGCACGAAGACTCTGCTGACCTTCCCCGTAGAGACGATGGCCCTGCTCACTGATGAGAACGGCGACTGCAAGGATCCTGAATGGGGAGAGATCACGGCTGAGATGTACTCAGAGGGACACTCGTTCTTCACCTATATGAGCAACAACGCTGACTCGCTGAGCTCCTGCTGCCGTCTGCGCAACGAGATTACCGACAACGGCTTCAGCTACACCCTCGGAGCCGGTGGTGTCTCGACTGGTTCGAAGAGCGTGCTCACCATCAACCTGAACCGTTGCATCCAGTTCGCCGTGAACCACGAGCTGAATTATCTCGACTATCTGGGTCACATCATCGACCTCTGCCACAAGGTGCAGCTGGCCTACAACGAGAACCTGAA
Organism: uncultured Prevotellaceae bacterium; assembly: GCA_902776545.1. Lineage (GTDB taxonomy): Bacteria > Bacteroidota > Bacteroidia > Bacteroidales > Bacteroidaceae > Prevotella. The sequence continues at coordinate 13,994 of CACYQO010000043.1, read as the reverse complement.
GGAACTGCAGTCGCACGGCATGCTGCCCCTCTTCGATGCCGGCTATATCAACATCGGCCGTCAGTACCTCACCATCGGTATCAACGGACTTGTGGAGGCCGCTGAGTTCATGGGCCTGAAGATCACCCCCAACGACGACTATCTGCACTTCGTACAGGGCATCCTCGGACTCATCGAGAAGTACAACAAGCAGTACCGCACGAAGGACGTGATGTTCAACTGCGAGATGATCCCTGCTGAAAACGTCGGTGTGAAGCATGCCAAGTGGGATCGTGAGGACGGCTACTTCGTACCCCGCGACTGCTACAACTCGTATTTCTATGTCGTAGAGGACAATTCGCTGACCATCCTCGACAAGTTCAAGCTGCACGGAGCACCCTACATCGAGCACCTCACGGGTGGTTCTGCCCTCCACATGAACCTCGAGGAGCATCTCTCCAAGGAGCAGTATCTGCATCTGCTGAAGGTCGCTGCCCAGGAAGGCTGCAACTACTTCACCTTCAATATCCCCAACACCGTCTGCAACGACTGCGGCTATATCGACAAGCGTTATCTGAAGGAGTGCCCGCATTGCCACTCGAAGAACGTGGACTATATGACCCGTATCATCGGCTACCTGAAGCGCGTCTCCAACTTCTCGCAGGCCCGTCAGGAGGAGGCCGCCCGTCGTTATTACGCTATGGCAGATTAAGCGATGCTGAAATATATCAACTCTGACATCGTATTCCAGGAGATACCCGACGAAGTGACACTGGCAATTAACATTTCTAATTGCCCGTGTCACTGTCCGGGGTGTCACAGCCATTATCTCTGGGAGGACGTTGGCCTGCCGTTGAACACGGATGCCATCGATGATTTCGTAGATGAATACGGCAAGAACCTCACCTGTATTGCTTTTATGGGTGGTGACTGCGATCCCAGAGGCGTGAACCAGCTGGCACAGTACGTCCATGAGGAGTATCCCCAGTTGCGTGTTGCCTGGTACAGCGGCCGCACCGTCATCTCCGCCGCCATCAATAAAGATGACTTCGACTACATCAAAATCGGCCCCTTCATCAAGCACCTCGGTCCCCTGAAGAAGCCCACCACCAACCAGCGCCTCTACCGCAACAACGGCGACGGCAATTTCGAAGACATCACTTCCCGCTTCTGGCCCCAGTCGTAAACTTTAGAGAGGCGGCTGGACCAGCAACTTGAAGTCTTTCTCCAAAGAACTGGGTGGCCATGTGCCATCGAAGACATCATATTTCCCATTCTCGACATTCACATAGGCATATCTGCAAGGGTGACTCCAGTTTCCAAAGGGAACATCGTCGATAAAGAACACCCAAGAGGTATAGCCGGGCGACAGATAGGTGTGATAATTCGCCTGAATGGTCGTATTTGGCTTAACAAACTCTTTGGATACATACACACTGATATCATCCAGCTCGTTATGGAGAATCTTCTCCTTGACGATTTGCCAGGCCTGATCCTGCGTTAATACCTTATCCTTATTATTATCAGAAACATCCGGACTCGTCTGGCCCGTTCCCATGACACGATCATCACCACTACTACAGCTGCTCATGCCGAAGGCCAGCATCAGCACAACACAAAACCATAATACGTTCTTCTTCATATACGTTTTATTTTAAATGCGTAATTACACCTTATCTATATATATAATGAACGAGGAAGCAAAACCTTGCAAAAAATCCGAATTATTTATGATCTTTTAACGCTTTTGACGTAATTGATATAGAACTATGACCCAGGCAGGTCACTCATATGAATCTCAGTCATAACTACTTATTTGTTGATTTCGCTGCAAAGATAAGGATAATAATTGAATTTACCTAATCATTTGTGGAAAGTCGTCGAAAAAATCCCAGGAAGTCGTCGAAAGGTAGTTGGAGGCGGAGGATAATCACCCTAACTTTGCAGCAGAAAACCTTTCAAAGGTGAAAAGGTGAAAAAGTGAAAAGGTATAAAAATTAAAAATATAAAAGGTATGAAGCAGATTAGATTTTTCGCAGTGATGATGATGCTGACGATGTCGGCAGTAGTAATGGCCCAGACCACCGTGAAGGGCGTGTTGAAGGACGAAGTGCTGGACGAGGCAGAGCCGTTTGCCACCGTCCGCGTATTTAAGGCTGGTCAGACAGACAAGCCCGTAGCCATGTTCCTCACCAAGGAGGACGGACAGTTCTCAGAGAAGGTCAGCGGCAAGGGCAAGTACGACATCGTGTTCAGCAGCGTGGGTAAGGAGGACTTCCGCCAGACCATCGATCTGGGCAGCGAGAGCGTGCTCGACCTCGGCGTCTTATATATTAAGGAGAACGAGAACATGCTGAAGGGTGTGGAGATCGTTGCCCAGAAGCCATTAGTGAAGATGGACGTGGACAAGATGAGCTACAACGTGGCTGAGGATGCAGACTCGAAGTCGAACACCGTGCTCGACATGCTCCGCAAGGTGCCCATGGTGACGGTCGACGGTCAGGACAATATCACCATCAACGGATCATCTTCGTTCAAGGTGTATGTGGACGGCATGCCCAACGTGATGTTCTCCTCGAACCCCTCGATGGTATTCAAGAACATGCCCGCCACAGCCGTGAAGAGCATCGAGGTGATTACCAATCCTGGTGCGAAGTACGATGCCGAGGGTGCCTCTGGTATTCTGAACATCGTGATGAACAAGATGACGCCTGCAGCAGGCGGCATGCCTACACAGAGCTACAGCATGGACGGCTACAACGGTACTGTCCGTGCCCAGGCCGGCAACAAGCAGATCGGCGGTAGCGCCTTCATCAGCGGCCAGCAGGGCAAGCTCTCTTACAGCGTGAATGCTATGACTTCATACAACAAGCCTGGCAATACTGAGACCGAACTGGAGCAGATTCAGGACAACGGCGTGTCGCAGATCATGACCTCCAGCAACAGCGTGAAAACCCCGTTCACCATGGGAAGCCTGTCGCTGGGCTATCAGCTCGACGAGATGAGTTCCCTGAACCTGACGGCACAGGTGAACACCATGTCGATGAAGAGCACAGGCAACACCACTACCATCATGGACGGCTATGACGTTGCCAACTTCAGCTACGACAGCAGCACCGATACGAAGAACTCGCGCACCTCGTTCAACGGAAGCATCGACTACCAGCGTTTCTTCAACAAGGAGCACACCCAATCTATAGGCTTTACCTATCAGCTGAGCTACAACCCTGCCTCCACAGAGTCTACCAACAACTTCGGCGGAACCCGTGGCGTAGGACTGCCTGACCTGACAAGCCGTTACTCAGAGAACGATGACAAGACCACCAACCACATCTTCCAGCTCGACTACACCATGCCCCTCGGCACTGGCCAGACGCTGAGCCTCGGCAGCAAGCTGCAGCTCCACGACGCCACCTCTGATTCGAAATACTACCTCCAGGGCGTCTATGATCCCTCCAGCAGCAGCGAATACGAGTACAAGAACAAGATTCTCGCAGGCTATGGTGAGTATTCCGGCAACTTCAACAAACTGGGTGTGAAGGCAGGCGTCCGCTATGAGTACACTTGGCAGGATGTGGAATATCATCTCGGCAACGGCGATAACTTCAAAACTGGCTATGGCAACCTCGTGCCCTCCGCCAGCCTCCAGTATAACCTCTCACAGGGCAGCAACCTCGGCCTGACCTACAATATGCGCATCAGCCGCCCAGGTATCACCTACCTGAACCCCTATGTGGACAAGACGAACCCCATCGCCCTCACTTACGGTAATCCTGACCTCGACGTGGAGAAGGCACATAACATCTCGTTGGTGTACAACATGTTCACCTCAAAGCTGATGGTCAACCTGAACCTGCACCATAACTTTACTGACAACGCCATCTCTCAGTACAGCTTCTACGACAGCGACAACCTGCTGAACACCACCTACGGCAACGTCGTACAACGTCACCAGACGGGTCTGAGTGCCTATGTGAACTACCTGCTGACTCCGAGCACACGCCTCTTCATGAACAGCAGCATCAACTACCTCAGTCTGAAAAGCGACGCTCTGGACCAGAGCAACAGCGGATGGACAGCCAACATTATGGCAGGTCTGCAGCAGACTCTCCCCTGGGACCTCAAACTCAGTGCCTTCCTCATCACCTCGACGAAGAACTACACCCTGCAGGGATGGAGCGGCGGTTTCAATATGCTGACAGCCACCCTCTCGAAGTCACTCCTCAAAGACAAGCTCACCATCGGCTTACAGGGTATCGTGGGACTCAACAAGGGTGGTAACCTGAACATCGAGAGCAGCAGCCGCGGACAGAACTTCACGAGCTACACCAACGTCAAAGTGCCCATCTACGGCGTGACCTTCACCGTCAGCTACACCTTCGGCAACAGCAAGGTAAGAGCCAAGCAGCACACCAGCCGCGTACAGAACGACTTCATCGAACAGCAGTCGCAGGGTGAGATGCTCAACAGCGTAGGCTCTGGCAGCACCTCTGGCAACGGCAACACCACTATGCCACAATAGTTTACAGTTTACGGTTTACAGTTTACAGATGATTACTCTGAGGGTCCAGAAGGGCTTGCCGGCAAATCATCTGTAAACCGTAAACTGTAAACCGTAAACAAAAAATTTGGTTGTTTCAGAATTAATGTATATCTTTGCAGCATGAAAGTAAAAATCACTCGGCAAGACATTACGTTCTACGGACTGCAGATAGCAGCATGGCTGGCATTCCTGATGGTGCCGGCCATCTCTGCCTTCATCGCTACGCAGAGCTGGACAGGAGCAGTGAGAGCTTTCGACATGAACGCCAGGATCCACTGGACGTCGGCCGCCATCTACTTCGTCAATGCCCTCATCCTCGTGCCCTTAGGCTATTACCGCAACCGCCGTTGGATGTTTTGGGGAGGCAACGCCCTCATCCTCGCAGCGCTGGTGTATATCTTCTTCTACGACTTCAATCCGCAGAGGTTCATTGAGCGCATTCCCGATGAGCGTCATCGTCAGTTTGCCCTCGCCAACTTCTACGCCTCGTCGTTGGTGGCCATCCTCATGAGTGCCTTCCTTGCCGGAATAGCCTTGTTGGTGCATCATGTGCGTCGTTCAACGGTCATCAAGCGGCAACTGAAAGAGGAACAGCAGAAACGTACGGAGGCAGAACTCGAGTGGCTGAAGAACCAGCTGAACCCGCATTTCCTGTTCAACACGCTGAACAATATCTCATCGCTTGTGCAGATCGATGCCGACAAGGCCCAGGACGCCATTGCCCAGCTGAGCGACCTGATGCGCTATGCGATGTATGAGACACGCCGTGAAACGGTGCCCATTCAGGGAGAGGTGGAGTTTATGCGCAATTATATCGAACTGATGAAGCTGCGCTGTAGCGACAAGACGGCTATTAATTATCAATTATCAATTGTCAATTATCAATTAGAGCTTGCGCCGTTGCTCTTCATCTCGCTCATCGAGAATGCCTTCAAGCATGGCGTGAGCAGCAGCCGACCTTCGAAGATAGATATCCGTCTGGAACAGCAGGACGACAATCTCGTCTTTACCTGCGACAACACCAACTTCCCCAAGGACGACACAGACCGCAGCGGCTCTGGCATCGGCCTGGAGAACACCCGTCGCCGTCTCGATCTCATCTATCCTGGCCGCTACACCTGGGAACAGTCCCTCGAAGGCGACATCTATCACGTCCGCATCACCCTCAAGAATGAAAAGTGAAGAGTGAAGAATGAAGAGTGAAGAATTTGCTGCCGCCCAGCAGTAATCATCTATAAACAATAAACATTAAACAATAAACAAAAAAATGCCCCTCTCCTGTATCATCGTCGACGACGAGCCGCTGGCTGTCAAACTCCTGGAGTCCTTCGTTACCAAGACGCCAGACCTGACGCTCCTGGCCTCCTTTACCGACTCCGTTGAGGCCATCAACGCCGTCAAGGAACAGAAACCCAATCTGCTCTTCCTCGACATCCAGATGCCAGACCTCAATGGTATGGAACTCGCTCACATGATACCCTCAGAGACGCGTGTCGTCTTCACCACCGCCTTTAAGGAATATGCCTTCGAGAGCTACGAGGTCAAGGCCCTCGACTTCCTCCTGAAGCCCATCCGCTATAATAAGTTCATCGCCGCGATTGATAAAGCGAGAGAATGGTTCTCGACGAGGAACGAGGCGCTCGGCCGAAGGACGCTTGCTACCGAAGAGACGCAAGAACGAGGAACGAGGAACGAGGATACTCCTACGGCAGAGTCAGAGAAAGAAGGTAATCTCCTTCCTCCTTCCTCCTTCCTCCTTCCTCGAACAATCTTCCTCAAAGTCGACGGCGAATACCGTCAGATAGCCATCAGCGACATTATCTACGTCAGCGGGATGAAGGACTACGTGATGTTCTACCTCGAGAGTGAACGGCGTCCGCTCGTTACCCATCTCACGATGAAAGCCGTTGAGGATATGCTGCCCACACAGCAGTTTATGCGTGTACATCGTTCTTTTATCGTCTGTTTGGAGAAGATCCGCAAGGTAGACCGCAACGACTGCATTTATATCGGCGAGGAGATCATCCACGTCACCGAAGCCTATCTCCCAGCCTTCCAGCAGTACCTCAATTCCAAATTCCCTGGAAAATAGTAAAGGTGAAAAGGTGAAAAAGTGAAAAGGTGAAAAGGTGAATAAATTAGAAACTAATAAAATATCAAAAGTATGAAAAAATTAAGTATGGTAAAAGGTCTGGTGATAAGTGTTTCACTTTTTCACCTTCTCACCTTTTCACCTTTATCTGCGACCGCAACCAACAAGACCTTCCCCCTCAAGGGAACCTTCGTCAGTCCTGCCGATAAGCATATACTTTACGCAGGCCGTATCAGTTTTACCAACCCAGAGCGTCCTGCCTGGAACTATCCTGGCGTTCAGATTGTGGCAGCCTTTGAGGGCACATCGCTGAAGATGATGGCCAAGCCGGGCAGCGGTTACTTTATGGCACAAATCGACGGAGCAGAACCCTTCAAGGTCGCCTTCCGTGGACAACGCGACTCCGTAGTGACCCTCGCTACTGCCCTACCCGATAGCCGTCACACCGTCCGGCTGATGTATGCCATCGAGGGCTACGAGATGTATCCAGAGTTCTGGGGCTTTATCTTAGACGAGGGCAAATCGCTTGTCGATGCCCCAGCCTTCCCTTCAAGAAAGATCGAATTCATCGGCAATTCCATCACCTGCGGCTATGGCAACGAGGGTACGCTCAAGGAGGAACACTTCGAATACGAGACGGAAAACCACTATTACTCCTATGCCTCCATCACGGCTCGCAACCTCAACGCCCAGCACTGGGTGGTGGCCCGTAGCGGCATCGGAGCCTATCGCAATTATGGTGAGGCCAAGACTGGTTCTCCTCGCAGCTGCATGCCTGTGCAGTACGAATATACAGGTTATGCCCTCGACTTGGATTTGCGTAAGGAAACATCGTTCCTCAAAGAGAAATGGGACTTCAGCCGTTATCAGCCCGATGTCGTCTGCATCAACCTCGGCACCAACGACCTCTCCACCAACAATTACGACTTGAAACTCCTCAAAGAGGGCTACCAGAAACTGTATAAGTTGGCCCGTCAGCATAATCCGAAGGCAAAGATCGTGTTCCTCACGGGTTCCATGCTCTACAATCAGGAACTGAAGGAGGCCCGTCAGCTGCTCGACGAGGTGACTGCCGAGGTCAAGAAGTCTGGTGACAAGGAGGTCTATCGTTTCGATATGTCGCCCATCCAGGGTAACGAATGGTACGGCAACGACTATCATCCCAACATCTGGCAGGATGAGAAGATGGCTGGTGAGCTCACCGCCTATCTCCGAGGCTTGATGAAGTGGTTTTAGTATTGTTTATAGTTGAGAGTTTATAGTTTATAGATGAATACCTGGCAAGCCATTCATACTGCCTATAGAAGTAATCATCTATAAACTATAAACTTTAAACTATAAACAAAATAAACAATAGTTCTCAGCTTATTTGCTGTTTCCTATCACTTTCGAGATATCCATGATCATACCGCCGTTGCCGCTCATGATCTGAGGCATCTTGCCGTCCCATTTCTCGATCATGTCCTCCTGCACAATCATCGGTGAGAGCGATGCGGCGATGGTGCGGTTATAGTATGCCTCAGCATCGGCCTTGATCTTCATGGCCTTGGCGTTACCCTCAGCCTTGGCGACGGCAATCTTCGCATTAGCCTCAGCCTCCTTCACCTCGTTCTCGGCTTTCAGGGCACTCTGAATAGCTGTGTTCTTGGCGTCGATCATCGAGAGCAGCGACGATGGCGGCGTAATCTTCGAGGTGAACTCCTCCACAAGGAAACCCTCGGCCATCAGCGACTTCTCCAGACGGGCACGGACATCACGTTCAAAGTTCGCACGGTTCGACATCAGAGAGTCCGAAGTATATTGGTTGGCGCAGGTACGGTAGGCCTCGTAGATGCAGGTGCGGATGTAGCCTTCTTCCAGTTCCTTCACCCCCACACGGTATTTTGTGAAGATGTCGCAGGCCTTGTCTGGGTTGATGCGATAGGCGATAGTGGGGTCCATCTCGAAGAGCGAGGCATCCTTGGCGTTCACAGAGAAAGTCTCGTACTGCTTACGCTGTGTGAAGGTGGGGTAAGTGAACACGTTGGTGGTGATGGGATTGTAGAACACCCAACCCTTGCACGTGCCTTCCACACCGCCGTAGTCCTGCTCATTGAGCGACCACTTATGGAATCGGATACCCACTTCGCCCGAGTCAACTACGGTGCAACAGACGGAGAACAGGATCAGCACCGCTGCGATGCTTCCTCCTACAATGGCTAATAATCGATAATTCTTATTCATCGTTTCTATTTTTAATGGTTATGCGTCGGCAAAGATAGTACATTTTCCCCAATCCACCAAGAAACATGAGGAATTTTTAACGTGCTGTATCACAAACGACCGAACAAAATCGTCACAAACGACCGAACAAAACCATCACAAACGACCGAAAAGTCACAAAAACATTTGGATAATTCAATATAAATCAATAACTTTGCACGCAAAATCAACAACGAATAAATTATGGTGAATATTTACAAACCAAGAATTGCCGACAGACTGCTGGCTCGCAAGCTGGCGGGTAAAGGTGCAGTATTGATTGAAGGACCTAAATGGTGTGGCAAAACAACAACAGCACGCCAACAAGCCAAGAGTCTGCTTGACTTAGGCGACACTGAGGTCTTGAAACAGAGCAGACAGATGATGGAAATCAGTTCGAAGACGCTCCTTCAGGGCGAAACACCCAGACTGATTGACGAATGGCAGACGATAACGGAACTATGGGACACTATCAGAAATGAAGTGGACAAGCGAAGTGCGTTTTCTCAATTCATCCTGACGGGTTCAACTGTTGCTCCACAGGCTGAAGACACCGTACACAGTGGAACGGGGCGTATCGGCAGAGTTAAGATGCGCCCGATGAGTCTGTATGAGTCAGGCGAATCTACGGGTAGCGTCAGCCTGGCAAAGCTCTTCGATGGCGAGACGTTCGAACCACAACCGAACAGCATAGACTTGGAACGTATTGCCTATCTGACTTGCCGTGGCGGCTGGCCGCAAGCGACACTACTCGAAGGCGACATTGCTCTGGATCAGGCCTTTGGCTATGTTGACGATATTTCAGAAAGAGATATACAAAGAGTAGATGGCGTAAAACGCAGTCCGGAACGTACACGTCTGCTACTCCGTTCGTATGCCCGAAACATTTCTCAGCAAGTACCCTACAGCACCATCAAAGCCGATATGCTGTCAAATGATGCAAAAACGCTTGATGAGGATACCGTTGCCGACTATATCAAAGCACTGAGGAAACTATTCGTGATTGAAGACCTCGACGCATGGAATCCTAATATCCGCAGTAAGGCGGCCATTCGTACCAGTGACACCCGTCATTTCGTTGACCCAAGCATTGGTACGGCATCGTTAGGCTTAGGCCCCAAAGACCTGATAAATGATTTGGATTCGTTTGGTCTTATCTTTGAGGATTTGGCTGTGCGTGACCTACGTGTGTTTGCCGAAGCACTCGACGGAAAACTATATCATTATCGCGACAGTTCTGGACTGGAGTGCGACACCGTATTACATCGCCGTAATGGCACGTATGGATTAATAGAGGTAAAGCTTGGCGGCGAGAAGCTGATAAATGATGGTGCTGATGCCTTGAATACGCTCGCCGATACCATTGATACCACAAAAATGAAGAGGCCATCATTCAAGATGGTACTGACTGCTGTTGGCCCATACGCATATCAGCGGCCAGACGGCGTATTTGTGGTGCCAATCGGTTGTCTGAAAGATTAATAAATAAGAATTATTCCGAGTCCTAAACAATATGATTTTGTCAACAAAATTCGCAACAAGGATTTTTCTTCTCAGCGCATCCGTATCTGTCTGATATACAAGCGGTTGCAAAGACTCTTGTTTTGAACTAAGGAAAGTCGGAGTTTGGACGTAGTAAAGTGGGAGTTTAGTTACTGCAAACTCCCAGTTTGGACTATCTAAAGCCCGTGCTTTCTCCTTGTCTTCCAAACTTGTAAAACAATTTCAACAAAGCCTCCAAGAAAAGGTCACATGGTCACACGTGTGACCGTGACCTTTTTGACAAGACACAAAAGTTCCAGACCCTTCTGTGTCCTATTTCCTTTCGACAGTGCAAAGGTATGGCGAATTTGAAGTGCGACAGATTAGGGAATATGAGGTCGAATCGTGTCGTAAATAGCAAAAAAACGAGGCTCCGCTGAGCCCCGTAATAATCTAACATAATCACGTCATTATGACGGATTAACATGAATAAAACATGTGAGCATCACTGCTGACAATACTCACTCCAAATAAAAGTGTTGGGCAAAGGTACTGCAAATTTTTGAGACCAACAAAGATTTTGGGGCTTTTATTTGTAATTCTTAGATTCCCATACCCGACACTACTTCGCCATGTTGCGAGGCTGGGGGTTCGCCAGGGAATAGATTGATGCTATTGAGAAAATATTTATGGAACCTGGTGTCGTTGTCGAGTTCGGGGTGGAAGGAGGTGGCAAGTTGATTGCCTTGGCGGGCCGCAACGATGTGGCCATCGATGGTGGCGATGGCCTGACAATCGTTGGCGGTAATCGTCTCGATGTAGGGTGCGCGGATGAAGGTCATGGGCACTTCCTCACCAACGCCAGCGACGGCACCAGAGATGTGGAAACTGCCCAGCTGGCGACCATAGGCATTACGGCGCACCTGGATGTGCATTGTGCCAAGACGCCCTTCTGAGAGCAGGATCATTCCGGCACAAGTGCCGAAGACGGGCAAGCCGTCGAGAATAGCCTGGCGGATAGGCTCAAGAATACCGAGTTCGTTGAGGAGGCGCATCTGAACGGTGCTCTCACCACCAGGCAAAATCAATCCATCCTTAGGTTGCTGCCAGTCTTTCAACTGGCGCACTTCGAATGCCTCCACGCCGAGACGTAGCAGCATCTGCTCATGTTCGATGAATGCCCCTTGCAGGGCGAGTACTGCGATTCTCATTTCCCCCGTTCTGCCATTAGGAGTTCGATTTCCTGTTCGTTGATGCCTACCATTGCTTCGCCGAGGTCCTCTGAAAGTTCTGCGAGCAACTTGGCATCCTTATAGTTGGTGACAGCCTGTACGATGGCAGCAGCACGCTTGGCAGGATTGCCGCTCTTGAAGATACCGCTGCCAACGAATACGCCCTCTGCACCAAGTTGCATCATCAGGGCGGCGTCGGCAGGCGTAGCCACACCACCAGCGGCGAAGTTTACCACAGGCAGTTTCCCGTTCTCATGCACGAACTTCACCAGTTCGTAAGGTGCCTGCAACTGTTTGGCGGCTTCGTAAAGCTCGTCTTCACTCATGCTGACGAGACGGCGGATCTCACTCTGCATCAGTCGCATGTGACTCACGGCCTGTACCACGTCACCAGTGCCTGGCTCTCCCTTCGTGCGGATCATCGTGGCACCTTCAGCAATACGGCGAAGGGCCTCGCCCAGATTCTTGGCACCACAGACGAAGGGTACGTCGAACTTGGTCTTGTCGATATGGTAGATATTGTCGGCAGGACTCAGCACCTCACTCTCGTCGATATAGTCGATCTCGATGGCCTGCAGGATCTGGGCCTCTGCGATATGGCCGATGCGGCATTTCGCCATCACGGGGATGCTCACGGCTTCTTGAATGCCACGGATCATCTTGGGGTCACTCATGCGGGAGACACCACCGGCGGCACGGATATCGGCTGGGATGCGCTCAAGGGCCATCACGGCGCAGGCACCTGCTGCCTCAGCGATACGAGCCTGTTCGGGGGTTGTTACATCCATAATCACACCGCCTTTGAGCATCTGTGCCAGCTGGCGATTTAGTTCTTGTCTGTTTGTTTCCATTGCTTTACTAATTTTAGAGTTGATTAAAATCTGGGTGCAAAGTAATGGCTTTTCCTGGACAACCGGAAATCGGGTTCGCGTTCTGATAAACGAAAACTCAATTTGGGTAAATCCTTTCGTGTGCGTGTGTACTTACTTCCTGACCTGACTGGGGGCGACACCCTTCTGCTTCTTGTAATAGCGCGACAGATGGGCTTGAGAGGAGAAACCCAGCAGCGTGGCAATCTCCTTGAGGGGTTTGCTGGTGCTGGTGAGCAGGGTGGTGATCTCTGAGGTGATACGTTCGTCGATCATCGCTTTGGGGGAGCGGTGGGCGATGCTGCGCGTGACCTGTCCCAGATAACGGGGGCTGACACCCAATTGCTCGGCATAGAAGGCCACATCGCAATAATGGTGGTAGAATCGGTCGATGGCATCAAGAAACAGGTTGTAGAGCTCTCCGCTACGACTGTTGTCCTCGGTATAGCCCTTGGGTTTCATGCTGACGTAACTACGGGCATGAAGCATGGCCTCGTTCACACTCTCCCCACTGCTGAGATAGTAGGCGAGGGCAGCAGCCAGCTGGTTGGCATGTCCGTGCTGCCGGATGCCTGCAGGCAGGTCGGAGGGTTCGAGTACGATGGTGCAGAGGGGGATAAGCAGCTCCTGAATCGTGTGATACACCTGCGGCTCCACCAGCAGGTCGCCACGAGTGGAGTGGAGCACGGGGGCATAGACGATATACTTCGGACGATATTTCCGCATGAGCTCTGCCACCATCTGCACCACATCGCTGCGACGCAGCAGACCGATCTTCACCACCTGCGGCTGGAGGTCGTTGAGGATGGCCTCTATCTGTGTACGGACGGTAGTGACGGGCAGGTCGTAGAACTCCTGGATACCGAGGGTGTTCTGTACGGTAATCGAGGTGATGGCTGATGTGACTTTGCCACCCAGTTCGCTGATGCAGCGGATGTCGGCCTGTAAGCCAGAGCCTCCAGAGCCGTCGGAACCTGTAATCGTGAGAATCGCTTGCTGAGTCATTATTCAGTTTTTGCTGCAAAATTACGCATTTCCGCGCTAAAACAGCATCATTTTCAAACAACCATAAAGGTTATCGAATAAATAGTAATTCTCTATACTTTGGCAGCGGCCAGAGTGAATCATCAACGATGAGTTCAAGTTTGTCGATCTCGTAACGGATGCTGTCGAGCTTCGGCTCTACCTTGTCGTGGTAGGCGATGGCCTTCTCGTGCTCGTCCTCGATCTTATTAGCCAGCTTACGGGCGTTGACGAGTTCCTCTACACCCTTCTCGATGGCACTGGTGCGCTCGGCAATCTCCTCAATGATCTTGAGGTTACGGGCGTTCAGTTTCTCGGCCTTGTCAATGGGGAAGGCGCCAGCGACGCTATCCACATTCTTCAGCAGCGCACTCTGATAACGGGGCACATCGGGGTCAGGCATCTCCGTGCCCTAAAAATTATGGTTTTAATTGATGAATCCACTTTAAAAAGTCGGATAGTCCGACCACATCAATATATTACGTTAGTTTAACACTATATCGCTCTTTGACATTTTGCAATCTGGAGAAAAA
>CACYQO010000042.1 GCA_902776545.1 uncultured Prevotellaceae bacterium | reverse complement strand
TACTTCAGCACCTCCCAGAGATACTTGCCCTGGTGGCCGAACATCACGGCGCAGTGGTGCGGATAGTGCTTCTCGATGAGGACGTGACGATAGAAGCGGCTCATGTTCTTAATACCGAAGATACCGATAGAACCGAACGAGCGTGTTGCCACAGGAATCACCTCGCCCTGAGCGATGTAAGCGCGGAGTTTGGTGTCGGCCGTAGACTGCAGACGATAAACCGTAGCCAGACCCGGCTGGATGTCACCCTCGAGTGTACCGTTGGTCACCTCTACAGGCAGAGCGCGGGCCATAATGCGCTGGAAGCACATCTGGCAGTTGCAGACCTTGGAAGAAGCGGTGTTACCGCAGTGGAAGCCCATGAAGATCTCCTTCTCGGTGTAGGTGTCGCAAGCGAACTTCTTGCCCTTGATGCTCTCCTCGTACATGTCGGTAGGAACAGTGTTGTTGATGTCGAGCAGCGTCACGGCATCCTGGCTGATGCAGGTTCCGATGTACTCAGACAGCGCACCATAGATGTCAACCTCGCAAGCCACGGGAATGCCACGGCCCGTCAGACGGCTGTTCACATAGCAGGGAACGAAGCCGAACATGGTCTGGAAGGCAGGCCAGCACTTGTTGGCCATAGCCACGAACTGACGAGAACCCTTGTGACCCTCGATCCAGTCGGTCAGCGTCAGCTCATACTGAGCCAGCTTCGGCAGAACGGAAGGAATCTTGTTGCCAGTGCCCAGCTCAGCAGCCATATCCTTCACCACATCGTCGATGCGGGGATCGCCCTGGTGCTTCTGGAAGGCCTCCAGCAGGTCGAGCTCTGAATTCTCCTCAATCTCAACGTCGAGGTCATACAGGGCACGGATAGGAGCGTTACAAGCCAGGAAGTTGTTGGGACGGGGACCGAAGCTGATGATTTTTAGGTTCTGCAGACCTACGATAGCACGTGCGATGGGCAGGAACTCATGGATCATCTCAGCGCACTGGGCAGCGTCACCTACGGGCTCCTCAGGAATGTAAGCACGGGTCTTACGCAGGCTGAGAGCCTGGCTGGCATTCAGCATACCGCAGTAAGCGTCGCCACGACCGTCGATCAGGTCCTTCTGAGTCTCCTCAGCGGCAGCGCAGAACATCGTGGGACCCTGGAACCAGTCAGCAATCATGGTCTCTGAGATCTCAGGACCGAAGTTGCCGAGGTAAACGCAGCTCTCAACGATGCAGATGGGGCACTCGTAGATGCCTTCCTTGCCAAACTTCTTTTCATACTCGGCGATAACGGCCTTACGACGGTTAACTGCCAATGACTCGGGGAAACAATCGCGGCTAACGGCCACGATACCAATCTTAATTACAGGTACGTTTTGCATAATTGTGTATTTGTTAGAAAGTAATGCTTAATTGATGCGGTTGCAAAGATAAGCAATTTTCCCCGAACGACCATAAATAAAGTGTTAATTGTGTATAATTAATGCAGACTGAGGCTCTACAGAGGCCTTGCAACCCGTTGTTTCGCCCATTCCCTGCTCGTTAATGACCCCATTTTGGCAGACAATCGTATAGCATCCTTCAGGTATATTGACCTCTGTTGTGGCCTTGTTGGAGTTGAGGATTACGATAATGTCGCGCCAGTCATCACGGCCTGCGTAGTTCTTCAGACGATAGGCGATGGTGCCTGCCGGGGCATCAAGGAACTCTAAGTGCTTGCGCACGAGGTCGGCATTACCCAGACGGAAGGCCGGATGGTGCTTGCGCAGGGCGATGAGGTTCTTGTAGTAGTCGAACACCTGCGGGTATTTCGTCTTATTGCTCCAGTCCAGCTGGTTGATGTCGTCAGGAGACTCAAAGCTGTTGTGAACACCCTTTTTGTCTCGCAGCAGTTCCTCACCGCTGAGCATGAAGGGTACACCCTGAGACGTGAAGACGGCCGTCTGTGCAAGTAAGTCAAGACGAATCAATTCATCAGTCGTAATGCCTGGGACAGAGGCTTTCAGACGATCTACGAGGCACATGTCATCGTGGCAGCTCACATAGCTCATCATCTGTGTGGGTTCCAGGGCCCAGGGCTCCTTGGCATAGTTCACCTTCGTCATATCCACCTGCGGATGGGCGATGGCTCCGGCGATGCCGAACTTCACGCTCTCGCTCTCACTGCCGTCAGCCAGCCATGCTGCCTTCGTATCGTCAGAGAACGGCCCACGCAGGGCATCACGGATCTCGTCGGAGAAAGCGGCGATGCCAGGCATCTGTGGGATGTTCGCCTTCATGCCGAGCCGTTCGTTGGGAATAGCACAGGCTCCGGCACTCCAGCCCTCACCATATATAAATAAGGTGGGATCAATCTCATCTACTGCCTTGCGGATCTCATTCATCGTTTCAATGTCGTGACAGCCCATCAGGTCGAAGCGGAAACCGTCGATGTGGTATTCGTTGATCCAGTATTTCACCGACTCTATCATGAACTTCCGCATCATCGGCTGATCGCTGGCGGTCTCATTGCCACAGCCGGAGCCGTTGCTATAGGCTCCGTCGGCGGTCTTGCGATAGTAATAGTCAGGATAGGTGCGCTGGAAGTTCGAGTGGTCGATGTCGTAGGTGTGGTTATACACCACGTCGAGGATCACACGGATGCCCGCCTTGTGAAGGGCCTGCACCATCTGTTTGAACTCACGGATGCGTACATCGGGCTCATAGGGGTTGGTGGAATAGCCGCCCTCGGGCACATTGTAGTTCACAGGGTCATAACCCCAGTTATACTGTGGCGAGAAGTCTGGCTTTGCCGGGATGACACCCTTCGGCAGAGACTTATAGGCGTACTCGTAATAGAGGTCAGGGTCGATGCGTGTCTCATCTACAGACCCGTAGTCATAGCTGGGCAGAATGTGGATGGCATTCACGCCCAAGGTCTTCAGATGCTCGATGGCCCAAGGCTCGGTCAGAGCGAGGAACTTGCCAGGGTTCTCAGCATCCTTGCGGGCGATGGAGAAGTCACGATGATGCATCTCGTAGACGATGATGTCGGCTGGTGATTTCGTAATGGGTCGCTGATCCTCAGCCCAGCCCTCTGGGTTAGTATTCTCGAGGTCGATGATGGCTCCACGCTTGCCGTTCACACCTACGGCCTTGGCAAAGACACCAGGACACTCACCCATACCCATATCAAAGGTGTAGAACTTACCCATGAGGTCACCCTTCACGGTGGTCTGCCATTGTTCTTGGGCAGTGCGTGTCATCTTAACGGTTTTCAGGGCCTTGCCGCCGAGACCTTCATGGTAGATACGTACGACGACCTTCTTGGCATCGTTGGGTGCAAAGAGTGTGAACACGGTCTTCTCTGGTGAATAGCTCACCTCCTGAAATGTCTGTGTCTGCGTCTGTGCTGCTGCGAATCTCGGGAACAGCAGAGACAATAATCCTGCGAATATCAATTTCTTCATTTTTGCTTTTTCTTTTTGATACATATGACGAAGAGTGCTATGAGAAGCAGGACAATCACGCCAACGGCAATCTTGAGAATCATGCCTTCCCTTGCCAAAGTCTCTTGACTGCTTTTTTCGACGATATTGACGATGGGATTGACCTGATAGTTACGCAATTGAGGAGCGAAAGACAGGTTGCACTCCTTGGTAAACTCCATATAGCGATGAGCCCGGTCGGTGTCGCCGTCAGTAGCGAGGTGCTCTGCCAGGAAAAGGAGTGAAGCCTGGTTCATCACGGCGCACTTGATGTCGTCAAGAGCCGACTTCCCCAGCCAATAGCAGACCATATCGTGATTATTGAGACGGTTGTAGATCATCGAACGGTAGAAGGCGGCATAGGCACTCTCATGCGTGCCGTCAGTGACATTCTGGAGCCATTGGTCGCTGATCTCCAGAGCATCTTGGAACAATCTTCGGGCACTGAGGATATCCACCTTCAAATGATAATATTCTTCGCTGCCCTCTTCTGCAACCATCAGTACAGAGTCACGGTATTGATCCTGCAAATTGAAGAATCTTTGGCGGATAGTCTCTCGCTGGGTATACAGCCCTATCTCGCCGCTGACATGCATCCAGGCATGATAATAGTCCACCAGCCCTTTCTTGTCGAGAGCGGATTTGTCGACGAGACGGA
This sequence comes from uncultured Prevotellaceae bacterium, assembly GCA_902776545.1. Lineage (GTDB taxonomy): Bacteria > Bacteroidota > Bacteroidia > Bacteroidales > Bacteroidaceae > Prevotella. The sequence continues at coordinate 21,260 of CACYQO010000042.1, read as the reverse complement.
GTTGTTCCAGCGACTCTGTCTGTCTGTCCGTCCGAGAACACTGATAGGCCAACAAGGAACGGAAACGCCCGGTGAGGTCAGGACGGTGGAGATAGTCGGCCATACTGATGCAGAGCTCAACAAAATATAGTGCAGAGTCATTCCGATAGGACTCATAGAGCCGGAATAGATTCTCTGCCATCTGGAGCCTCTTCTCAACGTTCGTCTCTTTCTGCAGACTGTCACGATAGGTGGTAATCTGACGTTCTCGCTCTGCAACGTATTGCGGCGACTGGTTGATGGCGTCGTCGATCTCCTGATAGAGCGCTTTGAGGTCTATAGTCTCATCGGCCAAGACAGGCAAAGGTGAAAAGGTGAAAAGGTGAAGAAGTGAAACACCCATCACCACTCGCAACACCTTATTCAATAATCTCTTTTCCATTTTTTCACCTTTTCACTCCTTCACCATTAATGAGATGGCGAATCCGCCGCCAGGGGCTTCCTTGAGTTTCAGTACGTCCTTGGCTGTGACCACCTTCTTGGTGATGGTGTAGGCCTGCGGATTTGTCTCATAGTGGGCATCTTTTGCGTCAGCATAGATAGTACAGTCGTACTTGCGGCCCTTGTCAAGGAAGTCGAGTTTGATGATACTCAGGTGACCGTTCTCGTCGCACTTGCCGCCAATAAACCAGTTGTCAGTACCTTTGGCCTTACGGGCGACGGTGATGTAGTCGGCAGGCTCGGCCTCCAGATACTTGGAGTCGTCCCAGTCGCAAGCTACGTCGCGGATGAACTGGAAGGCATCATCGAACTGCTCATAATGCTCAGGCAGGTCTGCAGCCATCTGCAGTGGCGAGTACATTGTCAGATAGAGTGCCAGCGAACCGGCGATGGTGATACGTGCCCATGAAGTGTTGTCGCTCCAGGTGTTCAGCTTCGTGACGAAGATACCAGGGGTGTAGTCCATCGGACCGCCTTGCAGACGGGTAAACGGCAGGATACAGGTGTGGTCAGGATTCGAGCCTCCGAAGGCTTCATACTCTGTACCACGGGCACTTTCGCCGCCCACGAGGTTGGGCCAGGTACGGCAGAGACCTGTGGGACGGGTGGCCTCATGTGAGTTCACCATGATGTGGTGCTTGGCGGCCTCCTTGATGACATAGAGGTAATGGTTGTTCATCGACTGTGAGTAGTGATGGTCGCCACGGGGGATGATGTCACCCACATAACCCGTCTTCACAGCGTCGTAGCCATATTTGTTCATCAGCTCGTAGGCCTCCTTGATATGGCGCTCGTAGTTTTGTGTCGACGAAGAGGTCTCGTGGTGCATCAGGATCTTCACCCCCTTAGAATGGGCATAGTCGTTAAGCATCTTAATGTCGAAGTCGGGGTAGGGGGTCACGAAGTCGAAGACATCGCGCTTCCACATGTTTGCCCAGTCTTCCCAACCTACGTTCCAACCTTCTACGAGCACCTCGTCAAGACCGTTCTTGGCAGCGAAGTCGATATAGCGCTTTACCTTCTCGTTGTTGGCGGCATGACGGCCGTGGGGCTTTACCTTGCTCCAGTCAATCTGGTCGAGCTTGATGCTGGGGAAGTCGTCGGTATAGTGCCAGTTCGACTTGCCGACAATCATCTCCCACCATACACCACAGTATTTCGTGGGATGGATCCACGAGGTGTCCTCGATCTTACAGGGTTCGTTGAGGTTGAGGATGAGATTGTTGGAGAGCATATCCCTTGCATCATCGCTGACCATCACCGTGCGCCAGGGCGTCTCACAAGGTGTCTGCATGGCACCCTTCAGCCCTGTGGCATCAGGAGTCAGATGGCTTACGAAGGTAAAGGGCTTCGGCATGGGCCAGACTGACGGCTTGGGATCTGGGGTATAGGCATTGCTGCCTCCGCCCAACTTGGTGGTGAGGGCCTTTGCCTGGGCATCGACGAGCTCGAGGTGCATCGTGGCATAGTCCTGACAGGCAGCCTCGTGGATGTTGATATAGAGGCCGTCGTCGCTCTTCATCTGCAACGAGGTCTGCACACCCGTCTCAGAGAATACGGCCACGCTGGAGTTGCCCCAGTTTACAGCCTCCTTCATACGGCTGCGGATCTCAGAGAGCTTCGTCTGCTGTGTCATCTGCTCCTGGGTGTCGTAGTCGCCAGGCAACCACCAAGCCGTATGGTCGCCTGCCATCGCAAACTCACTGCGCTCTTCCTTGATGAGGAAGTAGTTCAGATTCTTCTGCTGGGGGAACTCATAACGGAACCCGATACCGTCGTCATAGACGCGGAAACGGATGGCGATCTCCCTCTGTTGCGTCTGTTGCTGTAGTACAGCAACGTACTCAACGTAGTGGTTCCTGATATCCTTGGTCTCACCCCACACGGGCTGCCAGGTCTCATCGAACTCCTTGGTCTCTTCCTTGGCGATTGTGAAACCGTCCATGAGGTCGGTCTCCTGCATGCCTTTCGAGGCGTGCTTGTCCTTGGCCAGTTCGAGGCCCAAGAATGAGGGTTTGATGACAGCCTTACCCTTGTAGGTCATCTCATAGACGGGACGGCCCGTGTTATCTACTGAAAACTTTAATTCGATGTTGCCATTCGGCGACTTGATGTTGCCTGCCAGTGCAGGCAAAGGTAAAAGGGTAAAAAGGTAAAAAGGTAAAACACCCATTACCACACCCATTACCTTGTTAAACAATCTCTTTTCCATCTTTTACTTTTTTACCTTTTTACTTTTTTACCTTTAGCTATTTTCTTCCACTTTGTATAATTAATGTGCTGATTTCGTTGTTCAGGTCATCTGCTGCCAACAACTGCTCGATGGTCAGATGCATGCGGTAACGCCAGTAGTGACGGGGATTGGCAGGGATGTTGATGCGTTCGCCATTCTCATCGGGCAGACGCAGTTTCTCGTCGATACCCATCCAGTCCTGGAAGGAGATGAGGCAGAGCATCGAGGGCGATGTCAGGTGACGGCTCACGATGTCCTTGGCCAGCCAGCCGGGCAGCGGACGGGGTGCAGGACCGCCACGTCGCAACGTCGTATTGTAGTAGGCTTGTGAACGCTCTTCGTCTTCATCCCACCACTGGCGGAGGGTAGGCATGTCGTGGGTGGAGATGGTGTCTACGCTGCGATAGGGATTATGCGACAGCTTGCCAAAACGTGTCGTCGGATCCTTGGGCATCGACTGGATCTCCAGCGAGAGGATGCGCAATTCGTTCATCACCCAGGGCACACAGTCGGGCACCATACCCAGGTCTTCTGCACAGACGAGCATACGGGTGGCCTGCGTCAGCTTAGGCAGCTTCTTCATCGCCTCCTGATACCAGAACTGGTTGTTACGATGATAGAAGTAGTCGTTGTAGAGACGATTGAAGCAGTATTTCTCACCATCGTTCAACTGGTTGTAGCCTTCTTGGTACTGTACGGCGATACGCGGATGCCAACGGTCGTTGCGCTTGTGGTCTACAAGGAACAGATTATCTCTGAACGGCACACCGTAAGCCTCGATCTCTTCCTTACTCATTCCCAAGGCTGGTGCGAACTGTCCCATCAGTCCTGACTTTTCGGGCATGGGAATCTCCCAAATACGGAAGAAGCCCAGCACGTGGTCGATACGATAGGCATCGAAATATTCAGCCATCTTACGGAATCGGCGCACCCACCACGAACAGTCGTCCTTCAGCATCTCGTCCCAGTTGTAGGTGGGGAACCCCCAGTTCTGACCGTCTGCAGAGAAAGCATCAGGTGGTGCACCGGCCTGACCGTTCAGGTTGAAGTACTTGGGTTCCACCCAGGCCTCCACACCGTCGCGGCTGATGCCGATGGGGATGTCACCCTTCAGGATCACACGGTTCTTGCGGGCATGGGCATGGGCCTCATGCATCTGGGCATCGAGGTTGTACTGCACGAAATACCAGAAGTTGAGTTCCGTTTTTCTCTTGAAACTCGATTTCTGCGTGTTCTGCAGGGTTGCCTCTTTGGGCCATGATGGGAACTCTGCCGTGCCGTAGAGGTCACGATAATAGCAGAAAGCAGCATAAGGCACCAGCCACGCCTTGTTCTGCTCGAAGAACTTCTTGTAGCTCTCACGACGCTGTACCGTGGCCCATTCCTGTGCAAAGATCTCACGCAGATAGTCCATCTTGGCTGTGAACATCCGTTCGTAGTCAATCTGTGGCAGGGCGTTCAGTTCCTGACGCAGGGCCTCGAAAGCCTGACGCTTGGCCTCGTCCTTGATAGGGGGCAACTGACGGAAGTCCGTGTATTGTGGATGCAGGGCATAGATGCTGATGCTGTTATAAGGATAGGAGTCCTGCCAGGTCTTCGTCATGTTCGTATCGTTGATGGGCAGCACCTGCAACACGCGCTGCTTTGTCTTGGCACACCAGTCGACCATCTGTTTCAGGTCGCCGAAGTCACCTACGCCGAAACTTCCCTCACTGCGCAGCGAGAAGACAGGAATCACCGTACCTGCGCCCTTCCAGGGATAGATGGGGAAGTCGGCTTGCTTTAACTCATAGACCACTACCTCGCCCTCTTCTATCGGGGGCAGGGTGACTTTGCGGTTCTCGCCGTTCTCCCAAAGGGGTGTCACGTCTTCTTCATCGTCGAGGCCTACGAACTTGAACTCAAATGTCTGGGGCAGGGCATTGGCATCGAGGCTGACCACCCACTCGTTGTTCTCGTGCTCTGCCATCTCGATGGCGCGCAGGGCTTCCCAGTTGCCCAGGGTTTCGCCTGCACCCATCATGGCCAGTCGCTCGTTGTTGCGCAGTTGTGGGGCACGTACCTTCAGGCGCACCGTCTTGGCATACGATGTCTGCGGACTCATGTTCAGTTTCCTGGCTGCCACACACTCCGTGAAGGCTGTCGAGTAAAGGAAGGAGTCTTCCGGGATGTCGAGCCAGTGGTCGTACAACGTATAGCGGACACCCTTCCCAGCGGCAAAATCCAATCGGTGGGGCTCCACGAGCCACTCCGTACGTTCCTGTTTGTCACCACGCATCACGCTGTAATAATAGTCCATGTGACCAGCGTTCTTGATGTTTTTGCTGATCTCTGTTGACCAATGGAGACCGTCGAGGGTTCCCATCTTGTGTTCTTCGGGCTTACCGTCCGTCAGAATGTTTACCATCAGCTCTTCGCCAAAGGTAGTCTGATACTCCAGATGAAAGTTGATTCTCATATTAATTGGTTTTTGTTAGACAATTGATGGTAGCTTTCGCCTATATATTAATAATGTAGAGTTGACTGCGTCGACTTTTTGTTGAAAGTTGACATCCGTCGACTTTTTGTTGAAAGTTGACATCCGTCGACTTTTCAGGGCAAAGTTACGAATTATTTCACCCCGTTGTTCTCCATAGACGGAGATATTGCCTAAAGAAAGATGCAAACGATTGCATGAACGCAGGAATAAGTGTAAGTTTGACACACATCAAGAAGAGGCTAGATTATGGATAGTTTTGGCTCAAAAACTTGTATGTGTGCGAACACAGTTGTACCTTTGCATCGGAATTAAGAAACAAAGGTAACATTTAGGATAACAATTTTAAAAATTAGAAAGGGTTTAATTATGATTATTTTCAATTTTGTAGTTATGTCGCTCGCTTCAGTAGTTAAGACCAAGGCAACCAAGGCCGTAGCTCTGATGAGCAAATAAAAAGGATTCGTTTGTATTTTAGAGTATATGAGAGAGGGATTGTCCTTAACGGGGCACTTCCTCTCTTCCCGTTTCGCCTCATTGATATTACAAAATTACATAATTTTACTTAAAATACTTGCATTTCGCTTTATTTATTTGTATCTTTGTAGCATGGATTCGGCAATCTAAAGGTAGATTATAGCAACTTTTCGTAAGGAGACGGCTCGGGGCAGACGATTGGACACCCTGAGCCGTCTATTCGTCTGCCATAAGCCGTCCAATGGTCCGCCTATAGGACACATCCTAGTTATATTAACTCATTCTCCCTTTTTTATTAATAAAATCTCCGTTTTTGGCTAATCAAAATATATTCGCTTCCGTAAGTGCTTCGGCATGTCTCCGTCTGGCTTCCGGAAGGCCTCAACTTATATGAATATACAAAGAGAGGCTTCATTTCTTTCTCGTCATGGAGGGTTGGTAGTAAATTGGAGGCCAAGACATGAAATATTCCTTAAATTCTTTTGATTAATCCAAAGATTTTAAGTAATTTTGCCGGCGCTTTAGACAGATGCTAAAATGAAAGTGCGCAACAGAGTAAGCTTTGTCCATCTGATAAAGATGGTGGCGTATCACTGGCAGTGGTTCTTGCTGTCAGTGGTGATTTGTCTGTGTGCTGCCCTGTTGTATACCCACTTTGTGACTCCTATCTACAAATTCTCGGGCAGACTGATGATTCATCAGAGCGACAATTACGGGCATCGAGGTTCAACAAGGATGCTGCGGTATGTCAGCAATTTAGGCGAGGTGAAACGCACAGAGGGTGTGGACAACGAGATTGAGATACTCTGGTCGAGTACTCTGATGCGTGATGTGGTGACGAGTCTGAAGCTCTATACAGACTATCTTGTGAAAGAAGGGCGTAAGAAACGTCAGGTATATGCCACGCAGCCAGTCTGTGCAGACCTTGACCGCGTTCATCTGGACAGCATCGACAAGATAGCATACGAGGATTTCTGTACGATCACCATGCAGCTGAAGCGCAAGAGCGATCAGGACAGCACCATTTTAGTGAGAGGTGTACTGGACTGTGACGATGAAAGTGTCTGGACATTCCAACGTAAGATCAAGACGCTGCCGGAAGTGATAGAAACACCTTTCGGTACGCTAACACTCACCTGGAACCCCAACGGAGAACCGTTGACGGCAGAGCAGGAGTGGCTGATCAGTATTGAGCCGCCACTTTCGAAAGCATTGGACTGTCTGGGTCGACTGGGGGTGACAAAGCTGGAAAAGGAAAGTGACACTTTCCGCTGGCTCACTAGTTATATCCTCAAGATGTCGAGCATCGTCGAACTGACATTCTTTGACAGTCATAAACGGCGGGGTCTGGATGTCATCAACCAGATTGCCATCTGCTATAACCGGCAGGCCAACGCCGACAAGAACGAGATAGCCCTGCGCACAGAGGCCTTTATCAATGAGCGAATAGCCAGTCTGGGCCAGGAACTTAGATTGACCGACGATTCCATCAGGGAAATCAAGCAACAGGGCGGTCTGACCAACCTTGTCGACGGTGCGCGTTCGATAGCCCAGGCCGACAGATACGGGTCGGATCTGACCGATGCTCAGGCACAGGGAATGATGCTCGACTATCTGGGCGAATATATCAGCAAACCGGAGAATAAGTATGAGATCATCCCCTCGAATATGGGCATGCGCAATTCCGTATCGGAGAAGATGATCGGCAGATACAACGAGATTGTCCAGAAACGGAAGCGCCTGTTGCTGTCTGCCTCAGAGGAATCTCCCCAGGTTAAGACTCTCACAGCTGAGGCCGATGAGATGAGCGCCGCCATCCAGACTGCCCTCCAACAAGCCAAGCACACATCTGCATCAGAGCAGGAGCGACTTGTGTCACAATATTCGAGTTTTAGGGGGAAGGTCTATGGTACGCCTGTCGCCGAGAAAGCCTTGACGGATGTCGGACGCCAGCAGTATGTCAGGAACCGTTTGTTCAAACTGCTTTTGCAGAGACGTGAGGAAAACTCCATTGCTTTGTCATCAACCTCCAATCACGGCAAGCTCATCGATGAGCCGCTGATAGAAGGCCAGGTTAGTCCCAATCTGTGGAAAGCCTGCGGCATTGCCTTGGCTGTCGGCATCTGCTGCCCGTTCGCCATTTTCTATCTGTTAGGTTTTTTCAGGTATAAGATTGAGAACCGCAAGGATCTGGAGGAGAAGACTGGGCGCCCCATCATCGCCGAAGTGCCGTTAGTTGGTGACGATGTCAAAGAGAAAGTCGGCATCGTGATACGGTCGGGTGTGAATGAACCGATCACTGAGGCCTTCCGATTGATGCGGACCAACATCCGCTTCATGCTGAAGGGTGAGGTGGGGAGTACCATTCTGTTCACGTCATCGACATCCGGTGAGGGCAAGTCTTTCTGTGCTGCCAACCTCGCCATGAGTTGTGCGCTCTTAGGCAAGCGTGTCATCCTCTGCGGCATGGACATCCGTCGGCCAATGCTCGGCCGGTTGTTCATGCTGGAAGACAGTGACAAGGGCTTGACCAACCTGTTAGGATTGGAAGAGGTAACAGAATCAGATGTATGCAACCAGATTGTTCCATCGGGAACAGACCGGAACCTCGACCTGCTGCAGGCAGGTCCGATACCGCCCAATCCTACGGAACTGCTTGCCCGTGAGAGTTTCGGCCAGGTAATGAAAGTATTAAAAAAGAAATATGACTACGTCATCCTTGACACAGCACCAGTAGGACTAGTGACTGATGCGCTGCCCATCGGCTGTTATGCTGACGTGACCGTTTTTGTCTGTCGTGCCGAGTATACACCCAACTATGCCATCGCCCAGCTGAACCAGTTGTCCGTTGAAAACAGACTGCCGAACACCTGTTTCGTCCTCAATGGCTATTGCCTTTAAGGGGGGCTCTGAAAAGACGGACTTTGCAGGCACTAAAAAAGTGCTGCGAAGATAAATCTTGCAGCACTCTCGCTTCGAAACCTGTACCCAGAGCCGGGGTCGAACCGGCACGGGTTGCCCCACTGGTGTTTGAGACCAGCGCGTCTACCGATTCCGCCATCTGGGCCTCTTAGCGGGTGCAAAGGTAATACAAAAATCTGAAATGACAAAAGATTCTGATAAAAAATATAAAAATAGTTGCATATATCGATTATATTTCGTATCTTCGCACCGAATATGTTACTAAATCTATTTCATGGACATCAAAGACAATAGAACTTTCTGCGTTATTCTCGCGGGAGGAAGGGGGCGGCGCCTGTGGCCGGCCAGTAGGAATGCCTATCCGAAACAGTTTATGGATTTCTTTGGTACGGGGAGAACCATGCTCCAGACCACAGTCGACCGTTTCAGCAAAATCCTTCCCAAAGAGAATATATATATATGTACGTGTAAGGAATACCTGCCGTTGGTGAAAGAGCAGTTGCCCTGCCTGACAGACGAGAACATCCTTGTAGAACCCATCCACAGGAACACGGCCCCGAGTGTGGCCTGGGCGAACATGCGCATCTTGAAACGGAATCCCGAAGCGAACATCATCGTCTCTCCTTCCGACCAGATGGTGATTGACGAAGAGCGGTTCATCCAAAGTATGCATGTCGGCATCGGCTATGTGTCGGAGAACGATGTGTTGCTGGCGATTGGTGTGAAGCCTACGCGACCGGAACCCGGCTATGGCTATATCCAGTTGGGGGATATGAGTTGCAAGCCGGACGTGTATAAAGTGAAGTCGTTCACGGAGAAGCCGGAGCGTGATTTCGCGACGATGTTCATGGAGAGTGGTGAGTTCTATTGGAACACGGGCATCTTCATTTCAAATGCCCGTCATCTGATCCGTAGCTTCGAGGGGGTATTCCCCATCGTGCTGCGTAATCTGAAATTCGAGAATCCTGACTATACTTATGAGGAGGAGATGAGGTATGTGGAAGAGAACTACCCCCGCTATCCGAACTTGGCGCTCGACTATGCCATTTTGGAACAGAGCCGTGATGTTTTTGTGATGAAATGTGATTTCGGCTGGGCTGACTTAGGCACATGGCACTCCATCTACGAGGCGATGAGTAAGGTAGAGGATGATAATGTGATCCTCGACTCACAAGTGGAGATGGAGGACTGCCGTAACAACATCATCTGTTTGCCGAAGGGACGTCTGGGTGTCATCAGTGGCCTGGAAGGCTATATCGTGGTGGAGCACGACAACGTGTTGTTCATTTGTAAGAAAGGGGATTCCTCTTCGCTGGTGCGGAAGTACGCCAGTGAGGTGCAGATGAAATATGGAGATGAGTTTGTTTAATTAGGCACGGATTATCACGGCCTTAAATAATTAAGGACACGGCTTCCTCTGCGCTGAGAGAGCCGTGTCTTTGATAAAAGCTGTGTTAATCTGTGCCCAAATATTACTTCGAAAACTCTGCAAAGATTTTCGCGGCGATTTCCTGGAATTCCTCTGGCGTGAGTTTGAGTTTCTCACGACGGAAGTCTGCATCCTGCTCTGTCTGAAGTGGGATGAGGTGGATATGGGCATGAGGCACTTCGAGACCCAACACCACCTGTGCTACCTTCTTACAAGGGAAGGCTGCCTTGATGGCTTTGGCCACACGTTTGGCGAAGGCCTGGTAACGGGCCAGCTCGTCATCGTCCATATCGAAGAAATAATCTACTTCGCGACGAGGGATCACGAGAGTGTGACCCTTCACCAGCGGGTTGATGTCGAGGAAAGCGTAGAACTCCTCGTTCTCGGCACACTTGTAGCTGGGAATCTCACCAGCAGCAATCTTACTGAAAATATCCATAATTATTAAGTTTTGAGTTTATAGTTTAATGTTTATAGTTTATAGATGATTACTTCTATAGGCTGAGGAATGGCTTGCCAGGTTATCATCTATAAACTATAAACCCATAAACTATAAACAATTATCATCCTACCGTAATTTTGTCAATCCTCAGTTTGATGGAGCCACGTGGAATCTTCACTTCCACCTCGTCACCCACCTTGTGGTTCAGCAGTCCCTGTGCGATGGGGGTCTTAATGGAGATCTTGCCCTCGCGGAGATTGGCCTCACTCTCACTGACGATGGTGTAGGTCATCTTCGCCTTGTTGACGAGATTGGTCATCTCCACTTTCGACAGGATCTGCACGGCGTCGGTACTCAGACGTGATGTGTCGACAACCTTTGCCTCAGAGATGGTCATCTTCAGACGGTTGATCTTGTCTTCCAGATTTGCCTGCGCTTCCTTGGCAGCATCATACTCGGAATTCTCGCTGAGGTCACCCTTCTCACGGGCCTCGGCGATGGCTGCTGAGGCCTTCGGGCGCTCAACACCTTCCAAACGTTGTAATTCGGCTACCAGTTTGTCGTAGCCTTCTTGTGACATATATGCCATGATAATTTACTATTTTAAAATTTACTATTTACGATTTATTCTTTCGATTTATAATTTTCCTTGGGCGGACAAAAACAAAAGAATCCCGACTTTCTCCATGTCGGAATCCTCAGCACTCACATGTCCTTATCCTTACTTACGGTTGCAAAGGTAGGCATTATTTTTTAATTAGACAAATTTTTCCGCATAAAAATTGTAAAATGACATAAATGACGACTGCCGACACCCATCCTCCGATGACATCGACAAAGTAATGAGCCTGGATATAGACCGTAGCCAGACACAGCAACACATAGATGGGCATCATGCCCCAGAAGAGCCACCGGTTGCGCAGGCGCCAGGCGAGGAACATCAGGATCGTTGCTATGCCCACATGGCTGCTGGGGAAGGCTGCCGTGGGGCGCTCGCCTGCATTGTGGGCATTCTCCACCATGTGATAGAAGAAGCCGTCGCTCCATCCAGGCATGGGCAGAGGTTCCTGATGGTCAAAGAAATAGTGGCCTACATTGGGGAAGATACCCGCAGCGATATTGTCCAGTCCCACTGCCTGATAGTAGTATTGCGGACCTGTGACGGGCAGGAAGATGAAGATGACGTAATAGATGAAGAACGCCACGAGGATGATGAACACCGTACGGTCGAACTCTTTGTAGCGGAAGAAGAAGGCGAATAGCGACACAAGGGCAATCATCGGGAAGTAGGCAGAATAGCCTAAGTGCATCAGCTCGCTAAACACAGGGTTGGAGATAGTCTGCGAGAAGAGTAGGGCTGGCTGACAGTTGCAAAGTGATTGCTCGTAGCCGGCAAACAGATGGTCGAGGTTGGGGAAGATACGGTTGAGTTCGTAGGTGTCAGAATACCACCACCCCAGGAGCAGCATCTGTACACAGATACGGCAGAAGTGGGTGAAACGGCAGGGCACAAGACGGAAGACGAGCCACATGGCCAGTGTGAGCAACAGGATGTGGAAGCGTCCCCAGAGCATGGCATCGGGGGTGACGGCCTTCGTATAGGTGAAGAGCACCAACAAGGTCGTCAGCAGCAGATAGCCCATGATGACCCATTCCACTGCCAGCAGTCCCTTCCTCGGGTTCTTCTCTATCTTGAATAAATCCTTAAAGATCTTCACCTTTTTACCTTTTCACCTTTTTACCTTTTACAGCCATCCGTTTTCCTTGTACCATTTGATGGAGCGCTTCACCCCCTCTTCCAGTTTCACCGTCGGCTGATAGCCGAGTTCGTCGATGGCTGGCTGGATGTCACAACGCCAGTTTCGCTGTTTCAGGATATTGAACTTATCGTTGTTCAGCACGCTGATCTTACCGGTCAACCGGCTGGTGTACTCTCCGAAGAAGGTGATGATGCGCAGCACCCATACAGGTGCCGTGATACGGATCCACCACGGACGGCCCAGTTCCTCATGGATGAGGTCGCTGAATGTGGTACTCTGATATACCTCACCGTCAGAGAGGAAATACTTCCGGCCGTTCTCTCCCTTTTCCGTCGCTAAGAATACAGCCTGCACCACATCCGTCACATACACGAACGTGATATCCTGCCGTTTGTAACCTACAGCGAAGTCCGAGTGCTGCTTAATGCTCTTCGCCATCACGAAATAATCCTTTTCTCTGGGGCCATACACGCCCGTCGGCCTTAATATAATATAAGGTATGCGCGAGCCTATGGAGTCGAGGTATTTCTCTGCCTCCAACTTGCTGCGTCCGTATTCGGTATTCGGTTGTGGTGTGTCCGTTTCGCGGATTTCCTCATAAGGCTGCTGCTCCTTGATGGCACCGAAGATGCTGAGGCTGCTCAGGTAGACGAACCGTTTTAGGGGCATCCCAAGTTCAAGGATGGCCTCCACCAGATTCTTCGTTCCCTCGCAGTTGATGCGCATGAAGTCCTGCTTGTTCAGACACTTCGTCACACCGGCGGCATGCACCACGTAGTCGAAGTCGTGCCCTTTGAGTTGCTCCACCAACTGTTCCTTCTTCGAGAGGTTCAGCTCAATAAAGTGGATGCGCTCGTCCTGCAGGTATTCCTTCGAACTGCTCTTACGTACAGCCGCCCATGTCTCGAAGCCCCTCTTCAGTGCCTCTTCCACGATAAATGAGCCGATAAAACCGCTCGCACCTGTGATTAATATTTTCATTTTGTTAAATTTGGGTGCAAAGGTACTATTTTTTTACGACAACTTGGACAACTTAGACAACTTTTTCTTTTCGACCTAGGTCGAATGTTGTTATAGTTGTCATAGTTGTCGATAAAAAAAACTCGATTTGTCTTTTATTTCAAAAATTTGTTGTATCTTTGCGGCAAAGAACTAAAGTATAAGTCTATGGGAAAGAATAAAGGTGGTAAACGGTTAGGGAAGAAACAGGTCAGCGAACTGCTGCAGAATCTCTTCCAGCACAATCCGAACGAGACGTTCTCGTTCAAGCAGATATTCAGGGCTCTTAAACTCGACACGCATCCGTTGAAGATGCTCGCCATCGACGTGATGGAGGAGATGGCGTGGGATGACTTCCTCTCGAAGGTCAGCGACAACTCTTACCGTCTGAACCTGAAGACACAGGTGCAGGAGGGTACGTTCCGTCGGAAGGCCAACGGTCGCAACTCATTCCTGCCCGATGACGGTGGTACGCCTGTCTTCGTGGCAGAGCGTAACTCGATGTCGGCGATGGACGGCGATAGGGTAAAAGTGTCGTATATGGCCCGTCGTGATAAACATATCAAGGAGGCGATGGTCATCGAGATCGTCCGTCGTGCCCATGATCAGATAGTCGGAAAGCTGCGTGTCGACAAAGACTGGGCCTTCCTCATTCCGCAGGATAACACCTTCGTCCACGACATCATCATCCCAAAACGTAAGCTGAAAGGTGGTAAGACTGATGACAAGGCGGTGGTGAAGGTCGTACAGTGGCCCGATGCCGAACATAAGAACATCATTGGTTCGGTGGTTGATGTCTTGGGAAAGACAGGTGAGAACAATGCGGAGATGCACGCCATCCTCGCTCAGTATAACCTGCCTTACAAGTATCCTAAGAACGTGGAGGAGGCTGCTGAGAAGATCGACGCCACCATCACCCCGCGTGATATTGCTGAGCGTGAGGACTTCCGTGATGTCTTCACCTGTACTATCGACCCCAAGGATGCTAAGGACTTCGACGATGCCCTCAGTATTCGGAGGTACGAAGGTACGGGGGCACGGGGGCACGAGAATAGTTCTACCGCAGAAGGTAATCTCGTACCTTCGCACCCCCGCACCCCCGCACCCTCGAATCTCTGGGAGGTCGGTGTCCATATCGCAGATGTGTCGCACTATGTGAAGGAAGGTTCCGTCATCGACAAGGAGGCCTACAACCGTGCCACGAGTATCTATCTCGTCGACCGTACCATCCCGATGCTCCCTGAGCGCCTCTGTAACTTTATCTGCTCCCTTCGTCCAGACGAGGAGAAACTCTGTTACAGCGTTATCTTCGTACTCGACGATGAGGCGAACATCAAAAAGTGGCATCTCGCCCATACGGTGATTAAGAGTGATCGCCGTTATGCCTACGAAGAGGTTCAGCAGATATTAGAGGACAATGGCGTGAAGGACGGCACAGGCGAGCCGGCTCCCCCTGCCACGAAAAAGAATCCCTATAAAGGCGAATATGCCAACGAACTCATCAAACTCGATGCCCTCGCCAAGAAACTCCGTGCTGCCCGCTTCAAGAACGGCTCTGTGAAGTTCGACCGTGAGGAGCTCCATTTCGACATCGACGAGACGGGCAAACCCATCAAAGCTTACTTCAAGACCTCGAAAGATGCCAACAAACTCATCGAAGAGTTCATGTTGCTCGCCAATAAGACCGTCGCCGAGTCCATAGGCCGTGTGAAGAAGGGCGTGAAAGCCAAGACGTTGCCTTATCGTATCCACGACCAGCCCGATCCTCAGAAACTCGAAAACCTCCGTCAGTTCGTCTCGAAGTTCGGCTATAAAGTGAAGACTAGTGGCACGAAGGGCGCTATCACCAAGTCGCTCAATGCCTTGATGGCCGATGCCGAGGGAACCCGTGAGCAGAATGCCATTGAGACCGTTGCCCTCCGTGCGATGATGAAGGCCAAGTACAGTGTGCATAACATCGGACACTACGGCCTCGCCTTCGACTACTACACCCACTTCACCTCGCCCATCCGCCGTTATCCGGACATGATGGTACACCGTCTGCTGACAAAATACCAGTCTGGTGCACGCTCAGCCAACAAGGAGAAGTACGAGGAGTACTGCGAACACTGCTCAGATATGGAACAGGTATCACAGAATGCAGAGCGCGACTCGATCAAGTACAAGATGGTGGAGTTCATGGCTGACAAGATCGGCAACACTTACGATGCCCATATCTCCGGCCTCACCTCCTACGGCATCTATGCCCAGATCGACGAGACCCACTGCGAAGGTATGATTCCCATCCGCGACCTGGGTGATGACTACTACGACTTCGACGAGAAGAATTTCGTCATCGTGGGTCGTCGTCATCACACGAAGTATCAGTTGGGTGATCCCATACGCATTCAAGTGGCACGGGCCAACATCGAACGCAAACAACTCGATTTCACTCTCGCCGATGACTGACCGTCACGCGTACCTTATATTATTACGCCTGCGAGGAAGTGTTAAAAAACATATTCTCTGAATAAAAATCCCGATACTTATTTGGTAGGTATCGGGATTTTTGCGTATCTTTGCAGCGTCAATTTTAAACATAACAATCAAGAAAACGTATCACAAAACTCAGTAAATTTATGCACCGGCTGATAAGAGGCCGGCGGGACCGTACGCTCTTTGACATTTTGGAACAACAATAAAGTTTTGTGATAGAGACTTCGAGTCAAGTTTCTGTGAATCTTACTGGACAGCGGTTTCAGGCCGTTGCCCAAATACCACTTGCGCCCTTTTCCAGAAGGGCATCCGATAACCTATCAACAAAAACAAAAATCTTTCTTTATTTATGAAGAATGACAAGACACAGTATGACGATGATTTTGAAAAGATGCTCCAGGACTTTATCGACGATGCACTGGACTACGATGATGAAGACGACCTGGAGACCATGGACACCCATGATGAGCATGAAGAGCCTGATGAGGCTGAAGCGTCAGGGCTCCCCTTCCCGAGACCTATTGATGACAGGGTGGCCGACGTACTGATGAAGTCTGACCATGAAAAGCAACAATGGATTGATGATGTGACCTCCATCGATGTGGAGGTGATGCCCGGCTGCGAGAAGGGAGTGTACTGTGAGGGCCCCGTAGCCGTTACCTTGAGGGCGAGGTCAGGTGCTGAATTGAAAAACCATCGCTTCACCTGTTATGTTTATACTGATACCTACTATCCGATGTGCGCTAGCGATGCCGACTGCAAGGAGAAGCACAGCAAGCGCAAGGCTTACTACGAGATCCCCAGCTTGAACATCTGGTTACCAGGAAAGTACATCCTTTATGTCGTCGGCCCTGGCGAACGCCTGATGCGCGTCGACTTTGCTCTCGATGATTTTCTGAATGCCAAGGTTGGAAAGCCTACACCCTGCCACAGCTACGGCATCGAACACACGCTGACCTCCTGCATGCAGACGATCGAACCAGAATGGGACATGGTTGCCAGGCAGCCAGGCATGGCTCAGTTCCGAAAGAAGATGATGCAGGAGCGGCTTCTCCTCCTATACAACGAGTTCCGCAAGGAGCTTGAACAGGAGGTTTTCCAGCCTGAAGGCAACCTGATCATCAATACCCGCAATCACGATGTGACACCAGGTATCCTGAAACTCTTTCAGCGGAACATCCTGTCTGACTACGACCTCAACTGCATCGACTGCGCCGCACTCTTCGACACTTCACGTGTCAATCCCTATGAGCTGCTGCCCGAGGAAATTGAGAACAGCGACATGAAGATACTCTGCTTGACTCACCTCAGCGAACTCACTGGATCCAGCGGTAAGGTGATCATGCGGAAGGTCATCGATAAAGTGCGCCGATCCAACGACAGGACCTTCCTCTGGCTCTGCGGTTCAAGACAGGAGACAGACCAGTTGATGGAGCTCTTCCCCTCGCTGCGACGCTTCTTCCACAGCAAGAGCGTGATCGAACAGGAACCCTATTCTGCCTTCGACCTCGTGCAGACCTTCTACCGTGAGCTTCTTGTCAGCAATCTCGCACCCTGCATTGCTGCGAAAGACCGTCTTGCCCACACCATTCTTCTGGGTTGGAAACAGGGGGCACTCGCTAACTGGTCGCGAGAAGACATCCGCCGCTTCATCGCCGAAGAGGTTCGACCGAGGTTCCTCCAGCGTGCCATTCCCCTCATGGAAAATGACGAGCCGACGCAGCTGCAGGAAGAGGACATCCCCTTCGACATGCTCACCAGCAAGGGTTCGCCTTTTGAGGAGAGCATGCGCGAACTGCGTGAGATGATCGGTCTCGACAATGTGAAAAAGGGCATACAGTCGATGGCCAACCAGACACGCCTCTTCCAGGAGCGCAGCCGCAGAGGACTCAACAACAGCGAGGAACAGGTCTACCACTGTGTCTTCACTGGCAACCCCGGCACAGGCAAGACCACCGTCGCCCGCAAACTCGGCAGTATCTACCACTCCCTCGGACTCCTTTCCAAGGGTGAGGTCATCTCCGTAGACCGCACGCGACTCGTGGGACAGTATATCGGACAGACGGAAGAGAATATGAAGGCTGTCCTCGAAGAAGCCAAGGGCAATGTGCTCTTCATCGATGAGGCTTACAACCTCAACGTCAGCAACGAGGATAAAAAGGACTTCGGAGGTCGCGTGCTCGACTCACTGCTTACCGTCCTCACGCAGCCCAATCCTGATATGCTCGTCGTCTTTGCCGGTTATACCCTTGAGATGGAAGCCATGCTGAACTCTAATCCCGGACTCTCCAGCCGCTTCCCTTACCGTTACCAGTTCGATGACTACGACACGGCCCAGCTGATGGAGATAGCCATGCGACTCTTCGATCGTGATGATTACATCCTTACTCCCGAGGCCACTAAGGAGATGCGTAATGCCATCGACCAGGCCCTAAAGGCGAAGGATCAGCATTTCGGCAACGCCCGCTGGATAGAGCAGTTCGTCCGCAATGGCATCATCCCCGCCATGGCCGACCGTGTCATCTCTTCGATGAATGTCGTTGGTGCCTCTGTCGCTGACTTCCAGCGTATCGAAGCCTCCGATGTCACGAAGGCCTTCGAGCGTTTCCATCCTCAAGCCGCTCCGCTGAAGCCCCACCACAAAGTGGTGTCAGGCTTCAGTGCCTGACGGTGCTCGCCACCTGTCAAGCCGTCCTTGTCTATTTTTGCATTATTTTGCGGCCATTGTTGATATAGACGCCCTTCGTCGTGGGCTTTTGGTTCAGACGAAGGCCGTTGAGGCGGTACCATACGTTGGCGTTTTGGGGATTTGCGATGACGCTGTTGATGGCTTCGGGCTGACTGACATCCTCTAAGGTCGAGAAGGTCTGCGTTTCCCATTCGCTGATGTCCTCGTCGCCGTAGATGGCACGAACCTGTACCATATAGTTCTGAGCAGCGTTCAAATCTGTCAGATTGTAAGACAGTTCCGTACAATTGGCAGGGGCAGACCATTCGATGGCTTCGAGATTCTCCGTCTCAATGAAGCCGCGAATCCGCCAACAATAATCAAAGCCGGGAATAAGATCGCTGGTCTGGTACCATTTGCCATTAAAGGATAGCCATTGGTTGTTGGGCGTGACTTCTGAGGGCTGGTAGCAGGCTACCGGGTATTGTCCCTTTTCTGTCAGCGTGATCCACAGGTTCTCACCGGCAGTGATAGCGACGGGTGAGGCCAGTGTCACTTCATGGAAACCATTTTTAAGTGGGGTGACCGTCTCTGTATGAAGCAGTGTGGCAGGGGCATTGTCACCACCGGAATAGATGTTCACTGTGATATCTTCGGTGTTGAATGTAGACTCGTAGAAGGAAACCTTGGTCAGTTTGTTCCCGGTTACCATACTGCCTGGATACATTACGCCCCAGATGGTTTCTGGAAGACTGAATCCTTGAGTCGTCATCGACGTGATGTTATCATCGTCGTATTGCAACCATTCCGAAGAGACACTATAACTTTCTGGGACAAGGCCATAACGCACATCGTAGCTGTTGGCGCTGCACTCCCAGCTGACCAGGGCCGAAGTGGATGTGATGTCGCTGACGGTCAGATTCTCTGGAGCTGGACTTGGTGTGGGTTCGATGGGCGTCTCGGGCGTCTCTGGTATCTCGGTGACGACGGTCATGGTGGCCAGAACGCCTCCTTTACTACCGTAGTAACCATTATCTAATGGCTCATAGAAGATCAGGTCGTAGGCGCCTGTCATGGTGGGCTTGTAGGTGAAGATGCAATCTTGGGTTTGTCCGGAAGGAATGGCGAAATGGCTGCCTACAAGGAGACTTCCGGATATGCCGATATAGATGTCGCCGTCGAAGTCGTCAGTACTGTTGTTGGTGACGTTGAGCGTGATGGTTTCTGTCTCACCCAAGATGATCGTGTCATTGCTGAGCGTCATGCTGTTGGCTGCCAGGTCAATCTTTGCTGGTGTGATGTCGGCTATCGTTCCGTCGTCAGTCGACTTCTGTATGCCGATGACGGCTTCCTGTCCGAAGTAGAAACCGCCATTGGAACTGCTGCCTCCGATGCCTTGTCCTGAGTAGGGGTCAAGAACGGACAAGACATAGTATTCGTCGCTTTTGCCGCCCCAGCCCCAGTTGATATGGAAGTAGTCGGTGGCGTATTCATGCCGGTAGCCGTCGCATACGAAGGCATGACCACCGCCCGTCGACTGACCGCCATAAAGCACAGGGCGTTTGGAAGCCAGTTCATGATAGATGATGTCTTCCCATTTGTCGTTTGAGTAGGAGCTGCGCGAGATATATGTCGCCGTGCTGTTGTAGTCAAAGTAGTTCTTGAGGGCAGGTGCTACTTTGATGATATACGAACCGGATGAAGGACCGTAGTTCATCTCAACAGAAAAACCGCAATACAGCATCAGTTCGGCCACGGCTGTGTTTTGTTCTGCGGTCTCACTGCCGTTGTAGCTATCGAGCATGTTACCCCAGTCGAAGGTGGTGGCTTCAAGCGGTAAATGGTCAACGCCATAGCCGTCCCGATAGCCCGGGATAGATATTGTCTCAGCAACAGGCCACTTGTGATAATTCATTACCTGAGCCATTGCCGTGGCAACACAACCGGTGACGGCCTTTTTGCCTGGTGCATATTCTGGACAAAGGTCGTTATAGGGTGAACGTTGGTTCCATGACGCGGTGACCAACGGCTCGATGGTCTCCTTGGCATGCGATCCGCCACGGGTTTGTCTGAGAGTGCCGAAGGGTATCTGTGGGAAGGTGTCTGAGGGTGCCTCACCGTAATTGTGCTGTTGCAGCCAGACAATCTCGTCGGCGTAGCCCTGCAGCCAGGCACGCTGTTCGTCGGACATGTTCTCCATGTCGAGTATCCCGTTCTCGCTGAAGCCAAGGATGGGGAGGGTGCGGTCGTCGTTACTGACGATGATAAAGCCGCCTTGCTCGCCCAGGCTGAACACATAGAGCCCACAGACCTGGCCTTGGTACGTGAATCCTGTGTCATCGTACTGTCCGTTGAAAAGTCCGCTCACGAACCTCATGGCCAACATCCGTGCCTCTCTCTCTGACCTCTCTTCGGCCCATACACCTGTGATGCTCAGGGCCATCAGCAATACTGCAATAAAGAATTTCCTTCTCATTTGGCTTTATTAAGTAATATCTGTCGTTTTATTATTCGGGTGCAAAGATACAAAAAAATCCGAATATCGTGCAGGATATGCGGATTTTTTTGTGATATTACTTGACGCTACGTGTCGAGTTTACTTGATGCTGCGCATCGAGTAGGCTCACGCTCGGCAGAGCTCAAGCGAGCTCGGCTCTGCCTTCGCTTAATTTCCTACTTCCAAGGATTGTCGAAGGCGACGGAACCGTTCTCGAGCTTCTGACAAACGATCTCGATCTCCTCGAAATGCTGCTGGCCGTCTTCCCACTTCTCAACATAGTTGATGCAGTAGCAGTTGGTGCCCTTGAGCTCCTTCATGGCTGCACCGTCGACGGTGTTCACGAACTTCACTGAGACATTCTTCGGGCTCGTCGGGTCGAGCATCCAAGCGATCAGCTCA
>CACYQO010000041.1 GCA_902776545.1 uncultured Prevotellaceae bacterium | reverse complement strand
CCTGCGTCTCATCATCTCAAGCCAGCAGCTTGGCAGTCAGGACGAGCTGTTGAACGCTTTGCAGAAAGAAGGATTCAAGCTGACGCAGGCTACTCTGAGTCGCGACCTAAAGCAGTTGAAGGTCGCCAAGGCTGCCACAATGGGCGGAAACTACATCTATGTGTTGCCCAACGATACGATGTACAAACGAGTCAGTACGCCGAGCAATATCCGTGAGATGATGCAGGTGCCAGGCTTCGTCAGCATCAATTTTTCCGGGAATATGGGTGTCATCAAGACCCGTCCCGGCTATGCCAGCAGCATCGCCTGGAACATCGACAACAGCGACGTGCCCCAAATCATCGGCACCATCGCTGGCGACGACACGATCTTCATCGTGATCAAAGAGGGTATTAGGCATCAGGAAGTGGTCGAAGCCCTGAGCGACATTGTACCGAATATGCGATAGGCTACAGGAAATAGAAATAGAAGTTTTGGTGGCGGGTCCTGAGCATGAGCAGTACGTCGACACCATCCTCGACACCATCGCCGAGGCAGCCAAGGTACGTGGCACTGGTATTGCCAAGCGAACACACGAGTACCTGGCAAAGAAAATGATGGAAGCCAAGGCCGTGATAGCCCTGACGAAAGACGGTCGTTTTGCCGGATTCAGCTATATCGAGACATGGGAGAACCAGCAATACGTGACCACCTCAGGACTGATCGTACATCCCGACTTCAGGGGCCACCACGTAGCCAAGCGCATCAAGGATATGACCTTCACCTTGGCCCGTACCCGCTGGCCACACGCCAAGATTTTCTCCTTGACGAGCGGTGCTGCTGTGATGGCGATGAACACAGCGCTGGGTTACCAACCCGTGACTTTCGCCGACCTCACTGAGGACGAGGCTTTCTGGAAGGGTTGCGAAGGATGCTGTAACGTGGACGTTCTCCATCGCACAGGCCGCAAATACTGCATCTGCACGGCTATGCTCTATGATCCGACAGAGCATCTGCCCGCCAAGATACCCGATGAAGTCATCGAGCGCATCAGGAAGATCGACGGCAAAGAAATAACGACCACAAATTAAATGAAATAAACGAATTAAAGATATGGCAAACAAGAAAGTTGTAGTAGCCTTTTCTGGTGGGCTTGACACCAGTTACACCGTGATGAAACTGACCCAGGACGGCTGGGACGTGTATGCAGCCTGTGCCAATACGGGAGGATTCAGCGCTGAGCAGTTGAAGACCAATGAGGAGAACGCCTATAAACTGGGTGCCGTGAAATATGTCACCCTCGACGTCACCCACGAGTATTACGAGAAATCGCTGAAGTACATGATCTTCGGCAACGTGCTCCGCAATAACTGCTACCCCATCAGCGTCAGTTCTGAGCGTATCTTTCAGGCCATCGCCATCGCCCGCTATGCCAAGGAGATCGGTGCCGATGCCATCGCCCACGGTTCAACGGGAGCCGGCAACGACCAAATCCGCTTCGATATGACATTCTTAGTGATGGCTCCTGGCGTGGAGATCATCACCCTGACTCGTGACAAGAAACTGACACGTAAGGAAGAGGTGGACTATCTGAACGAGCACGGTTTCTTCGCAGACTTCACCAAGCTGAAGTATTCTTACAATGTCGGCATCTGGGGCACCAGCATCTGTGGCGGTGAACTGCTCGACCCCACACAGGGTCTGCCTGAGGAGGCTTATCTGAAGCACGTGACAGCTCCTGAGAAAGAGACGTTGCTGAAGATTGAGTTCAATAAGGGCGAAATCGTCGGCGTGAACGGCGAAAAATTCGACGACCGCGTGAAAGCCATCCAGAAGATCGAGGAGATTGGTGCTTCCTATGCCATCGGTCGCGATGCCAACGTGGGCGACACCATCATCGGCATCAAGGGCCGTGTGGGCTTCGAGGCCGCCGCGCCCAAACTGATCATCGAGGCACACCGTCTGCTGGAGAAATCGACGCTCTCCAAGTGGCAGCAGTACTGGAAGGACCAAGTGGCCAACTGGTACGGCATGTTCCTCCACGAGAGCCAGTACTTGGAGCCTGTGATGCCCGACATCGAGGCCATGCTGACCTCTTCACAGCGCAACGTTACTGGTACGGCCATCCTTAAACTACGCCCCTACGGTTTCGAGACCGTGGGCATCGACTCTGCAAACGACCTGACGAAGTCGAAGCTGGGCGAGTACGGTGAAACGCAGACCGGTTGGACTGCCGACGAGGCCAAGGGTTTCATCAAAGTCAGCTCTACCCCACTCCGTGTCTACTACGGTATCCACAAAGACGAAAAAAGATAATTTAGCAACGGACTACAGGACTTACACGACTACCTTCTGCAGAAGAAAGAAGTCCTTAAGTCCTGTAGTCCTTGCAAAAGAAATACGATATGATAAGAATAGGAATACTTGGTGCTGCCGGTTACACTGGCGGAGAGTTGATAAGAGTGTTATTAGGGCACCCCGAGGCGGAAATTGTATTCGCCAACTCAGAGAGCAACGCAGGTAATCTGGTAAGCGATGTACACGAGGGCCTCATCGGCGAAACAAACCTGAAGTTCACCGACGAGATGCCTTTCGACAAAGTCGATGTTATTTTCTTCTGCTTTGGCCACGGCAAGAGCGAGGCATTCCTCAAGGAGCACACCATCCCAGAGAACGTGAAGATCATCGATCTGGCACAGGACTTCCGCATCAAGGGTGACCATGACTATGTCTATGGCCTGCCTGAGATCAATCGCGAGGAAATCCAGAAGGCACAGCATCTGGCCAATCCCGGCTGCTTCGCTACCTGCATACAAGTGGCCTTGTTGCCCGCCGCTTACCTTAATATATTAAAGGAAGACGTCGCCGTGAATGCCATCACAGGATCCACGGGTGCTGGTCAGAAACCTAGTGCCACCACCCACTTCTCCTGGCGCAACAACAATCTGAGCATTTACAAGCCCTTCCAGCACCAGCACATCGCGGAAATCCGCCAGTCGCTGAAGCAAGTGCAGGGATATCTTGATGCCGACATCGACTTCATCCCCTATCGCGGCGACTTCGCGCGAGGCATCTTCTGTACAGCCGTCATCAAGACACCAGCCCCTGTGGAGGATGTCATCGAGGCCTACAAGGACTTCTATGTCGATGCTGCCTTCACCCACTACAGCGACAAGCCGCTTGACCTGAAGCAGGTAGTGAACACCAACAAGGCCCTGGTGCATGTGGAGAAGTACGGCAACAAACTGCTCGTCACCTCCTGTATCGACAACCTTCTGAAGGGTGCCGTAGGTCAGGCCGTGCAGAATATGAATCTCATGTTCGGCATCGACGAGACTGCCGGTCTCCGCCTGAAAGCTTCAGCGTTCTAATTTTAATGTCAATTGCATGCATTTTGGGGCGGGCAATTGACATTTTTATGCAAAAAGACGGGAGATTATTGCGGTTTGTCGGATATTTGCAGTAACTTTGCAGCCAAATATAGAAAGAAAACGATATGAAGCTATTCGACGTATATCCGCTCTTTGACGTGAACATCGTCAAGGGCAAGGGTTGCAAGGTGTGGGACGACAAGGGCCAGGAGTATTTGGACCTGTACGGCGGACATGCCGTCATCAGCATCGGCCACGCCCATCCGCACTATATCCAGAAGGTAACGGAGCAGTTGCAGAAGTTGGGGTTCTACTCCAACTCGGTGATCAATAAGTTGCAAGTAGAACTGGCAGAGCGCTTAGGCAAGATCTGCGGCTACGACGACTATCAGCTATTCCTCATCAACTCTGGTGCCGAAGCGAACGAGAACGCCCTGAAACTCTCCTCGTTCACCAACGGCAGGACTCGCGTCTTGTCTTGTGAGAAGGCTTTCCACGGGCGGACCTCGCTGGCCGTTGAGGTGACGAACAATCCAAAAATCATCGCCCCTATTAATGATAACAGTCATGTGACCTATTTGCCGTTGAACGACCTTCCCGCTTGGGAGGCAGAACTGGCGAAGGGCGATGTCTGCGCCGTAATCTTAGAGTGCATCCAAGGTGTGGGTGGCATCAAGTTAGCCACGAAGGAGTTTGCTCAAGGACTGGCCGCTGCCTGCAAGAAACATGGCACCATTCTCATCTGTGACGAGATCCAGTGCGGCTACGGACGAAGCGGAAAGTTCTTCGCCCATCAGTGGCTCGACATCTGTCCAGACATCATCACTGTCGCCAAAGGCATCGCCAATGGTTTCCCGATGGGCGGTGTGCTGATCAGTCCGGAGTTCAAGCCGGTGTATGGACAGTTGGGAACGACGTTCGGAGGTAATCATCTGGCCTGTGCCGCTGCGCTGGCCGTACTCGATGTATTCGAAGAGGAGAATCTGGTGGAGAATGCCAGAGTGGTTGGCGAGTACCTCATTGAGAGAATTAAAGAATTAAAAAATGAAAAGATTAAAGACGTCAGAGGCCGGGGACTGATGATTGGCATCGACCTCGACTGTCCGCATGCCGATGTGCGTAAGCCGCTGATCTATCAGGAGCATTGCTTCACCGGCTGCGCAGGGGCGAACATCCTGCGTCTGCTGCCACCACTCTGTCTCACTAAGGAAGATGCCGATGATTTCATCGAAAGGCTCAAGAGGTGTCTTTAGTATTTCATTTATGTATATGGTTTATAGTTTATATTTATAGATGATTATAATATGAGTAAGATTGCCATTATAGGAGCTGGTGCCATGGGCGGCGCCACTGTGGAAGGTCTCATCAAGGGTCAGCAGTTCAAGAACGAGGACATCACCGTGAGCGATCCTTCGCAGGCCGTGGTGGAGAAGTTTGCCAAGACAGGCGTCAGTGTGACCACGGATAACAAGTTGGCGGCTGACAGTGCAGACATCGTCTGTGTAGTCGTGAAGCCGTGGCTCGTAGAGCAGGTATTGAAGGATATCAAGCCAGAACTGGATCCGAAGAAACAGATTCTGATTGTGATTGCCGCCGGTGTGAAGTCGGAGAGCATCAAGGAGTGGTTGGGAGAGCAGTGCCCGCCGCTGTTCCTGGTGATTCCGAATATCGCCATTGCAGAGATGGCATCGATGACGTTTATCGTACCCATCGGAGCCTCGAAAGCAGAGACAAAGACCGTTGTCAATATCTTCGACGAGATGGGTAATTCGCTGATTACCGACGAGGCGCATCTGGCAGCTGGTACGACACTCGCCTCCTGTGGCATCGCCTATGCCATGCGATATATCCGTGCAGCATCGGAAGGCGGTGTGGAGCTGGGCTTCAAGGCCGACGATGCGAAGAGGATTGTGATGCAGACGATGAAAGGCGCCGTAGAGCTGTTGGAGGCCAGCGGTCTGCACCCCGAGGCAGCCATCGACCTGGTGACGACACCTGGCGGTGTGACCATCAAGGGTCTCAACGAGATGGAGCACGCTGGCTTCACCTCCGCTGTGATCAGAGGACTCAAAGCCGGAGCAAAGTAATAATTCAGCAACGGACTACAGGACTAACACGACTTTCTAAAAACAGTCCTTAAGTCCTGTAGTCCTTGCTAAAAAATATATTATGTTATGGACGAACAATTAAAGCCGAACGCCTGAAGGGATTGCGCGACGTGCTCGACATCCCCGTGAGTGAGATGGCAGAGACCATCGGCATCAGTGCCGAGAAGTATGAGAAGATAGAGGCTGGCGAGTTGGACATCACCATCTCGAACCTCATGAAAATTGCCCATAAATACGGCGTTTCGACTGAGGAGTTGATTTTTGCAGAGGCCCCTCACATGAAGTCATACTACGTGACTCGCAAGGGACAGGGTATGAGCATCGAACGTACCAAAGCTTATAAGTACCAGAGTCTCGTGGGCGGTTTCGTCAACCACAAAGCCGACGTGTTCATTGTCACCGTTGAGCCCAAGCCTGATGTCCACACCATCTATAAGAACACGCACCCCGGACAGGAGTTCAATCTCGTTCTCGAAGGCAAGATGGAACTCTATATCGGCGGCAAGACGATGGTACTCGAAGAGGGCGATAGCATCTATTTCGACTCCACGAAGCCCCACGGCATGCTCGCCGTCGGTGAAAAAGCCGTCAAGTTCTTAGCATTCACCGTTGAGTAATATTTAGCTACGGACTACAGGACTTAAGGACTTTTTAGCGCATAAGTCGTGTTAATCCTGTTGTCCGTTGCAAAAGAAAGAATTATTTATGATAGAAAGATTTTTGAAGCAGACAAAGTTCACGTCTGTTGAGGATTACAACAAGAACCTGGAGTTCATCATTCCCGAGGGCTTCAACTTCGCCTACGACGTGATGGACGCCTGGGCTGCAGAGGCTCCCGAGAAGCTGGCCATCCTTTGGACCAACGACCAGGGTGACGAAATACGCACCACTTACGGAGAACTGAAGGAACAGACCGATCAGGCCGCCTCTTATCTGATGTCGTTAGGCATCGGCAAGAACGACCCCGTGATGTTGATTCTGAAGCGCCGTTACGAGTGGTGGGTGGTCATGCTCGCCCTGCATAAGATCGGTGCCATCGTCATTCCTGCCACCCACATGCTGACGAAGCACGATATCGTATATCGCAATACCCGTGCCTCAGTGAAGGGTATTATCTGTGTGGATGATAAGTATGTGATGAGCCAGGTAGAAGCCGCCATGCCAGAGAGCCCGACGGTGGATACGCTGATAAAGGTGGGCAATGAGGTGGATCAGACCACCCCTAACCCCTCCTACTCAGGAGGGGAAATCTGGCACGACTGGCAGAGTGAGTGGAAGCAAGCCCCGCAGTTTGTTCGTCCGAAGCATGTCAACGACAACTCCGACACGATGCTGATGTACTTCACTTCCGGCACCAGTGGTGAGCCTAAGATGGTGGCCCACGATTACCTCTATGCCATGGGACATCTGACAACGGGTGTGTTCTGGCATAACCTGCACGAAGGTTCCCTCCACCTGACCGTTGCCGATACTGGCTGGGGAAAGGCTGTTTGGGGAAAGTTCTATGGCCAGTGGTTTGCCGGAGCAACGGTGTTCGTCTTCGATCATGAGAAGTTCAATGCCGACACCCTCCTGCGCCAGATGGAGAAATATCACGTGACGAGCTTCTGTGCGCCTCCCACTATCTACCGTTTTATGATCCGTGAAGACCTGTCGCAGTACGACCTCAGCAGTCTGGAATACTGCACCACTGCCGGTGAGGCTCTGAATCCCGCCGTATTCGATAAGTTCTACGAGAAAACCGGTATCAAGATGATGGAAGGCTTCGGGCAGACGGAGACCACCATGACCCTCGGCACCTTCCCCTGGATGGAGCCGAAGCCCGGCAGCATGGGTATGCCCAATGCTCAATATAACATCGACCTGTTGCGTGCTGACGGTACCAGTTGCGAAGATGGTGAGAAGGGTGAGATTGTGGTGCGCGTCGGTGACCGTAAGCCCATCGGCCTCTTCAAGGAATACTATCGTGACGAGGAGTTGACCCGTGAGGCCTGGCACAACGGCATTTATCATACCGGTGATATGGCCTGGCGCGATGAAGACGGCTACTACTGGTTCGAGGGCCGTATCGACGATGTAATCAAGAGCTCCGGCTACCGCATCGGCCCGTTTGAGGTGGAAAGCGCCCTGATGACGCATCCCGCCGTCGTGGAGTGTGCCATTACCGGTGTGCCCGACGATATCCGTGGTATGGTGGTGAAAGCCACCGTCGTGCTCGGCAAGGAGTGGAAAGACAAGGCCGGCGAAGACCTCATCAAGGAACTGCAGCAGCACGTCAAGAAAGAGACGGCTCCCTATAAGTACCCCCGCATCATCGAGTTCGTCGATGAACTGCCGAAGACCATCAGTGGTAAGATCCGCCGTGTGGAGATTCGTGAGAAAGACAACAAGAAATGAAAAGAATAGTTGTAAAGATCGGTTCGAACGTACTGACACGGAAAGACGGGAAACTGGATGTTACTCGGGTGTCGGCACTCGTAGATCAGATTGCCTGGCTGCGGAAGCAAGGCATCGAGGTGATCGTCGTATCGTCGGGTGCCATGGCCTCCGGACGGGGCGAACTGCGCATCGACCACTCCCTCGATTCCGTTGAGCAGCGCCAGTTGTTCTCCGCCGTGGGGCAAGTGAAGCTCGTAGGACTCTACTATGACCTATTCCGTGAGTTCGGCGTCCACGTAGGGCAAGTCCTTACCATGAAAGAGAACTTCGAGCCTGGTGAACAGTATCGTAACCAACGTGCCTGTATGACGGTGATGTTGGAGAACGACGTGCTACCCATTGTTAACGAGAACGACACCGTCAGCGTTACGGAGCTGATGTTTACGGATAACGACGAGCTCTCCGGCCTCATCGCCCAGATGATGCAAGCAGACACCCTCATCCTGCTCTCCAACATCGACGGTATCTACGACGGTCACCCAGACGACCCCACGTCGAAAATCATCCCGACCGTTGAACCGGGCACCGACCTGTCGCAGTACATCAAGGCTGAAAAAAGTGCCTTCGGTCGTGGTGGCATGCACTCAAAGTACACCACTGCCGCCAAGGTATCCCAGGCCGGGATCCGCGTCATCATCGCTAACGGTGAGCGTGAGAATATCCTCTGCGACCTCATCGAGCATCCAGCAGATACGCCCCATACTGAGTTTTTAATATAGCAACGGACAACAGGACTAACACGACTTTCAAAAAATAGTCCTATAGTCCTGTAGTCCGTTGCAAAAAAGAAAAGATATGCAACTGAAAGAGACTTTTGAGAGAGTGAAGCGCGCCAGTAAGAGTCTGGCACTGCTGAGCGACGGGCAGCGCAACGAGATTCTGAATGCCGTTGCCGATGCTATTATTAATAATAAGGTAAGGATTCTTGATGCCAACGCTCAGGATTTGGCCAAGATGTCGAAAGACAATCCCCTCTACGACCGTCTGCAACTGACGGACAGTCGTCTGGAAGGCATCGCCTCCGATATGCGTAACGTCGCCACCCTACCCACACCCTTAGGACACATCACCAAACAGAAGACACTACCTAACGGCCTCCGTCTCTGCCGTGTCAGCGTGCCCTTCGGTGTTATCGGCATGATCTACGAGGCCCGTCCAAACGTAACCTTCGATGTTTTCTCCCTCTGTTTCAAGAGCGGTAACGCCTGTGTGCTGAAAGGCGGCAAGGATGCCGACTGCTCCAACCGTGAGGAGGTGGCGCTGATCCATGAGATCTTGGAGAAATATGGTGTCAGTCCCGATGTCGTTGCCCTGCTGCCAGCCACCCATGAGGCTACTGGTGAGATGCTCAATGCCGTGGGTTATGTAGATCTCTGTATCCCCCGTGGCGGTCGTAAACTTATCGACTTTGTCAGGGATACCGCCCGAGTGCCGGTGATTGAGACAGGTGCTGGTGTGGTGAACACCTATTTCGACGAAGAAGGTGATCTCGGCATGGGCAAAGCCATTATCAACAATGCCAAGACCCGTCGCGTCTCTGTATGCAACGCCCTCGACTGTCTGCTCATTCACGAGAGCCGTCTTCCTGACCTTCCCGCTCTCTGCGAGAAGATGGCAGAGAAGAATGTGATCATCTACGCCGACGAGAAAGCCTTTGCAGCCCTCAGCGGCAAGTACCCCTATCTGGAGCATGCCACCGAAGACAGCTTCGGCACGGAGTTCATGGACTATAAACTTGCCATCAAGACCGTTGTATCTCTCGACGAGGCCTTAGATCATATCGATGCCAACGGTTCCGGCCATAGTGAATCCATCATCACCATGAATGGGGCCACTGCCCGAAAGTTCCAGGCCCATGTCGATGCAGCCTGCGTCTATTGGAATGTCCCCACATCGTTTACCGACGGTGCGCAGTTCGGCCTTGGTGCGGAAATCGGTATCTCCACCCAGAAGCTCGGTCCCCGTGGCCCGATGGCGCTGGAAGAGATCTGCACCTACAAATGGCTCATCGAAGGCGAAGGACAAATCAGAAGTTAGTACAAGCCCCCTAAGTTAGGGGGCCACAGGGGTCTGAACAAGCGCAGTGCCCCATAGTAATAACAATTAAAAGGTCTGATTTCGCTTGTTCAGACCCCCATCCCCCTAACTTAGGGGGCTCAAAGAATATGAAATCATTCATCAACGTACAGGACATCGGCCCGTTGGATAAGGCGATGGCCGAGGCATTTGAGATTAAGAACGACCGTTATAAGTATCAGCATTTGGGCAAGAACAAAACCCTGATGATGATCTTCTTCAACAACTCGTTGCGCACCCGTCTGTCCACCCAGAAGGCCGCCATGAACTTAGGCATGAATGTCATCGTGCTCGATGTCAATGCCGGTGCCTGGAAACTGGAAACGGAGCGTGGTGTCATCATGGATGGTGACAAGAGTGAGCATCTGCTGGAGGCCATCCCCGTGATGGGCTGCTACTGCGATCTTATCGGTGTGCGCTCCTTTGCAGGACTGACAGACCGTGAGTATGACTATGCCGAAACGGTGCTGAATCAGTTTATCAAATACTCTGGCCGTCCCGTCTTCGCAATGGAAACTGCCACCGTGCATCCCTTGCAGGCCTTCGCAGACCTCATCACCATCGAGGAGCATAAGACCGTCAAGCGTCCGAAGGTCGTGCTGACCTGGGCACCCCATTGCCGTGCCTTGCCTCAGGCCGTGCCCAACAGTTTCGCACAATGGATGAACGCCGCTGATGTCGACCTCGTCATCACCCACCCCGAAGGCTATGAGCTCGATCCTCTGTTCGTCGGCAATGCCCGTGTGGAGTATGATCAGAAGAAAGCCTTCGAAGGTGCCGACTTCATCTACGCCAAGAACTGGAGTAATCCCGGTGTGACCAATCCTGCCGACTATGGCAAGATCACCTCCAAGGACATGTCGTGGACGGTGGACACCGAGCACATGTCGTGGACGAACAATGGCAAGTTCATGCACTGCCTGCCCGTCCGTCGTAATCTGATTGTCACCGATGACGTGATTGAATCACCCAACAGCCTCGTCATCCCTGAGGCTGCCAACCGTGAGATCAGTTGTTCTGTGGTGATTAAGAGGATGCTCGAAGCCCTGTAGACAAGCCTTATTGGCTCTTCTTTGAAGATATTGCATTGCGCAACTCTTCATAGGCCTCAATCTTCTTCAAATAGTGTTCACGGAAATCCTTCCAATGATAATAGGGGGCTACGTCTGTCGGAATAGGCAACGTAGCCTCTCTTTCATTCAACAGCACCTTGAAAAGCACATCCTCGTCGTGGATGTCGCTGCGGTAGAAGATGAACTGCAAGTTGGAGCCCATGGGGAACACCTTCGATGCCCACCATCCTTTCTCTTCCAACTCATTCAGATTATCCGTCTCCAGGTCAAAGCCGTTGACGCCGATCAGACAAGCCAGTGGCAAGAGCACCGTCTCATGGCCAAATCGCAGTTGTGCCCCGGGACACTCCAGCTGGATGCAACTGTCGGCATCTTCGATGATCTTCTTAAGCAGATAACGTTGGGTATAGGGCTGATGACCGCCGTTCAACTTACATGCGCCGTGCATGATATACCACCAGATATTCTCCCATTGCCAGAGTTTGTAAATCTCCTGGGCCGTGAAGATATCCGTAATAGATGTATCTTTATATAGATGTGTATTCAACTGGAAGAGTCCCATCTTGATCAGGTAGTAGTTCAGCCAGATATCGCTGACCACACCACGCACCGAATCCGGATGGATGAAGAGCAGTTGCATCAGTCGCTCGTTATGCTTCCGTTCCTCGATAAAGTCATCATAGGCCTTCGTCACCTCTGGCGTCGACATACCATTCCTGCGCAACAACGGATCCTGATGGTTCATATACCACATATCTTCCTGAGAGGCTTTCAGTGAGATATGCAATTCAGGATTATTGCTGATCATCACATGCATGGCCGATCCCATCGAAAGGATACAACGGGGTACGATCGTACTGCGGGCATCGACATGAGCATCGCCACTGAACACCTCCGGGAACCGTTCCATCATCCGCTGGGCAATGCCACGATGCTGTTTCTGTCCGTAACTGGTCAGGTCGCCCCAGTGGTTCTCGGTATCGGCAAAGATCAGTCGCATGTTGTTCAGTATCATCTTTCCCGTTTCCGTGAGCTCGTTCATACTGTCAGCACGACAGAGCATATTATAAGGAGTATCAAAACCCTTGCGATTCTCTACATAGCGTGAACCATGACGACCATAATGCGAGATATAGAAAGGCACCTTACCCTCCGGAGCCGGTGTCAGACAAGGCAGGGCCGTATCTGGATAGATACTGTAATTACTGGCTGCGAAACTGGGGTTGTCTCTGATGATGGAAAGGGCTGACTGAGCTGAAGAAGGAGAGGAGGAGAGAAGGAGTAAGGAGAGAAGGAGGAATGTAAAGAGTACCGACTGCAGTATTCTCTGTGCCGGGCGTCGACCACCGGTCGACCATTTCTTGCGTCCCTTCGGTAGCAAGCGAGCAGAGCTCGAGCGCCGTGATTTCTGTGATTTCCGTGTGACCATAATCATCTGTGTCATTCTGTGACTTTTTTAAGATAATAGTCTTTAAAATCCTTCAAATGATAATAAGGAGCATTCTCCGAGGGGAGAGGCAACGCAGCCTCCTGACCGTTCAGCAACACCTTGATCAGCACATCCTGATCTTCCATATCCTTGCGATAGAGAACCCACTGCAGGTTGGCACTCATTGGACAGATACGATAGTCAGCCCAGCCTTTCTCGTCCAGGGTCTCTAAATCATCAGTTGCCATACCATAGCCATTGATTTCCATCAGACTGACCAACGGCAGGAAACTGGTCTCATCGGCAATATGAAAAACAGCCGTGGAGCCTAATGTCTGAGCCGTATCTGAGAAGTGCAGCAGACGGCGCAGAAGCCGGTGCTCCAGACCTTCCTTTACTCCTTCTCTCCTTACTCCTTCTCTCCTATAATTCCCGTAGTTCACATAGTTCCAGGCATTCCGTTTCTTCCACTGATGCCAGATCTCTTCTTTTGTAAACAAGTCGTAGAGTGACACTTTACCGTCCAACCTCGTATTCTGGATACTGCCGGCGATCTTGAAGAGCTGGTCACTCAGTTTTTGCACATCAACTTGGTCACGAATGTAATCCGGATCCGAGAAGAGTGTCTTCGCCAGTCGGTCACCATCCCCGTATTTCTTTGAGAATGCCTCAAATGCCGCCTTGGCCAGCGAGTCTTTATGAATGAGGAGACGACTCTCTTCCTGATGATTCAGATAAAAAGCATAACCATTGCTGGAATTATGATAGACACGGGTACGACACTCTCTGGCTACCTGCATCATCAATTGGTCCATCGAGAGCAACGAACGGGTATCCCTCAGACTGCGTGCACCAAGATGGAAGGCATCTTTGTTGAATATCTCTGGAACACGCTCTATCAACCGCCAGGCGATCTCCCGCTGCTGACGGACTCCCTTCTCCGAGAGTTCTCCCCAATGGTTATTGGCATCTCTACGGATCAGCTTCAGACGATCCAAGACGTTCTTGCCTAAGGGTGTCAGCCGATCAATACTGTCAGCCTTTGCCAACACCTTGAGAGGTGCATCGTAATCTGTTGGTTTGCCTAAATAGCAAGAACCATGACGACCGTATGTAATGATGGCAAACGGCGACTTTCCATCAGGCGCCGGTGTCCATGTCCTCTTGACGGTGGGAACATATGCCTTATTCACACCAGCCGCACAAGTCACATCCTCGAAGATCTCTTCCTTAACCGACGGTTGATGACTGACAGCCTTCAGATAAGCCGCCACACGGTCTGCCATATTCTGACGGATAAAGGGATGATAGAATCGCAGTTCATAATTATGGTAATTGCCGGATTTGCCGATAACAGGCAGAATCTCCTGTTTATCCAATCCCCTGACCATCAACAGATGGCGCTCCGGATCGCAAGCCACGGTGAGCGTGTCCCTTACCGGCGGCATATTATATATAAAAGAGGTGCTGACCGTATCTCTTTGCCAATTCACAGGATTGATGCACAACAGGTTCCCGCCACTGACGGCTGCCAGTTCTCCCTCTGGTGATGCCACCGAGTTAAAACACACCGTCACACCTACATCCGTTGCCCCTCTGGCAGGACGGAGGTTCTGAATATTATCCAGATCACCAGCCGTCACCTTATAACCGATGACGTATGATGCCACCATTCGCCGGGCGATACTGTCGGTCATCTCCTTCATGATAGCCAACACGGCGGCAGCACCCTGACTGTAACCCGCCAGGATAAAAGGACGGCCCTGATTAAAGTGCTCCAGATAATACCGCCAACTCACTTTCACATCCTCTATCGCCTTGGCCATACGTGCCGGGAACCGTTTCGGATCAGTCAAAGCATGCATGGAAACCTGACGATAGTAGGGGGAGTAATAATTCAACTTGCCTGTATAAAAAGAATCCACTGCCGCCATCTCCATCAGCATCTGAGCCCGTTGACGGGGATGTTTGGTATTGGCGAAATGGCAGGTATCAGTACCCTCCATGTGGTCGCCCGTCTCTGTGGAAATCACATAGAAGATGTCGGCAACGCCCTTCTGGTCGTGAATATACCACTGTGAAGCGTCCCCATAATCAGGAGCAGGCGGCAGGATGTCTGTTGAAGAACTCACGGGAACTGTCCCCATAAGTTCTATAAGGAATATCAGAAGTACTTTCTTGATCATTTCGGGTGCACACAGATTCCGCAGAAAAAAAATGAAAATAATCTGTATAATCTGTGTAATCTGCGGTAAATATACTACCTTTGCACACATAAATAATAAATCGTAAATTAGCAAATCGTAAATATACATTATGCTTTCCTTTGAATGTGATTACAACAACGGTGCCTGTCAGCAGGTAATCGACAATCTGGTGAAATACAACAACGCCAAACCGACGCCCTACGGTTTCGACGAGTTCAGCGAACGGGCCAAAGACCGAATCCGCGAAGCCTGCGGCATGCCTGATGCCCAGATATTCTTCCTGACGGGCGGCACCCAAACCAATGCCACCACCATCGACTCAATGCTTTACCAGTATGAGGGTGTTATCTGTGTGGGCAGTGGCCATATCAACGTCCATGAGGCCGGAGCCGTGGAGTTCACGGAGCATAAGATCATCACCATCCCCGACACTGACGGGAAGATGGAAGCCGCCACGCTCGACAAATACCTCGACGACTATATGCACGATGGCAATAAAGACCACGCCGTTCATCCGGGACTGGTCTACATCACCTTCCCCACAGAACTGGGCACGCTCTATTCAGCCCGAGAGTTAGATAATATATATAAGGTGTGCCAACAGTACGACATTCCCCTCTATATCGACGGTGCCCGGCTTGGCTATGGTCTGATGGCTGAGGGTAACGACGTCACCCTACCCTATCTGGCCCGTCACTGCGACGTGTTCTACATCGGCGGCACGAAGATTGGTGCCCTCTGTGGTGAGGCCGTCGTTTTCACCAACCGCAAGGCCCACAAGCATTTCTTCTCCATCCAGAAGCAGCACGGCGCCGTCATCGCCAAAGGTGCCCTCATCGGCCTCCAGTTCGATGCCCTATTCACAGACAACCTCTACCTCCGCCTCTCCGAACACGCCATCAAGATGGCCATGCGGATGAAAGCCATCTTCAAGAAGAAAGGCTATCAGTTCCTCGTCGACTCACCAACCAACCAGCAATTTGTGGTCATCGATAACGAACAGGTGGAACGCCTGAGCCGACACATCGAATTCTCCCATTTCGGACAGACCGATCATCACCACACCATCTGCCGTTTCGTCACCAGTTGGGCCACCACCGAGGCCGACATCGATGCCTTGGAACAGATTGCATAACCGAATAAGTGTATTAAATACATTTATCCCCAAAAGGACCCGAAATCCTATATTGTATTATTTACACTTATTCGGTATTTTATGTTAAAATGTGGGCAAAATTATACAAATTAGTAAATTTTAGCAAAAAAGTATCATCATTTATCAAAAAAAGCATGCGTCGTTTCAAATATTCTGATTACCTTTGCAACCAAAATCAAGACAATCGAAATCTATATTCATAACTAATTATATAACAAATTTACAACATATGAATCTAAACAACTCAACCTAACCGCGGTGCGTACCATTAAGAATGGTATGGCCCAAGCCAAACGTGATACATTACATCATTAATCTAAGTATAACACTCAAGTATGAATCAAAACTTTAGAAAGACAGCGCTGATGGTGGGTGCATTCTCCCTGTTGGGACTTTGCTACTCTCCCAAAGCCTACGCCGCTGGTGACGTGCAGAACGTCCAGCAGGCAACGAAGAAGATTACAGGTACTGTAGTCGACGCTCAGGGCCCGGTCATCGGAGCCAGTGTAACAGAAAAAGGTACCTCGAACGGTGTTGTAACCGATTTCGACGGTAACTTCTCTCTCAACGTGAATCCCGGTGCTACGATTGTTATTTCGTACATCGGATTTGAGACTCAGGAAATCAAGGTTGGTGACCAGAGTACTTACAACATCACTCTTAAGGAAGACAACGCTCTGCTCGACGAAGTGGTTGTCGTAGGTTACGGTGTCCAGAAGAAGAAGCTGGTCACAGGTGCTACTGTTGAGGTAAAGGGTGAAGACATCACCAAGCTGAACACCACGCAGGTACTCGGCGCCCTTCAGAGCCAGAGCCCTGGTGTAACCATCCAGGCCGTGTCTGGTCAGCCGGGTGACGGCTTTAAGGTGTCTATCCGTGGTGCTGGTACCAATGGTGACACGAAGCCTCTGTACGTTATCGACGGTGTGGCCGGTGGTGATATCAACAACCTGAACCCTGCCGACATCGAGCGTGTCGACGTGCTGAAGGACGCTGCATCCTGCGCCATCTACGGTTCTGCTGCTGCCAATGGTGTGATCCTCGTGACCACCAAGCAGGGTAAGGCTGGTAAGATCCAGGTGAGCTACGACGGTAACGTGGGTTGGAGCAACATCTACCGTCTGCCCCAGATGCTGACTGCCAAGGAGTACATGAACGTGATGGACCTCGTCCGCGTCAACTCCGGCGACGAAGCCCGTACATGGGAAAAGTATATTGACGCAGACCTCCTTGCTGCCTATCGCAACGGCTCCAACGAAGGAACAAACTGGATTGAGTCTATCCGCAACAAGAACGCTATGACAACCAGCCACGCCCTGAACATCGCCGGCGGTTCTGAGTTCTCAAAGTTCTCAATGGGTCTCGGTTACCAGTATGAGGATGGTGCTCTGGGTGGCGTCGTTAAGACTGACTTCCGCCGTTTCACCATGCGTCTGAACTCTGAGCACGTGCTTTATCGTAACTCCAAGGGTATGGATGTCATCAAGGTAGGTGAGAATCTTTACTACCAGCATCGTCAGAGTCAGGGTATCCAGCTGGGTAACCAGTATTCAAACGACTTGTCGAACATGCTGCGTGCCAACCCGCTGATTCCCATGTATAATAAGGATGGCGACTACTTCATGTATGACGATCTGAAGAACTCCGGTACTGACGGATGGTTCGGTTACAACCAGTTCTCCAGCAACCCCGTGGCTGTATTGGTAAACTCTCAGGGTGGTAACAACAAGAACAAGAGCTTCGGCCTGAATGCTGTTGGCTATATTGAGATTCAGCCGATTAAGGGTCTGATCTATCGCGGACAGGTCAGCTACAACCAGAGCAGCTGGGGCTATCGCGACTATCTGCCCGTATTCCATGTTCACGATCAGGCAGGCGGTTTCCGCAACACCGACTCTGGTTCTAACCAGGCAGGTCTCGGATGGGGCTGGAACACCACCAACACCCTGAACTATAAGTTCGATATCAACCAGAAGCACAACTTCGACGTGCTCTTCGGTACTGAGTTCAGTATGTCAAAGCCTGACTACGGTTTCTCTGTATCAGCCAGTTCTTCTCACTCTGTATTCGGTGACCTGAAGCATTCTTATATGAGCCTCTACAAGAGTACCACAGGTTCGGTTTCAGGTTGGCCTTATGGCGACTCTCGCAGCATGTCATACTTCGCACGTCTGAACTATGACTTCAACGAGACCTACATGCTGTCTGCCATCATCCGTGCCGACGGTAGCTCAGTCTTCGCTCCCGGACATCGCTGGGGTTACTTCCCCTCTGTTTCTGCAGGTTGGGTAATCTCTAACGAGAAGTTCATGCAGAAGACCGCTTCCTGGCTCGACTTCCTGAAGATTCGTGCAGGTTGGGGACAGAACGGTAACAAGAACGTTGCTGACAGTTTCGGTTATCTCGCTACCTTCCAGTATGGTGCTTACGGTAACTATTCCTTCAACAGCGACAAGGATGACTATACTGCCGGTGTTTATCCTGAGCGCCTCGCCAACGAGGAGCTGACTTGGGAGACCTCTGAGCAGCTTGACTTCGGTTTCGATGCCCGCTTCATCGGCGGTAAGCTCGGCGTGATTTTCGACTGGTATAAGAAGACCACGAAGGACCTGCTCGTCTCCGTGCCCATTCCTCCGACGACAGGTTTCTCTGAGCAGCTGAAGAATGCTGGTACCGTACAGAACACTGGTATTGAGTTCGCTATCAACTGGCGCGACCAGATCGGTAAAGACTTCACCTACGGCGTCAGCTGGAACATTGCTTATAATAAGAATAAGGTGACAGAGGTGAACAGTAGCCGTAAGTACAATGAGGGCGGTAATGACAACCTCTCTCAGGGTACTGGTATAATCGCCCGCTTCGAGGAAGGTCAGCCTATCGGTTACTTCTATGGCTACAAGACCCTCGGCGTCATCCAGGATCAGAATGACCTCCAGAACTATATCAGCACCAACTGCGGTGGCAATGCAGCCAACTCTCTGCAGGGTGAAAGCCTGCAGGCTGGCGACCTGATGTTTGCCGATACCAACGGCGACGGTGTCATCAACTCTGACGATAAGACCTACCTCGGCGATCCTCATCCCGATGTGACCATGGGTATCAATCTGAACGCTGCTTATAAGGGCTTCGACATCAACATCACCGGTTATGGTGCATTCGGACAGCAGGTGGCTCGCAGCTACCGTAAGTTCGCTGACGGTGAAATGGAGAACTACACCACTGAGGTGTATGACTACTGGATTGGTCCTGGCACCAGCAACAAGTATCCTCGTCTGGCTAAGATGAGTGAGGGTGTGAACTGGATGGCCATCTCTGACATCTACATTGAGAATGCCGGCTACTTCCGCCTGCAGAACCTCACCGTAGGTTATGACTTCAAAAACCTCTGGAAGAGTGCTCCGTTCCAGCAGCTCCGTCTCTACTTCGCTGCCCAGAACCTCTTCACCATCACCAAATACAAGGGTATGGATCCTGAAAACGGTAAGTCCATCTCTTCTGAGTCATGGGTAACGGGTGTCGACGTAGGTAACTATCCGCAGCCGCGCACTTATTTGGTAGGTGTAAATGTTAAATTCTAAAATCAGACTACAAGATATGAAAAAGATATTTTTATTAACTGCAGCCATTGCCACACTTGGTCTTGCTTCGTGTAGCATTGACGATGTAGAGAACATCAGCGGCCTGTCTACCGAAGGCTTCCCCGCCAGCGAGGAAGACGCTATTGCCACGCTTGCCGGTGTTTATGAGAACCTGAACGCAACGCACGCCAACCCGCAGTGCTCCTATCTTTATATGGCTTGTCTGGCCAGTGACGACCAGTACGGCGGTGGCGGTACGAACGATAAGCTGATGCAGGCACTCGACCTCATCTGTAACTATGGTAACGACATGACCAACGTGTTCTGGGGACAGCGCTATGAAGGTATCAACCGCGCCAACACCCTGATCCAGGCTCTGCCGAATGCCAATATCTCTGATGACTTGAAAAACCAGTTCATCGGTGAGACCCTGTTCCTCCGTGCTTACTACTATTACGAGCTGGCTTCTATGTACGGCAACGTACCCCTGCTGACTGTTCCGAGTGGTGACCTGGTGACTCAGGGTGATGTGAAAGTGCTCTGGGGCCAGATCCTTCAGGACCTGCGCGATGCTGTCAAGATGATGCCTGCTACCCGCAAGACAGACGGACATGTGGACAAGTTCACTGCTGAGGCTATGTTAGGCCGTGCTTGGCTGTTCTATACAGGTTTCTATGGCAACGGTACATCTATCTCCGACCTGGCCAGCACCACCTATAGCCCGCTGACCAGTGTTGAACTGCCTGACGGCTCTACGCTGACCAAGCAGGAAGTCATCAATGCTATCGACGACTGCGTGAACAACTCTGGTTATTCTCTCGTTCCCGACTTCCGCAACCTCTGGGCTTACACCAACCGTCTGACGGTGGAGGACAACCCCTATACCAAGGGTCAGGGCCTGAAGTGGGTGGAGGACGATGTGAACAACGGTCCCAACACCAACCCCGAGTCTATGTTCGCCATCAAGTTCAATAAGTGGGCTTCTTGGTCAACCACCATCGGTTATGGTAACGGTATCGCTCTGCACTTCGGTGTCCGCGACGCTACTTACGAGAACCACTTCCCCTTCGGTCAGGGATGGGGTGCAGGCCCTGTGGCTCCGAACCTCGTGAACGACTGGAAGGCTGCTGAGCCCGACGATATGCGTCGTGACGCTACCATTCAGGACTGGACAGACAAATCTTCATACGAGGGTAACTACAAGTACGGCGGTGGTGACGACTTCGTACAGGAAACTGACTTCTACGAGAAGAAGTGGTCTCCCATCCTTGCCAAGAAGAGCGACGGTTCGTTCTGGTGTACTTTCGAGTGCGCTATGTATCCTGGCACATGGGATCAGTCTGGTGCCTCTGGTGAGGAGAACTTCCAGCTGAACAACATCCACGACCTCGTGCTCATCCGCTTTGCTGAAGTGCTGCTGATGCAGTCTGAGCTGAAGGAAGATACAGAAGGTATTAATAAGGTACGCGCAAGAGCCGGCCTGAACCCCATCACTGGTTACTCACTGCAGGCTCTGCAGAACGAGCGCCGCTGGGAGCTGGCTTGTGAGGGTATCCGCTGGAATGACATCCGTCGCTGGCACATCGCTTCTGTGGTGCTTGCCAAGCAGGAGAACCAGCCCGTTTACTACTGCGGTAAGCCCGCCACGAACGATCCTCACAACGGAGGATACACTTCACGCTATTCGGCTACAGCCGGCTTCCAGAAGATGCCTGAGAGCCAGGTTTCTCTCGGTAGTGTCGTTCAGAACGATGGTTGGGGCGATGCCTCTGGTGAATACACTGGTTGGTAATTTCTAATTAAATAATTTAAAATTGAAAGATTAAAGATATGAAAAAGATATTATTAGGAATCTGCGCACTCGGTTTGTTCGCCTCCTGCGACCCGTCGAAGGATTCTGTAGGTGTACCTGCAGCTATCACAGAGTCGGAGCTGGCAGCCGGGTTTACATATACACAGACTGATGAGGCAGGCTCAGCTTCAAGCACTGGTAACTTCTTCCAGTACACCGCTCCGCGTGTCGTTACCATTTATCGTCTGAACAGTTCTGGCGGTCAGGTCATCCTGGCCAAGGGTTCTTCCGCTGGTTCGTTCATCCTGAAGCCCACCCGTGGCTCTGATCCCAACCAGACTTTCTATGTTCAGTCTCGCGAGTTCGACGGCTCTGTAGTGACTGTTCCTTATAACGTGACGGTTGAGGTTCCTGGCGATCTGACGCCCGAGATGAAGATTGCCTGCAGCGACAGCGGTACAAAGATCTGGAAATGGGACGGCAGCGTGATTGCTACTGGCGCCGTTTGGGGTAATCTTGGTTACACGCCCGGTGAGGACTGGACTACAGGTGTCTGGTGGGGATGTCCTCCAGAGGATCTGACCGGCCAGTTGCAGCATTCTAACACCGGTGTCGCTACCGGTGAAGAGGACAACAGAGCATACATGGTGTTCTCTGAGGAAGGTGTCATCACGACCTACGATGCTGGTGGAAACCAGATTCGTAAGGGTGCCTTCGAGATTCAGGACTACAACAACGGCGAGAAGATTGTCGTCAACGATGTACCCTGGAAAGTTGGTAATCTTCACACCGATGCAGGAACCATCCTCTTCCCCTTCAAGATTAATGGCGGTGGTACAACTCCGACAGACTTTGACATCATGAAGCTGTCTGCCGACAAGATGCAGCTAATTTATGCCGACGCAGGTACAGGTGGCTGGAGCGAGGCTACTTTCTGGTGTTTCCAGAGCGAGACTGACGGTGCAGGCTGCTTGAACAACTACGACAAGAAGGAGTGGACATGGGATACCGAGAGCTTCCCCTATCTGGGATGGGCAGGTGCTGTTTGGGGTAACTTAGGTTATACTCCTGGCGACGGCGATTCCTTCGTTAATGACGCTAATGGAATCTGGTGGGGTTGTCCTCCCGCCGACCTTACTGGTCAGTTGCAGCACTCAGATACCGGAACAGCTACAGGCGAGGAAGATCCGAATGCTTATATGGTCTTCGATACTGATGGTCAGGTGGCTACATATGATGGAAGTGGTAATAAGATCCGTGGCGGCGCTTATGAGCTGAAATTCTCTGCCACACGTCAGACGAAGAACGATGTAGCATGGAATTACGGTACGTTGGAAACAGATCCTGGTGTCATCCTCTTCCCGTTCAAGATCAACGGTGGAGGCACCAAAGTTGGCA
The DNA here is from genome assembly GCA_902776545.1 of uncultured Prevotellaceae bacterium. Taxonomy (GTDB): domain Bacteria; phylum Bacteroidota; class Bacteroidia; order Bacteroidales; family Bacteroidaceae; genus Prevotella. Next base: position 16,408 of record CACYQO010000041.1, on the reverse strand, counting down.
AGTTTGAAATCCTGCAACTGAGCTCCACTAATATGAAGCTGGTCTATGCTGATGATGGTACTGGCGGCTGGTCTGAGGCTACATGGTGGGCATTCAAGGCCAAGTAATCCCGCATAAGCATTTTAACCTCTATATCACCGCCCTGCAGCCTTCCGCCGCAGGGCGGTTTTTGAATAAAAAAACTTAAATTTCACAAGTTTGTGATTCACAACTTTGTGAAATTGCGTCAGCTTTATGTGACCGATCCTGTCTTTACACTATGGTTTAAGAGAAGATTCTTATAATAGATGTCGCAGAAGATAGGCATTTGTACAATTTTGGTTCTACCTCTACTAAATGGATTATGATTCGCCTGAAAGCTACTGATTTTAAGCGGTTTAGCAAATATTTCCATAATTATTTCCTTCTACAATACCCCCTACTTTACCTCTACTTTACTTCTACCTTACCTCTACATTATCCCTACTAACCATCTGCCTTATCTCTACACGCAGAAAGCCTTAGGCTTATAGTATGTTCCCACAGTGGGAATGTTATGTTCCCAGCATGGGAACACCATATTCCCACCGTGGGAACAATTCTTCCACCTAATGGAAATCTTGACTATTGTATCATTAAGAACAACGCAACAACGTCACACCTTCTTCCTTTTTATAGACAATTGGTAGAAGATAAGTAGATATAAAGTAGAAGCAAAGTAGATGTAAAGTAGAGGCAAAATAGATGTAAAATTTCTGCTAAACCACTTATTCTCTGCAACATACACACATTTTAGTAGAGGCAAACACAAATAAATCAGTAAAAAGAAAGTAAAAAAATCCGTCAGGTTGTAACCATCTTCGATAACTTTTTGTTGACGTCGACAAAATGGTCGAAGTTGCCAGCGGTGCTGAACGACAACCTGTTGAATACTCGTTAAATAATCATAGAAACATTTGGCTGTTTGAAATAAAGTTCGTACATTTGCAGCAGATAAATAAAGAATGTATCACTATGGCAACAATTACATTAAGCTATGCAGCCCATAATGACGCTAAGCAATACGCAGAGACACAGAACCTCAGCGTAGATGAATTCATCGTATCTCTCATTAACAAGTTTGGTCTTTCAAAAGCAAAGAAGAAGAAATTTAACGTACAACCAATAGAGAAACTTGCGCCAGAAGTACAGGAGATATTAAACTTACCCATTAAAGGCACGATTGACCCTGAACTCTTCCCAATGCCATAACGCCTTGTATTCAAAGATGCCAGACTTTGAGGACATGCTTCAATTTGAATCTGCCTATGCTGCTGGATGTGATGTGATCATTACAAGGAATAAGAAGCATTTCCCAAAAGATGCCATTCAAGTGTTAGAACCAGAAGAGTTCTTTGATTGCTATTGGGCTGGTTAAATGTTTGGTGGTTTAGTAAAAAAGTAGTAACTTTGCAGCGCTTATGACGAAAGCGGTGAAACGATACTGGAATTGGGGGCTGTCGGTGCTGTTGGGCATCGGCATGTTCTTGTTCTGGTATGTGTGGTATCCGCATGCGCTGTCGTATCAGGAACAGTATCAGTTGTTCCTTTGGACTGGGGATTACTTCGTGGAAAAGATTAGCCTGCCTGGGGGATTTGCCGACTGGGTGGGAGAGTTTATCGTACAGTTCTATTATGTGGAATGGTTAGGGGCATTGCTGTTGGCGATGCTCATCGTGGCGCTGCAACGAGTGACAGCCAGATTATTGCCGAAAGCATGGTGTTTGCTGAGTTTGCTGCCCGTTGCAGTGATGTGGTGGCTGATGGGCGATATCAATGTGCTGTTGTCGCTGCCCGTCGCCATCGTTTTAGCTTTGGCATTGGCCTGCATACGTCTGCCTAAACGGCTTTTTTGGTTGGATATCCTGATCGTTCCTGTGGCCTATTGGCTAATAGGACCGGCAGTTTGGATATATATAGTGGTACGCGTGATCCATCTGAGTTGGAAACACCTGTGGACTGCAGGCTGGTTGTTGGCTGTGCAGCTGATGGTGTATGCGTGGTTGCTGCCGCAGTGGCCTTTGCAGCAGGCGATGACGGGACTGAGCTATTATCGGATTCCGTTGCAGTATCCACAATGGAGCGGATATGATAAGGATATGTATGAGCTGATACGGCTGGACTATCTGGTAAGGAATGAGCGATGGGATGAGATCGTGAAACGGGCTGGAGAGTATCAGGTGAAGACACCGTTCTGGTGTAACTGCGTGAATCTCGCCTTGTCGCAGAAACGGCTGTTGGCAGACCGTATGTTTGACTTCTACCAGAGTGGCGAGGATGCGCTGATTATGCCCAGAACCAGAGACCTCACGTCGATGCTGCCGTCGGCAGAGGCTTTCTGGCGGTTGGGGATGGTGAACTCGGCACAAAGGTATATGTTTGATACGCAGGAGTCGATACTGAATGGAAAAAAGAGTGGACGATGTACGAAGAGGATTGCGGAGTGCATGATAGTAAATGGGCATTATCAGACGGCAAGGAAACAGATTGATATTTTGAAGAAGAGTTTGTTTTATAGCAGCTGGGCAGAAGAGATGGAGAAGATGATAGAGGCGGAAGCGGAGGCGGAGACTGAGGCGGTTCAGACCACCCCTGCCCCTCCTGACTCAGAAGGGGAAATGGCCGTGTATGGGAGGCTGCGGAAGATGAGATATAAGGAGAGTTTCCTCTATAGTTATGAAGAGATCGACAAGATGTTCGGGCTGCTGTTGATGAACAACACGGACAATAAGATGGCCCTCGACTATTTCTTAGGTCAGATGCTGTTGAACGGGAATGTGCAGGGATTCCAACAGTACTTGGGACTCGCCCAGCAGTATGGCGGCTACCGTCAGATGCCGTTGGGCTATCAGGATGCGATGCGATGCATTCAGATGCAGGGTAATGTGCAAGGCTCGCCGTATGCCGACTATGTGAAACGGATGATGGCAGAAAGGAGGGGGAAATGAGGAGATTTATTGAACACAGAGACACAGAGGTACAGAGTTTCTTGTCTGTCACTATTTTATCTCTGTGTCTCTGTATCTCTGTGTTCCAATTGATGTCTTGTCAATCTGTGCCTGAACATCCGACAATGGTGGAGAAACTGCCGGAGATATATCCAGACTATATCGGGGTGACGATCCCTGCAGATATTGCGCCGCTGAACTTTAACTTTGCCAACGAGGATATTGACTGCATGGATGTGGTCGTGAAGGGTAGCAAGGGCGGAGAGATGCATGCTAATGGTGACTGGGCGGACTTCGACATCGACGACTGGCACGAACTGACAGAACAGAATCAAGGCGGAAAAATCACCCTGACCGTCTGCATCGAGAAGGACGGGAAATGGACTCAGTATCAGGACTTTGACGTCTTCGTCAGTCAGGACAGGCTCGACGAGTGGGGACTGACCTATCGCCGTATCAAGCCTGGCTATGAGGTGGGCGGCGACATCGGCATCTACCAGCGCGACCTGAACACCTTCAAGGAATATGCCATCCTGACGGAGACGGTCGTGCCAGGCCGTTGCTTCAACTGCCATACAGCCAACCGCACGAACCCCAACCGTATCACGATGCAGATGCGTGGTGAGGGAGGCGGTACGCTGATACAGAAAGACGGTCGTCAGACGTGGGTGGAGACGAAGACAGACTCCACGAAAGCTGCCGGATCCTACAGCTATTGGCATCCTCAGGGCGACTATGTGGCGCTGGCCGTGAACTCCGTGCATCAGAGTTTCTTCACAGGAACGGGCCAGCGGATAGAGGTGTATCATCGGTTCAGCAACGTGGAGGTGCTTGATACCCGCAGCAACGAGCTGATCCTGTCGCCGCTGTTGCAGACGGAGGACCTGGAGATCTTCCCAGCCTTCTCGCACGACGGCCAGTGGCTCTATTACAGCACATCGAAGCCCTGCAACGTACCTGCTGAGTATCTGAAAGTGAAGTGCTCGCTCTGCCGTATCGGCTTCGATGCGGAGAAGGGTGCATTTGGCGAGACGGTGGATACCCTCTTAAACGGTCCTGCAACGGATCAGAGCTATGTACTGGCAAGGCCTTCCTACGACGGTCGCTGGCTGATGTACTGTGTCAGCAGTCGCGGCAACTTCCCCGTGAGCCAGAACGATGCCGACCTGTGGCTGATGGATCTGAAGACGGGCGAGAGCCGAGAAATGAAAGAGGTGAACAGCGATCAGAGCGAGAGCTATCATAACTGGAGCGGGAACAGCCGATGGTTTGTCTTCGCCTCCAAACGGGAAGACGGCATGTACACCAAGGCCTACCTCGCCAGCATCGACGAGCAGGGACATGTGACAAAGCCCTTCCTCCTGCCCCAGCGGAATCCGAGGAAGTACTATCGGGAGATGATGGATGCCTATAACTGTCCTGACTTCACGAAGACAAAGGTGGAGTTGGATGCCCATGAGGCATACCGACAGGTGTTTGAGAACCAAAGGGAAATAGTAAAGGTAAAAAGGTAAAAAGGTAAAAAAGTAAAAAGGTAAAAAGGTAAAAAGGTAAAAAAGTAAAATAATAAAGATGATATGAAAAAAATAGTGTTATTAAGGGGAGTATTAAGGGGAGGTATGAAGGTTTTACCTTTTTACCTTTTTACCTTTTTACTTTTATTTAGTAGTTGTCAGCAGGCCAATGACGGAAAGTGCCATATCGAAGGTGTGGTGATTGGTGAGCAGTATGAGGGTAAGCGGATTTTCTTAGTGCCGAACTCAGGGCCTGCCACGATGGAGACGGTCGATTCGATGGAGATCACCAATGGTAAGTTCCATTTTGAGCCGGACTCCGTGCAGATGTATAAGATCCTGCTCGACTATCATTACCGTATGGGACTCCAGCCGTTGATTATCGTTGGTGAGCCGGGTACCATCAAAGTGACCATCGACAGCATCAGCCACGCGACAGGTACGCCTCAGAACGACTCATTAGAGCAATGGAAGATCCAGACGGAGAACCATCACAAGCAGTTAGCGATAATGCGCAGAACGATTGCGAGTATGGGAAAAGGCGGCGACAGCATTCAGGCCAAGGCTATCCAGCAGCGTGCCGACAGCTTCCATCTGGTTTATAAGAAGTATACCCGCCAGCTGGCGAAGAACATGGAGGGCAGCGTGCTGGGTGAGTTCCTGAAGAGCCTCTATCCGCTGACTTATAAGCGTCAGTTTCCTGATGGCCGTATCATGCTGATGAATGCTGACACGAACGAGGTCATAGAAGAAGTGAAAAGTGAAGAGTGAAAAGTGAAAAGTGAAAAATCTGCTATCGCATAAATATATTCCCTGGCTGCTGACGATTTTGTTCGGCTTGGCGGTGTTCCTCTTTTGGAAATTCCGCTATCCCTTTGCGCTGACCTATCAGGAGCAGTTCCAGATGTTCCTTTTCGACAGCGACTACTTCGCTGAACGTATGGCAGAGCCTGAAGGTCTGGCAAGATATGTGGCGGAGTTCCTCGTGCAGTTCTACAACAGTCCTACCCTCGGAGCCACGATTCTTGCCGTACTGATGATGCTTATGCAGCATCTGACGTGGCGGCTGATGCGCAAGGATAATCATCCTTTATCCATTGACCATTATCCATTATCTTTCATCCCAGCGGTGCTCTTATGGTACACGATGGGCGACGAGAGCGTAAAGTTAACTTACGTCGTAGCATTGCTGATGGCGATGGTAGTGGCGGTGATGGTAGGGTCAATTAGGGTTTGTAGGGAAAGTAGGGTTAGTAAGGTGATCCGATGGGGAGGTATTATTCTGTTGATCCCTGTGCTTTACTGGCTGATAGGGCCGATGGTGGTATTGGTTGCCCTTTACGTGATGCCGTTGTCCGTCATCTGGACTTTGGCGGTGATGCTTCTGAGCGCACATTTTGTACCGTTCCCCCTGTTGAGGGTGATGACAGGTATCGGCTATTATCGTTTCCCTGAGGCTATTCCATACATTCTGATGGTCATTCCGGCCTTTATCTGGGTGTTGAGTTTGGTTGTCAAACGGTTGCCACAGCCTAAGCCTTGGGTCAAATGGTGTGAAGCCATCGTGTGTTGTGCTGCCGTCATCGGATGCCCTGATTTGGGCTTTGACGCCAAGAAATACGAACTGATGGAGTATGATTATCTGGTGCGCATCAAGGACTGGAGGGGCATCATCGCCAAGGCAGAGAAGCAGACACCAGATCTGCCGATGAGCGTCAGTGCCACCAATCTCGCGTTGGCGATGACCAACCAACTTGGCGAGCGTGCCTTTGATTTCTACCAGAGAGGCAGCGAAGGACTCCTGCCACCCTTTGAGCGGAACTTCTCTACCACCCAACTGACAGGCGAGATCTACTTCTACCTCGGACTTATCAACACTGCCCAGCGCTTTGCTTTCGAGGCGATGGAGGCGATACCTGATTATAATAAGAGTGCCAGAATGATCAAGCGTCTGGCAGAGACGAACCTTATCAACGGCGAGTATAAGGTGGCAAGGAAATATCTGCAGATGCTGGACAAGACGATTTTCTATCGTCCCTGGGCACAACAGGCTCTGTCCATGTTGGGGAATGAAAGCCAAATCGATGCCCACCCACTCTATGGTACCCTGCGCCAGTTCCGGCTTAACGAAGACTTCCTCTTCAGCGAGGAAGAGTTGGACAAGATCTGCGGACAGTTGTTTATGCACAATCAAAAGAACCAGATGGCTACCCAATATCTGGTAATGGCCCCTCTCCTCGACGGCGATGCCCAGCGCTTCATCAATTACGTGTCTTACGTACAAAGTAAGGTGAACTATAATCCACGCTATGTCCGGGAGGCAATAGCCAAAATCAGAAGAATAAGATGAGAAGGAGTTTACGGTTTACAGTTTACGGTTTACAGATGATTACCTGGCAAGCCATTCTGATAGTCGGTATGGTGTTCGCTTCCTGCACCCAGCGGGTAGAGAACCCTATCACGGTGGATAAGCTCCCCGCCATCTATCCCGACTATATCGGCGTGACCATTCCTGCGGAGGTGGCACCGCTGAATTTCAACAGCACAGAGGAGAATGTCAGCTGTATCGATGTAGTCATCAAAGGCAATAAGGGTGGAGAACTGCATGCACAGGGTGATTTCACTGATTTCGATATCGAAGACTGGCACGAGCTTATTGCCCAGAACAAAGGGGGAGAGCTGACCTTCACCGTCTGCATCCTGCAAGAAGGCCAGTGGAAGCAATACAAGGACTTCAAGGTCTATGTCAGTCCTTATGTCCTCGACGAATGGGGATTGACCTATCGCCGTATCGCTCCAGGCTATGAGGTCTATAGCAAGATGGGACTCTACCAGCGCGACCTCTCCAGCTTCGAGGAGTATGCCATCATTGAGAACACCCAGGTGCCTGGTATGTGCGTCAACTGCCACAGTGCGAATCAGACGGATCCCCAAAAGTTCGTCTTCCACGTCCGTGGTGATCATGGGGCAACGATGTTCCAAATAGACGGACAAAGGGAATGGCTGAAAGCCAAGAATGACCTGCTTGGCGGTTCGATGGTCTATCCCTATTGGCATCCAAGTGGGAAATACTGCGCCTTCTCCACCAATCAGACGCGTCAGGGATTCCATGTCGTCAGAGATGAGCGCATTGAGGTGTTCGACCTTTCGAGCGATGTCTTTGTCTATAATCCTACGACGCATGAAATCCTGACAGACTCGCTGTTGCAGACGAAGGACTGGAGTGAGAACTCCCCTGTGTTCTCTCCTGACGGAAAGACCTTATATTATATGACCTGCCTGCAACAGGAATATCCAGAGCACTACAAGGAAGAACAGTATAATCTCTGTAAGATTGCCTTCGATCCTGAGACGGGGAAGTTCGGAGAACAGGTGGACACGTTGTTCAACGCTGTGGCGATGGGGAAGAGTCTAACCTGGCCTCGTCCCAGCTACGACGGCAGGTATATCCTGTTCACGCTGATGGACTACGGCTATTTCTCCATCTGGCACAACGAGAGTGACCAGTGGCTGCTGGACCTGCAGACAGGCGAAGCCCGCGAGATGAAGGAGATCAATAGCGACAGGGCCGACAGTTACCATAACTGGAACGTGAATTCTCATTGGATTGTCTTTACCAGCCGACGTGATGACGGACTCTACAGCCGTCTATATCTGGCGAGCATCGACGATAAGGGACAGTTGTCGAAGCCATTCCTGCTGCCTCAGCGCAATCCTCAGGAATACTATAGCGAGAGCCTCTATTCATTCAACACGCCAGACTTCACGAAGACGAAAGTGGACTTCGATGCCTACGAAGCCGGCATCGAGATCGCTTCCGACAAGCGTGTTGAGACAAAGGTAAAATAGCATTAGGCACGGATTACACGGCTTTTATCAAAGACACGGCTTTCTTGTATGGATAGTAGCCGTGTCCTTATTTATAAGGCCGCGTTAATCCGTGCCTAATAAAATTTGACTGCATCCTGTTTTATGGTTTTGGCGACATCATTGACGTCGAAGGGGACCTTTCCCTTGCCGAGTTCGGGGGCATTGAACGACTTCAGATTGTTGTCGTAGAAAGTCGGATGCGCCTGCGGCAGACAGAAAGGTTTATGAGCTTTGCCATCCTTGTCGATATAGCAGAAGTAGGGTTTGCCATAAAGGCCGTCGTCGCGCTTCGAGGCAAAGACAAACCAGCGGCTGTCAGATGACCACGAGTGATAAGTGTCGCTTTTCTCGCTATTGACGATGGCGAGAGTGTCGATGGCGCCAGTATGAAGATCCATCAGATGAAGGTCTGCCTCCGGATGCCAGATAGGGAAGGTGCCATAGTCGGCGACGGTGTAGAGGAGATAGCGGCCGTCAGGAGAAAGGCGGGGATGACAGACGGAAGATTTTCGAGGAGGGAGGAGGGAGGAGCGAGGAGGGAAAAGTGTATCCACTTTTGAGCCGATGGTGGCAGTGGCCTCGCCGAAAGGAATGCGGACGAGACGGTATTGGAGCTTCTTGATGTCACGAGGCAGGGCGACGCTGTCGGCCACGCAATAGTAGATGTATTTGCCGTCAGGCGAGAAGGTGGGGAAGGTCTCGAACTTGGTACTGTCGCTCAGCAATGGACTACGGAGCATCGTATGCGTCTTGAGGTCTGCCACATAGACATCCGACTTCGAGTCAAAGACTTCGAGACGTTTACTGGCCAGAGAATGAAAACCTGGAATGATGTAGTTGGTGGAGAAAGTGATGTAACGACCAGAGGGGCTGAAACCAAAGTAGACGCTACCAGTAATCATGTCATCAGTCTTCAGATTAAGTTTGCTCAGTTTGCCATTCTGGTTGAGGATGGCACCACCGCCAGGGCCACGGACATACATCATCGAGAGTTGCGGATCCTGACTGCCGTATGTGTGACAGTTCATGCAGCGGTTCTCCAGCTGTTCGTAGTGTCCGAGGGCGTTCACGTCGAAATTTTCAATACAGCGCTGCTGGATCTGAATCTGGTTCCATATCTCGTAGTCGGGCTCTATCAGACGATAGGTGAGATAGGGATCAATCTTGTCACTGACAACCTGCCATCGGAATGGCTGGTATTCAATCCACTGGTCATTGATCAGGGCTGAAACAGTAACCTCTATGTCCTGACCTGTATTCTGAGAAAGCATTTCTTTCCAGTCATCAATATCGAAGACAACCTCATTGCCCCTGGCGTTGATACTCAAATCTCCGGCCTTCACCTCGATAGCCTCACAATCGGCACGAAGCAGGAAATTGAGCGGGGCGATATTTTCAGGAATGGTGACATCGCAGTAGTCCGGATAGATCGACGGCAGTGCGCTGCTCCTCTGCACGTTCTCAGGAGTCGGGGTGCAGGATGTTAATTGCAACACAGAGACACAGAGGCACAGAGAAATAAGAGTTACAAACAAAAATCTCTGTATCTCTGTGTCTCTGTGTTTTAAAATATTGTGTATCATATCTCTGGGGCTTTTATCTTATCAAAGTAATACCAATAAGTTCCCTTGAAACGGGGATTGCCACGCTGGTTGTTATACTCAACAAACCGCTGCATCACATTGTTCATCTTGATATATTGCTGCCACTCTTCCTGAGAAGCCTGAGTTCCTGCCAGCCAGATACACAAGGCCTCTTGGTACAGGGGCTTCAGTCGTGGCCTGTCAGCGCAGTAGCGGTCATAGTCACGCTTGAAGTTCGTGATGTCTTTCAAGAGGAGATCACTACAGAGGATATAGTCGAGTGCAATCATATTGTCCGGATTGTGATCCAGCAACTGCATCATCAGAAAGTGGGCATTATCGCTGATGGTGATGGTGTCGCGATGATTGACGAACGGTTTCTTCTGGGCCAGATAGGGAGGAATCTGTCCTTGAGCCAGCTGTTGCTGTGTCGTTTCTGCCCAGCGGCTATAGACGAAGGTCTTACTGAGTATACGGAGGTATTTCTGTACTGCGATGCTGTCGCCACTCACGATGTTACATTCTGCCAGACGCTTCATCATCCGCACATTACGGTTCTCAGGGGCAAAGACATTGGTCATCATCGCCGCACGCTCTGTGAAGGTCATGTCGCCCAAGGCCCAATAGAGTTCATTCATGTTGATGATGGTCAGACGGGGGGTCTCAGGACCAATCTTCTCAAATGTGCCCAGGTTATTGGGGGTGAAATCGAACAAGTGTTCAGGCAGCAGACCATGCTGGGCATAGACGAGATTATAGAAGAACTGCATCTGTGCAGTCCAGCCATCAGAGTTCTTGACGATGTCGAGCACCTTGTCATAGTTGCCGAAATGATATTCATTATCGACGGCGAAGTCTTTCTCCAAGACGAAGTCCGGCATCTGAATGCGTCCCGTCTTCGGTGTGCCAAAGAGCAGATAAGAAGGGAATAATATGATGAGGAAACACACCAGACGCAGCCATTTGATCCGGATGGCAGAGACTGCCCAAAAGAATAACAGCCAGCCCATGACACAAATGGTGGACGACAACTTATAGCCGGTGCTGAAATGGCATACGGTCAACCATGCAATGACACAAAGTCCTGATGCCAAGGCTATCCAGGGATTCACTTTCAGGTTCGTCAACGTCTTAAACATCAAGAAGCCTGCCAATGCAATGCAGAGGGTCAAAATTGTCGCCCCCGCATACAGATAATAGTAGAACTGTGTCAGGAAATCGCCCGTCAGAGATGCCAGTCCTCCTGATTTCTGGAAATAGCCGGATACGTATTCCCATTCCCAAAGGAAGATCTGGTTCTGCTCGTGATAGAAGAAATGGTAGGGATACCAGAACTGGAAAAAGCAGAAGACAGCGACGATCGCGGAGACGAACAGGACGATTCTGATTTTCATCATTACTTATTTATCAGAAAAGCCTTCGTGACGAAGCCCTTGTAAGTGTTGATCGAGATACAGGCGGAGTCTGCAAGGATCTCTGAGGTGATGAGACTGGCATAGACCTGTGTGGAATAATAATCCGGCACACCACCCTGGTCGTGGTATAGACGGAGATAGCTGGTGCTGGTGCCGTCCGGATTCGTCATGATCGTATCCTGTACGACCCGCAAGGAGTGAATGGCCTCATCGTCTTCTGTCGTTCCGGTCTTCAGGGCAAAACTGAGGTTGATATATTTGCCAGTCTTGCTCATCCAGGCACTCTCGAACTTCACAGGGTCAGTCTTCATCTCCACTTCAAGTTCTGACAAAGGAACAATCACCGGACATGGCACTTCACCGACGGATATGGGTTCAGCCACAGTTTGTCCCTTACTATCGCGTACCTTATTATAATATAACATACAGCGATAGACGGTGTCGGAACGGGTAATCCATTTGGCGGTATAGGGTTGCAACAGGGGAAGCGTCTCACCCTCATCAGTCATGAGAGAGACGATATTCTTGTCAGCTCCAATCAGAGCCTCAACAAAGTCGCCACGCAAATAAGAATACTGCCCCTCGCCCTTGTCGTAGCCGTCCTGAGTGCAGGAGATGACGAGGAAGGAGGAAAGAGGAAGGAGGAAGGAGAATAGCAGGAGGCGGAGAAATTTATTCATACGACAGCAAGTTTGTTAAGTAAAGGGTTGGCATACATCGTAAGGATGCGCTCGCGAAGGAAAGCCTCATCCTTGTTGTCGAGTGTGATCTTGGCCATCTGACCAGCAAGGTAGTCCTCGAAGCGCTGCTTGTCGGCCTTCGTATAGTGAGCGGCATTGGCAGCATCGCCGTGAAGTTCGTCAAGGGCAATATAGTTGCAGGGGAACAACTCGTAACCCTGATGAATGTCCTTATCCATCCTCTCTGCCACAGCCTTATAGAATTCCGTCTTGGGAAGGGCGGAGAGTTCTTCGATCCATGTGTTGATAGGCGCTGCACAATGATAGTGCACACGGCCTTTGTAGCCAAAGATACCCGTCTTCATGTTGTCGAGGTCATCCTGACGGGACTTCTTAAAGGCCGGGTTATCACGTTTCTGCTGCAGTTCCTGGGCTTTGAGATAATCGCAGGGGTCATACTCGTAGCTGATGGTCAGAGGTACGATATTGAGTTCCTGAAGGTCGCCACCCATCGCCAGCATCTTCAGCACAGCCTCCTGAGTACGGTCGTCGGAGTCTTTTGCCCTACCCTCACGCTGCGCTAACCAGATGTTCTCTTTCTTCTGTGTCACAGCGAAATGGATATAACGGCTCATGAGCTGTGAGGCAGCAAGTGTCTCACGGAGGGAAAGACCACGGCGAACGGTAAAAGCCTTGTTCATACGGACGAGTCTCTTAATCCAAGGATAGATAAGGAGATTGTCACCTATACCGATTTCAACAGTGGTTGGATAATCCTTCTCAACCAATTTCAAATCCAAGAAGGCAGAGTCGAGCACAATGTCACGATGGTTACTGACGAAAGTGTAACGGGAATCTTGCTTCGGATATCCACTTAACGCCTGATCGTCAAAGGTACAGCCATCGGTATGCTTGCGGATGATATACTTCACGATGGGTTTCATGAACCGCTTCTGGAAATCGAGCGGTGTCTTGACTCCCATGAAGGTCAGCCGCAGCAGTCCGTTGCGGACGCCTTTCGGCAGCCACGGGGCAAAGCCTTTCATCAGCACATTAAACTGACGGTCGTTGAGCAAGTCTTCGAACGCCTGCTTCATCTCCTCCGGCTCATAAGGCCTGATGTCGTCAAACTCACTTAAGCCCCCTAAGTTAGGGGGTTGGGGGGCTGAACGATGTTTTATTTCCTCCATATCCTAATTATTTACTATTAACAGAGGCCTTGTTCAGACCCCCATCCCCCTAACTTAGGGGGTTTATTCAGAACTGATTTTCGACGATGTCGGAAAGGACATCCTTCATCTCAAGGCCGGCGGCACGCACCTGCTGGGGAATGAAACTGGTGGCAGTCATACCTGGTGTGGTGTTCACCTCAAGCATCGAGATCTTACCCTCAGGAGAGATGATATAGTCGATGCGGATGATGCCATTACAATGGAGGATGTCGTAGATATGGCTGGTGATCTTCGACACACGATCGGCAATCTCTGGAGCAATGCGTGCCGGCGTAATCTCCTTCACCTGACCATTGTACTTGGCATCGTAGTCGAAGAACTCGTTGCTCGTCACCACCTCGGTAATGGGGAATATGACGGTCTTCTCGCGAGTTTTGTAGATACCCTGTGTAATCTCCGTTCCTTCGAGATAACTCTCGACCATGATCTCAGGACTCTCCAGCATCGCCTTACGGATGGCAGGAGCCAACTGGTCCTTATTCTTCACCTTAGACACACCAAACGACGATCCGTCTGCAGCAGGCTTGACGAAGCAAGGCATGCCAATACGCTCCTCAACCTCATCGTCGCTCACCAACTCCTCGTAACCCTTGCGAATCAATAGGGAGTCGGCCACACTGACACCATAACTGCGCAGATACTGATTAAGCACGAACTTGTCGAAGGTCATTGCCTCAACCAACACACCACTGGTACTATATGGGAGATCTATCAGATCGAAGTAACCTTGCAGCAGGCCATTCTCACCCGGAGTACCATGAATGGTTATATAGGCATAGTCGAATAACTTGGCCTTGCCGTCCTCAACGAAAGAGAAATCGTTACGGTCGATCTTGGTTGTCGTACCGTCATGCAGTTCGACATGCCAGTCCTGGCCCTTGATATCAACAATATATACATCATAACGCTCCTTGTCGAAGAAGGAGTAAAGTCCCTGTGCCGAGCGCAATGACACATCGTGCTCGGAGGAGTCGCCACCACAAACGATGGCAATGGTTCTCTTCATATTTTTCATTTTTATTTTGATATTACGTTATTACGATATTTAGATATGACGGATATATTTACGCCACTTATCAATGAGGGCCGTCATGTCAGCAGGCCACTCAGAAGTGAAGTCCATCTGCTCGCCCGTCGAGGGATGGACGAATCCCAGCGTGCGGGCATGGAGCACCTGACGCGGACAGAGTTTGAAGCAGTTCTGGATATAGGCCTTATAACTGGCAGTACGTTCGCCACGGAGGATTTCCGTTCCACCATAGCGTTCGTCACAGAACAGCGGATGGCCGATGTGCTTCATGTGGGCTCTGATCTGGTGGGTGCGCCCCGTTTCGAGGATACACTCTATCAACGTGACGTAGCCATAGCGTTCAAGCACCTTGTAATGAGTGACGGCAGGTTTACCTATCTCTGAGTCAGGAGGAAATACCTCCATCCGCAGACGGTCTTTCGGATCACGTCCGATATTACCTTCTATCCTTCCCTCGTCCTCCACGAAGTTACCCCAGACAAGTGCATTGTAGCTGCGGTGGGTGGTCTTGTTGAAGAACTGCTTGCCTAATGAAGTCTTTGCATCAGGCGTCTTTGCCACAACAAGCAAGCCGCTGGTATCTTTATCTATACGATGGACGAGTCCTACCTCTGGATCGTTAGGGTCGTAGGTGGCCAGATCCTTTAGGTGCCATGCGATGGCATTGACCAACGTGCCACTGAAATTGCCACAACCTGGATGGACCACCATGCCTGCGGGCTTATTGATGACCATGAGATCATCGTCCTCATAGACCACCTCGAGGGGGATATCCTCGGGAGTGATGGTCGTATCGTAGTGCGGACGGTCGAGCATCAGGGTGATGACATCGCCTGGACGCACTTTGTAGTTGCTCTTCACCGGTCGGGCACTGCGACCCTGTTTGATATCCTCGGCCGAACAGACATGGATAAAACCTGCGTCTGCAGCCTTCTGGATTCGATTACGACTGGAGTGCGGCTGGTGCTCGGAGAGGAACTTATCGATGCGAACAGAGTCTTGCCCCTTGTCCACCTCTATACGGAAGTGTTCATAGAGCTGACCGTCTTCCGTCGTTTCATCGGCATCAGTGTCGGCCATCAGTTCCAGTTCTTCGTCATCTAAGTAATCCAATTCTCTTCTTCAATTTTTCAGTTCTTCAATTTTCTCACTCTACCACTTCCTCAAACTCGTCCACATTGCCGCTCTCCATCAGGCGATATTCGGGTTCTATATAGTCCACATCTTCGCCGGAGTCATATTGTCCACTGCCTATCATCAAAGTCAACGGGTAGTCGATGGAGACACGTTCGCCTGCAGAGACCCGTCGCCCACGACAGAGAACACCATAGACCCAGTCCTTCTCGCCTGCCACCTCCTGAGGAGGCGTGAGCTTGAAGCCCAAGGACGTCAGCTTAGCTTCTGCCTCACGGAAACTGCTGTTATCGACGATATCGGGGATGGCAAATGAAGGCGACGAAGGGGAGTTGACCGTCACATAGACCGTGTGTCCCAACTTCACCGTCGTACCAGCACCCGGATTCTGAATCAGAACGCTGTTAGCAGCCATCGACTTGTTGTAGCCAGAATCGCTGACCATGATGTTCAGGCCGTGGACCTCTAACAAACTGCGAGCCTTACCATAGTCCATGCCCTCCACCTTAGGTATCCTGACACCCTCACCGTGATGGGTATACCAATCGAGTCCGTATTTCACACCCAGTGCCAGAAGCACGATGACAATCAGCATCGCCAACAGGTTACCCCACAGAAAGGCGCTCCCAAACTTACCGAAGAATTCTTTTACTTTCATCTCGTTTCTGATTTCTCACGTGCAAAGGTACGAAAAAAAGTGAAAAGTGAAAAGTGAAAAGTGAAAAATTTAAATAATAGAGGTATAAAAAACAGAAAGAAGTGAAGATTGCTCTCCACTTCACTCTGTTTCGTTCAAATTTCACTGATTAGCGACAGGAATTACTTTCCGTGACGCTCGTCAGAAACCGTTAACTTCTTGCGGCCCTTAGCACGACGGGCAGCCAGTACGCGGCGACCATTCTTGGTGGCCATTCTCTCACGGAAGCCGTGCTTGTTGACGCGACGGCGATTGTGCGGCTGAAATGTTCTCTTCATTGCTTTTTA
>CACYQO010000040.1 GCA_902776545.1 uncultured Prevotellaceae bacterium | reverse complement strand
TGAGCTGATCGCTTGGATGCTCGACCCGACGAGCCCGAAGAATGTCTCAGTGAAGTTCGTGAACACCGTCGACGGTGCAGCCATGAAGGAGCTCAAGGGTACCAACTGCTACTGCATCAACTATGTTGAGAAGTGGGAAGACGGCCAGCAGCATTTCGAGGAGATCGAGATCGTATGCCAGAAACTCGAGAACGGTTCCGTCGCCTTCGACAATCCTTGGAAGTAGGCGAGAGCTATTATAAAAAAAGGTCACTTCGGTGGCCTTTTTTTTATGGTTTGACGGATTTTTGACGGTGTTACCTACTGTTTTAGAAATATTTCTGGTGATTTTTGCCTGTGTTTTAGAAATTATTCGTATATTTGCACCCATTAATTAATAAAACTAATCCAGAAAGATTATGAAGATAAAAGCAGACTACGTAAATGAGCCGCAGTGGAAGGTGTTGACCGTCAAGGCTACTCTGCCTGAAGAACTGAAGTGTTTGGACGAGTTGGCCCACAACATGTGGTGGGTATGGAACCACGAAGCCCGTGACCTGTTCCGCGACCTCGATGTTGACCTCTATCATAAGACGAGGCACAACCCCGTGATGCAGTTGGAACGCCTGACCTTCGGGCGCAAGGAGGAAATCCTGAAGGACAAGGCGCTGATGAAGCGCGTCAAGGACGTTTACACAAAG
Source organism: uncultured Prevotellaceae bacterium (assembly GCA_902776545.1). GTDB lineage: Bacteria > Bacteroidota > Bacteroidia > Bacteroidales > Bacteroidaceae > Prevotella. The sequence goes on along the minus strand of CACYQO010000040.1, from coordinate 28,642 downwards.
TTTCGTAAGTACATGGACGTGAAGCCCGACACCAAGCGTCCCTCTGTGGCCTACTTCTGTATGGAATATGGTATCCACTCTGCCCTGAAGATCTATTCTGGCGGTCTGGGTATGCTGGCCGGTGACTATGTGAAGGAGGCTTCCGACTCTAACGTCGATATGTGTGCCGTCGGTTTCCTGTATCGCTACGGCTACTTCACCCAGAGCCTGACGATGGACGGACAGCAGGTGGCCAATTACGAAGCCCAGAACTTCGGCAGCCTGCCCGTAGAGCGTCAGCTCGACGCGGACGGCAATCCGCTGGTGATCGACGTGCCCTATCTCGACTTTTATGTGCATGCATACGTCTGGCGTGTCAATGTCGGTCGTGTGAAGCTCTATCTGCTCGATACCGACAATGAGATGAACTCTGAGTTCGACAAGTGCATCACCCACTCGCTCTATGGCGGTGACTGGGAGAACCGTCTGAAGCAGGAGATCCTGCTCGGTATCGGCGGTATGCTGCTGCTGAAGAAGCTCGGTATCAAGAAGGATGTCTATCATTGCAACGAGGGGCATGCTGCGCTCTGCAATCTGCAGCGCCTGTGCGACTATATCGAGGAGGGTCTGACCTTCAACCAGGCTATGGAGCTCGTACGTGCTTCTTCGCTTTACACCGTTCATACACCGGTGCCTGCGGGACACGACTATTTCGACGAGGGCCTATTCGGCAAGTACATGGGTGGCTATCCCGCCAAACTGGGTATCTCTTGGGACGAGTTCATCGGCATGGGTCGTACCCATCCTGAGGACAAGGGTGAGAGGTTCTGCATGTCGACCTTCGCCTGCAACACCTGTCAGGAGGTCAATGGCGTGTCGATGCTGCATGGTTGGGTGTCGCAGAAGATGTTCGCACCCATCTGGAGCGGTTACTATCCGGAGGAGAACCACGTGGGCTATGTGACCAACGGTGTCCACTTCCCCACCTGGGTAGCCACAGGATGGTTAGAGAATATCTACAATAAGTATCTTGATCCAGCTTTCATGACAGACCAGTCGAATGAGGAGAAGTGGAAGGGCATCTATGACTGTCCTGACGAGGAACTCTGGAAGACCCGTATGGTCATGAAGCGGAATCTGGTCTTCTATATTGAGAAGCAGCTGAATTCTACATGGCTGAAGAGACAGAACGATCCCCGCCGTATCACCAAGCTGGCGGAACGCTTTAATCCCAATGCGCTGATCATCGGCTTCTGCCGTCGCTTTGCTACCTATAAGCGTGCCCACCTGCTGTTTACCGACCTCGACCGTCTGTCGAAGATTGTGAACAACCCGGAGCGTCCCGTGGTGTTCCTCTTCGCCGGAAAGGCTCATCCTGCCGACGGTGCCGGACAGGGACTCATCAAGCAAATATTTGATATTTCGCAGCGGGATGAGTTCCAGGGAAAAGTGATCTTCGTAGAGGACTACGACTTCCTGCTGGCTCGAAGACTCGTATCGGGTGTGGACATCTGGATGAACACCCCGACACGTCCGATGGAGGCTTCAGGCACCTCTGGCGAGAAGGCCGAGATGAACGGTGTGGTGAACCTCTCGGTGAAGGACGGCTGGTGGTTGGAGGGCTATCGCGAGGGTGCCGGATGGGCACTCACCGAGAAGCGCACCTACGAGAACCAGGGCTATCAGGATCAGCTCGATGCTGCCACCATCTACAGTCTGCTCGAGAACGAGATTATTCCTCTCTACTTCGACATGGACAAGAAAGGCGTCTCGAGGGGTTGGTGCAAGGTAATCAAGAACTCTATTGCCCAGATAGCACCGCACTACACGATGAAGCGTCAGCTCGACGACTACTATTCTAAGTTCTATGAGAAGGAGGCCAAGCGCTTCAAGGAACTCTCCAAGAACGATAACCGTCTGGCGAAGGAGATTGCCCTCTGGAAGGAAACGGTGGCCGAGCGTTGGGATGCCATCAGCGTGATATCTGCTGAATGGGATTTCCCGGATACAGGCGGCATGACCGGTCAGAAGTATCATTTGAAGTATGTCGTCAACGAACAGGGTCTCAACGATGCCATCGGACTGGAACTGGTGAGCGTCTTCACCGACAAGAATGGCGAGGAGCGGGTGTTCCATGTTGAGCCGCTGAAGATGACGGGGCACGATGGTAACAACTTTACCTTCGAGGCTGTGCTGGCTCCCAAACAGTTCGGTGAGTACAGGAGTGCCATCCGTATGTATCCGAAGAACAAGAACCTGCCACACCGCCAGGACTTCTGTTACACGAGGTGGCTGGATCTGCCGGAGTGATTGTAAATATTACAAATTTAACTATATATTAAAAATAAAAGTATGAACAAAAAGAAAGCTTTGAAGTTGACCTTTGCGCTGAGCGCTTTGGTCGGCGGAATGACCTCCTGCGGTAATAATGTGCCACAGGTGGTTCCAACATCGTATGAAACGGTGACAATTGAGAAATCGGACATTACGGTGCCCATGAAGTTCAGTTCAAAACTCAAGGGTGAGACTGATGTGACCATCACGCCGCAGGTGAGCGGACAGCTGATGAGGATCTGCGTGACCGAAGGTGACCAGGTGAAGAAGGGACAGGTGCTCTTCATCATCGACCAGCGTAATGCGCAGCTGGAGTTAGAGTCTGCACAGGCCAGCCTCCAGTCTGCCATCGCCCAGGAGAACAGTGCGAGAATCGAGTACGAGTCGAACAAGAATCTGTATGAGAAGAAGATTGTGAGCAAGTACACTTTCGACACTGCTGAGAACGCATACAATCAGGCAAAGGCATCGGTGGCACAGTACAAGGCACAGGTAAACCGTGCGAAGGTGAACCTCGGCTACTGCACTATTACCGCCCCCGTGGCTGGCAGCATCGGTGAGATTCCCGTGCGTACGGGCGATCAAGTCTCACCTTCTACTTACCTGACCACGGTGAGCGGCAACGCGAACATGGATGCTGAATTCTCTCTGCCGGAGACGATCCTGTCAATGATACTCTCTGAAGGTTTCAGCATGGATCCCAGTGCGCTTGCAAAGGTTTCGCCCGAAGTAGGTTTTGTCATGAAGAACGGTACAGAGTATGAGCATAAGGGAAAGATAACAAGAGCCACGGGTGTGGTCAACGCTTCTACCGGTACCATCTCGCTGAAGGCTACCTTCCCCAACCCCAAGGGCCAGCTCTACTCGGGTATGCAGGGTTCTGTTGTGATTCCTCTGGAAGAAAAGGCTGTCATGGTGATCCCGCAGGAGGCTGTCGTGAAGCTGCAGGACAAGCAGCAGGTGTATAAGGTGCAGGCCGACAGTACGGCAACATCTGTTGAGGTGACAACACAGGATATTTTCAACGGTAAGGACTACATCGTCACCAGCGGCCTGAATGTGGGTGACAAGATTGTGACCGTCGGTGCCAACAACTTACACGAAGGACAGAAGGTGCTTTTCCCGGCAGCGCCGACAGAATAATTGACAATTGATGGATTCATCTCGATGAACTCGCTGCCCATCGAGCAATATCCGAACATCGCGCCACCGCAAGTGGAGGTTACGGCCTACTATATGGGTGCTGACCCCAAAACCATCATCCAGTCGGTGATCTCACCATTGGAGGAGAGTATCAACGGTGTGGATGGTATGGACTATATGGTCTCGAAGGCCACCTCAACGGGTACCGCGACCATCGATGTGTATTTCAAGCAGGGCGTTGACCCTGACATCGCGACGGTGAACGTGCAGAACCGCGTGTCGAAGGCTCAGTCGCAATTGCCTTCATCCGTGACCAGTATGGGTATTGAGACGGAGAAGCGCCAGAGCAGCATTCTGCGCATCATCGGTATTCAATGTACGAACGGCAAGTATAGCGACGACTTCGTGTCAAACTACGTTGATATCAACATCAAACCGCGTATGCAGCGTATCTTTGGTGTGGGGTCCGTGACGTCGTTAGGTAACACCTACGCCCTGCGTGTCTGGATGAAACCCGACGTGCTGGCGCAGTACGGCCTGACGCCCGACGATATCAGCACAGCCATCAACAGCCAGAGCTTCGTAACCTCTTTAGGTAACTTCGGTGAGCAGTCAGATAACAAATACCAGTACTCGATGGAGTATAAGGGTACGCTGAAGGAGATTGATGAGTTCAATGACATCGTGATCAAGACCACCGACGGTGGTCACGTACTGCACCTGAAAGACGTGGCAGAAGTGGAGATTGGTGCCAAGACCTACAGTTTCATCTCCAACATCAGCGGCCAGCCGGGTACCTTCATGCTGATTTTCCAGTCACCGGGTTCCAATGCCACGGAGGTGAACCAGCGCATCGACCAGATGTGCGAGGATATGAAGGCCACGATGCCTGACGGACTGGAGTTCGTCACTTTGCAGAACGCCGACGACTTCCTCTTTGCGGCCATCCATAATGTGGTGGAGACGCTGATCATCGCCATCATCCTCGTGATTCTGGTGGTGTTCTTCTTCCTGCAGAACATTAAGGCAACTATCATCCCGTCGATCTCGGTGATTGTGTCGCTGATGGGTACCTTTGTCATAGTCACTTTGGCAGGATTCTCACTGAACCTCTTAACGCTGTTCGCTCTCGTGTTGGCCATCGGTACGGTGGTGGATGACGCCATTGTGGTGGTCGAGGCCGTGATGGCAAAGATGGAAAGCGGTGTGACTGACGCCAAGGAGGCTACGCGCCAGGCTGTCGGCGAAGTGTCGATGGCGGTATTCTCGTGTACGCTTGTATTCATGGCGGTGTTCATCCCTGTGACATTTATCTCAGGTACGTCGGGTACGTTCTTCACGCAATTCGGTATCACCATCGCCTCGGCAGTAGGTCTGTCGTGTCTGCAGGCCCTGACCACCTGTCCTGCCCTCTGTGCCATCATGCTGAGGGTGACGGAAGGCAAGAAGGAAGGCAAGTCGCTACTATATTACACCAAGAAAGCCTACGACGCCAGCTATAATGCACTCTATGACAAATACAGCAAGGGGGTGAAGAAGTTCATCAAGCGTCCCGGCGTGGCTTGGATACTGATGGCCATTGCTGCTGTGCTGCTTGTATTCTTTATGATGAAACTGCCGTCAGGCCTCGTGCCGCAGGAGGACCAGGGTTGCTTCCTGGCTGAGGTGGACGCACCGGAAGGCTACACTTTGCAGCAGACCTACGACCTGCTGAAGCAGGTGGAAGAGAAGGTGAAGGCTATTCCCGAAATGGAGAGCTATGCCATGGTGAGCGGCTACGGTCTGATCTCAGGTCAGGGCTCCAGCTATGGCTTCATGGTTGTCCGCCTGAAGAACTGGGAAGAGCGTCCGGGTATAGAACACTGCGTAGACATGGTTATGTATCGTTTCTATTTGGCGTGTGCGGAGATCAAGAATGCCACGGTCATTCCGTTCCAGATGCCTCAGATTCCTGGCTATGGTACGAGCAGCAACGTGAACCTCGTGGTAGAGGATCCTACCGACGGTGACCTGTCGGAGTTCTCTAAGAAGACCGACCAGTTCCTGGCCAAGCTCATGGAGCGCCCGGAAGTAAGTATGGCCATGTCTACCTACTCGGAAAAATTCCCGAAATACCGTGTTGAAGTGGATCCCACCCAGTGCAGCCGCGCCGGTTTGTCAGCTAAGGAAGTGCTGAGCACGCTTGGCAACTATTGTAGTGGTTCGTACATCGCCAACTACAATCAGTTCGGTAAGGTTTATCAGCTGTGGACTGCCGCCGCCCCTGAGTATCGTCTCGACCCCACGTCGCTCAACAATATTTTCGTGAAAACGAGCAGCGGAAAGATGGCACCTCTTTCAGAGTTTATTACACTGACGGAGATTGTCGGTCCGTCGAACAACCAGCACTTCAACCTGTTCTCAAGTATTGAGTGTCAGGTAGCTCCTGCCAGCGGCTACAGCGAGGGTCAGGTTCAGGAGGTCATTAAAGAGGTGTTCCGCCAGGAGATGCCCTCGACCGCTACCTACGAGTACAGCAGTATGTCGCGTGAGACCGCTGAGGCAGCAGGTTCAAATACCACCACGCTCATCTACTGCATCTGTATTGTCCTCATCTATCTGATTATGGCATCGTTGTACAACTCATGGTTCACGCCTTGGGCCGTGCTGTTCAGTATCCCGTTCGGTCTGATGGGTGCCTTCAGCGTCATCTGGCTTTTCGCCAGCATTGGCTTGCCGGGTATGGAGAACAATGTCTATGTACAGACGGGTGTGGTCATGCTGATCGGACTGTTGGCCAAGACCGCCATCCTGATTACCGAGGTGGCCTCTGAGCACCGCAAACATGGCATGGGCATCGTTGAAGCAGCCTTCGCCGCCTGCCAGGAACGTCTGCGCCCGATCCTGATGACCGTTATCTGTATGGTTGTCGGTATGGTACCGCTCGCCATCGAGGGTGGTGCCGGTGCCAATGGTAACCGTGCCCTGGCCATGTGCGTCATCGGCGGTATGGTCGTTGGTACCATCGCACTGCTCTTCGTCGTACCGGCCTTCTTCATTATCTTCCAGAAGATGCACGAGAGGTTCCAGGGTAAAGAAGTCGTAGAAGTCGCAAACACCTAAGATTGAATAAGAGTATGAAAAAAGTTGTATCAATATTGTTCGCGGGTCTGATGCTGTCGGGCTGCGGATTATATAATAATTATGAGAAGACTGTACAGGAGCCTGAGGGCGTGTTCGGTTCTACGCAGGACATCACGTCGGCAACGAGTGAGACGTCCATCGCCGATATGTCGTGGCGTGAGTTCTTCACCGACCCCCTGTTGCAGCAGTTGATTGAGCAGGCTTTGGCCAATAACACAGACCTGAACTCCGCCCGCATCAATGTCGAGAAGAGTCAGATTGCATTGAGGACCAAGAAGCTGGCCTTCCTGCCGTCGCTCTACTTCTCGCCACAGGGTTCTCTCTCCAGCTTCGACGGTGCCAAGGCCACGAAGAGTTATTCTATCCCGTTGGATGTGTCGTGGGATGTCGATGTGTTCGGTTCCCTGAGGAATAAGAAGCGCGCCGCCAAGGCCGCCTTGCTGCAGGCCCAGATGACTGAGGAGTCCACACGCTCCAACCTCATCAGTACCCTCGCGCAGGAGTATTTCTATCTCCAGCTGCTCGACCGCGAACTGGACATCCTGATGGAGACAGACAGTCTGTGGAAGGCCTCATTGGATACCCAACAGGCACTCTATGAGAACGGTCAGGCCTATTCAACGGCTGTGAACCAGCAGGAGTCGTCGTGGCTCGACGTGAAGCTCCAGATTGTCGCCATCAAGCGCGCTATCCGTTCCACCGAGAACGAGATCTGCAGTCTGCTCTGCATCACGCCACAGTCTATCCAGCGCTCTCATTGGGGTGTTGATGAAGACTACCACTCGGCCACCGAAGGCCAGCGTCTGTTTGAGGAGCGGTATATGAAAGTCGGCGTGCCCGCCATGATGCTGGAGCGCCGTCCCGATATCCGTCTGGCCAACTACTACATCGAGGAAGCCTTCTATAATGTACAAGCTGCCCGTGCTGCCTTCTTCCCCAGCATCACGCTGACGGGAGAGGCCGGATGGACCAATAACGGCGGACTCGTCGATCCTGGCAAACTGTTGTTGCAGCTCGTTGGTCAGCTCTCGCAGCCCATCTTCGCCCGTGGTCAGATCAATGCCAACTACAAGATGGCTCAGCTGACGGAGGAGAACCTGAAGAAGAAGTATGTGCAGGCCGTCGTCGATGCTGGTAACCAAGTGAACGAGGCGATTGCCGACTGTCGGGCTGCCCGTGAGAATCATGACTACTACCATCGTCAGGTGGAGGTGCTGCATGAGGCCTATGTCGGCACTCACGAACTGATGGACAATGGCAAGGCTGCATACCTCGAAGTGCTCACCGCTCAGGAGAGCCTGCTCAATGCCCAGCTTAACGAGGCTTCGAACATGTACAACGGCGCTCAGGCCATCATCTCCCTCTACATCGCCTTAGGCGGCGGTACGAAGTAGTAAGCTTTTCACGACAGAAAGGGTATGTCTAAAATGGTACATCCATCTGGCGACGACTGCCAGATGGATGTATTGTTATTGTACCGTCCAAGCTGAAGGAATACATCAGCCATGGGGATGTTCAGTCTTTAGTGATTTTATTCTCACTTAATCACGACCTTAAACTACGTTTTAGCTCGCTCACGTTCGATAAAGCATGAACAAGTTCATTCTTTATACTCACTTAATCACGACCTTGCGACCGTTATGGATATAGAGACCCTTAGGTAATTTTCCGTTTGACAATTTACCATTTGCAATTCTCCTTCCTTGTAAATCATACCAGGTATCTTCAGAATTCGTGAAATTCGTGTAATTCGTTGTCGTGATTCCAGTAGGATCACCGTCGAAGTTCAGGCTGAAGGAGCGGACGCCGGAAATAGGATCGCCGGCGGTGAGGCCGTTAAGTAACTCGAAATAGGCACGGCAGGCGTTGACATTGAATGATGTCATATTTTCGCCAGAAGGATAATAAAGTTTGTTGTCAGAACCGAGGTAGAGGAAAGTCTTGTCGGCGGTGTAGATGTTTTTGGGGCTGTATGTACCCTTGAACTTTAAATAGCCATCGTTGCTCACGATGTTATCAACAAGCCCCGCGTTAGTGACATTAACACTGGAGAAAACGGGATCTACCAGATTGTCGCCATTGGCCCATTTAATAATATAAGGTGTACCAGCACTAATGTTTGTGGCTGTTGTAAAATTCAGATGTAACGTGCCAGTCTCACTCTCGAAGCCTGTTACGTGAGTATATGAAGAACTTTCGGAGCAGTCAAGTCTCATAATAGTGGCACCAGCCAAATCGCTGGCGGCAATCTGCTCATCAGTCATTGAGAACGGCAGGCAGAGCGTGTTCCATTTCCCGTCCTTGTAGAGCGTGCGGCCTGCAAGGATGACGTTATGATTGCCTCCGGCTTTGATGGCTGCTTCAATGGTCGCGTTGTTATCGCCTGCAGAGCCATTATAGAGGACAACATATGGAATAGTGGAAAGCTCGGCTCCGTTTGTATCTGCACCATTGCAACCGTAAACATTATTACCTTTGCAGCCGGCATAATAATTATGATCGAGGTTTCCGCTATTATAACCTACGATAGCACCATAATTGCTATAGGCAGAAATGGTAGCACCGACAACAACGTTATTACTCAAAGTGCATTCTGGTTCGTTGTGACCTGCAACACCGCCAACGAGTCGATTTGCGCTTTGGAGTGTGGCAGCACTGCTGCAATGACTGACCGTTCCACATAATACATTGTCTTCAGTCCCGACTTTTTTTTCAGTCCCAACTTTTTCATAAAATCCGTTATTTCCGACGATACCACCAAATCGTTCGCCACTATTATCATCTTTGGCTTTGATGGTGACAGAGGATGTTACATGACAGTTCGTGATAATGCCACCTGTATTACATCCCACAATACCACCAGTGTTGTCTGAGCCGGTAATGGAAGCATTGTCGAGGGTGAGATTTTTGATCACTGCACCTTTGCTAATCCCACCGAAGAGACCAACATCTCCTGTAGAACTACTGATATTGACGCCCTTGATGGTGTGGCCATCACCATCGAAAGTGCCTTCGAAGAATCTGTCTTCGTTATCGTATTTGCCACCGATGGGGATATACGCAATGCCCCCGTAGTTGAGATCTGTACCTAACTTAAAGACTTTGTCTTTGAAAGAAATGCCAGCGTTTACGCATTCTGCCAAAAGGTTGAGGTCAATTCCCTTCCCGTCTTCATCCAATTTTTTTATGATGAAAGGGTGTGATGCTGAGCCGTCCTCTGTTTCGCTTGTTGGGAACCTGATAACACCAAATTTAACGGTTTTATTGTCAGAGGAATATTCTGTAGACAGGATAGTCAAAGTATATTTTGCCAAAGTGTAAGAGTCGCAGTCTGACATATTAATGGTCAGAGAGTTCCCATCTTTATTCACGGTGGGAGTACCTGTAATTACAACATTGTAATGTGTCCCTTCCGTTAATTCTGTATCTTCCCAATATACTTTGTAGTGGATTTTGTATTCATTTTTATCTCCCAATAACAATTGGGAAAAATCACCTTCTTCACATTTGATTGTAGCGTCGGAAAGATTATATCCTTGCGCCTGTGCGCCAAGGGATATCACTGTGACCAGGAGCAGCATAGCTACTCGTGCATATAAATTGTTAATTGTCAATCTTGTGTTCATACTTAATAATTTTGGATTCGGTTGCAAAGATACAACTTTTTCTGAAAAGCAACACGGTTTTGGACAAATTTTGAACGCAACACCCCCGTTTTGTCCAAAAAAGAAGTGTTTGTCGCTACAAGTAGATAATATTTTCTGGCTATTGTTACTGATGTTTCGTTTTTTTTCCTTATTTTTGCAGCAGAATAGAAATAAACGGAATATATTATGGCATTAACAGCAGTATTAGAATTCGGCGACAATAGCATTAAGCGCTACTCCAAGCAGTACTTGGTGGCCGATTGCCGTTTCGTCGTCGACAGATCTTATGACAGTTTCAGTCCTAACCGTAATGCGCGTTTCGAGCGGATAGAGCTGAACGTGGTGGCTCCAGGTAAGGACGACCTGTATCTGGTGGAGTGGTTTATCAGTCAAAGCCGCTACGACGGGAGAATCGTGATCGACCTTTCTACGGCGGGTGATAACAATCTCGATACCCAGGAGGTCTGTTTCGAGAGTGCCGTTTGTTTTGAGTTCTCGGAGTTTTACGACATCAATTCATCCAAGCGCAGACTGTACAAAATGAGTCTCATAGCAGAGAATGTATGTATCGATGGTGTTGAATATAATATGCATTAAAATATGGCAGAGTTTTTTTTACAAGAGCTGAAGACGGTGATGGTTAATGAGAACGCGTTGGATAACCCCCTTAATGTCCTGAAGGAGAACTGTCTGACGATTCAGAACCTGAGTTACGACTGTGTACACACCCGCAATAATGCCGGTGAGGTGTATGGAGCCACGGAACCGGTCATCTTAGAGTTTACCGTGCGCGTGAATGCTCCCCATCATGCGAGGCAATTCTATACGAAGGCTATGCTGAACGAATATAGCGACTTCTCCGTGCTCTTCAATGTACAGTGGGGAACCAACAGCCGGATGAGCAGCTACGAAGACGGATTCGTTGCCAACGGCTATGTGGTACACTTGGAGGAGGATTATCACAGTGCCAAGAGTGAAGACGGCCTCGACCAGCAGATGTTGCTCAACGTAAAGATCCTGGTGCGGTCTCTGACATATTTTGGTCGGGACAGGAACCTGAAGAGCGCCTTTATACAATAAGATGAGGAAAGAATAATAAAGTAGGTAGGATTATGGCAAATATGAAACTGACAATACTCGGCGCAGGCGGAGTAGACGAGAACGACAGTCCGTTAACTGACTTGTCGATGACCACGGGTTCGGATGCGGTCGTAGGGCGTTGTAAACTGAAGGTTACTTACTGGACCAAGTCTTCTGGTGGCGCTTGGAATAAAGTGGATAATGAAGAAGAACTGACGTTTCTGCTCACACTGCAGTATGTGGAGTTCCGCAAGCAGATGTATAGTCCCAACTCGATAGAGGCTTATCTGCTTATAAAGCCATTAGATACGAGCACCGTCAAGTATAAGGCCTTCCCAAGCAAGAGTCAGCTGAACACGCTTTTCGCCAATCGGCTGGTGAAGCTGGCGTGTGATGGTAGCGAGGTGTGTAATGACTATTACGTACATGAGATCATCCCACGCAAATATGCCGACCAGATGTATGTGACACTGAAGATCTTCAGTCCCGACAAGGTGATGACCTTGAAGAAATATTGCCGCACGTGGACGGCGAAACGCCTCGGGTCGGAGATCCTGGCGGGGGAGATCGGTAATTTCTCGATTACAAGGGACGGAACGGCGAAGAGTCTGGAGAGTAACACGGACAACATGAAGCACATCAAAAGTGATGGCAAGGAACATATCTTCCCCTATCTGGTGCAGTATAACGAGAGCTTCTATGATTTCCTGGCCCGCACTGCGAACCGCTGGGGCGAGTTCCTCTTCTATGAGGAAGGTAAACTCCAGATAGGCATTGACGATAAAAAAGTGAAGTCGGTGGGTAGTTACGACGTGATGAGCTATAGTGACTGGAACACTTCACAACCCGCACAGGCGAATGCGGGCGTCTGCGTCAACGAGTCACCCTACGACAACAACATGCTTAGCAGCGTGGTGACGGAAGACGGCTACGACGTGGTGAAAAATTCTGTATTGCAGGCTTTCAGCCCTGAAAACGGCGCTGACGTGTATTGGATGAAGAAGGCAGGACAGCTGCTGACTAACAACAAATCGATCACCAACTTCGTGTTCGACACGGCTGTCGATGACTTTGTCGCCGTTGCGGGTACCTCGGCGCAGGTGGCTCTCCGAAACGCCAAAAAAAATGATGAATATTTCGAAAGTAAGAAGACTGCCCATGGTGCCTTGCCCACTCACGATGCCTCGTCTGAAAGCAAGGGTGCCCATTATAGCACAAACACCGATAATAAGGAAACCTACAACGAATTTACGGAAGTAAAACCCATCCTCAATGAGACCGTTTATGCCCAGATTGTAAAGGGAGAGACAGAGGCGGGGAAAAACGTGGTGAACATTGAGTTCGACACCACATGGCCCGACGTGAAACTGGGGCAGGTAATCAAAGTGGACAATGAGAGTTTCGTCGTGATAGAGATCGTGGCCTATCAGCCGGAAGCAGCCAAGAAGAACTCGCAGTCGTACTACGAGCGGGGCTATAACAGCAAGGTGGTGAAATACCGTGTGAAGGCTGTCGCCCAGGTCGAGGGCGGCTCGTTCTACCCCCCGATGCTTCCGACAGGTCATGTACGTAAGTCTGGTCCTCAGATCGCCGTGGTGGTCGATGTCGATGATCCGCTCCGTGCCAATCGCGTGCGTGTGGAGTATCCGTGGCAGTTGACCGGTGTTATGGATGCCTACAACAAGAAGATAGACGACGAATTGAAAGAGGCGCTGAAAGATGTGACGGATCAGGACAAGATTAAAGACATCACCAAGGAATATGAAAACAAGATGATCAAGCAGTACGAGAAGCTGACGGCCGATAGCCTGAAGGACGTCGATGTGACCACTGCCACGCCGTGGCTGTTCTATGCCTCCGCTTCCGGCCCGACGAAGGCTGGTGTCCACGGCAGGCACTATCTGGCAGAGAAGGTGATGGTGGACTACTCGAACGGTAACGTGGAACGTCCTTACGTGGTAGGAGCCGTCTCGACGGATATACCTGTGCCCCTGAAGACGGCCTCTGCCATAGTGCGGGCACCGAACGGTGAGCAAATCAAGGTGCATGAGGGCATGGGCAATGGTGCTGCGGCGTTTATCGCAGGCCTGACACCGGGGTTGAAGTTCGTCAACAGTTTCGTGCCCTTCTCGTTCACACCCGACAACGATGTGAGCCGAAGCTTCGAGGGTGGTGTAGAGATGGGTGACAAATATGGCATCTGGTGCATCAAGGGTTCTACCGATGGTCGCAATGTGAGCATCTCTTCGCCCTGGGGCGACGTGAAGATCGATGCCTTTACCGGCATCACCCTCAGCGCACCGAACGGCAACATCATGATCCAAGGTAAGAACGTCACCATCGAGGCGGGCAACAACCTGACGCTGACCTCGGGAACCAACCTCAAGAACAAGTTTGCCTCGCTTTACTACGGCAACAAGAAGTTTAGTGCGCTAAGCTGGCCTGCCGATGTGGCAAAAACGGTTCTCAAGAAGTTGTCCACGTTAGCCACCAACCTCGTCGACCTCTCGCTGCTCAGGTCGGTCATGGAGGTGTTCTGGAAACCGCAGGAGGGCACCCTTACTGTGCTGTCTAACAGATACCTGAAACTCTCGGCTGGCGGTAGCAAGGCCGGTTTCCCGGACAAGATCTACAAGAATCCGAAGAAGAAGAGTGAAGAGGACTTTGAGAAGAACAAGGAGGCGACGCTCAACTATGGCCCAGTCTTGGCGACGCTCGTCAGCAAGATCAGTCCCATAGTCGACAGGATGATCCTGGACTATATCGCGATGCATAAGGAATATATCAAGAAGACACAGGCCTACGACAAGGCAGTCGAAAAGCTGTCGAAACTATCTAACGATCAAGGACTGGAAAATCCCAAAGATCCCTGCAAAAAATGGGGAAATGACCTGCAAGGGATGGTTTGGACAGCCGATAAGGAAGAGATCACAGAGGCAGACTTGGCTTTTGATCCTAATGTGGCTGACAAGTCAATCAATGACGTAAATAATGATAGATATATGAACATTATGAACAACATGGGAGACCTTATGGGCCGGCACAAGAAAGGCTTTGTCTTTAAGAAGAAAGATGGCGACGAAGCCAAGAAGGTCATCCTGGCCCTGCGCAAGGAGGGAAAGGAAAAGGTGCTCAAGGCAGCCAATGATATTCTTACCTGCGTGAAGAAGCTCCAAAGCCTCCAACCTGAAACAATCATCAGGGGCTCCAACTATTTCCTCACAGAGCTCAATGACGGTATCCCTGAAAACTACATCGAAATGTATCAGAATGCATTCAAGAAGGAAAGATGCGATAATACTGCATATTATACCTTTATTGAGAATCACAAAGATGCAGAGCCATTTGAAGCTAATGATGATCCTAAAGCACACTCGCTGGCTCTGAAACGGCGCATAGCCCTTAACTTCGTGACGGATTTGGGAGCCGTTTCCAAAGCAATTAAATATAAGATTGAAAATGGTAGCGTCGTCAAAATGGAGGAGGATGAAGAGGCCGCTAAGCCCGTGAAACCCGATACAGACCCAGAGTTCGAGGGCCCGCAGTGGAAACTCTATGCCAAGAGCCTCTACATTGACAAGGAAATCAAGTTCTTCAAGACTGCAACCAGTCTCAAACAGTCATTCCTGGACACTTTGAAGAGCAACCTCATGTTCTTTAAACCTGCCACCGAATACAACTCCTGGGGTTCTTCCAAGGATGGAGAGATTCTCATCGGCCAGGGAAAGAACTACCACCTCGCTTTTGCCGGTGAAGCCGTTCAGATAGCGAGTTTCGACCCTATAGGAACAAGCAATGGACCGCTTAAAAGAGCAGATCTCAACACTGAGGATCAGCAGAGGTTCGACAACGTGATGATTCCCATCAGGGAATGTCTTGAAACTCTGGGAGGGGATGTTGCTCGCGTTGCACAACAAAATAATGTTCAAGTTGTAAACCACAACGAACAACCGGGTGAACAACCTGTTGTTGGAGACGATCCAGAGCTTCAAGGTTAAGCAAATGAATAGTGAATAAACGGTAAGACTATGGCAGATTATGTATTTGACGACTGGAAGAAAATGCTCGAAACCTTCCAGAGTAGCGTAGAGAAGGATCTGGAAGAGATTCATAAGCAAAAGGCCGAGATACAGCAGATGAAGGCCGATATCTTCAATGAGGTGCAGGGCGTGTTCTATTATCGCGACCCCCAACGCATCATCCTTTCGGCACCTGAGGTTATCATCGGCAACGTGGACAAGAGCGGTGACCTCATGGGCGATGCCGGAAAGGTCATCATCAAAGGTGCCGCCGTCAACCTCGACGGTGTAGGCGAATCGGGCAGCATCACCAGCCGGGCTCCCAGCATCCGTCAGGTGGCCGTAAACCCCGGTTCCGACGGTTTGGAGAATGTGGTCTGCCATACGTCGGAGATTGTGTCGCAGGCCTGTGGCATCACCCTGCAGAGCAATGATGCTACCGACGTGTTCTCCATGTCACAGGATGTACCCCCAAGGGGAGGTGTCCATATCCATGCAGATACCGACATGAAGATAGAGGCTTCCGTCAGCAGCGAGAAGCGCAAGAAGGAGATTGAAGCTTCTGTAAAAGGAATCGACACGACCATCAGCGACCTCAAGAAACTGATGAGCAATCAGAAGAAGACAGTGGAGGGATGGTTCGGCACCGTAGAGAAATTGCTTGAGAAGGAGGAAGAACTGAACAACGACGATGCCCTCGTCGGACGACTCAATATTCTCGATCTTACTGATGTCCACGGCGACCTCCAGTCATCGATACCTTCTCTCTACAAATCGACCATGGACTACGTGAAGACCATTTCGCTGCTGGCCGAGGCCAACAGGCAGAAGAAGGCGCTTGAGGCTGAGAAAGGCAAGATCAAGAGCGGCGATGACTTCAAGAAGAAGACCACGGGAGCCAGCCTCGATATTGTCGCCGAGCGCATTAGCATGGCTACTGCCGACGGCGACGGCAACCTGCATGCCAACGACGAGGCGGGCATCAGTGTCCGCACCCCGGGCCTCGGCATCTCGATGGTCGGCGACGACGGCAAACTGATTGAGGGCAGTCTCTTCACCGTCAACACGGAGAACGTCAGTCTGTCCACCATGGCATCCGACGGCAATGGTAAGGAATATAAGACTTCTGGTAGCGTCATGATTAGTTCAAAAGACATTCAGATCGAGTCCGTCGACTATGAGGTGAAGGAGGGCGTGCTCTTCCCCAAACAGCTTTCTGCAGACGGTAAAGTGGGCATCACAGCCAAGACCGTCGAGGTGAGCACTGCGGGTCCCTCGGGCATAGAAAAGGATGACGACGGCAAGCTGACCAAAGGTGAGTTCAAGGCAGAGGGCGACGTGCTCATCAAGTCGAAGAACATTACGATGGAGAGTCTCGACTATGAGGTGGCCGACGGCGAACTGAAGACCAAGGCCCTGACCAAGGGCGGTACCCTGAGTATCCGTGCTGAGAAGATGGGCCTGCTTGCTGCCGATGCGGAAGGCAAGGCCACGGGCAGCATCAGTATGAATGCGAAGGCTGTCAGTGTGAAGTCGATGGATGTGGACAAGGAGAAACTCACCGACTCTGCCCTCGCTGCCGGCAGTACGATGACACTCGTCTCGGAGAAGATGTACATTGGCTCGAAGTCGAAAGACATCAAGAGCAAGAAGATCCAGGCCGTCTCTCAGGAGGTGGGACTCTTCGCCGACAACACCCTCGAAGCCCAGCAGGGCGACGGCAAGGCTGTGGTGCAGCTCAGCGGTGGCAATGCTTCCGTGGGTGGCAGCAAGACGCAGGTCTATGGCGACACCACCATCAATGCCAAGGCAGAGATCAAAGGCGAAGTCAAGGCTCCGAAGGCCACCATCGACAACCTGGAGGCGAAGAACAGCTTCAAGTCGAAGAACATCAGCGACGGCATTTCCGTCGGCGCCGGTGGCGGAGGTGGCAGTCTGAGTGCCAAGTTGAAGACCGAGGACGCCCCGAAGGAATGAAAAAGAGCCACAGATTTCACAGATGATCACAGAAGATATGATGATCACAGAATTTTTGTGAATCTCCTAATCTGTGTAAATCTCTTAATCAGTGTAAATCTGTGTAATCTGTGGCAATAATAAAATAGTAAAAGTTCAAAGTATATGAAACAAATAATCTTGCGTGAGTATAGCGAGTTGGAAGAGAAGTTGGCCGGGTATGTGGGTGCCATGAACTTCCGTTTTATGAATCTCTGCGTCAAGGCAGAGGAGGCATCGTTGATACCTATCCGCGTTAATGCGGATGGCATAGGCCAGAATCTGGAGAATGTATCAACCATCGGCAAGAAGGATGAATATAACTTCATGATTGTGCCCAATGTCGATGAATACATGAATGCCATCGCCATGGGCATAGCTGCGGTGCATCCGGATTTCATACAGAAGGTGGAAACTGTCAACGTAGATGCCTTCGACACGAGTGGTAACCCCATCAATCAAGACGTGGCTTATCTTCTGGTCAGCATGCCTGAGGTCGATGACGAACGTTACGACCTCCTGAAGCAGGGTGTCGACTTCTTCTATGAGGAGTGCAAGCTCCAGATGGACAAGGCTGTGATGCAGTCTACATCACGGATCAGCATGGTAAGCATAGGAGAGCCCGCCGAGGATATTAAGGCCATAAGCGAAGGCATCGACAAACTGAAGGCAGACAAGAGTGAACTGCGGGATAAGTTGCATGCAGAGAAGCTGAAGGAGATTGAGGATGCGCATAACAAGTGGCTTGCTGAAAATGGAAAAGGTCCTCAGGGCAATACCAATGACGAGGGGCGCGATGTCAGTATGTCGATGCGGCTTGATGCTACAGATGAGTCATGATCATCTGTAGCTTTTTTTGTTGATTGTTATTCGTCTAACTTGAAGAGTCTGGTGAAGCCAGTCTCGTCGAACACTTTGCGGATGTATGGACTGAGGCCGGTGACGGTGATTTCACAACCGTTCTTACGCCCACCCTGCAACAGTTTGAGGAACAGGCGCAGACCACCGCTGCAGATATACTTGAGGTCAGTCAGGTCGAGCACGATATTCTGGTCGTGACTGTCAAACAATACTTTCATGTCTTTCTTCACCTGGTCGGCATCAAGCGTGTCAAGTCGCCCGTCAAAATACATGATGAGGCAGTCTTCTTCTTCACAAAGCGTCGTTTTTGTCATATCGTTGTTTGAATTTGAATGCAAAGGTACAAATAAAAGTGAAAAGCTGAAAGGGTGAAAGGGTAAAAAATAGTAGTAGTATGTTAATAATGCCAAAATTATGATGATTGCAGCATATTTTTCACCTTTTCACTTTTTCACCTTTTCACTTTTTCGTAACTTTGCACTCATCTTACACATTATTATCAACCAATTAAATAACAACTTATGAAGAAACTATTTTTACCGTTGCTGCTCTTGGTAGCAATGTCTGCCCAGGCAGAAGAAAATCCCGTGTTGACGATTGAAGGTGGTCAGGTGCAAGGCGTCGTGGCCGACGATCATCCCGACGTGTTTGTGTATCGTGGCATCCCCTATGCCGCACCTCCCATCCGTGAGAACCGTTGGAAGGCCCCACAGCCCGTCGTACCCTGGAAGGGTGTGAAAATCTGCGATACCTTCGGACGCCCGAGTTTCCAGGCCATCCAGTACACCGGTGGCTACTACACCGAGTGGGGCTATGGCAAGGAGGCAGCCTTCAGCGAGGACTGTCTGTATCTGAACGTCTGGACGAAGGCACCCGGACAGGTGAACAAGAAACTGCCCGTGGCGCTGTGGATCCACGGTGGAGGCTTCCGTGAGGGCTTCGGCTCCGAACCCGAGTTCGACGGACAAGAATGGGGCGCCAAGGACGTGGTGCTCGTATCCATCAACTACCGTCTCGGCGTGTTCGGATTCCTCGTACATCCTTTGCTCTCGGCAGAAAGCCCAAATAAGGTATCAGGCAACTACGGCATCCTCGACCAGATTGAGGCGCTGAAGTGGATCAAGAAAAATATAGCGCAGTTCGGTGGCGACCCCGACAATGTGACTATCTTCGGACAGAGTGCCGGTGGTGGCAGTGTGCGTACGCTCTGCGAGAGTCCGCTGGCCCGTGGCCTGTTCCACAAGGCAGTGATCATGAGTGCCCAGGGACTGGCTCTGCCCGACGGTAAGGGTGGTCTGATCGGTGGCCGTTATAGTGGTGGCACCTTTGCCGATGCTGAGGCCAATGCCAAGAAAGTGTTCGACTGGGCTGGACTCACCGACCTGCAGAAGATGCGTCAGGCCAGCACGGAGACCGTCTTCGCTCTGAACACCCTCTACTATCAGATCAACAGCGACGGACCGCAGGACAACAGCCCGATGGCATTCATGCGTCGCGGTCTGCCCTTCATGCCGATGATCGACGGCTATGTCTGTGTGAAGAGTTTCGACGATGCCACCCGCGAGGGAACCCTGGCCGACGTACCTTATATGATCGGTTTCACCCTGAACGACATGGGCAATATGGCACCGAACATCGCCGAGTTCTGCAAGGTTCGCCAGCAGAAGGGTGGCAAGGCGTGGGCCTATCAGTTCGCCCGTCCGTTGCCCGACGACGGTTCCCATCCCGAGGTGACTCAGCGTCTGAAGGGTGCCTTCCACTCCTCTGACCTCTGGTTCGTATTCAAGTCGCTGAAGCATTGCTGGCGCCCCTGGACGAAGGGCGACTGGGATCTCTCTGAGAAGATGCTGACGGCATGGAGCAACTTCGTGAAGTACAGCGATCCCAACGGTCCTCAGGGCGGTGCATGGACTCCCTGCACCGAGCAGAGTCCGAAGTTCATGGTGTTCAAGCTTGACGACAAGGACGCTGAGGCCTCGTTCCTCGGCGAGCCCGAGAAGGCTCCCCAGCCCGCCTTCCCCTTCGGCAGATAATTTTTTCAGATGCTGATTAAACCTTTTTGCAGACAATGCGTCTAAGGGATAGTTATCAACTTAATTAATCACTTTAAAATTTACAACAGACAATGAAAAAATTAATGATGATGGTTGCCATGCTGGCAGTTTCGTTCGCCATGCAGGCACAGACAAAGTTCCACGACGTCGAGCTCAACGAGGCCAAGGGTGCCGTGAAGTGTATCAAGACTAACAGAATGGGTCAGGACATCGTGATCAACTTCACCCAGGACGGCAAGATGTCGCAGGAGGGTATGAGCGATGCCAAGTACGATGCCGACGGTTACCTGCAGTCTGCCAAGATGTCGATGATGGGTAACGAGATCGAGATCAAGTACAAGTGGGAGAACGGTCGTGTGGTAAGCCAGAAGATGAATGTGATGGGCAACGACATGGAGGTGAAGCGTACGTACAACGACGACGGCACCCCGAAGGCTGACATCATGGATATGGGCGGCAACTCGATGGAGTCACCCTACACGAACTATAAGTTCGACGATAAGGGCAACTGGATCAGCCGCTCGGGTGAGATGATGGGCCAGACCATGGAGCAGACCCGCACCATCGAGTACTACGAGTAAAAAGATAAAATAGTAAAAAAAGGGGCGCTTCATTTGAAGTGCCCCTTTTTTTACTTACAAATAATCATCGTCTTTCTGCGGTTGTCCTTTGGACGGACGGCAAAGTGCAGCCAGTACACGCCACTCTTATTGCGTTCCATGAGCAACTCATCATAATCCTGATTGGTCTCGTCGGCGATCCTCCCACCTTTTTATTTAGCTCCGGACTCCGATACCCGCTATTAATAATGATCGGGGTATCGGTATTTATTTCCCCTCCTAAGTTAGGAGGGGTGCCCGGATGGGCGGGGTGGTCTGAACAATGGGAATTATAGCGCTCCCTCAGACCACCCCTAACCCCTCCTAACTTAGGAGGGGAAAACGAGCCGCAGACATACCGCTCGTTATAACGTCTGCGCAGTTCTTCCAACCACCCGCAAACCCTTTTCAGATTCTCGATCGCCACATGGCTCGGAATATTATACACCTCTGCATGTTTGCTCTTAATAACCTCCCCGAGCGTAAAGTGAGGCGATAAGCGAAGGCCATTGAGCTCGCTTAAATGGCTGAGCGCAGCCTCACTCGGCAAAGCCAAATTCTCGGAGAGGTGCATAGACTTATTGATATTTACTTCGTTCATAATTGTCTTATTAAAAATACATACTTTGTAAGGATGTAAGGTTGTAAGATTGTAAGGTTTTACGCTTTTTTCTTGATCCAACTCTTACCATTTTTTTCCACCCAACCCTCTGCTTTCCAACGGCTGATGATGGTGTAGAGAGCATTATCGCCTATCTCGTTACCCTTCAACTGCGCTTCTCTTAGCGTTCTAACTCTCTTTGCGAAATGTTTTAAATAATCGTAATCTTCCATATTATGTATACAAATGTATAATAGTCTATTGTATATAATATAAAGCATTGTCAACATACAGATGTATGCATTTCGAGCTTTGCCCCCATTTAATTCTATCTTTTTTTGCTAATTTAACAGAATTCGCTATACGGGGAAAATAAAATATGACTTAACTTCTTTATTTTTTATTCAATTTTTCTTTGTGAGACGATGCGAATGAGTTCATACCTGATGCTTCCAGAATCCTTTGGAGGATTGGCGAGTTTGGTTTTCTTCACTAACAGTTCGTACTCATTACCTTTCTCGTAGGTGAACCCCGCGATTGTATTGAAGGCAACGCAAATGTAATTATCCTCATCGTCGCCCCGAATCATCATCCCTTCTTCGAGTGTGGTGTTAGGAACATTATAAAACATACCTGTTTCAGCAGATACATAAACAGTTACTTGTTCTACTTTGTCTTCGTAGACTCTGTCGCTATTGCATGATACCAGCCCTAATATGGCTGCAAACAGAATGGTGATGATGGTTTTCTTGTTCATGTTCGTTTATTTCTTCAGTTTGCCTTTGCTCTCTAGATATTTTGTGAAAGTCTCCCACTGGACGGCATTCTTCTTGATGTTGGCCTGCGTGCGCTCGTCGTTGATGAACTGTGCTGGGTAGCAGTCGTGCAGGTAGTAGCGTGGATTGCCCTCGTCCTCGCCAATCTTGGAATAGTGCAGAACAAGGTCGTAGAAGATGCGGCTGTCGAAGTCGGACACGAAACGGCTAACCTCGAACAAGAAGTTCTCACCAAGGCGGAACTCCAGTCCCTCTTTATGATAGTTCTTCATCAGCTTATTGAAAAGCTGTTCGTCCTGCTTCTTGAAGCGGATTTCGCGGGTACTAATATTGAACCACTCGATATCGTCCTCAGTGAAAAGGGTGTCGATGGTGGCACTCGCGCCCCTTGTCTCACCGCTCGTTTCGCAGGCGAAGAATTTAATCTGCTCCTCGGGACAAACAGTAAAGGGCTTATCTTTTTCAATATCATAGCTGCTGCAAGAGGCGAGGGAGAAAACAGCAAGCATCATAAATGCAATTCTCCATAGTTTTTGCTGATTCATTTTTTACTTCGTATGAGGGTTCGACATTATGTTGATTTCACGATTATTTGTTCGTTTCATTCTTTCAGAACTCTTTTCAGAATTCCTTCCGTGAAGTTTGCGGGCGGTGGCGGTGTATAGGAATACATCCGCCGTAGTGCTTCGCGCAGGTCTGTATCTTTAAATGTAGTCATATTACTTGCTTGCTGTTTCTAATTCCTTGCGGATGACATCATTGCCTGGAAAACCAATACTTTTGTAGGTCTGATGGCCTTTGGTGTCGTAGATAGCGTAAGTGGGGATGCCACTGGACTCGAAGTGATTGAGGATGTAGTGGTTTTGTTCTTCTGTCAGGTAGTAGTGGTCACCATCGATATCCTTAATCATTCTCTGCCAAGTGGTCGGAGGCGAGTCTTTGTCTGTGCCAACCCTGCCATTGCGGCGAGGGCGAGCAGGGTGGTGATGATGGTTTGCTTGTTCATTATTGATTATTCTACTGAAACATTCCGGATGGCAAAAGCGCCCTCGATGTCGCCCTCTATGAAGTCGAAAGTGGTAGGGACGGTGTCGAACGGCTCAAAAGTGAGTGTGAAGTCAGTATAGTAAGTGTTGCCTAAAAACTCGTTTGTTGATTCGGAGGCTTTCACTTGGGTATAGTTGTCTTCATCGAGTTTGATGCCATCGGCTGCTGTCAGTTTGTATTTCTTGCCATTAGCGGTAAGGTAGGAGTCTTTGGCGATGCGGAACCAGTAATTTTTATGGCCATAATAGCGGAAACTGATGATGGTGCTGTTGGCATTGACATCAACTTTGCGAATGGCAAGCTGGAGATTGGAACTGTTGTCCTGCTTGGGACCGTTGAGGGCTTCTGCCAAACCCATGAAATATCCAGGCTGATAACCCACAGCCTTCCAAACGATGCGCTTATCAGACGAAATCATTACATAATAAGGGATGGCACCCATATCGCAGTATTTGCTGCTGATATCCTTCATGGCGTTGTTCCAGTTCTTCCCAACGATGCGTTTGCTGAATTCATGCTTCTGCCACTCAGATAGTTTGTTCTGATTGATAGCGACGATTTCCAGTTTATCCTTCATTTTTTCATAGACCTCTCTCATCTCTGGCTCAGACATCATGCAAGGACCACAACCGATGCCCCAGAAGTCGAGCAATACGTATTTGTCATTGGAAAAGGCTTCAAACAGATGGTGTTTCTGTCCTTGCATATCAAGGAGTTCGGCATCGACGGCTTCATCACCCACCTGCAAGAGGCGTGGCGGATAAACATAGTTATGTATCTCTGCCAGTTGTTCTTCAAAACCTTTAGGAGCCCGTGCGACAATTGTCTTTTCCAGTTGCTTTAACTGCTCCATATGCGGGAAGTTTGGAGTGTTCTTTGCTGTCATGGATATGCCCCATAGTGCACGGATGGTAGCAGCATCCACAGGCAATGACGGCAGGATATCCATCTGTTGCTTCATCCATTTCATTTCAACGACTTCTCTCTCTGCCCAAGGTTTCTGAGCCAGATCCATCTGCATTAATTCTGTTATCACGTCACGGCAATGCTCCGTTATACGACTCTCTGTTTGCTGTTCGGGCAAAGGGCTCTCCACTTTCCACAAAGGGTAGAAGCAGTCATTGCCCGTCACTTTCACAGTCACACCGGGACGCAGGAAGAGGGTTAAATTAAAATTAGGACAACCTTCACCCATTAAACCGAGAAAGCATTCGGTGAGTTCCTCTACGGGTAGAGTGAAGGTGAAACGTCCAGCTTGGACGGTATCTACAACATTCCCAATAGTTCCAGTACCGGCCAGCACAAGCGTGCCGTCTTTCAGTGCGGGTGAATAACCAATGACCGTTGCAGTCTTTGTCTGTGCCAACCCCATCATTGTGACGAGGGCGAACATCATTGTAATGAAAGTTTTCTTATTCATAATCTTTTTGTTTTTATTTTATGTTTGGCAAAGGTATGTCTATTATTTGGTACGAACAAGGAAATGGAAGAAAAATTGCGAAAGAGGGTGCTACAGTATTTTTAGACTTAAAATGCTGATAATGAACAATGTAACTAAAAAGTACCTAAGAAAAAAGTGCCAAATTGTAACGCCTATTTGAGGGCGATGACCTCATAAAGCTGCAACATCTGGCGCTTTAGGAGGTCGGCATCGAGGCCATTGGAAAGTGAATCCCTATAGGCTCGACCATAGAAGAGGGCAATGAATGTCTGTGGTTATTCGAGTCCGTTCTTCTTCATCAGCTTTCGCAACTCGCGGTTGGAGATGCTGGCCTAGTCGGACTTGTCGTAGATGGTGACGAGCGTGATATCGGCACCGTCGCTCTCGACGAGCACGGTGTGGGTGATGACCCTCGCGCCGCCGCTCTTGCCCTTGGCCTTTGAGGCGATGGGGAAGCGCACCTTGCGCAGGTGCTTGCCCAACGGCTCGCCCAGAAGCGGCGACTTGCGAAGGGCGTCGAGGAAGTCGCGGTAGTCGTCCTTCATCGAGGGATAGCGCTTCGCTAGCTGCTTTAGGTCGCGGGCAAAGTCGGGCGTGGTATCAATCTTACAGTTCATTGAGCAGGTCTTCCGCATTGATGCCCTCGAGTTCGCCGTCCTTCATCTGGCGGAGTTGTCCGAAAGCATGATCAACCTTGGCGAGTGCCTGTTCCTTAGGAGTGGCAGCCGAGCGCACCACGTCAGCCTCGCTGTACGTCCAGCCCATCTTCGCAATCATCTTCTTGAAGAAGCTGACCTCGTGGTTGGGGATGTTGATTGTAATTGCCGTCATAACGTCGTTGTATTTATTTTTCACCGCAAAACTCGTGCAAGCCGAATGCAATGGAACTTGTTCCAATTGTTGAGGCGCCGCCGAGTTTCGCACGTTTCTGCGCGCAAAGATACGAAATATTCCGTAAAGTAATCGCAATCGCGCTGAAAAAGTTGCAATGTTTAACGAAAATCCCTCGGCAAAGCCCGGAACCAAAGGTCGCTGGCCGAAGGGAAAAGCAAATCGGGTGCCGAGGGTGAAAGTCTTATACTACTTAAAGGAAGTGGTGCTATTACCATAAACCCACAAGCACTAAAGGAATGCTCAGCAACTGTCCCATATCAAGAAGCATACCCTGTTCGAAATCTACTTGTTCTTTTTTTAGGAATTCAACGAAGAAACGAAAGGTAAATATTGTTGCGATACAATACCCGAAATAGAAACCATACCCAACAGCGATAGGAGATGTCGTCCTCATGTGCTGGGATTTGCGCCAATACTGATAAAGGGAAATACCAATGGCAAAAATGAGAAGGTAGGCTAAGACTTCATAGAGCTGTGCCGGATGACGTGGAACCAGTTCTCCGTTTACCAGTGCCTCTTGGCTATGGAAGATAAAAGCCCACGGCATATCAGTAGTCTTTCCGATGATTTCAGAATTCATCAGGTTGCCCAGACGAATACAGCAAGCCGTGGCAGGAGCGGCAATGGCGACATTATCTAACACCATCATGGGTTTGAGTTTTTCCTTCCTCCAATAGAATGCCAAAGCGACGAAAAGACCTATAGTGCCTCCGTGTGAAGCCAATCCCCGATAACCTATATACGACCATGAGCCGTTATCCTGTATATGAATGGGCAGGAACATCTCGATGATTCCTTTTCCGCTGGTTAGGAAATAATCTGGCTTCAAAAGCTATTAGGCTACATGAAGTGGGACAAGTTCCAAAATGTTATTGAAAAGGCCAAGAGCGCCTGTATAAATGCTGGCGAGGTGGTTGATAACCATTTTCCCCAAGTGGAGAAATTGGTTGCTATCGGCTCCGGTGCTTTTCGCCCTCGTATGGACATGTTGCTAACTCGCTATGCTTGTTATCTCATCGCTCAAAATGGAGATGCCAGCAAGCCTGAGATAGCATTTGCCCAAAACTATTTCGCCGTACAGACACGCCGCGCAGAGTTGGTAGAGCAGCGCCTTTTGGACCACGAACGAGTTAAGGCACGGGCAAAACTTGCTGAGACAGAGAAGGTTCTCTCGGGCGTATTATATGAAAGAGGTGTCGACAGCAAGGGTTTCGCCATCATCCGCTCCAAGGGCGACAAAGCGCTATTCCACCTCGACACAAAAGTGCTCAAACGGAAATACAATGCCCCTGACAGCCGCCCACTGGCTGACTTCCTGCCCACCATCAGCATCAAGGCTAAAGATCTGGCTGCCGAGATGACCTCCGTGAATGTCCAGACAAAGGACCTCTACGGACAGACACCTATAGAGAAGGAACATATCGATAACAACACAGCTGTCCGTGATATGCTCGTCGGCAGGGGCATTTATCCTGAGCAACTGCCACCGGCAGAAGATGTCAAGAAAGTTGAGCGCCGCTTGGCAAAGGGAGACAAAGATGCGATAATTGAAAAATAGTATCACATTTCTTAGTATTATATTTCAGGAATCTCTTGATGAACATCTTGATGTAGTCCTTACCCTCAACAAACATTATTTGTGATGTTGTTTAAATAAAAAAGCCGTCCTCGGACGGCCATGTCCATTCAAGAAAGAATGGCGGAGCTTAATAATTTGCTGCAAAGTTACATCTTTTATGCGATACTTCCAAATAATTTGAAAAAAAAAGAGAAATTTAATATTGCATTTTAACATTTCTATGCCTTACCATTTTCCTTATCCGACACGATGCGGACGAGTTCGTAATGATATCACTGCTGCAAGAGGCGAGGGAGAGCATGGCAGCGCACATCACGAAGATGCTTCTCCATATTTTCATTGTTTTCATTTCTGTCTTTTTTCTTTTTTTGTTGTTAATAACATGATTTCTTATAGACGATTCTTTTCTTCGTTACCTGCACCAGCACCCTTGTACTTAGAGCGAGTGGCGTTGAAGTTATAGGAAAGTGATACGCCGATGTGCTGCGTATAGACGTAGGCATCCTTCGACATGGTTGATATGGGATAGCAACCCGTCCAGCGTTCACGGAGGTTACGGAAGATGTCATTGGCGAAGACGGCTGCTGTGAGGCTTTCACCAAAGAATGTCTTTTGAATACGCCCATTGACATGTCTGTATTGTTTCATTTTGTTCATATTTACAAATACTTGTTATTTACTCTATAAAGCAGCATGCGTCATCCCGACGGATGCTGCTGGTTGAATCAAAATCAGAGTTAATTGAAACCCTAATCGATTGCAAAGTTATTCTTTTCATCTGAGACCCACAAGGAAAAGACGGGAAATCAAACGAAACGGGTGTTACAGCATTTTTAGACTTAAAATGCTGATAATGAACAACGTAACTAAAAAGTGCCTAAGAAAAAAGTGCCAGGTTGTAACGCCTATTTGAGGGCAATAACCTCATAAAGCTGCAGCATCTGGCGCTTTAGGAGGTCGGCATCGAGGCCTGTGGAAAGTGAATCCCTATAGGCTCGGCCATAGAAGAGGGCAATGAATGTCTGGGCCAACAGTTCGACATCTATTTCAGACTGAATCTCTCTACGTTCTATCGCACGGGTAATGACCTGTTGCCACACCTGTTGCTCTCTATCCATACACTGTTGGTAAAGCTTAAAGATATCAGGAAGTAGCGTTGCCACTTGCTGGATGATGTTCAGATATGCCCGACTACCAGCAGCCATTGATACATCTTCGCCAATGATCTGTCTCACTTCCTTCATTGTCCGCTTAACGCCTTGTGCATAGGCGCCAATAAAGTCACGAAGCGACGTATCCTTGCCATACTTTATCTTCATATCAATACTCTGCTTATCTATGACAAACATCTCAACGACCTGCCTGAACAGCTCTTGTTTGGTATCGACATAGTGGAAGATGGCTCCCCGGCTCATACCCGTGGCCTTCTCTATGTCGCTAAAGCTGACCCCGTCATATCCGTGAAGGATG
>CACYQO010000039.1 GCA_902776545.1 uncultured Prevotellaceae bacterium | reverse complement strand
ATGGTACTGCAATGCAATGCGGGAGAGTAGGAGGCCGCCTTCTTTACATGAAATAGGAGTCGCAGATGCGGCTCCTATTTTTTTTGATGGCTAACTGGGTGGAACGGCTTAAGCAAAAACGGAGATTATATTAATCAAAAAGGGAAAAGGAGTTAATATAATCGGGATATGTCCTATAGGCGGACCATTGGTCGGCGAACGGCAAACTAATAGACGGCTCGGGGCATCCAACCGTCTGCCCAGAGCCGTCTCCTTACGAAAAGTTGCTATAATCTATCTTTGGATTACCTGATCCATAGTGCAAAGATACAAAATAATAAAGCGAAATGCAAGTTTTTTAAGTATAATTATGTAATTGATCCGCAGGACCAATCTATATTATTATAAAAAGGTGCGAAAGTTTTGGCGGTTTCGGAAAAAGGAAGTATCTTTGCCGCCGAAATGCAGTGGACTGACAGAATCAGACAGGTGAAAATCGTGCTCGTGGTGGCGGCAATTGTGATTGCCGTGGCCTCGTTGGTGGTGTCGCATCTGTTGGTGAAAGACCTCCAACGGGAGGAACGGAACAAGATGGAGGTGTGGGCGCAGGCCATGCAGACGCTGCAGGAGGCTGACGAAACGACGGATCTGGCGCTGGTGTTGAGCGTGATCCAGGGTAATAAGACCATTCCTGTGATTGTGCTTGACAGTGCAGGGGAGGTGATGGACTATCGTAATGTCGATGTCCGTAGGAAGGATTCTGTCCGATATGTGACTGATTACGGAAACAGCATGTACAGGGCTGGGCACTATATCCAGATTGGTGACTCCATCGACTATCAACTGGTGTGTTATGATGAGTCGACACTGCTGAAACGTCTTTCCCAGTATCCATATTGGCAGTTGGGCATCGTCATGATCTTCGTCGTGGTGGCGATCTTCGCCTTGTTGTCCTCGAAGCGGGCTGAACAGAATAAGGTGTGGGTGGGCTTGTCGAAGGAGACGGCTCATCAGTTGGGTACACCTATCAGTAGTCTGATGGCTTGGGTGGAGATCCTAAAGGAGAACTATCCCGACGACGAGCTGATACCTGAGATGAACAAGGACGTGAAACGTCTGGAACTGATAGCCGAGCGTTTCTCCAAGATCGGTTCGCTGCCCGAACCTGTGGATGCCTCGATGAATGAGGTACTTGCCCATGTGATTGATTATATGGACCGTAGGACATCGAAGAAAGTGGAGATTGTCAGTGAACTGCCTGCTGAGAATGTGGTGGTCAAGATGAATGCCTCGCTTTTTGAATGGGTAATTGAGAATCTCTGTAAGAATGCCGTCGATGCGATGGAAGGTCGTGGCAGGATTGTGCTCTCCCTGTACGATGAGGGATCGAAAGTAGTCATCGAGGTAGCAGACAATGGAAAAGGTATCCGCAAGAAATATCTGAAAAGTGTATTTAAGCCAGGTTTTACAACGAAGAAGCGCGGATGGGGACTCGGTCTGTCGCTGGCCAAGCGTATCGTCGAGGAGTATCATAAGGGGCGTATTTATGTCAAATCGTCGGAGGTGGGTGTGGGTACGACGTTCCGCATTGAGATGCCGAAGTAGGCAAAGAAATTGCACACAAGTCCTCTGAGTGTGTAATAATGGCTGTTTTATCGGCCTGATTTTGAAGGAAAAACATAAAAAATACAAATAAGCGTGTCTTAAATGGAAAAAAGTTTGTAACTTTGCACCCCGAATTAGTGTGCAAGCCGAATTTAGAAGAGTTCGCTCTTATAATGAGGCAATGCCGCTATTCGCAGAATGCAATTGTGTGATTATGTGTAGTTTAGAGTGTCTGAAGGTTGACCTGAAGGGTCTGAAAGACGATGAGACTTCATTGGTCTTTGATCTGGATGAAACATATTTCGGCGCTTTGGACGAGGCAGAACTGAAAAGGGGTTCATTGCACGTGTCGGTGTCTATACGCAAGGCTTCCGGCTTTTTCGAATTCCTGATTCATGCTGTCGGCACAGTAATCATACCTTGTGACCGTTGTCTCGACGACATGGAGCAGCCTTTGGATACAGACGTGCGTCAGGTGGTGAGACTCGGAAGCGAAAACTCAGAGGATGGTGACACCCTCGTCGTGGCTGAGGACGAAGGAATACTCGACCTGTGGCATTGGCTATACCCATTAGGCATGTGCATGCACCCGGCAAGTGTAACACGGCCATGACGAACGTTCTGGAAGAACTGTCAGCTGACCGAAGCAGCGATGAGGAGTCCGACCAAGCTGTAGACCCCCGATGGGAGAAGTTGAAAAATTTAAAAATTTAAGAATTAAAAAATTAAATAATTATGGCACATCCTAAAAGAAGACAATCAAGTACTCGTCAGGCC
Organism: uncultured Prevotellaceae bacterium; assembly: GCA_902776545.1. GTDB lineage: Bacteria > Bacteroidota > Bacteroidia > Bacteroidales > Bacteroidaceae > Prevotella. The sequence continues at coordinate 25,535 of CACYQO010000039.1, read as the reverse complement.
AAGCGTCGTACTCATGACAAGGCCGTAGCTCCCACGCTGGCAGTATGCCCCAACTGTGGCGCATATTATGTATATCATACAGTATGCCCCACCTGCGGTTACTATCGCGGTAAGGTTGCTATCAAGAAAGAGGACGAAGTCGCTGAATAATGAGTAAAATCAATGCGATAATCACCGGCATTGGTGGCTACGTTCCCGACTATGTCCTCACCAACGAGGAACTGTCGAGAATGGTAGACACCAATGATGAGTGGATTATGACGCGTGTCGGCATCAAGGAACGCCGCATCCTGACAGAAGAGGGTCTTGGCACCAGCTACATGGCCCGCAAGGCTGCCAAGCAGTTGATTCAGAAAACGGGTGTGGATCCTGATACCATCGATGCGCTGATCGTAGCTACTTCTACGGCGGATTATAAGTTCCCATCCACGGCGTCCATTGTAGTGGGCAAGATCGGATTGAAGAATGCCATGGCATTCGATTTCTGGGGTGCATGCTGCGGATTCCTCTACTCGCTTGACGTGGCTGCCTCGATGATTCAGAGCGGCCGTTACAAGAAGATTATCCTCATTGGTGCAGACAAGATGTCGTCAGTCACTGATTATAAGGATCGTTCCACCTGTCCGCTCTTCGGCGACGGTGCTGCTGCGATGCTCTTGGAAGCTACGGAGGAACAGGATATCGGTGTGATGGACTCCTATCTGCGTACTGACGGCAAGGGACTTCCGTTCCTGCACATGAAAGCAGGTGGATCTGTCTGCCCGCCGTCGCATTTCACCGTCGACCATCGTTTGCACTATCTCTATCAGGAGGGTCGTACAGTGTTCCGTTATGCTGTGACGAACATGAGCAATGACTGTGTGCTGGTCGCTGAGCGTAATGGCCTGAATAAGGACAATATCCAGTGGGTTGTGCCCCATCAGGCCAATATGCGTATCATCGAGGCCGTGGCTAAGCGCTTGGAACTGTCGATGGATCAGGTGATGGTGAACATTGAGCATTACGGCAATACGAGTGCGGCTACAATACCGCTTGCACTGTGGGACAACGAGAGTAAGTTGCGGAAAGGTGATAATATGATCTTTACTGCTTTCGGAGCCGGTTTCGTCCATGGGGCCTCGTATTATAAGTGGGCTTATGACGGAGACAAGTAGTCAATAAAATATCTAACCACAGGAAAACGCATGCTCTATGGGCAATGCGTTTTTTTGTCTAAAAGGAAACAGATGCACAAGGCAGGATTTGTGAATATCGTGGGAAACCCGAATGTGGGGAAGTCGACACTGATGAATCAACTCGTCGGTGAGAAGATTTCTATTGCCACCTTCAAGGCCCAGACCACGCGTCATAGGATTATGGGTATCGTCAATACACCTGAGGCCCAGATTGTATTCTCAGATACGCCAGGAGTGCTGAAACCCAACTACAAACTTCAGGAGTCGATGCTCGCCTTCTCTGAATCGGCTTTGCAGGATGCTGACGTGTTGCTGTATGTGACCGATGTGGTGGAGAATCCGGAGAAGAATCAGGATTTCTTAGATAAGGTAGCACGTATGTCTGTGCCTGTGTTGCTTCTGATCAATAAGATAGACCAAAGCGATCAGAAGACGTTGGGTGATATTGTGGAGAAGTGGCATGGACTGTTGCCAAATGCTGAGATCCTTCCGATCTCTGCCAAGAACAAGTTCGGGACAGAACTGCTCTTGAAGAGAATCTTAGAGCTGTTGCCAGACTCTCCGCCTTATTTTGACAAGGATCAGTTGACGGATAAGCCAGCCCGGTTCTTTGTCTCAGAGATTATCAGGGAGAAGATTCTCCTGTATTACGACAAGGAGATTCCCTATTCCGTGGAAGTCAGTGTAGAGCGCTTCAAGGAAGACGAGAAACATATTCATATCAATGCTGTCATTTATGTGGAACGTGACAGTCAGAAAGGTATCATCATCGGTCACCAGGGTGTAGCCTTGAAGAAGGTGAGTACGGAGTCGCGTAAGGCATTGGAGAAGTTCTTCGGGAAGCCTATCTATTTAGAGGTCTTCGTGAAGGTCGATAAGGATTGGCGTTCGTCGGAGAGAGAGTTGAATCACTTCGGATATAATCCGGAATAAATATGGCATCGGACTACATGACTAAAACGACTAAGTCCTTAAGTCCTGTTGTCCGTTGCATTAAAAATATTAGAGATGGGAAATTTAGTAGCCATAGTAGGACGCCCGAATGTGGGAAAGTCGACCTTGTTCAATCGTCTGACGAAGACGCGTCAGGCAATCGTCAGCAGTGAGGCTGGTACAACGCGTGACCGCCAATATGGCAAATGTGAATGGAATGGCAAGGAGTTCTCGGTCGTCGATACCGGCGGCTGGGTAGTGAACTCTGATGATATATTCGAGGAGGAGATCAGAAAGCAGGTGATTATTGCCACAGAAGAAGCAGATTTAGTCCTTTTCTTGTGTGACATCAGCAATGGTGTGACAGGGTGGGATATGGATGTTGCCCAGATCCTGCGCCGCGCAAAGTTGCCTGTGATCCTTGTGGCCAACAAGGCTGATGACGGTAAGGACCTGTATGACCAGTATGAGTTCTACAAACTCGGACTGGGTGATCCTTATCCTATTAGTGCTGCTACGGGTAGTGGTACGGGCGATCTGCTCGATAAGGTGTTGGAGATGTTACCGGAGAAAGTAGTTGACGATACGGAAGACGGTATTCCCCGTTTTGCTGTTGTCGGTCGTCCGAATGCTGGTAAGTCGAGTCTGATCAATGCTTTTATCGGTGAGGAGCGTCATATTGTGACGGATATCGCAGGTACGACCCGTGATTCCATCTATACCCGCTACGACAAGTTCGGCTTTGACTTCTATCTCGTTGATACTGCCGGTATCCGACGTAAGAATAAGGTCACGGAGGATCTGGAATTCTATAGTGTGATGCGTTCCATCCGTTCGATAGAGAACTCTGATGTCTGTATTCTGATGCTTGATGCCACCCGTGGTATTGAGGCACAGGATATGAATATCTTCCAGCTGATTCAGAAGAACAATAAATCGCTGGTGGTTGTGGTGAACAAATGGGACCTGGTGGAAGACAAGTCACAGGTTGTCATTGATACCTTCACCAACGCCATCCGTCAGCGTATGGCTCCCTTTGTGGATTTCCCCATTATCTTTGCTTCTGCATTGACGAAGCAACGCATATTCAAGGTGCTTGAGACGGCCAAGCAGGTTTATCTGAACCGTAAGGCCCGTATCGGTACGACGAAACTCAATGAGGTGATGCTGCCGCTGATCGAGGCTTTCCCGCCTCCCTCAGTCAAAGGTAAGTTCATCAAGATCAAATATGTGTCGCAGGTGCCCGACACGCAGATTCCGACCTTCGTGTTCTATGCCAACCTGCCACAGTATGTCAAGGAACCCTATAAGCGTTTCCTGGAGAATAAAATTCGTGAGAACTGGACGCTGACAGGTTCGCCCATTAATGTTTTTATCCGGCAGAAGTAATGAAATGGAAGTATGGGCTGTTGGGCCTTATCGGATGTGTGAGCATTTTTGGATGCTCAGAAGTGACGCCAGAGGAACAAGCCTCCATGGCTGCCAAAGGCTATTACGAGCATCTGATTCATGGAGAGTATGAACAGTTCCTTCAGGGGAAGGCAGGACTGAATAAACATTCTGAGGAGGAATACTGGAACCAGTTGCGGGATAACTGTCACCAGTTTGTGCATCAGCAGAATGAAGCCCACCGTGGCATCCATGAGGTTCGGGTTGTCAACGCAAAGACTGATACGTTGCAAAAGTATACCAATGTGTTTATGATGCTTTGTTTCGGTGATTCCACTAATGAAGAGATTGTGGTGCCGATGGTTGAACGTGATGGGCGATGGTATATGAGATAAATAGATAACAGTTAAAACGTGAAGATATGAAGAGATTTGCATGTATGTTGGTATTGGCCGGTCTGGGACTTGGTGCTTTCGCACAGACCGATAATGTCAAGATGACGAATTCGACGCCGAAAGAATTTGGGAAAGTAAACCAACCTGAAAAGTATACCCCTGCATTCCAGTACTGGAAGGAACATGACATCTTTCAACATTTGGATGTGTCTGTGACGCTTGGTACAACAGGTATCGGCATTGATGTCGCTTCTCCTGTTACAAAGTGGGCACAGTTACGTCTTGGCTATGAATTTATGCCTCGTTTTACAAAGACGATGCAGTTCGATATGACGATCAACGGAAAGCCTGCCAGGTCATACGATGAGGATGGCAATCGTCAGGAGACGAACTTTGACAAGTTGAAAGAGTTTCTATATGACTTCACAGGCTTAGATGTTGAAGACCATGCTGATATGTTGGGAAAGCCAACCATGAATAACTTTAAGTTGTTGGTAGACGTGTTCCCCTTCAAGAACAATAAGCATTGGCATTTTACTGCTGGCTTTTATTGGGGACCGTCTCAGTTTGCTGAAGCTGTGAATACGACAGAGACCATGGTATCGCTGGTTTCAGCAAGTATTTATAATTCAATGTACGATAAGGCTGTCAATGGTGAACATCTTATAGATTTTAGCAACTTCACAGATATGGATAATGTTTATATCGACCTTCCTCCACAGGCTGCCAAGAAATTGAAGAATTTTGGTCGTGTGGGTTTTTCTGTGGGTTATTATTCTCATGATATGGTTGATAATAAAGGTGTAGAGCATAAGGCTGGTGAGCGCTATATTGTGGAACCGGATGAGAATAGTATGGTGCGTGTGTATGCTAAGTCCCATTCGTTTAAACCTTATCTTGGCTTTGGCTATGGTGGTTGTCTGATGAAGAAGCGTGACGACTGGAAGGTGTCTTTTGACTGTGGTGCTATGATCTGGGGTGGTACACCGGACTTATATGTCCATGATGGCACAAACCTGACTAAGGATGTCGAAAATATCAACGGCCAAATCGGTACTTACGTTGATGTTTTCAAGGCTTTTAAGGTATATCCTGTTCTGAGTTTCCGTCTGACAAAGCGCATCTTCTGAGAAAGTTCTTAAACAGAGAAAAAATCCTGCCCGCTTGTTATCGGATATCGATTCAAGCGGGCAGGATCGTTATATTGTTGAAATAGTCTTATTGTTTATTTGATGATGACCTTCTTGCCGTTCTTTATGTAAATACCAGCAGGCGGGTTTATACCGTCAGGCAGACGAACACCTGTCAGTGTGTAAATACCCGTTTTGGCTTTGTTGTTGGTCTTGACGCCATTGATAGCTTCAGGCGTATAACCGCCAAGTGTCATCACTTCTGCGTCGTTAGCGTCGACCTTCAGATAGGCTTTGTTGGCCATCAGGTATCCATATGTTCTATTGTTCTCTATATATCCTTTGTATAAACGCTCAGGCGCTGGATTTGCAACAAAGGCCAGTTCTCCATCGTCGGACAAACCAAGGACGCGCATGGTTAAGCGGTCAAAGGGTGTAATGTTATGATGCTTTGTTACATCAAGTGAACAATATACACCACCTAACCAATTATTATGTTTGAAAGAATCACCACCTGCAATGGGTTCGATTTTATTATCTTCAATATTTGCAGAATTGCATCTGATGATAACAGGTGTACCTGCAGGTATAACGTCTTCTTCAATCGGTTCCATCGTAAATCCAGCACCACTAGCATTACTAACATAGAATGCAACCATACCTGGTGAAGCCAGTCTGAAATTGAATCCCGCATAGATGGTTCCATAGTAGGCTCCGTCTGCTGTCTTGACGTCAGGTCTTATAGCAATAAACTCATTAGTTGTGTTGATTGGCCTGAAGTACCAATCTTGCGTCTCAACCAGACGGTTCATCATCCAACTGTCAGCGTCTTTCGCAGAACCATCACTCAATACCTTCGTAATACCATTTGCCGTTCCGGAAAGTTTGTATGAGCCGTTAGCAGCTGGGATTAAGTTAACGGCAAGCTTTTTGTTTGCCATAGTGTACAAACTGGATGCTTGACCGACTAAATCGTAACCACCACCGGAAAGATTTCTGACGAAAATGACACATGATGGACTCACAGCGACAGTGTCGTAGTTAAAATACGTCCTAATACCTGCCATGTTTACATCGCCAGACTGACTAACAGGGTAGTTGGAAGGGTCTGTGTCGTTGATACTAATCGTTCTTCCCGTAACAGTATTTTTAATGTGATAGAATCCATCAGCAATCTGTGATTTTACACTTAGAAAGCAACAGGTTGTCAGTATGACAGTACAAATTATTTTCTTCATTTCTTTTTTTTGAATATTAAGTTAAAAAAGCCCAGCCCCATTTTGGGACCGGGCATTGAAGTCTTATCTGTTTCTTGAATTATTCAGCAATACAGATTGATACACGGTTCAGGTCATTTTCGGCGAACGGCTGTACGCGTGAACCCTTGCTATCCCAACTGATGCGGCTCTCAGCGATTCCGTACTGCTCCTTCAGAACCTTTACGACAACCTGTGCACGACCCTTAGCCAGACGATCGTTGATGCGATCGTTACCTGTACCAGCGTCAGCATAACCGGTAATCATCACCTTAGATGTCGGATGAGCGTTCATGTAGTCAGCGATATCCTGTACCTTCTGCTTCTCAGAGTCGCGGATGATGGTCTTATTGATCTCGAAGAAGATATCACGACGGAGCGGTTCAACAACTTCAGGAGCGGGGCCAGGAACCTCAACAATCTTCTCCACAATCTTTTCTACATAGCGGATCTCGGGCTCTGGAGCCGGGATGAAGCGAGTAGAATAGGTAGGACCGAAATTGTACTTGATACCTGCGAGCAGATTGAAGTATGAATCGGGGTTACCAACCTTCTTGAAGTTGTAGCGGTCGCTCAGCATATTGAAGTTTGCCTCCAAACCGATGCTCCAAGCGTCGTTAATGTGGATGTCAGCGGTCAGACCTGCCTGTCCCTTAAAGAATAAGGTTGCATCGTTATCATACATCGGAGTCCATCCGAACTCATCCTTGTAGGCATAGCCGTCCATGTAATCCTTTGCAGCCTTGGCGTCATCGCTCTTCATGCGATAGTTTAGGCCGATGCCAAAGAATGCACCGAAGCTAACCTTACGATTGGGGTTGAAACCTGCGATGATATTTGAGAGATCAAATGTCAGATCGATAGCAGGAGCAACATAGCTGAATTTGAAATTCTGAGGTGCGAAACCTGCATCATCTCTCCAACCTGTTTTGCTCTGCCAAGCGTTAACAGCCAGACGAGCACCAACACTCTTTGAGAACTGATAGCCGACAGCTCCCTGGATGGTGGGTGAAATTAGATCACCGAATTTGGCCTCACCCGTGGTGTACTGTGCACCTCCCTGAAGCTGGAGGTACCAGTGCGGCTCGAAGACATATTCTGTCGTGCCCTTCTGCTCCTGGGCAGATACTGAGAGAACTCCCATCAGCATCAGGCAAGACAATATTGCTTTCTTCATTTTCATATCTATACTTATTATTTTTAGTTCTCGAATGTTAATTACTTCACGTATACATTATATTTCTTGGTAACCACGTAACCAAAGTAGTCAACGCAGCTGATAATGATCTTGTAGTCACCCGTCTCGTTCAGGTCGAAGTCGTGGGTCAGTGTGTTACCAGGCAGTACTACAGACTCCAAGAGCATACCGTTCTTCTCGACGGCGACATACTTTCTGTATGCGGGAACGAGGAGCTCCATCGTTCCTGAAGTCAGGTAAGCGTGCATTGTACCTTTCTTGATGAACATACCCTCACACAGACGATCTACACCTGTAGAAGTCTCGAAGATGATGATAGGAGCAACGGCACGTGTGAAGAGGTGCTTGTTGATCAGGTTGGTAAGGTAGTCAGATGCCTTAGTCAGATATTCATTGATACGATTCTCAGCTTTATTAACAACAGTACCCAATGTGTAGGTCTTCAAGAGCTTAGCAAGCTTGTCGTTAACAGCGTCCAAACCGCCATTGACTTTCAAAGCCTTCTTCAAATCACTCCAATACTCAGTATTCTTGACAACAAGCTTTTCGGTTTTGCCATTCAGCTTAATGTAAACAACCTTGTTTTCCTCGTCAAGCTTTACAATCTTAGCCTTGACACCTGCGTCACCCCATCTCTCGTTAATCTCCTTAGCGATTCTGGAGATAACTTTCTCGAGAACGGTCTCAATAACCCAGTTGTCCTTCTTGTTGTTCTCATACTCCCAGAAAGTGTTGTATGACAGAGGCTTGACAGATGTGGTCAATATGTCTATGTCGGTCTGAGCAATTCTATTCATCTCACCGTCCTTCTCTACGAAGAATGCCAGTCTCTGAGGTGAATAGGTGATGTTGGTAGCCAAATCATTCTGAGTAAGGTCATTCTTGAGGATACCATAGGCAAGACTTGCAATCTCTCTGACAAAGTTCTTGAATTTTGCCTTATCTACGGTATAAGCAGTCTGATCAGAACTCTCACCCTCTACATTGCGGATGTCGTCGATACGCTTTCTGATTTCGCTCTTCAACTTCTCGAAGTTGATAAACTTCTCAATCTGGAATCTAGTAGGATCGAGGTTCTCCTCTTTAATAGTAGCGTCAGCAACATGGAGACCGTTTTGGGGATCTATTCCAGTTTCTTCTAAGAATGCGCGACCGAAGTCCCAGCTGATTCGTGCAGATGATTTCCTAACATTAAGCTGAATAGGAGCAACCTCACCAGCACTGTTCTCAATCTGAATCTTGGTGATCCCGCTGATGTCGAAGTTCTTGTAATTGGTAGAGTTTACGGTGAAGTAAATCTGGCCAGCGTTTGCATAGGCGTCTGTGATGTAGTCACTCTCGTCTAATTTAACGAAACCAGCATCTGGCAACTCATAGTCCTCAAGCCACTCAGCAAATCTGTTACCGCCGACATTGAAGTCGTAACCGCTATAGGGGAATTCCTCAATACCAGAATCGTTGGTGCCATAGTAAGCAGCCAATGCGTTAACTTTTGCAATAGGAGTGTTGATGATACCTAAAACATCATTGCGTGTGGTTTCAACGCGAACGCTTGTGATGAGATTTCCGTTCACTAAAGCATTCAAGATGTCAGAAATGCTGTCAACTTTTTCCCACAGGATATTGAAATTTCCCCATAAGATTTTCACAGAATCGCCAACAATGTCAATACGATTACTGATTTTGGTCAGATTGTTATTGATTTCATCAATAGCCAGTGATTGATTGGTAATCTGCTGGTTGATAATCTCAAGATCTTGATTGATGACCTCAATCTTCGTGTTGTAATCGTTGCAGATGCTGTCTACATTTGCCTGGATAATTGTGGTGAATTCGTTTTTGATAATCGGCTCAATCTCGTCAATCTGTTTTTGAAGATCGCCAATCTTACCTTGCATATTGCCAACCTCGCCTTGCAGATTGTCAATTTTGCCCTGCAGCTCTGAGCTCTTCTTGCCAAGATTAGCATAGACGTCGGAGAGTTCGTCGTCAACGTTGTCCTTGCAAGAAACAAATGATGATGTGGTGGCAAAAACCATTGCTACCATCAATAAACCATTGATAAATTTCTTTTTCATTTGAACTTAAAATTATAATTAAACATTTTATTACTTGTACTCACGCATATATATATTCACATAAATCGGTGACAAAGTTAGGCAATTATTTTTAAACATGCAAGAAAATTTTAATTTTTTTTATCAGAAACTGCAATTTTCTATCAAAATAGCATGTTTTTGGTATGTCAAATAACCATTTTTGCCCATTTCTTATGTCTTGTGCGCCTGACAGGACTCGAACCTGCACGTCGTGAGACACCAGATCCTAAGTCTGGCGCGTCTACCAATTCCGCCACAGGCGCGAAAGAACGCTCTGTCATAGTGCCCTTAGGCCTAAAACGTGTGCAAAGATACGAATAATTTCTCATTCCACCAAAAGTTTTCGTGCAAATTCTATCAACGTATCTTTTCCTTGACGGAAATCATCGTCAGTCTGACTGACAAAATAGTCTGGGGCTATTCCGAACTCTACCTGTTGACGGTCCTTGTCATAGGAAGGACAAGCCGAGAAGCGGACTGTCCATCCGTTGGGCAGGGTGTTGGTATAGGGCATGCCGGCACCTCCTCCTGTCTGGTCGCCCACGATTTTCACCATTGGGAAGCACTTCATATACTTGACGAAGTCGTTGGCTGCGCTGAACACCCCTCGGTTGGTCAGTACGACCACCTTCTTCTGCCATCTGAGATTCGAAGATGGCTCGATGTATTGCGGCTCCAAGTCCGAGAAGTCGTTGTGACCCTTTCCTGTCTTATGCTGCAGGTAACCCACCAGTGTCTTCTCGTTGCAGAATCGTGCTGCGAGCTTTTCCGCATTGGTGAGGTCACCGCCACCATTCTCGCGGATGTCGATGATGATTCCGTTACAGAAGGCGAAGTAACGCAGGATCTCGTTCAGACCGCTGTCGCTAACGGGATTTGTGAAGCTGCCGTAGTATGCATAGCCGATATTATCGTCGAGGATGCGATAGCGCATACCGGATGCGATGTGATAGTCTGTGTCGAGGTATTTGCGTTGGAGTGTGTCGCTGAAATTAGTCGGATAGTCCTCGTGCCAGCGCCAATAACGGCCGTTGTCAAACGATGAATAGAGGTTCACATGGCCGTCACGCAGTTCGCTGAGCATGTCCGTGAACACCTCGAACAGCTGGTACTTATTGGCTTCTTCACTCGCGCGTACCTTATATATATTGTATATAGCGTTCCAGTCGAGGCCGTATTCATGCTGCTTATAGTCGAAGAAGCAGTAGTGCTCATCGATAATCTTCCACAGGGCCTCAAAGTTTCCCTGAGCCGTATCAGGGAATTCCTCTTCGTTGACGCAGGCCGAGAAGGCGAACAGGGGCAGAAGGAACAAGATAACGAACTTTCTCATGGGCGGAGGCTGTTTGGGAAGTGGCAGACGATGCCGATCATCACGCGATGGGCATAGATGTGCTGCTTCAGGTTGTTGACTTCTGCCTGCTGGTAGTTTCCGAGATAGCCGATGCGTAACGACCATCTGTCGTTTGTCCGCCAGTCAAGCGACAGCATCTGACGGAAGGTGGGTGCGCTGACGAAAGTGGTGGGGACGATGTTGTGATCGTAGTTCCCGCGATTGAAGATCTCGTAGTACGACTGTCCGTAGTTAGGGCTGAACATCACGCCCACGAGCGGCACGTTCAGTTCATAACGCAGGGCGAACTGCTTTCCGAAGAGGGGGAAATGGTAGGTGGCGATGGCTGCAGGCATGAGATTCAAGCTGAGGCGGGCCTGAGCAGGATTGTTCGAGGCGGTCATATCGTAGAGAAAGCCCAGATTGGCATTGGCGAGTCCGCCTGCCTGCAACAGAAGGCGGTCAGCGAAGAGCTGCCAATGACGGTATCTGCCCCAGTAGAGGTTGTAGTCGCCCTCTATCATCTGGTTGTCTTTGCTCCTGTCCTTGGTGCTCGAGATATCCAGCTCATGTTCGATGACACTGTTCCACTTCTTGCCTTCCTTCGCGCGTTCCTTAATATATAAATAGGTGAAGCCGATGCCGGAGAATTTCTCCTGATTGATGTAAGTGTCGAGAATCCTGGAAGAACCCACGCCGATGATGTTGGCGGAGGTGGATTCCTGGGCGACGGCACACAGCGGAACCAAAGCGAGGAACAGTATCAGGAGTTTATTCTTCATCGTCGAAGAGGCTTAATTCTTTCTGTGGCTGGTTGTTTCGAGGGGCTGGGGCCTCTTCGGAGGGCGTTGGGAGATCTGAATCATCGGAGTCATCGGAGTCTTCTGAATACTCTGAATTGTCTGGCTCCTCTGGCTCTTCAGGGAAACGCACAGGCTCCAACTCCTCGATGCTGGCTATCTGCCAGGTAGTCAGGCGTTTACCTTTTGCCTTGTATCCCTTGACGGCGATGAACTGCTCTGCGTCGATTTCTTCCGATCCCCTGAACTCGTCGACGCCTCCGTAAGTCACCTTGATGAGCGGATAGACGGTATCTGTCAACAAAATGAGCTGCGAGACGGGATTGTCTGAGAGCCAGTTCTGCTTTTTTTTCGTGGCGTCCATCAGGAAACGCTTCAAGTATGGATAGCCCTGATTATCAGCATCGTAGAGGATGGCAGTCCACACTTTCGATGAGTCGTATTTCTCTATTCGGAGGATATTCTCCTCGAAATGGTTGTTCAGATCGAAGTTCGTGAGGTAGCACTCGCCGTTCTTCAGTACAACGAGAATCTGGTCGTTGTCGAAGAACTCACCCAACAGTCGTCCGTGCTCGTCGTAGTTCAGACGGTTGACGTCTGGATCATACCACACCTTTCGTCCGCCGAGTGTCGAGTGTCCGTGACTCTTCAGGCCGATGCGATGCACAGGGAACTTCGTCAGCAGATTGCCTTTTGACGTGCGGCCCTTGATCATCACCTCTGAGAAGTCCTTGTCGACAAAGATTTTCCTGAGTTTCGGATTGGGTTCGAGCGTCACCTTGATGATTTCTGCCTCACCGTTGGGGTTGGCACTGAAGTACATCACCTTCGAGCCAGGCGTGCCTTGCGTCAGATCATACTCCTTATCGCGCGTCATCGTCGTCACGTTGAAACGCTTGATGAAGCAGTTGCCCTTCTTACCGTCGCGATAGACGGCATTATAGGTCGTGCGGGCGTCGTTCTTCTTGAATACGTCGAGATAGAGCACGTTTTTGCCTACAAACACCTTCTCCGCCACGCGGATAACCTTGTATTTACCGTCTTTGTAGAAGATGATGATGTCATCGATATCGGAGCAGTTGCAGACGAACTCATCTTTCTTCAGACCTGTGCCGATGAAGCCGTCCGTACGGTTGATGTAGAGTTTCTGGTTGGCTTCGGCCACCTTCGAGGCCTCGATGGTATCGAAATTGCGGATTTCCGTCAGTCGCGGATGGTCCTTGCCGTATTTGTCTTTGAGGAACTGGAACCAGTTGGCCGTCACCTCCACAAGGTTTGCCAGGTCGCGGTCTATCTCCTCAATTTCTGCCTTCAGACGGGCCATCAGCTCTTCGGCCTTATCCTTATTGAATTTCAGGATGCGCTGCATCTTGATTTCCAGCAGTTTGAGGATGTCGTCCTTGGTCACCTCACGGATGAACGTGGGGTAGTAGGGCGTCAGTCGCTCGTCGATATGCTCGCAGACGGTGTCGATGGTGGGCGCCTGCTCGAACTTCTTATCCTTATAGATGCGCTCTTCGATGAAAATCTTCTCCAGCGACTGGAAGTGCAACTGTTCCAAGAGCTCACCTTTGCGGATTTCGAGTTCTTGGCGAATGAGGTCCTTCGTACGGTCTACGCTGTGGCGCAGCACATCGCTGACAGTCAGGAACTTAGGTTTGTTGTCCTCAATCACACAGCAGTTGGGCGAGATGCTGATCTCGCAGTCTGTGAAGGCATAGAGGGCGTCGATGGTCTTGTCTGACGAGACGCCTGGGGCGAGATGCACCTGTATCTCGACGTTGGCCGCCGTCAGATCTTCCACCTTACGGGCCTTGATCTTACCTTTCTCTACGGCTTTGACGATGGAGTCCTGCAGCGTCTCAGAGGTCTTCGAGAAGGGAATCTCACGGATGACAAGCGTCTTCTGGTCTACCTTCTCGATCTTCGCCCTCACCTTGACGGAGCCGCCTCGCTGGCCGTCGTTGTATTTCGACACGTCGATGCTGCCAGAGGTGGGGAAGTCTGGGTATAGTTGGAAGGGCTGGTCGTGCAGATAGCTGATGGCTGCGTCGCAGATCTCGCAGAAGTTATGGGGCAGGATCTTCGTGGAGAGTCCTACGGCGATACCTTCTGCGCCCTGGGCCAGCAGTAGCGGATACTTCACAGGCAGGGTGATGGGCTCCTTATTACGTCCGTCGTACGACATCTTCCACTCCGTCGTCTTGGGGTTGAAGACGGTGTCGAGGGCGAATTTCGACAGTCTGGCCTCGATATATCGTGGAGCTGCGGCTGAGGAACCCGTCAGGATGTTTCCCCAGTTTCCTTGCGTGTCGATGAGCAGTTCCTTCTGTCCCAGCTGCACGAGGGCATCGCCGATGGAGGCGTCGCCGTGAGGATGGAACTGCATCGTGTGGCCCACGATGTTCGCCACCTTATTATATCTGCCGTCGTCCATACGTTTCATCGAGTGAAGGATGCGGCGCTGCACGGGTTTCAGGCCGTCCTCCAGATGGGGCACGGCGCGGTCGAGGATGCTGTAGCTGGCATAATCGAGGAACCAATTCTGATACATGCCGCTCAGATGATGCACGGCTGCGGCATCGAAGCGGTTCACGGGTTTATAGTCGGAGTGGCCTTCCTGCTGGCTCTCCGACTCCTGCTGTTCTGGGCTCTCAGACAGCTGGTACTCACCGCTGTCTTCTTTTATCTCGTCGTCCATTCTCTTCCTGGTCTTTAGCTTTTCTGCTGCAAAGGTACAAAAAAATTTTGAATCCGCCAATTTTCCTGCGAAATTCTTTTTCAAAGACTTTTTGAGAGGGTGATTTTGTTTGAAAATTTCGTAATTTCTTGGATTATTCGTAAAATATTGATAGTCAAAGGGTTATGCGGCCTCTGACTTTACTGCCTTGAAATTGGGACTTTCCCCTAACTAAAGTCGGAGTTTACCCTATCTAAACTCCCACTTTAGTGCCTGTAAAGTCCCAGTCCGCCCCATGCAATCATGCGGTGTAAATATTTATTATCAAAAACGGTTCCTGCTGTCTTTTGCGTGCTATACATATTTTAAATAAGAATTCGGCGATAGTTTTGGCTGTTTCAGAATAATTTTGTAATTTTGCAGCCAATTAAGAAAACAAATACGACAATGACAGCAAACGAAATTCGCGACTCATTCAAGAAATTCTTCGAGTCAAAGCAGCACGCCATCGTGCCCTCAGCACCTATGGTCATCAAGGATGACCCCACGCTGATGTTTACCAACGCAGGTATGAACCAATGGAAAGATATCATCCTCGGCACCCGTGATCCGGAGCCGCGCCGCAGGGCAGACACCCAGAAGTGTCTCCGTGTCTCAGGCAAGCATAACGACCTGGAGGAGGTGGGACACGACACGTACCACCACACCATGTTCGAGATGCTCGGCAACTGGTCGTTTGGCGACTACTTCAAGGAGGGCGCCATTGATATGGCCTGGGAGTATCTGGTAGATGTGCTGAAGCTGAATCCTGAGGATCTCTACGTGACGGTCTTCGAGGGTTCGCCTGAGGAAAATATCCCTCGCGACGATGAGGCTGCGAAATATTGGGCCAAGCACGTGCCTGAGGATCATATCATCAACGGCAACAAGCATGACAACTTCTGGGAGATGGGCGACACTGGTCCCTGCGGTCCTTGCTCAGAGATCCACGTGGATAGCCGTACTCCAGAGCAGCGCAAGGCCTCTGGCAAGAGTGGCCGCGAACTGGTGAATCAGGACGATCCGCAGGTGATTGAGATCTGGAATCTTGTGTTTATGCAGTTCAACCGCAAAGCCGACGGCTCCTTGGAGAAGCTGAGCATGAATGTCATCGATACAGGTATGGGCTTTGAGCGCCTCGTCCGCATGCTTCAGGGTAAGCACTCAAACTATGATACCGACATTTTCCAGCCGATCATCAAGGCTCAGGAGCAGATCACAGGCCTGAAGTACACCACTTTTGAAGAGGGTGAGGTCAGCAAGGAGCAGGACGATATCAACGTCGCCATGCGTGTCTGTGCAGACCATCTGCGTGCTGTTTCGTTCTCCATCGCCGATGGCCAGCTGCCCTCGAATGCGAAGGCAGGCTATGTGATTCGCCGAATTTTGAGAAGAGCCGTCCGCTACGCCTATACGTTCCTTGGCCAGAAAGAGTCATTCCTTTATAAACTCGTACCCACGCTCGTAGCTGAGATGGGTGAGGCCTTCCCAGAACTGAAGGCCCAGCAGCAACTGATCTCGAAGGTGATGAAGGAAGAGGAAGATGCTTTCCTGCGTACCCTTGACAAGGGTATCGGCATGCTCAGCGATGCGATGGATAAGATGAAGGCCGACGGTCAGACGGAGCTCGACGGTGTCCAGGCTTTCCGCCTCTTCGATACCTACGGCTTCCCCCTCGATCTGACAGAGCTGATCTGTCGTGAGAACGGCTTTACCGTCAACGAAGAGCAGTTTAATGTCGAGATGCAGAAGCAGAAGGAACGTGCCCGTAATGCCGCTGCCGTCGAGAATTCAGACTGGGTGGAACTTGCCCAGGGTGAGCAGCAGTTCGTGGGCTACGACTATTCGGAATACGATTGTCATATCCTCCGCTATCGTAAGGTGACGCAGAAGAAGATAGAGTTTTATGAACTCGTACTCGATAATACCCCGTTCTATGGCGAGATGGGTGGTCAGGTAGGTGACTGTGGCGTCATCTGCAACGAGGCAGAGACCATTGAGATCATCGACTCCAAGCGTGAGAACAATCAGACGGTGCATATCGTCAAGCAGTTGCCGAAGGATCCCACAGCCCAGTTTATGGCTTGTGTGGATACGAACAAGCGCGAGGCCTCTGCCGCCAACCATACGGCTACCCACCTGCTCGACTATGCCTTGAGGCAGATTCTGGGCGAACATGTGGAGCAGAAGGGTTCGTTCGTCTCGCCAGACACCCTGCGTTTCGACTTCTCACACTTCCAGAAAGTGACGGACGACGAGATCCGTCAGGTAGAACGTTTGGTCAATCAGATGATTCGTGCGGATATTCCTCTCGAGGAGTATCGCGAACTGCCCTTCGAGGAGGCAAAGAAAATTGGTGCCATCGCCCTCTTTGGCGAGAAATATGGCGATAAGGTGCGCGTGGTCTGCTTTGGCCCGTCGTGTGAGTTCTGTGGCGGTATCCACGCTAAGGCTACAGGTAAGATCGGCTTCTTCAAGATTGTCTCTGAGAGCTCTGTCGCAGCAGGTATCCGTCGTATCGAGGCCAAGACTGGTCGTGAGTGCGAGGAACTCCTTTACAAGACAGAGGATGTGCTGAAGGCCATCCGCTCATTCTTCAATAACGCGAAGGACCTGCAAGGCGTGATTGGCAAGTATATCGAGGAGCACGACTCGATGAAGAAGGATATTGAAGCGTTCCAGGCTCAACGCGTGTATAATGTCTCGATGGAATTGCTGGAGAAGGCTCGCGTTATCAATGGCGTGACGGTTGTGACAGCAAAGACAATGATGATGCCGAATGTCGCCAAGGACCTGGTGTTCAAGGTTCGCGAGCGTCATCCTGAGAATCTGCTCTGTGTGATTGGTAGTGTCTTCGAGAACAAGCCGACGTTGAATGTGATGCTCAGTGATGATTTGGTGAAAGATCACGGCCTTAACGCAGGACAGCTGGTTCGTGAGGCTGCCAAACTGATGCAGGGTGGTGGCGGCGGACAGCCTCACTTTGCCTCTGCAGGCGGAAAGAACGTTGACGGCCTATCTGCCGCTATGGATAAGGTGATAGAGTTGGCTAATCTCTAAGTCCGTAAATCGTAAATCCGTAAATCGTAAATAATATGGCATTGAATCTGAACAAGAACCTCAAGTTGTACTACTCCATCGGAGAAGTCGCACAGATGTTTGACTTGAACGAGAGTACACTTCGCTATTGGGAGCAGGAGTTTGCTTTCCTGAAGCCGAAAGTCAGCGAAACATCGAAAGTCCGCCAGTATACGGAGAAGGATATTGAGCAGGTTCGCCTGATTCATAATCTGGTGAAGGTTCGCGGTTTCAAGATTGCCGCTGCCAAGAAGATGATCAATGCCAATCGTACGGGTGTGGATAAGAAGGCCGATGTGCTCGAGTCACTCATCAGCATCCGTTCGGAGTTGCAGTCCTTGAGGAAGCAACTCGACTATCTGCAATAGTCTGATCCGATTGATTTAGAAACTATCCGGCAACCAGCTATCCTGAAGGGTGAAGACCTTTTCTGGTGTGATGGTTGCCGCTTCTTTTTTCGTAAGCTGACGGCTCCAGCTGACACGCTGTTGTGGTTGTGCCCCTTCGCCTCGATTGTTGTATTCCAGATAACGGGCGGTCTGTTCTCTTTGTTTCTCCCAATGGTGCCAGCCCTCAGGACAGATGTGTCGCCCTAAGTCACAATTCATAAAGAGCGTATAGCCGTAGTCTCGCCAAGGACGACCCAGATAGACTTTGTCCACACCTTCCGCAGCAATCAGGCGACAGTTGTTGAAGACATATCCATAAGGCTGATCCTTGGGTGTTGAGGCAGCCGTCACATAGCTGTTGATGAGGCTCTCAATGGTGCAATCCTCGAACCAAGCGATACTTGGGCCGAAGATGAAGTCCGTCGTTCCGCAGATATAACAGCCTTTGAACCATAGCCTTGTGCCAGCCACACCTGTGTAGATGGTATCCTGATGGCCGATAATGCGACAGTTGATGACTTGGATACGATCCCCTTCTGTATGGAGAGAGACGGCCTGTCCCAGACGTGCAGAGTTATTCTCGATGGTCAGGTTCTTCAGGGTGATGTAGTTTCCCTCGATCTTCAGGGTATAAGTACGGAAGGTGCCCATCGCCTGCAAGCGTGGCTCTGCTGTGCCTAAGAGCACTTTGATGTTCGCGTGGTCGTCGTAGGTAATGATGGTCTGCTCAGCATCCTCACCACAGAGTTCGATGTTCTGCAGCCATGAAGGGACGATAAGCTTCTCCTTATACGTACCTTTCTTAATATAAATGACTTTGTGATAGTCCATAAAGGCTCGGCACACCTCGATGGCTTCGTCCACAGTACGGAACTCTCCCGTGCCGTCTCTGGCTACAACGATGGTGTCTGGGTTATCATACTTCCCTGCGGCTTGCGCTTCGCTAAATGATAAATGACAAATGATGAATGATAAACATATCATCGCCATTCTTCGATTGTACCTACTTATGATTGCCTTCATGCGTTCGCAAATTTATCATTTATCATTTTTCATTTATCATTTAGGGCGTAGCCCGCTAAAGAATTTCTGATATTTCCTTCAGGTCGGCGACGGATTTGAGATTGCTGACGATGGTCTTCACATCATCACGGTCGTGCACACGCAGCTCAATGCTGCCGTCGAAGATACCATCCTCACAGGTAATGATTACCTTGTGGATGTTCACGTTCATCTGCGAAGAGATGATCTGGGTGATCTCATTCAGCATACCCACACGGTCGATACCTCCCAGTCGCAGGGTTGCATCGAAGTAGAGGATCTTGTGCATGTCCCATTTGATATCGAGGATACGGTTGCCGAAACTGGTCTTGAGTTTGGCTGCCACAGGACAATTACGCTTGTGGATCTCAATTTGGTTCTTGTTGTTGATATAGCCCAATGCGTCATCGCCAGGGATGGGGTGACAGCAGTTGGCGAACTTATATTGGTTGATGTTCTCCTCGCTGATATAGATGGGCTTCTTGCGATTGAACTTCTCCGGCACGATGAAAAGCTCCTGTTTAGGCTCCTCTTCTTTCTTTTTCTTTCCGACGAAGGGCACATACTTGAGCCAGCCGCTGCTTTCCGCATTCTTGTTCTTGCCGCTGAGTTCGTCAAGGTCCTTGTCGCCCAAGATGACAATCTTCTCACCGAGGGCCTGATAGAACTCATTACGCTTGCTGTAGGCGTGGAACTCTGCCAGACGGTCTGCCAGCGCGAGGCTGGGTTCGTGGTGGTTCTTCTCAAGGAAGGCATTCAGGATCTCCTCGCCTCTACGCTGCACCTCTCTGTTGTCGCGACGCAGAATGGCCTGAATCTTCGCCTTTGCCTTGGCTGTGGAGACGAAGTTGATCCACGCTGGACTGACGTGTTGTGACTTTGATGTGAGAATCTCCACCTGGTCTCCGCTCTGCAGCTTATGGCTCAGGGGCACCAGCTTATGGTTCACCTTTGCACCGATACAATGGCTGCCGAGGAAAGTGTGGATGGAGAAGGCAAAGTCGAGGGCCGTACAGTCGGCTGGCAGCGTGCGGATCTCTCCCTTCGGGGTGAATACGAATATCTCGCTAGCAAAGAGGTTCAGCTTGATGGTGTCGAGGAAGTCCATTGCATCTGGCTGGGGATCGTCGAGGATTTCCTTGATGGTGCGCAGCCAGTCGTTCAGTTCGTTCTCGTCCTCCGTGTATTCCTCTTCCACGCCGTCCTTGTATTTCCAATGGGCGGCAAATCCTTGTTCTGCCACCTCATCCATACGGTCTGAACGTATCTGCACCTCTATCCATCGGCCTTGCTTCGACATCAGCGTGACGTGCAGGGCTTGATAGCCATTGGCCTTGGGTTGTGAAAGCCAGTCGCGCAGACGGTCCGGATGTGACTTGTAGATCTGTGAGATGGCCACGTAGATCTTGAAACACTCGTTGATTTCTTCTTCCCTGACCTTGGGAGTAAAGATGATGCGCACGGCCAGGATATCATAGATTTCCTCGAAGGTGACGTGCTTGTTCTGCATCTTGTTCCAGATGGAGTAGGGGGTCTTCACGCGTTCCTTAATCTCATACTGGATGCCCATCTTCTCTAAAGAGGCCTTGATGGGAGCCGTGAATTGGTCGAAGAGTTCGTGACGGGAGGCGTGGGTAGACTTCAGTTTGCTCTCGATATTGGCAAATTCGTTAGGATGCTCGAATTTGAAGCTGAGATTCTCCAGTTCCGACTTAATTTTGTTCAGTCCCAAACGATTGGCCAATGGCGCATAGATATAGAGCGTCTCACCTGCAATCTTGTATTGTTTGTTGGCGGGCTGGGAGTCCAGAGTGCGCATATTGTGCAGACGGTCGCAGATCTTGATGAGGATCACGCGGATATCGTCGCTCATCGTCAGCAGCAGTTTCTTGAAGTTTTCTGCCTGGGCTGAGGCCTGCTCACCGAAGATGCCGCCGCTGATCTTCGTCAGTCCGTCGACGATCTGTGCAATTTTCGAACCGAAGATGTTCTCGATATCCTCAACGGTGTAGTCCGTGTCTTCCACGACATCGTGCAACAGGGCTGAGCAGATACTCGTCGAACCCAGTCCGATCTCTGAACACGCAATCTGTGCAACGGCGATGGGGTGCATGATATAAGGCTCGCCAGAGAGGCGGCGAACCCCTTTATGGGCTTGGCGTGCAAAGTTGAAGGCCTTAGTAATGAGGTCTACTTTCTTACGATGGCGCGACTTTATATAGTCGTTCAACAGTTTCTCAAACGCCTCGTTGATGATCTTGTCATCAGCCTCTTCCTGTAGTCTAAGATCTTCCTCTGCCATAAGCTTTCACCCTTTCACTTTTCACTCTTCACTCTTCACTTTTCACTTTTCACTCCTCACTTCTCACTTTTCACTCCTCACTTGACTCTCAGCTTCTTTCCGGCACGAATGTTGTTACCCTTGATACCGTTCAGTTGGCGGAGCTTGGCAACGGTGGTGCCATTGCGCTTGGCAATCTCCGACAAAGTCTGTCCACGCTGGATGGTCACAGAACTGCTACCTCCCGACCTTGACGATCTCGTTGCCCTGGATCCGCGACGCGAATTGCGGGCAGAACGACGGCTGTAACGTCCACTCCTCCGGCTATAAGAACCACGTTTGCGGGAGAAGGTGGGCACATCATCATTGACATCCACCACCAGACGCTTCGTCAACAGTTCACTGACACGGTAATTATAGATCGAGTCTTCATTATCGATGAACTTGCCCGTATCGGCCATTGGCATACGGATGGCACAGGGCTTGGTGTTGCCTGGCACGATGTCACGCCGGTATTCAGGATTCAGCGAGCGCAACAGGTCGGCATCCGTACCGATGACGCCTGCAATCTGTTCCAGATGCACATCACGGCGCACCATCACGGTGTCACTCTGTGCCGGCAGACGGGTGGTCATCGGACAGATGAAGTGATCACAATAATAAGTCATGATGTAGTTGGCTGCGATGAAGGCAGGCACATAGCCGCGGGTTTCTGCCGGCAGATAGGGATAGATGTGCCAGTAGTCCTTATTGATGGCCTGCGTCTCGCCCGTCTGTGCATTGGCCGTCTTGGCCGCATTGGCATTGGCACGGTGGATGGCCTTGTTGATGTTCTCGGGTCCGCAGTTATAGGCGGCAATCACCAGGTTCCAGTCACCGAAGACCTTGTAAAGGTCACGCAGATAGCGTGCTGCGGCATAAGACGACTTCACGGGATCACGACGCTCATCAACGAGGGAGTTGACCTCCAGACCATACTGCTTGCCCGTGCTCAGCATAAACTGCCAGAGTCCAGTGGCACCAGCCCTTGAGACGGCCTTCGGATTCAGGGCCGATTCGATGATGGGCAGGTATTTCAGTTCGAGGGGCAGCTGATAGGCCTCTAAGGCTTCTTCAAAGATGGGGAGGTAGAAGTTGGCTGCGCCCAGCATGTAACTGACGGAATAGCGCAGTCGTCCGCTGTAGCGGTCGATGAACCGCTGTACAATGTCATTATATGTCAGTTCCATCACCGAGGGGATGCGGCTGAGCCGTTCGATATACACCTCCTTCGGGAACGTGGGGTTCTCGTTCTTCATCTCGCAGTCGCCAGGCGACAGATATGTTTTCGACGTATAGAGGTTGAGAAGGCTGTCGAGGTCATAGGTCATAGCCTCAGGAAACTCGATGACTTCCTCATTGCCCTCCTGGTCGGTGACGGCAAACTCGTCTTCGCTCAGCTCCTCAGCGTTTCCTTCCTCGTATTCTCCTTCTTCCCCTTCATCTTCTTCGCCTCCGCTTTCTTCTTCGACCTCTTCTTCTGTCGGAACGTCAGTGTTTACCACTTGGGCATTCAGGCCGAGGCTTCCTCCGAGGAAAGCGGCAACGAGGATGATCATCAGTTTTTTCTTCATTCTTTATCTGGTTTTGCTTTTACTTTTCACTTTTCACTTCTCACTTTTCACTTCTCACTTCAAAAGTTTAGGCTGCATTGCAGTCCTACCGACGATGCATCCAGCGGATTGCTGGACGAGCGATTGTTGATAATTGTCGGTTCCACCTTCAGACTCAGGTCGTCGGATATGTCAAACACGGACAACTCTGCATCCACGTAGGCATCGATGACCGACAGCGCATAGACTCCTAACATCACGAAGAAACTCAGGTCGCGCCAGCGTCTGTATTTATCCTTTCGCTTCCTGAAGATGTCCTCATACCGCTTTTTGTCGGCCTCAGTGGTGATCTTCGTACCCAGATGCAGAAACTGGTTGTAACTCTGCGTGCTGGGATCGTTGTCCATCAGGTCTATATAGGCCTGGGAGTAGTCCTTATACATCGTGTTGTTCCAGTTCATCGCATACATACAGCCGATGAATCCGCCATACACGAGCGGCAGTTTCCAATATTTGCGGTTGTAAATCTGTCCCCCTCCGGGGATGACGAGCGCGAGCCACAGGGCCCGCTTGGGATCAGGTCGCCACGTAGACCAGTCTTGTTTCATCTCCTTCTTGCTGAAGGTCGTGTCTACGACGACGGAGTTATTGTCGAACTTGGTGACATTCAGGCTGTCGTCATCAAGACGGTCCTGTGCCTTGGCCTGTTGGCTCCCTACTACCATCAGCAGGAGGCAGAATATGATATGTATTCTCTTACCTCTCACCTCTTACCTCTCACCTCTCAATCAGTTCTTGATTTTATCAATGATGTTCATGACGTGCTCCAATTCGTCCTCATTGGCGAACGGGATGCTGATCTTGCCCTTGCCTTGGGGCGAGCAGGTCATCTGTACCTTCACCTTGAAGAGGTCTGACAGTCGGTCGCGCAGGATGCTGTATTCCAGCGACAGCTGCGAGTCAGACTTCTTGACGGCCTGGACGCTCTCGCCGTTTTTCAGCTTCTGCACCATCTCCTCCACCTTTCTCACGGAGTAGCCGTTACGCTGCACTTCCTTGAACAGCTTGAGCTGTGTCGACGGACTGTCGATGGACAGCAGTGCACGGGCGTGACCCATGTCGATGTCTTTGTTCTTCAGCGCAATCTGTATCTGTGCGGGCAGTTTCAGCAGACGCATATAGTTGGTGATCGACGTACGGCTCTTGCCCACACGGGTGGAGATCCGTTCCTGTGTCATCCCCGTCGTTTCCGACAGATGCTGATATGCCAAGGCGATCTCGATGGGGTTCAGGTCCTCACGCTGGATGTTCTCCACGAGTGCCATCTCCATCACCTTCTCGTCTTCCGCCGTACGGATATAGGCGGGGAGGGTGGTGAGGCCAGCCAGTGTGGCCGCTCTCCAACGACGCTCACCGGCAATGATCTGATATTCGTTCTCTCCCATCTGCCTGAGGGTGATGGGCGTGACGAGTCCAATCTCACGGATGCTGGCGGCCAGTTCGTTCAGCGCTGCTTCATCGAAGTCCGTTCGTGGTTGGTTGGGATTGGGAGAGATCATGCTCAGGGGAATCTCGTTCAGGTTGGACGAGCCTTGGGCGTGGACATCACCCGTGTCTATCAGGGCGTCGAGTCCGCGACCTTTCCCTGTGCCTATATTGTCCAGTCCGCGTCCAAGGACATTACGGTCGTATTTCTTTTTAACAGCCATAGTTACTTTTCACTTTTCACTTCTCACTTTTCACTTTTCACTTTTCACTTTTCACTTCTCACTTTTCACTTCTCACTTATTCTTGTGGATGATTTCTTGTGCCAGGGCGAGGTGGTTCTTCGCGCCGGTGGAGTCTGCATCGTAAAGGATGACGGGCAGACCGTGGCTTGGACTCTCTGACAGTTTCACGTTACGCTGGATGACGGTCTTGAACACCAGCTCCTGGAAGTGGCGCTTCACTTCGTCGTAGATCTGGTTGGCCAGTCTGAGGCGACTGTCGTACATCGTCAGCAGGAATCCCTCGATCTCCAACTGTGGGTTCAGCTTGTTCTTGATGATCTTGATCGTGTTGAGCAGTTTGCTGATGCCTTCGAGGGCGAAGTACTCACACTGCACGGGTATGATCACCGAGTCGGCAGCGGTCAGCGCATTGACGGTGATGAGGCCCAGCGACGGCGAACAGTCGATGAGGATGTAGTCGTAATCATTCTGCACGGGTGCGAGCACATTCTTCAGCACTCTCTCTCTGTTATCCATGTTCAGCATCTCAATCTCTGCGCCCACCAGGTCAATGTGGCTGGCGATGATGTCCAGCCCGTCGATGTCGGTCGTATAGATGGCATCTCTGACGTCGGTCTTATTGATGATACATTCGTAAATGGAGCTTTCCACTTCCGTGATGTCGACACCCAGTCCGCTGGAGGCGTTGGCCTGCGGGTCTGCGTCTACTACCAAGACGGTCTTTTCCAACGTGGCGAGTGAGGCTGCCAGGTTAATGGTGGTTGTCGTCTTTCCCACGCCGCCCTTCTGGTTTGCTAATGCGATGATTTTTCCCATCTTAATTCTAATTATCTAACTTTAATTGATATAAATAGAGAAATTTGGGCACAAAGTTACTAATTTCCGTCGAGAAATCCCTTTCATTTAAACCTTTTTTCGTAATTTTGCAGTCAAATCATTGATATTTTATGGAAATTAAACGACCTTTACTACTTATTTCCAATGATGACGGCTATCA
>CACYQO010000038.1 GCA_902776545.1 uncultured Prevotellaceae bacterium | reverse complement strand
AAAATGTGTACCTTTGCACCCTGTTTGGAATAAGTAAGTGTAAATCACAAGTAAAAAGTAGATAGAAATGTCTAAGATTTGTCAAATTACAGGAAAGAAGGCACAGATAGGTTGCAATGTGTCTCACTCAAAGCACCACACCAAGAGAAGCTTTGATGTCAACCTCTTCAGCAAGAAGTTCTACTGGGTAGAAGAGAACTGCTGGATCAGACTGAAGATCAGTGCTGCCGGTCTCCGTATGATTAACAAGGTGGGACTGGATGCAGCCATCCGTCAGGCCGTCGACAAGGGCTATCTGAATTGGAACGAGCTCGAGAAGAACGTCATTGCCTGGGGTAATGTTGAGAACTAATAATAAGGAGGAACAATACAATGGCAAGCAAGAAAGCAAAAGGAAATCGCGTTCAGGTGATTCTGGAGTGCACTGAGCAGAAGAACAGTGGTCTGCCCGGCACCAGCCGCTACATCACCACCAAGAACCGTAAGAATACGCCTGAGCGTATGGAACTGATGAAGTACAATCCCATCCTGAAGAAGATGACACTTCACAAGGAGATTAAGTAATGGGTTTATAGTTTATAGTTTACAGTTTATAGTTTATAGATTATGGCAAAGAAAACCGTTGCTACCCTCCATGAAGGCTCAAAGGATGGTCGCGCTTACACAAAGGTTATCAAGATGGTGAAGAGCCCCAAGACTGGTGCTTACATCTTCGACGAGCAGATGGTTCCCAACGAGGCCGTCAAGGACTTCTTCAAGAACTAATCATTTCATTTTTCATAAAAATTGGGGCTGCAGGTCATTTTGCAGCCTCTTTTTTTGTGCATGTCGGTAAAATATATTATCTTTGCATCGTTAATTAGAGAGATATGGGAATATTCGGCTTTTTTAATAAGGACAAAAAAGAGACGCTCGACAAGGGTTTGGAGAAGACCAAGACGAGTGTGTTTGATAAGTTGGCACGTGCCGTTGCAGGAAAATCAAAAGTTGATGACGACGTGCTTGATAATCTCGAGGAGGTGCTGATCACCTCTGACGTGGGTGTGGACACAACGCTGAAGATCATTCAGAGGATTGAGGAGCGTGTGGCCCGTGACAAGTATGTGAGTACATCGGAACTGAACGGCATCCTACGTGATGAGATTGCTGCCCTGCTGGCTGAGAACAATACGGAAGACCAGGACAACTGGGATCTGCCCGGCGACCATAAGCCCTATGTGATATTAGTAGTAGGTGTGAATGGTGTGGGTAAGACCACGACCATCGGCAAACTGGCCTGGCAGTTCAAACAGGCAGGTAAGAAAGTCTATCTTGGTGCTGCCGATACCTTCCGCGCTGCAGCTGTGGAACAGCTCTGCATTTGGGGTGAACGGGTTGGTGTGCCTGTGGTGAAGCAGCAGATGGGGTCTGATCCTGCCAGCGTGGCTTTTGATACTCTCTCAAGTGCCAAGGCCAATGGTGCTGACGTCGTGCTGATAGATACGGCAGGTCGTCTGCATAACAAGGTTGGTCTGATGAACGAGTTGAAGAAGATCAAGGATGTGATGAAGAAGGTGTTGCCTGAGGCCCCTGACGAGGTGATGCTCGTGCTCGACGGTTCGACAGGACAGAACGCCTTTGAACAGGCAAAGCAGTTTGCCGCCGTCACACAGATCACATCACTGGCCATCACCAAACTCGACGGCACAGCCAAGGGTGGGGTGGTCATCGGTATCTCCGACCAGTTGAAGGTGCCTGTGAAGTATATCGGCCTCGGCGAGAAGATGGAAGACTTGCAACTGTTCAACAAACGCCAGTTTGTGGACTCGCTGTTTAACATTGAACATTGAACGTTGAACATTGAACATTAAAATGAAGAAGACGATTGATATCATCTCTTTAGGTTGTTCCAAGAATCTTGTGGACAGTGAATGGCTGATGGGTCTGATGGAGGCCAACGGCTATCATTGTACCCATGACAGTGAGGACCCACAAGGTGAAATCGTCGTCGTGAATACCTGTGGCTTCATTGCCGATGCCAAGGAAGAGAGCATCAACACGATTCTTGAGTTTGTCCAGGCCAAGACGGAGGGTAGGATTGAGAAACTCTTTGTGATGGGCTGTCTTTCAGAGCGTTATCTCGCCGACCTCGAGAAGGAGATTCCTGAGGTGGATGGGTGGTATGGGAAGTTTAATTATAGGAACCTGCTGAAAGATATTTCGAGGAATGAGGAAGGAGGAATGAGGAAGGAGAATACTCCTGACGCAGATATTTCCCTCCAAGGTAATCTCGTTCCTCATTCCTCTTTCCTCCTTCCTCGAATAATCACTACCCCTCCCCATTATACCTATATAAAGATCAGTGAGGGTTGCGACCGTCATTGTGCCTATTGCGCCATCCCATTGATTACGGGCCGCCATAAGAGCCGTCCGATGGAGGAGATCCTTGATGAGGTGCGTCAGTTGGTGAAGCAGGGTACAAAGGAATTCAATATCATTGCTCAGGAACTGACCTATTATGGTGTTGATATTGATGGTAAACAGCATATAGCCGAACTGATTGAACAGATGGCTGATATCCCTGGGGTGGCGTGGATTCGTCTGCACTATGCCTATCCGACACACTTCCCTTGGGACCTTTTGCGAGTGATGCGGGAGAAGCCTAACGTATGTAAGTATCTCGACATCGCCCTCCAGCATATCTCTGACAATATGCTGAGTAGGATGCAGCGTCATGCGACCAAGGAAGAAACCTACGAATTGGTGGAACGACTGCGCAAGGAGGTGCCTGGCATTCATATCCGTACTACGCTGATGGTGGGATTCCCAGGAGAGACGGAGGAGGACTTTGAGGAATTGAAGACGTTCGTCAAGTGGGCCCGTTTTGAACGGATGGGCGCTTTTGCCTACTCTGAAGAGGAAGGCACCTATTCAGAACAACACTATGACGATGATGTGCCAGAGGAGGTGAAGCAGCGTCGGTTGGATCAGTTGATGCGCATCCAACAGCGTATCAGCGAGGAACTTGAGGCCGAGAAAGTGGGCAAGACCTTGAAGGTGATCATCGACCGTCAGGAGGGTGACTACTATATTGGACGCACGGAGTTCTGTTCGCCAGAGGTAGATCCGGAGGTGTTGATACCCGTTGCAGAACGGGAACTGACTATCGGCACGTTCTATGATGTGCTGATCACCGATTCGGAAGAATTTGATTTATATGGAACAACAATCATTCTGTGATTATGACTAATAAAGATTATATTTTGGAATTAGCGGAGCAGACGGGCTATTCGCCCGAGGATACGCAGAAGATGGTCAATGTGATCGTTGAGACGATGGGAGATATCTTCCAGGAAGGCAACATGGTGCTCGTTCCGTCATTCGGAACTTTTGAGGTCAAGAAGAAGATGGAACGTGTGATGGTGAATCCGTCGACAGGTCAGCGGATGCTCGTTCCGCCCAAACTGGTGCTGAACTTCAAGCCGAATGCGAATTGGAAGGAACAGATAAAGAATGGAGGAGATGAGTGATGGGAAAGGTTACGATTCAGGAAATTGCCAGTAAACTGATTGCTCAGAACGGTCTGAGCAAGAAAGAGGCTATGCTCTTCATCAACATGATGTTTGATACCATTCGTGAGGCTTTGGAGCGGGAAAAGATGGTCAAGGTGAAAGGGCTTGGAATCTTTAAGATCATCGATGTGGAATCCCGTGAAAGCGTTAATGTGAACACAGGGGAACGTGTACTCATCGAAGGGCATAACAAAATCACCTTCACACCAGATGCCTTGATGAAGGAATTGGTCAACAAACCTTTCTCACAGTTTGAGACCGTCGTCCTTAATGATGGTGTGGATTTTAATGAAGCTAAAGAGGAGGAAGCGTCTGAAGTGGAAGATGGTGAGAATGATATGACTGAGGTGCCCCTTGTGGATTTCATCGCTCCTGATCCTATAGATATTGGGACAACAGTCGCTCCTGAGAAGCCTATCGCCCCTGTTGTGTCAGAAACTCCGGCTATTTCAGAAACTCCGGTAGTTCCAGAAACCTCGACTATTCCGGAAGTTCAGGAAACTCCGGAAATCCAGGAGACTCCTGCAGTTCCAACTGAACCAGTCACAGACAATCCTGTATTGCCAAAAGAGCCTGGCGAAGAACTATCTGATGACGATTCTTCTGTCGAGGATGAGTATGAAGATGAAGAAGATGAAGAAAATGAAGAAACCCCTACGGGTGGCATGAGATGGGTGATAGTACTCTTGGCTTCTCTGATTTCCCTGTTGGTGGGTTATATGCTTGGTAACTATTTCCCATGGAGTCAACAGTCAGAATCAACGGCAGTCAATGCTCCCCAAACGGAGAATGTCATAGAGGCTGCACCTGATAAGACGGCTGATACCAAGATTGTTACTGAACCTACAAAACAGCCCGAGGAAAAGGTTGAGGCTCCTGTTGAGGAAGCCGCTCCGCCTGCTGAGAAGGCAGATAAGCCTGATGTTGCACCCGTAGAACAGCCCAAGCCCGAAGCTAAACCTGAGGTTCAGAAACCTGTTGAGGCTCCCAAGCAGCAGCCTGTTGCTGCGACTCCTGCAGAAGTGAAGTTTGACGAGTATGAGGCGAAGGACGCTCGTGTCAGGACAGGTGCCTATCGCATCGTCGGTCTGGACTATACAGAAAAGGTGAGAGTGGGTGACAACCTCCAACGTATCTGCAAGCGAACATTAGGACCTGGGATGGAGTGCTATATCGAGGTCTATAATGATCTGACTGCTACTTCTCCATTAAAAACGGGTCAGGAAATAAAGATTCCTAAATTGAAGTGGAAAGTGAAGAGAAAAGCCCCTCAAAAATAGGAGATAATTGGGAAATAATGAAAAAGTTTCTTAAAACTTAGGTTTTGGGAAACTTTTTTAATATTATTTAGTCACGTAGATGTATGGATAATCCCGTAAAATCACTACTTTTGCGGTCAAATTGAGAAAATGTCAAGAATTTGAGAATTAAAGTTAAAAGAAAAATATTATGGCAGAAGCAATTGATATCCGTGAATTGAACATCCGGATTGAACAACAAAGCGCATTCGTGACTAATCTGACAACGGGCATGGACCGTGTCATCGTGGGACAGAAACATCTGGTTGACTCGTTGCTCATCGGACTATTGAGTGATGGACACATCCTGCTTGAAGGTGTACCGGGTCTGGCCAAGACACTGGCTATTAAGACCCTCTCACAGTTGATCGACTCTGAGTATAGCCGTATCCAGTTTACCCCCGACCTTCTCCCTGCTGACGTCATCGGTACGATGATCTATTCGCAGAAGGATGAGATGTTCCAGGTGAAGCAAGGTCCTGTGTTTGCAAACTTCGTGCTGGCAGATGAAATCAACCGTGCCCCAGCCAAGGTGCAGAGTGCCCTTCTTGAGGCTATGCAGGAGAAGCAGGTGACCATCGGCAGTCAGACATTCAATCTGCCGAAGCCTTTCCTGGTGATGGCTACGCAGAACCCCATCGAGCAGGAGGGAACCTATCCGCTGCCTGAGGCACAGGTAGACCGTTTCATGCTGAAGGTGGTCATCGACTATCCCTCTCTTGAGGAGGAGAAGAAGATCATCCGCGAGAATATCGCCGGTGAGATGCCGAAGGTGACGCCCGTTACGACAGCAGAGGAAATTCTGAAAGCCCGTGCCGTTGTTGGTGAGGTATATCTCGACGAGAAGATTGAACAGTATATCGCCGACATCGTGTTTGCCACGCGCTATCCTGACCGTTATGGTTTGAAGGACCTGAAGGATATGATCAGTTTTGGTGGTTCTCCGCGTGCCAGTATCAACCTGGCGAAGGCCGCCCGTGCCTATGCGTTCATCAAGCGTCGTGGTTATGTAGTGCCTGAGGATGTGAGAGCCATTGCTCATGATGTGCTCCGTCATCGTATCGGTCTGACTTATGAGGCAGAGGCTGCCAATATCACGAGTGAGGAGATTGTTTCTAAGATCATCAACAAGGTCGAAGTGCCCTGATGATTGAACGTTGAACATTGAACATTGAAGATTGAAGATTGAACATTGAAGATGGAGACATCTGAGATTATCAAAAAGGTTCGTAAGATTGAGATTAAGACCCGTGGTCTGAGCTCAAACATCTTCGCTGGCCAGTATCATTCTGCCTTCAAGGGTAGGGGTATGGCCTTCAGTGAGGTGCGCGAGTATCAGTTTGGTGATGATGTCCGCGATATCGACTGGAATGTGACCGCCCGCTTCCACCGTCCTTATGTGAAGGTGTTTGAGGAGGAGCGTGAATTGACGGTGATGCTGCTGATAGACGTCAGTGGCTCACTCGACTTCGGTACGCAGAAGCAGATGAAGCGTGATATGGTGACGGAGATTGCTGCCACCATCGCTTTCAGTGCCATCCAGAACAATGATAAGATCGGCGTGGTGTTTTTCTCAGACCGGATCGAGAAATATATTCCTCCCAAGAAGGGGCGCAAACACATCCTCTATATCATCCGTGAGATGCTCAACTTCCAGCCGGAATCAAAGCGTACGGATGTGAAACAGGCGGTGGAGTTCCTTTCCAGCGTCCAGAAGCGTCGCACGACGGCCTTTATCCTCAGCGACTTCTATGTCCGTGAGGAATTCCAGCAGTCCTTGCAGATCTGCAACCGTAAGCACGATGTGG
This sequence comes from uncultured Prevotellaceae bacterium, assembly GCA_902776545.1. Taxonomy (GTDB): domain Bacteria; phylum Bacteroidota; class Bacteroidia; order Bacteroidales; family Bacteroidaceae; genus Prevotella. Next base: position 19,752 of record CACYQO010000038.1, on the reverse strand, counting down.
TGGCCATTCAGGTTTATGACCAGCGAGCTAAAGAGTTGCCTGATGTGGGACTGATGAAGGTGGTCGATGCTGAGACGGGGTACGAACAGTATGTCGATACGGGTTCGAAGGCCCTGCGTCAGGCTTATCACAAATACTGGAACAACCGTCAGGCGCAGTTGGATGAAACCTTTAATAAGAGCAATGTCGACCATGTGAGTGTCGCCACGAACGAAGACTTCGTGAAGGCGCTTATGATGTTGTTTAAACAGAGAAGCTGAGCCACGGATTAACACGGATTAACACAGATGAAGAAGATATTGATCATAAGTATCATATTGACAGCGAGCGTGTTGGCTGCGTCTGCGCAAGTATCGGTTGAAGCCGTTATTGACTCTATCCAGATTTTTGTCGGACAGCAGGCACATGTGACGCTGACAGCTACGGCCAAGGAGAATGCGAAGGTGGAGTTTCCGCAGTTCAAGCCTATGGAGTACATCACCCCGGGTGTGGAAGTACTCGACAGGCAGGAACTCGAGCAGCAGCCGCAGGACAATGGCTTCGTGTCTCGTTCGATGGTTTATACGATGACCTCGTTCGACGATACGCTCTATTATATCCCGCCGATGACGGTGAAGATCGACGGCAAACCCTACAAGAGCAAGAGTCTGGCGCTGAAGGTGCTGACCATCGAGGTGGACACGCTTCATGCCGAGCAGTTCTTTGGTCCCAAGGATGTGCAGGATAATCCCTTCCAATGGAGTGATTGGAGTCTGCCATTCTGGCTGAGTGTGCTGATGCTCGTCTTGCTGGCCGTTGCCTACTATCTCTACCTCCGTCTGCGTGATAACAAGCCGATTATCAGTCACATACGTATTGTGAAGCGGCTGTTGCCTCACCAGAAGGCGATGAAGGAGATTGAGCAGATCAAGGCCGACAAGATGGTGTCATCAGAGAACTCGAAGGAGTACTACACGAAACTGACTGATACCCTCCGTAAATATATAGAGGAACGCTATGGTTTCAATGCGATGGAGATGACCAGCAGTGAGATTATCGAGAGATTGATAGAAGGAGTCAGGAGTCAGGAGACAGGAGACAGAAATCAGTCGCTCGACGAACTGCGTCAGCTCTTTACGACGGCAGACCTTGTGAAGTTTGCCAAGTATTCGACGCTGATCAACGAGAACGATGCCAATCTGGTCAATGCCATCGACTTCATTAACCAGACCAAGTTGGAGAATGTGCCTGTGGAAGAGACGGTGAAGCCGCAGCTCTCCGAGGAAGACCAGCGTTCTCAGAAGACGCGTCGTGTGTTGAAGTACTTCATCACTGCTATTGGTGTCGTTAGCTTGGTGATCTTTGGCTACGTGGTATATACATTGTATATGTTGTTGAATTAAAGCCACAGATTACACAGATTAAAAAGAAAGAGAAATGGAATTTGCCAATAAAGAATATCTACTGTTGCTCCTGCTGATCATCCCGTACCTCATTTGGTATGTGATGTACAGGAAGAAGACAGAGCCCACTATGCGGATGAGCGACACGTACGCTTTCCGTTATGCGCCTCGCAGTTGGAAGGTGACGCTGATGCCGCTCTCCATGTTGCTGCGTATCCTGGCCTTCACGATGACTGTCCTGGTATTGGCTCGACCTCAGACACAGAATTCGTGGAGCAACAAGTCTGTCGAGGGTATCGACATCATGTTGGCGATGGATGTCTCCACCAGTATGCTGGCGGAAGACCTGAAGCCGAACCGTATCGAGGCAGCTAAGCAGGTGGCCTCAGAGTTCATCGCAGGCCGTCCGGATGATAATATCGGTCTCTCCATCTTTGCCGGTGAGGCTTTCACTCAGTGTCCGATGACCACAGACCACGCGTCGCTGCTGAATATGTTGCAGAATGTACGTACGGATATCGCAGCCCGTGGACTGATTGAAGACGGTACTGCCATTGGTATGGGACTCGCCAACGCCGTCTCCCGTCTGAAAGAGTCGAAGGCGAAGAGTAAGGTGGTCATCCTGCTGACGGATGGTTCGAACAACCGAGGTGACATCTCTCCGATGACGGCTGCCGAGATTGCCAAGAGTTTAGGTATTCGCGTCTATACCATCGGCGTGGGAACGAACAATGTGGCACCTTATCCGATGCCTGTGGCTGGCGGTGTGCAGTATGTGAACATCCCCGTGGAGATCGACACGAAGACCCTTTCGGAGATTGCCGCTGCTACGGAAGGTGACTTCTATCGTGCTACGAACACCAAGGAACTGCGTAATATCTACAAAGAGATTGACCAGTTGGAGAAGAGTAAGCTCAATGTGAAGACATTCAGCAAGCGCTATGAGGCCTACCAGCCTTTCGCCTTTGTGGCCATCCTCGCTCTGCTGCTCGAAATTCTCCTGCGAATTACCATCTTCCGTCGCATTCCATAAGAAGTGAAAAGTGAGAAGTGAAAAGTGAGAAGTGAAAAGTGAAAAATTATGTTCAGATTTGAAGACCCCATATATCTCTGGCTGTTGGTGCTGATACCCATATTGGCACTCGTCAGATTCATATCATACAGGAACCAGCGCAAACGCCTTCGCAAGTTTGGCGATCCGTCGTTGTTGAAGGAGCTGATGCCCGATGTGTCGCGTTTCCGTCCGTCTGTGAAGTTTTGGGTGCTGTTGGGTGCTTTGGCACTGCTCATCGTGATGCTGGCTCGTCCGCAGTTAGGTACGAAGATCAGTCATGAGAAGCGCGTGGGCATAGAGACCATCATCGCGTTGGACATCAGTAACTCCATGCGTGCAGAGGATATCATCCCCAGTCGTCTTGATCGTAGTAAGATGATGATAGAGAACCTCGTAGATCACTTCACCAACGACAAGATCGGCCTGATTGTGTTTGCGGGTGATGCCTTTGTGCAGCTCCCCATCACCAGTGACTACGTGTCTGCTAAGATGTTCCTGTCGAGCATCGACCCGTCGATGATGGCTACTCAGGGTACGGATATTGCCCGAGCCATCGAGATGGCCACCCATAGCTTCACTCAAGAAGAGGGTATCGGCAAGGCCATCATCGTCATTACCGATGGTGAGGATCACGAGGGTGGGGCACTCGAAGCAGCTGAGGCTGCGAAAGATGAGGGCATGCGTGTCTATGTCTTGGGTGTGGGTTCCACCAATGGCGCGCCCATTCCCATCTCTGGCACAGGCGACTATATGACGGACCGTTCTGGCAACACCGTGATGTCTGCTCTTAATGAAGATATGTGTAAGCAGATAGCACAGGCTGGTGGAGGTGCTTATATTCACGTCGAGAACAACAGTGCAGCCCAGCAGCAATTGGATCGTGAACTCGACAAACTGGCAAAGAAGGAAACCTCTACGACTGTTTACAGCGAGTTCGACGAACAGTTCCAGGCTGTTGGCATCCTCGTGTTGCTCCTGCTCATCATCGAGATCTGCATCCTCGACCGTCGTAATCCGTTGTTGAAGAATCTGTCACTTTTTAAGAGGAAAGTGGAAAGTGGAAAGTGGAATGAGAATACTCATGTCCGCATGATTCTGCTTGCAGTTATTTCTCTTTCCTCTTTCCTCTTTCCTCTTTCCTCTGACGCTCAGACCGATCGTCAGTATATCCGTCAGGGTAACAAACTCTTCCACAGTGGCGACTATCCCAATGCAGAGGTGTCCTATCGTAAGGCCATCGAGAAGAATCCCAAGAATCCGCAGGCCGTGTTCAACTTGGGCAATGCCCTGATGGCACAGAAGAAAGACTCTGCGGCTGTGGTGCAGTTTGAGAATGCCTCGAAATTGGAGACGAACCCCTTGCGTAAGGCAAAGGCCTTCCATAATATGGGTGTGGTCTGCCAGTCGCATAAGATGTATGGAGAGGCCATCGAGGCCTACAAGAATGCCCTCCGTCTGAACCCCGCTGACAATGAGACGCGTTATAACCTCGTGCTCTGCAAGCATCAGCAGCAGAAACAGCAACAGAATCAGCAGAACCAGCAGGGTGGTAATGACGATAAGAAGCAGGACGACAAGAAAGATCAGCAGAAGAAGGATCAGCAGAAAGATCAGAAGGATCAGCAAGACGACAAGAAACAGCAGGAGCAGCAAAAGCCCCAGATGAGTAAGGAGAATGCTGAACAGCTGTTGAATGCCGCCATCCAGAACGAAAAACAGACGCAGGATAAGTTGCAGAAAGCCCAACAGCAGCCCCAGCGTCGCAACATCCAGAAGAACTGGTGATGTAAAGGTAAAAAAGTAAAAAGGTAAAGCAGTAAAAATGATAAGCAGAATATTCGATAAGGTACAAAGGTTGGTGAAATGGTTTTTACCCTTTTACCTTTTTACCTTTTTACCTTTAAGTTTGCTTTCGCAAACTTTGACGGGCTCTGCTCCCTCCCATGTTTCCGTGGGTGAGCAGTTCCGCCTGACCTATACTGTCAACACACAGAACGCTACCGACTTCCGGGCTGGTGACATTCCTGGCGAGTTGGAAGTGCTTATAGGCCCTAACCGTTCTATGCAGTCGAGCTATCAGATGATCAACGGACACACCAGTTCGTCATCATCCATCACCTATACCTATATCGTCTGTGCCACGAAGAACGGTTCCTTCACCATTCCTCCTGCCCACGTTGTGGTTGGCGGCAAGACCATCGCCTCTAACGTGCTGAATATCAAGGTGAGTGGTTCTCCTCAGTCAAGTTCTGGTTCAGGCGGGTCCTCTCGTCAGCGTCGTCAGGACGAGCAAGGGGAAATCCGGGATGCGGGTAGTCAGATATCCGGTTCTGACCTTTTCATCAAGGTCAGTGCCAACAAGAAACGCGTCTATGAACAGGAGCCCATTCTCCTTACCTATAAGGTCTATACCCTTGTGGGATTGACCAGCCTGCGTGGTGATATGCCCGACTTGAAGAGCTTCTACACCCAGGAAGTGAGTCTGCCCACACAGAAGAGCTTCTCTATTGAGACTTTCAACGGACGTCCTTATCGTACTACTACGTGGAGTCAGTATGTGATGTTCCCGCAGATGACGGGCAAGCTTCAGATTCCCAGCATCACCTTCGAGGGCATCGTCGTGCAGCAGAACCGTAATATCGATCCCTTCGAGGCATTCTTCAACGGAGGCTCTGGCTATATCGAGGTGAAGAAGAAGATTATCGCCCCAAGTATTGATATCGAGGTGGTACCCCTGCCTGAGCGGCCTGCTGGTTTCTCTGGCGGCGTAGGTCATTTCACCGTCTCTGCATCGTTGAGCAAGACGGAGACCAAGGCCAACGATCCTGTCTCGGTGCGTATCACCGTCAGTGGTAAAGGTAACCTGAAACTCGTCAAACAACCTCAGATTGAGTTGCCAAAGGATTTCGACAAATACGAGCCGAAGGTCACTGACAAGACAAAACTGACCACAGCGGGCATTGAGGGTTCGATGATTTACGACATCCTCATTGTGCCTCGTCATCAGGGACACTATGAGATTCCTCCTGTCAGTCTGACCTATTTCGACACCACAACCAAATCCTATAAGACCGTCACCAGCGGGCCTTTGAAGCTTGATGTGGCAAAGGGTTCCGGGCCTGGTTCTATGAGCGACTATTCAGGTCAGCAGGATCTGCAGGAACTGAGTCGCGACATCCGTTATATCAAGACGGGCGACGTCCGTCAGCAGGGCATCGATGAGTTCTTCTTTGGTTCAACGGCCTACTGGATTACGCTGGCCATCATGGCCCTCGTGTTCATCACGTTGTTTGTCATCTTCCGTCAGCGTGCCATCGAGAATGCCAACGTCACCAAGCGTCGTGCAGGCAAGGCGAACAAGGTGGCCACAAAACGTCTGAAGGAGGCCTCGAAGCTGATGGCCGACAACAAACCTGGTGAGTTCTACGACGAGGTGCTGCGTGCCCTCTGGGGTTATGTGGGCGACAAACTCAACATCCCCGTCGAACAGCTCTCTCACGATAACATCAGTCAACGTCTCAGCGACCGTGGCGTGGGTGAGGAGACTATTGCCCAGTTCATCGGAGCCCTCGACGAGTGTGAGTTTGAGCGTTATGCCCCAGGCGATCCTAAGGGAAATATGAATAAGGTATATGAGAAGGCTATGACAGCCATCGAACAGATTGAAGGAACGATGAAGAAGAGGAAAGTGGAAAGTGGAAAGAGTAAAGAGAATACATTTATCCGCATGATTCTGCTTGCAGTCATTTCTCTTTCCTCCTTCCTCTTTCCTCTTTCCTCTCACGCAGTAACCAAGGCTGAGGCCGATAGCTCCTACATCCGCGGACAGTACCAGCAGGCCATTACCCAGTATGAGGCTCTGCTGAAACAAGGTGCCAGTGCCGACCTCTATTACAATCTTGGCAATGCCTACTATCGCACGGAGAACATCCCTGAGGCTGTGCTCAACTACGAGCGGGCCCTGCTGCTCTCGCCAGGCGATCGTGATATCCGCTTCAACTTACAGATTGCCCGTTCTAAGACCTTCGATAAGATTGTGCCGGAGTCCGAGATGTTCTTTGTCACCTGGTATCGTTCGCTTGTCAGTATGTTGAGTGTCGACGGCTGGGCACGCACGGCCCTTATATCCCTCGCCCTCACCATCATCCTGTTGCTGGTCTATCTCTTTTCCGAGAGGATCTGGCTGCGCAAGGCGGGCTTCTTCGGAGGTGTGGCGCTGCTCGTACTCTTTGTGGGAGCCAACATCTTCGCCTGGCAGCAGAAGAAAGACCTGCTCAACCGTAAGGGAGCCATCATCTTCGCTCCCGCAGTAACGGTGAAGAGTACGCCTGCCGCCAATGGCACCGACCTGTTCATCCTCCACGAGGGTACGAAGGTGGTCATTACTGACGGCTCGATGAAGGAGTGGAAGGAAATCCGCCTTGCTGACGGTAAGGAGGGATGGATTGAGAGTAAACATATTAGAGTGATCTAATAAAGGTAAAAAGGTAAAAAGGTGAAAAAGTAAAAAAGTGAAAAGGTGATGACGGATATATTCTTGGCTGCAGGAAGTATTGGCAGCGATCTTATCGCACTCGACAAGGAGTGGCTGCTTGCCGTCAACGGCAGCGACTCGCTCTATCTCGACCGTGTGGCCCATGTGCTCACGACGGCACTCACCTGGCTGCCGCTTTATCTCAGTCTGTTCTATATCGTCGTCCGCAACAACGAGAATTTCCGTAAGGTGCTCTGTGTGCTTGCCGGCGCGGGGCTCTGTGTGCTGTTAGCTGGTTCGGTGGACGATATGATTGTCAAGCCCACTGTGGCTCGATGGAGACCTACGCACGATCCGGAGATAGGTCTGCTGGTAGATATCGTCGATGGTTATCGTGGGGGCAACTATGGCTTCTTCTCTGCCCACGCGGCCAACACCTTCAGCATCGCCATCTACTTCTGCTGGCTCATCCGCAGCCGTCTGCTCTCCACTGCCCTCGTCATCTGGTCGTTCACCAACTGCTGGACACGTATGTATCTGGGTGTTCACTTCCCAGGTGACATCCTCGTGGGACTGATTTGGGGCTTCATCGTGGGCTCTTTCGCCTATTACGTCTATTATCGTCTCACACGTAGAATGACCTCTCAGCGACATTTCATCTCTACCAAATACACATCGACGGGCTATGAACGGACTGACTGCGACATCCCTGTGACAGTACTTGTTTTCACCCTCCTTTACGCCTTGATAAAGGCCTGCATTTAATTTTTTAATTCTTTAATTTTTTAATTCTTAATGCCCGATCCTCGACATATCCACATCAGCGATTATCAATATGACCTGCCTGACGAGCGTATCGCCAAGTTTCCTGTGGCGCGTCGTGACCAGTCAAAACTCCTTATATATAATAAAGGTGTAGTAGGTGAGGACGTGTTCTTCCACCTGCCCGACTATCTGCCGAAGGGTGCGCTGATGGTATTCAACAATACGAAGGTGATTCAGGCCCGTATGCACTTCCGAAAAAAGAGGAAAGAGGAAAGTGGAGAGTGGAAAGATGGAGCTCTCATCGAGGTGTTCCTGCTCGAACCTGCTGAGCCTGCCGACTACGAACAGATGTTCCAGACCACAGGCCACTGTGCCTGGTATTGTCTCGTGGGAAATCTGAAGAAATGGAAGGAAGGCCCGCTGACGAGGACATTGAACATGGAACATGGAACATTGACCATTAAGGCTACGCGCGGCCCCATTCACGGCACCTCCCACCGCATCGACTTTGAATGGAATGGAGACGTAAGTTTCGCCACCATCATCGACACGATGGGCGAACTGCCGATTCCGCCCTATCTCAATCGTGAGACACAGGACAGCGACAAAACCACCTACCAGACCGTCTATTCTAAGATCAAAGGAAGTGTGGCTGCTCCAACGGCTGGCCTTCACTTCACCCCGGAGGTATTGGCCGATTTGGATGCTCACGGCATCGAGCGCGAAGAGTTGACCCTCCACGTGGGTGCCGGCACATTCAAGCCCGTCAAGAGTGAGGAGATGGAAGGCCATGAGATGCACACCGAATATATCAGCGTGCGTCGTGAGACCATCACCAAACTCCTCAACCACGATTGTCAGGCCATAGCCGTCGGTACCACCAGTGTGCGCACCCTCGAAAGCCTCTACTACATAGGCCTCAAAATCCTTGCCAATCCTGATCTCACCGAAGACCAGCTCCACGTCTCCCAATGGGAGCCGTATCACAATGGGGACTGTCCCTTCTGTGAGAAGCGCAGCGAATTACAGAGGGACTGTCCCCAGTGTGATACCCAGCGATCTTTGCAGGCTCTTGCCGATTGGATGGATTCGCGCGGTCTCGAAGTCCTTCATGCCAGCACCCAGATCATCATCTGCCCAGGCTATGACTACAAGATCGTCCGCATGCTCGTCACGAACTTTCACCAGCCCCAGTCCACACTCTTGCTCCTCGTGAGTGCCTTCGTGGGTGGCGACTGGCGTAAGATTTACGACTACGCTCTGTCTCACGACTTCCGTTTCCTCAGCTACGGCGACTCCTCCCTGCTCATTCCCTAAACTTAAAACCATATGAAAAAGATCTTATTCAGCCTCCTGGCTTCCCTGCTGTCGCTCAACCCCGTGCAAGCACAGCGTCTGGTAGCCTTCAACCGCTTTGGTACCAATTGGGCGTCAACGGATGTATCAACCAAGAACAAGCCCAACGGCTACATGTATCGTCTGCGTAAGGACGTCAAGTGCGACGATCTGCCACGTGTGCCTGAGACGGAACGTCTCGAACTCTTCATCGCTGAGCCTATCGACATCGGATGGCTGGGCTTCTACCGCCTGCCGACAAGTGCCGACAACTACGACTTCGTAGTGGTGCTCTTCAATCACGACAAGCAGCCTACGGCCACCATCAACCTCTGTGACGTCAGTAACAACCGCTACTGCGAGGTGCAGGACGTACGCTGGGATGCCGATAACCACAATCTGCTCTTCAACATGGCCTGTCCTTCTTATGCATCAGGCGTCAACGGCAAGGGCAGCAAGCTGTATAGCTACAACGTGGAGAACCGTCGCATCGTCTGGGAGACGGACTATCTCGTGAGCAACGACATTTTCATCCTCGACCGCCACTTCGTCTTCTGCTCCTACGGCTTCACCTCTGAAAAGAAGTTCCTCTTCATGCTCGACAAGCAGACTGGCCAGATGTATAGCAAGATTCCGATGGTCTATAAGGTGGAGTATATGGAGTTGCAGGAGAAGAACGGTCGCGAATATCTCTACGTCGTCGATTACAACAACAATCTCTACGCCTATACTGTTGTTGGGGGGCAGGAGTCGGGAGTCGGGAGACAGGAGACGGGAGACAGGAGCCAGGAGGCGGGAGTTCTCACGGTGGTCTATGCCACTTCCGACGATGGTTTCCTGAACGTGCGCTCCGAGCCATCTACCAATGGCCAGATTCTCGCAAAACTCTGGATGCAGTCTCATGGTATGGGTTCTGGTGTGCTGCGTGAGAAAGGCGAGAAATGGAGTAGGGTCAGTGTGGGCGATGTCACAGGCTGGGTCTATACGAAATACATGGGTACTCAGACTTGGTATGACGGCAAGGGTGCCCGGAAACTCATTGCCGCCCGCGACAATACGCCTCTTTACGGCGAGAACTATGCCGATGCTGACGAATACCCCCTCTTTTCGACTGTCAAGAAAGGCACCATCTTGGGCGACCATTTCGAGGAATACAAAGGCTACTATCTCCTGAAGACAGCCCACGACAACCTTTATATCAAGAAAGAAGACGCAATCATTAAATGATTGAACATTGAACATTGAACATTATGAATAATACTCCAACTCCCCACATCAGTGCTCATTATGGCGACATCGCCGAGACTGTGATTATGGCGGGCGATCCGCTGCGTGTGAAACTCATGGCCGAGAAGTTCCTCGACGATGCTGTACAGTTCAATAATGTCCGAGGCATGCTTGGCTATACGGGCACTTACAAGGGCAAGCGCGTCAGTGTGATGGGTCACGGTATGGGTATGCCCTCGATCGGCATCTACAGTTATGAACTCTATATCTTCTATGGCGTGAAGACCATCATCCGCGTGGGTTCGGCCGGTTCCATCAACAATGACCTCCACATCGGCGATCTCGCCATCGCGATGGGCGCCTGCACCAACAGCAACTACGCCAGTCAGTTCGAACTTCCCGGCACCTTTGCGCCGATTGCCGATTTCAGCCTCGTCAGGGCTGCCGCAGAGTCGTGCGAGCGTTTTGGCTATCGCTACAAGGTGGGCAATGTCTTCACTTCGGATATCTTCTATAGCGAGAATCCCCACAACGATAAATGGATCTCGATGGGCGTGCTGGCCGTAGAGATGGAGATTGCCGCCCTCTATATGAATGCGGCCCGCTCCGGCAACCGGGCCTTGGGCATCTGTACCATCTCCGACCATATCCTCACGGGCGAGGTGACCACCGCAGAGGAACGTCAGAACAACTTCACGCACATGATGGATGTGGCCTTCTCGTTGATTTGACGGAGAGGTTACACTTACTACAACTACTTAGGGCTCGCATCACTGCGAGCCCTAAGCAATCAAAAACCAATAACAAACCTAAAAGCAATATGAACAAAACAAACTATCAAACTAAATTATCTTTGCGTAAATCTTTATTTCTGATGCAAAGATAGGACATATTTTGTCCCAATACAAACATTTCCGCCTTTATTTCTTCAACTTATAGCGACAACAGACCAAAAAGGCGACAAATGCTTCTAATTGCCTCAAAATTAGTCGCTTGTCTCTCTTAATGTTGCTTGCATAAATGAAATTCGCTCCGCTGTTGAGTTGCATTCGTGAGAATGCCTATGGCCTAAAATGCTTAGAGCCCGCATCCCTGCGAGCCCTAAGCAAATTACTAACTAATCAATAACCCAATAACAAAACCAAACTTATGAAAACTAAAACTAAACTAAATTATCTTTGCGTGAATCTTTATTTCTGATGCAAAGTTAGGTCATATTTCGTCTCATTGCAAACATTCCCGCCCTTTTTTCTCCAACTTATAGCGACAATCCTCCCAAAAGGCGACAAATCCTATAAACATTCTCAATATTTGCCGCTGTCTTTCTTGAAATCAATCGTTCAACAGCTCTGCCACCGTTGTGCTTGCAATGAAGAGACTATACCTTCTTTGTTTATAGTGAACTGTGTATTCTCGGTATTTTTGCATTTTTTATACGAGATGTTGTTTTGTCTCGAATTATTTATGTATCTTTGCACGCGGATTCGCTTATAGCGTTTCTATAACATATTAGGCTCTGTCATTCCCATTCACCACCTCGGACAAAGGAGCAAATTGCAACAAGGGCGTCAGCGCATACGTGCGCAGGCGTTTCAACGGTTGCAATAGCTTGTGGTGAGCTGGGAATGCGTGGAAATGTCCTGCGCATTTATATAGGAAACAAAATACAAATAATGGTAACGATATGAAAAAGAATGTATTATTAATGCTGATTTTTGTCTCATTGATGGCAAACGCCCAGACGCCTGTTGGCACTTGGAGTATTCAACCGAAAATTGGTATCAATTTTGCTACAATGACGAATGACGACAGTGCAGAGACACGTGTAGGACTAGTGGCTGGTGCAGAACTGGAATATCATGCAACTCCTCTTCTATCCATCTCTGGTGGTGCCATTTATTCCCAGCAAGGGGCTGATGGAAATACTAATGATATAAAAGGCACTATAAAAATGGATTATGTCAACGTACCTGTTTTGGCAATTTTTCATGTGGTTGACGGGCTGTCCGTAAAAGTGGGTATACAACCTGGCTTTCTGATTAATGATAAGGTTAAAGTGTCTGTAAATGGAGTTTCTGCAGAAGTGGGACTGAAAGAAGCATATCAGGCGGGAGGATATAACGCAGACATAGCTTCTGTGGATTTTAGCATACCATTTGGTGTTTCATACGAATATAGGCGTTTTCAATTTGATGCACGTTATAATCTTGGCTTAGGAAAAGCAATTTCAATTTTTGGAGAATCAACCAAGCACAGTGTGTTCCAAATAACCATTGGTTATAAGTTGAGTTTATAACATTAAGTAAAATGATGGATTGATACAGAGAGACGGTTTTTTGTATCATAAAGGGGACTATTGTCCCCTTTGTGCATTATGTTATTGCGCCTGTTTCTCTGCAATGTACTTTTTAATCTTCTCAATGAGTGCGCGCGTCGGCTCGATAAAGTCTTCGACGTCCTCCTTATCCACGTCGATAACGTAGTTGTAGTCGCCCTCGTCACGCAACTGCTGCAAGCGGGCATAGACTTTGTTTTCCTCCATAGAGAAGATGCCGGTCTTTACGTAATGGAGGTAGAATAGATTGACGGTCCCGCGATGCGTGCCTGTAGGATGGGCCTCGCTGTTGAGCAGCGCCTTAACCGCATGGAAAAGCGCGTAATAAAGACGATTGGCCGCTAAACTCCATCGCTCTTCCTCTATCAGCCAGTTTGCTGCCTCAAGCATCTTGTCTGATTTCTCCAACCCAAGCACCACAAGTGTGGCACGATCCTGTTCTTTAAGACTCATAAAGCACCTCCTTGTCTTCTTCCACATTATAATAAAACAATGCATGGGGACCATTAAACCAACTGTCCTTTGTATAAGTTGAGGCACTTACGATTTCGTTAATTCCGAGTCCCATCTCTACGAAGGGCCAGCCGTAGTTGTCCCAGTCGCTTTTCTCTTTTTTCGGCTTGTCGAGAAGCACGAGTAGGTCCCAATCCGAGTTCTCGTGATAGTCACCACGGGCGCGGGAACCGTAGAGGTAAAGCGTGCTGCCCTTGGGCAATACGCTGGCGGCTACCTGCCGGATGTTATCAATGACTTGGCTACGTTCCATATTCTCTTCTTATGATGTATTCAGGTTGCAAATATAGGCATTATTTCTGAGATTTGCAAATAATATCTCTAAAAAATGAGGTAGCGGAAAATTTGCACAAGTATAGTTGTTGCGATAATGGCAGGTTATTGCGCGATAAGGCAGCGTTATTGCGCAATAACGCTTGGTTATTCTGAATAGCACTGGTGTGCGACCACCATGAGTCAGAAATCAGCTACGCGATGCGGCGGTAGCCAAGAAAAAAAGGAAATGTCTTGCGTAGTTCAGAAAAAAACAGTACTTTTGCAAGTAAATATAAACCCAAAACGTATATCAAATGAAAAAGAGTTTATTATTTTATGCTATGCTGTTGGCAGCCCTACTTGTGAGCGGGCTAAGTTCTTGTACCCAGGAAGGCGGTGATTATGATGCTCGTCACGGCAAAAGAGGTGCTTCTATGTCGGAAGGACTTCAAAATTATAGGCAGGTCACCAGTGTCGTTGACACTTATTATGGCCAATGTAAATCAATGGAAGAATTGGGAGACTATCTGCCAGAGATATTGGAAATAGAAAATGTGGAGAAAGCATATTTTGTTAAAAATTATCTCTTTGTCCGTATCAAAGATTACGGAACAACATCGTATGTTTATTTTGACTATTCGAAAGATGATTTTTCCATTACTCGGTCAGGTCAACAATTGTTGGACTGTAAAACTAGAGTTGTTGCAGACAGAACTTATATCAACCCTGATTTTGATTTAACGACAGCAGTTATTGGCAATCAGCAACATGAGGAAAGAGCTTGGACAAGAACTATTGCTCTTGATGCTGCAGAAATGCTTGAATACGTAGGAATTGATGCTGAGCACAATTATCATCCTGGTATTGATTTTTTCGAGAATCAGATGTATAAAAATGATATTATATTCTATATTGGACATGGAGTATATGATGATGTGACAAATCTCCATTGGGTTCTTACAGCTCAGGAGATTCATAGTGATGAGGAATGTCAATCTCTTAAGGAGATGTACGGAGAAACACGGGTTATGGACTGTCATCATGAAGGTAAACGTTTTGTTAAAATATCTGAGAAACTAATAGAATTATCCAATAATAATTTTAAAATGCCAGATAAAGCTATTTTTTTCAGTGTTCCATGTGAGAATATTATGGGCGGAAAAATAGAACTAATTGATCAAAACAAACAGGATTTTGCTTTTGCTGATGCTTTAAGAACTAAAAGACTTGGCTTTTACTTAGGATATGACGAGACGAATACATATGGACAAATAGCGGGATTGGTTTTCATCGGGAAACTTGTTTCAGGTATGACCGTTGATAATTCATATTTGACATTACCAGAATCATATCGTCATCAACCAATGACCGATTATGATGAAAGAATAAAATCTAAGAGAAGCTGGGTTGCTGATTTATTGCCAAGATATTCAAAGATTAATTCTGGGATTGGCAGCTCAACGCTTACCAGACCTGTAATGGGGGAGGTCGGTGGTGTTGACACTCAAGATGGTGGTATGTTGAATTTGACTGCGAGCGCTATATTGTATCGTGAACCTCGTCTCAATGATGAATATAATAAAGAAGATCATTATGTATATGAGGAATATACAAGGGTCTTTGATTATAAATCGTTTACATACGGCTTTGAATACAGTGAATCTGATGACTTTAGAAATGCGACTTTACTATCTAAGATGACTGTTGATTCAGAAAATATTATAAAGAAAACAAAGTGTACATATTCTGATCGCAAAGTATATTTTAGCCAGACCATTCCTACCAGCAATCTGAAGTCAAAAACGAAGTATTATTTCAGGGCTTTTTTCAATGACGGATTAGGCAACAACAATTACAGTGATTACAAGGAATTCACGACACCAGAGAAGAAGATTGAGCATGTGGTGCCTATCGAGATCCTGGATCCGATGAAGCCTTATATCCCTATTTATGATGGCGAGAATCCACCTGATATTCAGGGGACATACGTGATTGATCCGATGGAGATAGTGTATGACAAGACGGGAAACTATGAGCCGGGATACAATAAGTTTAGTATTGTCTATTTCAATATCTCGAATCAGAACTTCACTACAAATACCCTCGACTATCAAGAGAAGGAGATTGGTAACGGTAATATGATGAGTGAATCTGAAGGCAAGGGGGCTTTCATTAGTGGTGAAGGCAATAACTTCTCGGTGTATTTTAACACGACGGGTGTGACGCATCTGGAAAACTACGATGTGAATACGACTGACGCATTAGTTATTTCCGGTACAAAGACCTCCGACGGTATCAGGGATTTGCGCTATGCTTTCGTCATCGTGAAGAAAAGTGATGATCCAGAGAACAGAATTATGAATGTGGGCGACTTCCGCGTGTTTAAGGATGGTGACAACTGGGCAGAGGCTACAAGATGGCCATCGGGTACGAGGATACAGCAGATTACCGTTCGCGACGGGATCATCTTCACTCCGTGGTCGATACGTTCTCTCAGGAGTAGATAATAGGCTGGTGGCGGATGTTGTGACGCTGGAGAATTTGAAGTGAGCCGACGGAGCGTTACGCGTTACAGCGTTACAGTTCGAAAACAGACGTGTCAACTTTCAGGAAAATTGTCCAGTTTGTTTGCGTTTCGCGTTTCAGCGTTTCAAAATGTTTTTTTCAGTCATTTTAGTCATTAGTCATTTAGTCATTTGCTTTATCCAATCAGTCATTTATTGCTATTTAAATATATTATATTATTATATATATTATAATATATATAATAATATAA
This sequence comes from uncultured Prevotellaceae bacterium, assembly GCA_902776545.1. Lineage (GTDB taxonomy): Bacteria > Bacteroidota > Bacteroidia > Bacteroidales > Bacteroidaceae > Prevotella. The sequence goes on along the minus strand of CACYQO010000038.1, from coordinate 3,636 downwards.
TATATTCTAATAGAATAATTTTCAATTTTCAAAAACCAAATGACTAATTGACTAAATGACTAATGACTAAAAAGACTGAACACAGTGCAAAATCAAAAATGTTTTTGAAACGCTGAAACATGAAACGCGAAACGGACTGTAACGCTGTAACGCGTAACGCAGGCACTGACGGAAACCAAGAATTGTGTAAATACTTTTCGTAATCTTTTGGGTGTTTTTGGTAAGATTTCTATTTGTCTGATATTCAAAGGTTTATGAATGCTCGGAGTTTAGACTATGTAAAGTGGAAGTTTAGGCTAAGTAAAGTCGGAGTTTAGTTAGGGTAAACTCCGACTTTAGTGTATCCTTTCTCCTGGAGTGGAGAAGGGGTAGCGTGTTTTGTAAAGTTATTTGCCTTTTAGCTGCTTGATCAGATAATCAGATACGATGTCCGTCGTGCGATAGATATTCTGTGAGAATCCGTGATCGAAGTATTCCTGAATGACGAGTTCGCTCTTCGGCCAGATCTGGTGGAAACGCTCACCGTAGGTGTAAGGCACTACGCGGTCGCCGTTGCCGTGAATGATGAGAGCCGGGCCTTGATACTTGGCTGCCGTCTCATAGATGGGCAGGCTGAAAGAGGTTCGGATATACTCGCCGCCGAGTTTCAGGCCGCCCCACAACTCCACGTACTCGCCCGGATCGAAGGGATCATATTGCTTGCCCATCGTGCTGCCTCGTATGGCATCGTCGCGCAGCACAGCGGCAGGAGCCATCAGCGCCACAGCCTTGAAGGCTGGTTCGCCAAGTTCCTCGCTCAGTTGTCCGGCCGTCATCGCAGCCACAACGCCACCCTGTGAGTGGCCCCCAATGGCTATCGTGCTGACATATTTCAGGTCGCGTACATACTCCACCACCTTCTTAGCATCCTCGATTTCGTTGGGAACGGTCATGTCCTTGAATTCGCCCTCGCTCTCACCGTGACCGTTGAAGTCGAAGCGGATGCTGGCGATGCCGTGAGCCTGGAGGGTGTCGGCCACGAGCTCAAACAGCGGGCCGTCCTTCGTGCCGCTGAATCCGTGACAGAAGATGACCATCGGACATTTCTCGCCCTGCTGCAGCTCGGGCTTCTGGATGAGGGCCTTCAGACGTCCGTGATGGCCATCGATGAATACGGTCTCGCCTTTTTGTGCAGCCTGATAGGAACCCGTGGTCAGCTCCTTCAGGTATTTATCCACCTTATACGTCAGCACCGTCGAGAGCTTCACCTCTCCGTCGGGACCAACGACCACCATCGACGGTATCCACTTCACACCGTAAGCTTTGGCGATGTCCGTCTCCTTGAACTTCTTCAGTTCGCTCACCTGCGGATAGGTAATGCCAAACTTCTCAATGGCTTTCTTCCACGCTTCCACATCGGTGTCCATCGAGACACCGATGAACTCAATGCCAAACGGACGATAGGCCTCATACATACGCACCACCTCAGGTGCATCCTTGCGGCAGTCGGGACACCACGATGCCCAGAAGTCGAGCACCACGGTCTTGCCCTGGGCAAACTTCGAGAACTGGAAATTCTTGCCGTCGGGTGTCTTCATCTTGAAATCTGGTGCTGCTGTTCCAGCCTTCACCAGTTCCGTTGCATACTTGTCGTCAAAGTCCGGCTGTGCGGACTGAGCCTTTGTCGCTGTTGCTCCCATCAAGAGCAGCGCGAGCAATGATGATGTCACTTTTTTCATAATCAAACCATTTGATTGCCGTTTCTTTATGTTTCAGTTGCAAAGATACACATTCCATTTGAGAAATACATATTTTTGGGCCATTATTTAATAATGTCTTTGTGATAATCGGGTAAATAATCTCAAAAATGACAGGTTTTTTGCCCGATTTTTTTGTTTTTATGTTAATTTGTACTATCTTTGCAGCGCTGAAACCATCAATTGACAATTGAAATGACGAAAAAACTGTTTGCCAGTGTCCTTGGAATAGCATTGTTGGCATCCTGCGGAAATACTCCGCAGCCAAAGGCTTATACCTCGGAACTGACGAGCGACGACAGTCTGATGATTCGTATGGGGCAGTGGAATCTGACCCGCTATCATAGTGACAAGCTCGGTATGGATATCAACTACCCGTCGTTCCTCTATCATCAGGAACTGCCCACAGAAACCTGTCAGGAACTGTTTGTGGCCGAGGATGTGTCTATCTCTGTGATCGTCGATTCCCTTAATGGGATGAAATACAGCGCCGGACAGCAGATGATGGGTATGGGTGCCGACCTTGTGGATGTAGGCGATAACTATAGTATCCTCGCTGGTGCTGAGGAGAAATGGGAATATTATGGAAAAGTGATTGATGTAGATTCCAATCGTGTGGTGACGGTGATGCTCCGTTATTATCCGGAGCATGGTGAGGCGGTGGAACCTATTCGCGAGTGGGTAAACACTTTCGAGGCTAGGTAGTTTTTTAGGCACGGATTACACGGCTTTTATCAAAGACACGGCTTCCTATCCCAGTAGAAAGCCGTGTCCTTAAATTATTTAAGGCAGTGTTAATCCGTGCCAAAAATTACTTGCAAGGGATTTTGTCTACACGCTTCTGATGGCGACCGCCTTCGAAGGTGGCTGTGAAGAACTCGTCCATGATCTTGCGTGCCATGTTGTTGTCGATGAAACGACCGGGCATCACAAGCACGTTGGCATCGTTGTGCTGACGGATGAGATGAGCGATCTCCGGGATCCAGCAAAGGCCTGCACGCACCTGCTGGTGCTTGTTCAGGGTGATGCTGATACCCTCACCACTACCGCAGATGGCGATACCGGGATAGACCTCTCCGCTTTCGATACCCTCAGCGAGTGCATGACCGAAGTCAGGGTAGTCTACTGAGGCGTCACTCCAAGTACCGTAATCCTTATAGGGGTAGCCCTTCTCCTCGAGATACTCGAGTACGAATTTCTTTAATGGGTAGCCTGCGTGGTCGCATGCTACACCTACAGTCTTTACTTCCATAGTCTTTTGTAATAATCAACACAGAGATACAGAGTTACAGAGATTATTGATTTACTCTGTGTCTCTGTACCTCTGTGTTTAAATATTTATCCCAGCAGAGCCTTAACCTGCTTGTAAACGTTCTCACCGGTGAAGCCGAGCTTCTCGTCGAGCACCTTGTAAGGAGCAGAGAAGCCGAAGCTCTCGAGACCCCATACGGTACCGTCGGCACCTACCAGACCTTCGAGGTTTACGGGCAGACCAGCGGTCAGACCGAACTTCTTCTTGCCTGCGGGCAACACGCTCTGCTGATACTCCTTCGACTGGCTGCGGAACAGACCCTCAGAAGGAACGCTGACGATACGTGTCTTGATGCCATCCTCGCGGAGCAGCTTGGCACCAGCCTCGAGGGTAGAAACCTCAGAACCGGAAGCGAGCAGGATGACGTCATAGTCCTCATCGGAACCAGCGACGACATATGCACCCTTCGTAGCCTGTGTGTAGTCGTTGCCCTCGGGCAGCATCTCGATGTTCTGACGAGAGAAGATGAGAGCCGTCGGGGTGTCGATGTTCTCCATAGCCATACGCCAGCAGACGGTGGTCTCCTCGGCATCGGCAGGACGAACTACCAATACAGAGTTCTTGCCGTGGTGGTTCTTCAGCTTCTCC
>CACYQO010000037.1 GCA_902776545.1 uncultured Prevotellaceae bacterium | reverse complement strand
GGTATCGACATAGTGGAAGATGGCTCCCCGGCTCATACCCGTGGCCTTCTCTATGTCGCTAAAGCTGACCCCGTCATATCCGTGAAGGATGAACAGGCGGAACGCAGCACTAAACAGTTCCTCTTTATGGCTCTTTCTCATAATCTCTCTCGCAATCTGCCTGCAAAGATACATTATTTATTTCATATATGCATCATTATGCTTAAAAACTTTGAATTAATCTTTAAAAATACCAATCGGTCGGTTTTGTCTCAAAGATAATGCTTACCTTTGCATGCAAAAACGAATTGAGCATGAAGAAGATTGCTTGGATACTGGTGGTTATCGCTATGGTAGCAGGGTGCAGTGAGGTGCGTCATCCTTTGTTGAAGGAGGCGGCAGACATCGTCCATCAGCGTCCGGACTCTGCACGTGTAATAATCAGTAAGGTGGACACGGCATCACTCTCCGAGGCAGACAGAATGGAATACCGACTGCTGAAGATCATGACTGATTATATCGTGCTGCACCAGGCCGACGGCGATTCGCTCATTACGACGTGTGTGGACTACTACGACAAACATGGCGACGCCTGGCATCGGGGCAGGGCTTACTATTACAGGGCTGGCATCAGAAGGCATTTACTTGACAGGACGTTTGACGGCATCAAGGATTATAAGATTGCCGAGACGATTGCTGAGGATGCGGATGACGAACTGCTGAAGAATATGGTGTATGAGAATCTGGCCTTTGCCAATTATAATTGTTTTACCCATCCGCTTATTCTGGAATACTCGCAGAAGTTTCTGTTGAGCAGTCTCAAATTGAATGACAGCCTCATGACGTTACGAGGTCTCCAGATGTGTGCGTCGGCTTATGCGTATATGGATCAGAGTGACAGCGCTTATGCCTGCATTTTCAGGAGCATGGACTATATCGACTTGGCCGACAGCATCTTGCGGGCTGACATCTATCACAATATTGCGGCGATGTATCAGGAACAGGGGGATGATGAAAATGCCAGGAAGTATCTGGAGAAATGGAAGAATGATAAAGCAGCCAGCAGTTTTAAGGGGTATATTGTTGAGGCCAGGCTCTTGGAAGCACAAGGGCATTATGAGGAGGCTTTAGAGAGTGTGAAGAAAAGCTTATCAGAAAAAGATCCTTTGGTGCGCAACCATTCGATGGAGGTACTATCCAAGCTCTATGAAAAGATTGGCGATATGAATGCGGCTTTGGACATGAAACGGCAAAAGGATGTGTTTACCGACTCAGTTATGAAAGCCAATCATAGTCTGGAGATTGCCGACTGGCAAAAGAAGTTTGATGAAGCACGCTGGGAAGAGAGGTCACGTCGGCAGATGATGAAAGCTGGAATCGCCTTTTTATCTTTCCTGTTTGTACTGACGATGGGTATTTGTTGGTATTGGCGTAGAGTTAGGAGCCTGAGATTTCGACTTGATGAGCATGCCAGACGGATTACAGAGAAGCAGGCAGAGATAGAACGGCTGCAACAGAGCGGCGAGGCTAATGAACAGACCATCGCTGAGTTGAACAAGCAGATAGAGGCCAACCGCCAGCGTATCTCCAACAAATTGCTTGTGGGCACGCGGTGCTTCGTGAAACTGCAGGAAATGGATTCCGTCAGTGACATGACGGCAGAGGAAAGACAGTGTCTGATAGACTATTTCGCCCAGTTGCGCCCCAAGCGCTGGCAGGAGTGGGAACGCACCTACAGTTCACTCACGCCCTCACAATATGTCTTCCTCATCCTTCAGGACGACCTGAGCTACGACGACAATACTATCGCCCAAATCCTCGACGTCAAGCCCGCCTCCCTCCGCACCCTCCGCTCAAGGATCAAAGGACGGGAGAGGTGACGAGGGTGAAAAGTCTTAAACTACTTAAAGGAAGTGGCATCAAAACCTTACAACCTTACATCCTTACATAGGGTAGGGTAAAATGGAAAATAATAGTTTAAATAATATATATTATAATATATATTATTATTAATTTAACAAACCGATAAAAATAGTAGGTCGTGTAAGGTTGTAAGGTTGTAAGAAAATGGTGTCTTTTCCTGATTTCGGTTCTGTGAAAATTTGTTTACATATGGATGTGTATATAAAGTGCCCGAAAAAGACCCCTCAGTAAACTCGAAGTTTAGTGCCTGTAAAGTCGAGGTTTAAGGTAAGTAAAGTCGGAGTTTAGACTAAGTAAAGTCAGAGACGCTAAAAAGATCGAAAAAGGGCAGCTCAAGGCTGCCCGAGGTGTTGGTAAATAATGTTTACTTCGAGAGGGAGCGAGATGACTGAAATGAAAAGAAACAGCGGGGCCGACTGGCTCCGCTGCTTTCTTATCGGATTACAAATTAGAGAAATTAGTGTAATTCGTGGTGTTTTTACTGTTTCTTGACCTTGTAGATGCAGAAGGTCTTCGGACCGAGTTCGTCGGTGAGGGTAGAGGATTTCTTGCCCGGAGTGACGGCGATCGAGCCAGAGACAGGGATGATCAGGTCGGGGCGGTCGAGGGTGTTCTCACCGTCCATATTGTCGCTGTGGAGGGTGATGACCTGTGCCTCGGTGGCGCCGTTGACACCCAGGAGGTTCAGCGTGATGGGCTGGGGGGCATCGCTGGTGTTGACCACCTTCACGATGACCTCGCCCGTCTGGCTGTCATAGACGCTGGAGGCGAAGAGTCCGTCCTGACCAGGCTGTCCGGCTACGGGCTGCTTCTGCATGGTGAGCGAGAGCACGTTCGTGCCTTTGTTCATGGCGAAGAGCTGCTGGACGTAGTAGCTGACGGACTTGAACGAGCGGAGATTGTCATACCAGATGGCATCGGGACGCCACTGCCAGCCCTCGACGTGGGCGAAGAGGGGAGCATAGGTGGCCATGTGGACGATGTCGGCGTTGCGCTCGATGCCCGTCATGTGGGCTGCTTCGTAGAGAGAGGTCTCGAAATGGTTCCACTTCTTGCCGTTGGCACCGTGGCAGGCATATTCGCCGGCAAATACACGGGGACCCTTGCGGTCGTATGAGTCGTAGCGCAGACCGTGGGAGAGGAACCACTCCTCGTTGCGGTAGTAGTGCTCGTCGTAGAGATCCACCTTCAGCTGCTTCATGCGGGGTTGCAACAGGTCGAAGTCCCAGCCTTCGGAGTTGGGGCCTGTGGTGCCGATGAGCTTCAGATTAGGATATTTGGCGCGGATGGCGTCGGAGAATTTCTTCAGGCGTTCGGTGAACACGGGACCGTAGTTGCCGTGAGCCTCGTCGTAGTCCCACTGCTCGTTACCCACGCCGAGGAACTTCAGATTGAAGGGTTCGGGATGGCCCATGTCGGCACGTACCTTGCCCCACTTGCTGTTCACGGGACCGTTGGCGAACTCCACGAGGTCGAGGGCATCCTGGATATAGCTGTCGAGATCATCTACAGCCACGTGGACACCGGGCTTCGTGGGATCTGGGTTCTGGAACTGGCAGGCCAGTCCGCACGAGATGACGGGCAGGGGCTCGGAACCGAAGTCCTCGCAGAGCTGGAAGAACTCGAAGAAACCGAGACCGTAAGACTGGAAGTAGTCGGGATAGAAACGGTGTCCGAAGGTGTAGTGCCAGCGGTTCTCGTTCAGGGGACGGTTCTCCACGGGACCCACGCTGTTCTTCCACTGGTAGCGCGACTCGAGATCGGTACCCTCGACGATGCAGCCACCGGGGAATCGGAACACGCCGGGGTGCATGTCGCAGAGAGCCTGAGCCAGGTCGCGACGCATGCCGTTCTCACGGCCTTTCCACGTGTTGGTGGGGAAGAGGGAGATGTGCTCCACGTCGGTCGTGGCCTTCTCGCCCATGAGGAAGATGCGGAGGGCAGCCTTCGGGTCGGTGCGGGGCGACGTCAGCGTGGCAGTGTACTTCTTCCACTCCTTGCCGCTGATCTCGACGTTGACGGTGGCGAAGCGCTGGTCTTCACCCATCGTGGCATTGTCGACGAAGCTTACCTCGAGGGTGCTCTTGCCACCCTCAGGACAACGGGCCCAGAGGGAGAAGCGGTAGGTGGCTTCCTTCATGACGCCGATGCCGAAGAAGCCTTCGTTCTCCAAGCCGGTGAACTTGTCGCTGTGGCCGGAGTACTTCAGGCGTACATAGTGGGGATTGCGCTCGAAGGGACCGTCGTCCTCCACGTCGAAGTTGCCGAAGGCGCGCCAGCCCATGAGGCGCTGGGGGAACTCGAACGAGCGGTTCTTCACCATCTCGGCATAGAGTCCGCCGTCGGCAGCATAGTTGATATCCTCGAAGAAGATACCGTACATCGTGGGCTGTACGGGTGCCCCAAGTTTGTTGGTGTTCACGTCCATGACGTGCGTCTGTGCCGTCGCCGTGAGGCTGACTGCGAACAGGAAGAGTGTTGTCAGTTTTCTCATTTTGTCTATATAGTAGTTTGTGAATCGACTTATGCGGCACAAAATTACATAAAATATGCGATATAATGAAATATTCTTCATTTTTTTAACGTATTCATGGAAAAAAGTTTGGTAGTTTCAGGGAAATTGCCTATTTTTGCAGCATTATTCCTAAAACCCGAGCATATGATGATCAACCATTGGCTCAGAACCCTGATGTGTACTGCCGCTGTCGTGGTGGGCTTATCTTTGTCTGCACAGACACCGCAGTGCAAGGATACGGCTGAGCACCGGCGGTTGCAGTCGGCGATGTGGGAGTCTGCCACTGGTCAGGATGCCGAGCGTGTGTATGAGGCTATCAGGACATTTCTGAAACATGTTGACGCGGAGAAGGATTTCGAGGGACATTACAGTGCTTGGATGTGTGGTGTGGCTTATAATCTGGACAGGATGAATATCTGCGATGCCTATCATATCGCCGTCATGCTGAAAGATGACTTGAAAAACGGGATGGGTGGCAAGGAAGAGCAATACATGGGGCCGATGATGCTGGGGCAGGTGTATAACGTCTGCGGCAACGTATCGGGTGCCATCAGTGAACTGAAAGAGGCCATATCCCTTGTAAAAGGTACGCGCTATGAGGAGTCGATCGTGCTTTCTCTCTATCTGGCATTGGCTCACCTGACATTGAATTCTGACCAGAATCAGTCACTGGAATGGATCGACGAGGGCATCGAGGCGCAGAACGGACACAAGCAGTCGGCGACCTATCAACAGAAGATGGCCGGTTCTTACGACTTCAAGTCGATTGTCTATTTCAAGAAGGGGGACTATGAGAAGTCCCGCTATTGGTACGAGCAGTCAGAGGCGCTTCGCCAAGAGATACCGAGCGGCTATTTAGGTAAATTCATGAGCTATTCCGACATTTACCATCTGGCGCTCGACGGTCGGACTGAGGAGGCTCTGAAGGCCGCCGATGCTATCAAGAGCATGAAGGACCGCTACTTGATCAAGTGCGACATCTATCACTATGCCGGAGAGTTGGAGAAGGCTTTCTCGACACAGCGACAGCTGTTGCTGAAGAATGACTCGATCAAGGGTAAGATGATGGCAGAGAACATCAGTCAGATGGAGCATGACATTCAGATGATAAAGCACCAGCAGGAGATGGCCCGGCTGATGAATATCGTGCTGGCCGTCGCCGTCGCACTGACCATTCTTGTCATCATCCTCATGGCCCGGAACATCATGATACGTCACCGCTCGAGAAAGAGACTGCTGGCGAAGAATGCAGAGTTGCGGGAGGCCAATCGACGGGTGATGGCCGCCGACGAGATGAAGACGGAGTTCATCCGTAGCGTGAGTCATGAGATACGCACACCGCTGAACATTATCAACGGCTTTTCGCAGGTGCTCACCGATGAGGAGAATCATTTCCGCCCCGAAGAGCGCCAACAGATAGCCGAGACCATCAGCACGAGTACCAGGCAGATTACATCGCTGGTGAACAAAATGCTCACTCTGGCCAACGAGAACACCAAGGACTTGCTGAAGGAGGTGGAGGAGACGGATGCCCTCGACATCTGTCAAAAAGCCTTGCAGGAGATGCCGCCTGTGGATGCAAAACATATCAAAGTGGAGCTGGAAGACCATACTGCCGGCAAAGGCACTATACTATGCACGAACAGCGACAGCCTGCTACAGATGCTGGGCAACATTCTGGAAAATGCGGTGATGTGTACGGAGAAAGGATTTATCAGGGTGACCCTGCGCAACGACGGAGAGACGATGTGGTTCACCGTCGAGGATACGGGCTGTGGCATCCCCGAGGACAAAGTCAGCACCATCTTCGAGCGTTTCGTGAAGGTCGATGAGTTTAAACAAGGCCTTGGTCTCGGACTGGCGTACTGTCATGAGACGGCAGAGCGCTTAGGGGGCATCCTTAGGCTGGACTATACGTCGGAAGCGGGCTCGAGTTTCACACTCGGGCTGCCATTGGAAGTGAAAAATGTAAACAACGTAAATACAAAAACTTAAATTATTATGGTAAATCAAACAGAACAAGGCAGCAAAGCCTACCTCATTTCAATTGTGATGGTCGCCGTGTTGGGCGGTCTGCTGTTCGGTTACGACACAGCTGTTATCTCCGGTGCAGAGAAAGGTCTGCAAGCATTCTTCATGGAAGCCAAGGACTTCACCTATACCGACGGGTGGCACGGCTTCACGTCGGCATCGGCACTCATCGGATGTATCATCGGCTCGGCCATCTCCGGACTGCTCGCCACGAACCTCGGCCGTAAAAAGTCGCTGATCATTGCCGGCCTGCTGTTCTTTATCTCAGCACTCGGCAGTATGGATCCCGAGTTCATGTTCTTCGAGCAGGGCAAACCGACCTATTCGCTGCTCATCATGTTCAACATCTACCGTGTGATCGGTGGTGTCGGCGTGGGTCTGGCTTCGGCCATCTGCCCGATGTATATCGGCGAGGTGGCTCCCTCGAACATCCGAGGTATGCTCGTGTCGTGGAACCAGTTCGCCATTATCTTCGGTCAGTTGGTGGTGTACTTCGTGAACTTCTTCATCCTGGGCGACCACATCCAGCCGCTCGTGGAGGAGATGGGTAAGGGTCTGGCTGCCATCAATCCTGCTGCCCAGTGGACGGTGACCACAGGCTGGCGCTATATGTTCGGTTCCGAGGCTGTGCCTGCAGGACTCTTCGCCCTGCTCATCTGCTTCGTGCCTGAGACACCGCGTTACCTCGTGAGCATCGGTCAGGACAAGAAGGCCGAGGGTATCCTCGCCAAGATCAACGGACAGTTGAAGGCTCAGAAGATCCTGCAGGATATCAAGGACACGATGGTGGTGAAGACGGAGAAGCTGATGACCTACGGTGCGATGTGTATCTTCATCGGCATCATGCTCTCAGTGTTCCAGCAGGCTGTGGGTATCAACGCCGTGCTCTACTATGCTCCGCGTATCTTCGGCGACATGGGTATGGACGACCCGATGATGCTGACAGTATTCATGGGTATCATCAATATCTCGTTCACGCTCGTGGCTGTGTTTACCGTCGAGAAGTGGGGACGCAAGCCGTTGCTCATCAGCGGTTCGTTAGGTATGGCCATTGGTGCTTTCGGTGTGGCGGTGACCTTCGGAAACGATAGTCTTGCATTGGTTACGGCTGCCTCGTTGTTGATCTATTCGGCTTCCTTCATGTTCTCTTGGGGGCCCATCACCTGGGTGCTCATCGCCGAGGTCTTCCCCAACACCATCCGTGGTGCTGCTGTTGCCATCGCCGTCGCCTTCCAGTGGATCTCCAACTTCATCGTCAGTTCGTCGTTCGTGCCTATGTTCAACATGCACCTGACAGAGGGTGATGACTTCGGCCACTGGTTCACATACGGTCTCTATGGCATCATCTGCGTGATTGCTGCTCTGTTCGTCTGGCGTCTCGTGCCTGAAACCAAGGGTAAGACACTTGAGGATATGAGCAAGATGTGGAAAGACAGACTGGGGAAAAATGAAAAATTGAAAGATTAAAAAATTATAGAATTAAAAAATTTAAGGATTGGAGAATTAAAGAATTGAAATATGAAAAAGATTTTGATTGCAGAAGACAATGACAGTAACTTCATCCTGATGACATACATCCTGAAGAAGTACTATCAGTTTGAGCGTGCCAAGAACGGCCAGGAGGCAGTTCAGATGGCCGAAAAGAATACCTATGATATCGTGCTGATGGACATCAAGATGCCTATCATGGACGGATTGGAGGCTACAAAAGCCATTAAGGCAAAATTGCCTGATTTGCCCATCGTCGCCCTGACGGCTAACGCTTTCGACAGCGACCGTCAGCTGGCATTGGAGGCTGGATGTAATGACTTCCTCTCCAAGCCCGTGAGCAGCGATCTCTGCCTGCAGACGATCAAGAAGTTTGTGGGAGAGTAGGGAGAAGTGAAAAGTGAGAAGTGAAAAGTGAGAAGTGAAAAGTGAAATGGCCTTAGGCCAATTCGAGATCGAAGTCCTGCCGTAGTTTCTCTACGGCGGGATTTTCTTTGCTCAGGGCTTCGAACTGTTCGCGACGGGTGAGTAGTCTCTTTTGCCCTGTCTGTTCGGCGACGGTGATCTCGAGGGTGATGCCTACGTTGTGCAGGCTGTTGATGAGTGTCTTCACGATACGCCCCTTGAAGTCCTCCATCTGTTGCCGGATGAGGGTGTTGTCGACTGTCACCTGCAACTTGGGGAATTCCGTGATGACTGGGTTCATGTTCTTCATGCGGGTGGCGATGCCACTGAACTCCTGTGGCATACGGTTACACATCGCCATCCATTGCAGTTCGAGTTCTTCTTGGGTGAACTCCACATTGGTCTGCTGTTCCCTTGATCCGGCGACGGTGCCAGGGATGATATTCATCTTCCCTTTGGGATCCTTGTTCTTCTGGAGGAGCGTGCCCCAGGAGAAGCCGATATTATTGAGCTTCATCTTGGGGGCGGAGGCTTTCTCAGAGTACTCAGATTTCTCGGAGTACTCAGATACCTTGGCCTTAGGGGCCACGGGTGATGCAGCGGTCTTAGCCTGGGCTACCTGCGGGGCCACTTTCTTGGGCTGAGACTGCTGTATCAGTTGCTTAAACAGGGATTTTAATCTTCTGGGGCGACGCCCCGCGCTGGCACCGTCGTCAGGCTGGGTGATCTGAGCCACCTCTATCAGCGTCAGTTCCACCAACAGACGTTTGTTCGATGACTGGCGGTAGTTAATGTCGCACTGGTTCATCAGCTTCAGGGCCTGATAGAGGAAACGGGTGTCGCACTTCTTCGCCTGTTCGGCATAGCGCTGGCGCTGTTGGTCGCTCACTTCGAGCAAGGGTAGCGTCTGCGGGTCTTTCGCCATCATCACGTTACGCACGTGTTTGGCCAGACCTTGGATGAGCAGTCCACCGTCGAAACCCTTGTTGATGATATTGTTCAACAATACCATGATGTCGCTCACCTTATTAATTATAGAGAGATCGACGATCTGGAAGTAGTTCTCGGAGTCGAGCACGTTCAGGTCTTCAATTACCTTCTCGTAGGTGATATTGCCCTGACAGAACGAGGCGGCCTGGTCGAAGATGGAGAGGGCGTCGCGCATACCACCGTCGGCCTTCTCGGCGATGACGGCGAGGGCCTGTTCGTCATAGGTGATGCCCTCCTGTTCGGCCACGTGCTTCAGATGATCGACGGTGTTGCGGATGGTCATCCGTTCGAAGTCGTAGATCTGACAACGGCTGAGGATAGTGGGCAGGATCTTGTGCTTCTCCGTCGTAGCGAGGATGAAGATGACGTGTGCGGGCGGTTCCTCGAGCGTCTTGAGGAAAGCGTTGAAGGCGGCTGTCGAGAGCATGTGAACCTCGTCGATGATGAACACCTTATACTTGCCCAACTGCGGTGGGATGCGCGTCTGCTCCATCAGCGTCTTGATATGCTCCACGGAGTTGTTCGAGGCAGCATCAAGCTCGAAGATGTTGAGTGATCGCTGCTCGTTGAACGACTGGCACGACTCACACTCATTACAGGCCTCACCGTCGGCAGTGGGATGCTGGCAGTTGATGGCCTTGGCGAAGATACGGGCACAGGTGGTCTTTCCGACGCCACGGGGTCCGCAGAAGAGATAGGCGTGAGCCAGCTTGCCGCTCTTCACGGCGTTCTTCAGCGTCGTGGTCAGTGCTTCCTGTCCCACGACGGTGTCGAAGGTCATCGGACGGTATTTCCTGGCTGATACGATGTATTCCATATATGTGTTACTGATAAATTGTGGTGCAAAGGTACATAAAAAAGTGAAAAGGTGGATGGGTGAAAAGGTGAAAAGTAAGGGTAATATGCGTTAATAATACTAAAAATGTGATAGTGGTTGCCTTTTTTTCACTTTTTCACTTTCTTACCTTTTCACTTTTTATTACCTTTGCAGGCAAATAGCAGTGTAATATGAAGGTTATCAGCAATATCAAGAAATATACGCTCATCGTCTTGAGGTCTCAGGCCTTGAAATATGCGACGGTCTGTGTGGTGGCGGTGCTCATCGTGGGATTCCTTGACGAGAACAGCGTGTGGAATCATCTGAAGAACCGTCAGCGCATTGCGGAACTGACGGAGGAGAAGGTCCGTTATCATGCAGACTACGAGCGAGACAAAGCCCAGATCCGTGAACTCGACCGTAATCCGAAAGCGATGGAGAAGATTGCCCGTGAGCGTTATTTCATGAAGGCTGACGATGAGGACATCTTCGTGATGAAGGAAGAAAACAAAGAATCGGAACAGCCTGTGGATGATGAGACAGCTCAATAAAACGCAGAACCTTATCTTCCTCGTGGGTGCCACGCTGATGGTGGCGGGTGCCGGTGCAAGTGTGCTGGCGTGGAAGTTCGCACCATACGTCTTTGCCGTCGGGGCCATCGCCTTCACGTCGATGCAACTTCTGCAGCGTTATGAGGGTACGAATTTCGTCATCCGCCGTCTGCGCCGTATGATGATCCTCAGCGATTTTCTCTTCCTGCTCTCCGCATTATTGATGTTTGCGAGCATGGGGAACGTGTTCGGACTGAGTCATATCGACTATATTACCTATATATATAATAAGTGGGTGCTGACGCTGCTCATAGCAGCCCTCCTCCAACTCTATTCTATACACAGAATTGACCGAGAGCTGGCCAAAGAAGCAAATTCTTCTTCAAAAAAACTATAAAAGTTTGCGCATTTGTTTTAAAATGCGCAAATTTATTTTTCTACCTCCATATATCTTTGTATTTTTGCGCCACGAAACGAAAGAAATTATGAATAAGATCATATATCTATTTGTCATCATGGCCGTACTGACGTCCTGCGCCGAGTCATATTCGATACAGGGCTCCTCGTCTGTGTCGTCGCTCGATGGTAGCAAACTCTACCTGAAGACGGTGAAGGATCAGGAGCTGAAGAACATGGACTCTTGCGACGTGGTGCATGGCAAGTTCCGCTTCACGGGCCTCCTCGACACCGTCCGTCTGGCTACGTTGTATATGGATGAACAGTCGCTGGCTATGCCCGTCGTGGTGGAGAGTGGCGAGATCGAGATTCACATCGACAACACAGGTCGTAGCGTCACAGGTTCGCCCTTGAACGACAAACTTTATCAGTTCATCAACCGTCACGACCAGATCGGCAACGAGTTGAACGAACTCTCCCACAAGCAGAGTCAGATGCTGCTCGAAGGCATTGACGAGGATGTCATCAACCGTCAGCTCTCCGTGGAGGCTGCTCGTCTGGCACAGCAGGAAGACTCGTTGGTGACCAACTTCATCGTCGATAACTTCGACAATGTACTTGGTCCTGGCGTCTTCATGATGATGACCAGCGGCTATCCTTATCCCGTGCTCACTCCGCAGATCGAGGATATCATGAGCAAGGCCACGAAGAAATTCAAGGAAGACCCCTACGTGAAGGAGTACTATCGTACGGCCAACGAGATCCAGGCCCGTCAGAATGGTCTTGTGGATGATGTGACGCAGGCTCCTGCCCCCCAGCAGCCGACAGACACGAAGCCGGATTCCATGCCTGACTCCCTGCAGATGCCGTCACTCAGCCTTCCGCAGAAATGACGACGCTGGTAAAAGGAGGAACGCTTGTCAATGAAGGCAGGACATTCAATGGCTCGCTGGTCATTGAAGACGAAAGAATCACTCAGATTATAGAAGGAAACCATACGCCCGAAGCGTCTTATGACGAGGTCATCGACGCTTCGGACTGTTTTGTGCTCCCAGGCATCATCGACGATCATGTGCATTTCCGTGAGCCAGGTCTGACGGAGAAGGCGGATATTGATACAGAGAGCCGTGCGGCAGCTGCTGGAGGTATCACCACCTATTTCGATATGCCCAATACCGTGCCGCAGACTACGACGCTGGAGGCTTTGGAGGAGAAATTTGCTCTCGCAGCCCAGAAGAGTCACGTGAACTACAGCTTCTTCTTTGGAGCCACCAACGACAATGCAGACCTCTTTCCCCAGCTCGATCCTCATCGCATCCCAGGCATCAAGCTCTTCATGGGTTCCTCTACAGGCAATATGCTTGTGGATCGTCGTGAGGCGCTGGACCGTATCTTTTCCACAGCGCCTATGATCATCATGGCCCACTGCGAGGATACGGACATCATCAATCGCAACATGGCTGCGGCGAAGGCAAAATACGGCGATGATCCGAAGGTCACACACCATCCTGAGATCCGCAGCGAAGAGGCCTGTTACGAGAGCACCCGCCTCGCCGTCGAACTCGCCACCAAGCACCACGCCCGCCTCCACATCGCTCATCTCACTACCGCCAAAGAGTTAGACTTAATACCCTCCAGTCATATCTCCTTCCTCCTTCCTCCTTCCTCCTTCCTCGAAAATATTACGTCTGAGGCCACTGTCTCCCACCTCTATTTCTGCGACCGCGACTACACCGCCTTGGGTACCCGCATCAAGTGCAACCCCGCTATTAAGACGGAGCGTGACCGTGATGCCCTGCGTGAGGCTCTCAACGACGGGCGTATCGCCGTCATCGGCACAGACCATGCCCCACATCTGCTTTCTCAGAAAGAAGGCGGCTGTGCTCGTGCAGCCAGTGGTATGCCGATGATTCAGTTCTCCCTCGTTACGATGCTCGAACTTGTAGATCAGGGCGTACTGTCATTGGAGCGTCTCGTCGAACTGATGTGTCATAATCCAGCCCGTCTCTTTGAGGTACGCCAGCGTGGCTTCCTTCGTGAGGGTTATCAGGCAGACATCGTCCTCGTCCGTCCCAACACAGGTTGGACGGTGACGCACGACATCATCCAGAGCCGTTGCGGTTGGAGTCCGATGGAGGGTCACATGTACCTCTGGCGTGTGGAACGAACCCTCTGCAATGGTCATACCGTCTACAGTCAGGGTAGGGTAGACACCTCCTACATCGGCCAACCCGTCGCCTTCCGATAACTTTTCACTTTTCACTTCTCACTTTTCACTTCTCACTTTTCACTATGACCCTCACATACGATATCTCTGAGTTGGTACCCTATATCAACTGGCCCTATTTCTTCTTCGCCTGGCAGGTGAAGGAGCCGTCGGAGAAAGACCGTCTGCGTCAGGAAGCCGAGGCTCTCCTGCAACAGTTAGAAGGGAAATATCATGCTTATGGGTTATTTGAGCTCTTCGATGCACATAGTGATGGGGATGATATTGTGGTGTTTCGAGGAAGGAGGAAGGAGGAAGGAGGAAGGAGATTACTTCAAGAACAGAGAATTCCCTGCCTGCGTCAGCAGCAAGGAAATCCTCCCTATCTATGTCTCTCCGATTTCATTTCTCCTCTTGAAAAAATTGTCGCTTTTCATCCGCAAGACATATCTCCTTCCTCCTTCCTCCTTCCTCCTTCCTCGAAAATAGGTCTTTTCGCCACTTCCGTCTCCCTCGGCCTCGAAACCGATTTCTCCTCAGACCCCTACCAGAAAATGATGGCGCAACTCCTCGCAGACCGTCTCGCAGAGGCGGCTGCAGAACGCATGCACGAACAAGTTCGGAAGGAATACTGGGGTTATGCGAAGGATGAAAACCTCTCCATCGCTGATATGCTCGTTGAAAAATTCCAGGGCATCCGTCCTGCCGTTGGTTATCCCTCGCTGCCAGACACCAGCCTTAACTTTGTCCTCGACGATCTCATAGACATGAAACAAATCGGCATCCGTCTCACCGAGAGTGGCGCCATGAAGCCCCACGCCAGCGTCTCTGGCCTGATGCTTGCCCATCCTGAGGCCCGTTACTTCTCTATCGGAAAGATCGGCGAAGACCAACTCCGTGACTATGCCCATCGTCGCGGTCTTCCCCTTGAACTTTGTAGGAAATTTTTAGCAGGAAATCTCTAACCCTTTTTCAGCGTTAGCACCACAATCTCACCTGTGGCGCCAAAGCGGAAGGGGATAAGACCGCCGAGGCCTGCGGTAACGAAGAGAGACTGGTTGCCTTCAGTGTACCAGTCGTTGAACTCATTGCCCAACAGCGCCATGGGACTCCATCCGAAGAGTGCAAACTGCATCTTATGGGTATGGCCGCTGAGGGTGAGCTGAGCTCGGCCGTCAGGGATAATCTTACGTCGCCAGGAGGAAGGATCATGTTCGAGCATGATGACGAAGGGGCGATAGTCAGAGCGCTTGTTCAGACCACCCCTGGCCCCTCCTGACTCAGGAGGGGAAGAAGATACCCCCTTCAGCGTCTTCTTGATATCACCTTTCTGTGGGAACTTAATGCCGTCGCCATCGTTCTCCATACCCGCAATGATGATGCTCGACTTCTCGCGATCGATGTAACGGTGCTCGTTCATCAGCAGCGTCCAGCCCATCTGTCGCTCCAGACTCATGGTCTCACGACAGTTCGCCACCTTCCTGGCCGTATTGCCGCAGATGTAGTCGCCATAGTCGTGATTGCCGAGCACGGTGTAGATGCCGTCCTTCGCCTTCAGGCTGCTCAGCACATCCATGTGACGATAGAGATCCTTGGGCTCGGTGTTCTGGATATCACCTAAAAACACGATGAGGTCTGGCCGCTGGGCGTTCATGCTGTCGATGGCCTCTTTCAGGACGTACTCATTATGCTCGTTATAGGAACCTACGTGGGCGTCGGAGAGGATAACGACCTTGTAGCCGTCGAAGGCCTGTGGCAGGTCTTTCGAGACGAAGGTCTGACGATTCACCTCCATTTTGTTGAAGCCGATGAACGACCCGTAGAGCAGGATATACCAGATAACGGGCACACAGAGGAGCCCGACGAGATTACCATAATTCTTGCTACTTCGGAATAACTTGCAGGCTCCGAGTCCCACGATGGAACACAGCATAAACACCGCCTTGGGCACGGCTATCAGTCCGAGCAGCAGCAGGTAAACCCATAAGATGGCGGGATTATCGGGAATGAAGTTCTTCTCGTAGGTCAGTTTCAGGGTATAGGCCACCATGATGATCGACGGGAGCCAGCGCAACAGCCTCTGACTGGCACTATACTTATGACGCCAGTAGTGCAGATCGAAATACAGATCTGGGATCAGTATCAGCAACAGAAATAAATATGGAGCCCTTGCAATCATATCAATCGTAAATCTGTAAATCGTAAATCCTATTGGTCCGGATTCTCGACATATCCTTGGTATTTCTCTTCGAGGCCGCCCATGATCGCGTCGTACGCCTTCTGACGGCTGTTCTCCACGTTCTCAGGCCCTTTGCCAATGGGATGGATGGGCTCATGGATGGTCAGACGGAGCGGATGCCAGTCGATGAGGTTGATGAATCCGCGGGTGCGCGGCAGGATGTCGAACGAGCCGTTGATGGTCATCGGCACCACAGACAACTGCAGCTCGTCTGCCAGTGCGAACGCTCCTTTGCGGAATATGCCCATGTGGCCTGTGAACGAACGGGCACCCTCTGGGAACACTGTCACGCTGTAACCCTCTTGCAGGATATCCCTCGCTGTGTCGTAGGTCTTCTTGATCTTCTTGGGACCGCTCTTGTCGACGAATATCTGATGCGACTTCCTGCAGGCATAGCCGATAAACGGGATGCGGCCTAACTGGTGCTTCATCATCCACTTGAAGTTACGCCCCAGATGACCGTAGACCAGGAAAATGTCGAAGATGCCCTGATGGTTCGCCACAAACACGTAGCTGCGGTCTTTCTCCAGTTTCTCGCGCCCTTCCACCTTCACGGGAATCAGCAGCGACCAGAGGATGACCTTTGCCCACCACCTTCCAGGATAATACCCCCAGAAGTGGCCATTGCCGATAGTCGTACCGATACCCACTTCAAAGGCCGTGATGATCGTCATAATCACCACCACCGGCAGTCCTACAAATATCTGATAGATTCTGTATAGCAGAGTAATCATCTATAAACTATAAACTTTAAACTATAAACTATACACCGTCATTTGGTTTCGGATATTTCCGCCTCCAGCCGTCTAGCCTGAGTTTCATCACGCCGAAGAAAGCCTCGCCGAAGATGCCACCCGACATCTTGCTCACGCCCTCCTTGCGGTTCACGAAGATTACGCTCACCTCCTTGATCTTAAAGCCGATCTTATGCGCCGTGTATTTCATTTCTATCTGGAAGGCATAGCCCTTGAAGCGGATCTTGTCCAACTCGATGGTCTTGAGCACGCGACGCTTGTAGCAGACGAAGCCTGCCGTTGTGTCGTGAACCTTGAAGCCCGTGACGATCTTCACGTACTTCGAGGCGAAATAGCTCATCAACACACGGCCAACAGGCCAGTTCACCACGTTCACACCACTTACGTAACGACTGCCGATGGACACATCGTAGCCCTCATCATGACAGGCGGCATACAGTCTTGGTAGGTCCTTCGGATCGTGGCTGAAGTCCGCATCCATCTCGAAGATGTACGCATAGTCACGTTCCAGCGCCCACTTGAAACCTGTGATGTAAGCCGTGCCTAATCCTAACTTCCCGCTGCGCTCGATGATGAACAGACGGTCGCCGAACTCCATCGCCATCAGCCCCCTGACGATGGCTGCCGTTCCGTCTGGCGAGCCGTCGTCGATCACGAGAATATGGAAACATTTGTCCAGGGCGAATACCGCGCGGATAATCTTCTCGATATTCTCCTTCTCGTTATACGTCGGGATGATGACAATACTGTCGCTCTGATGCATCATTTTGTGCTTTGACGCTGCAAAGTTACGAATTTTTGACCACAGATTACACAGATTTCGAGAAAAAATCATTAAATCAGTGTTAATCTGTGTAATCTGTGGCTTTTTTTTATTACTTTTGCAGGCAATTCGCGATGAATATACAGGAGTTAGCGCATCAATATGCCCGTTTGCCGCAGTTGAAGGCACTCGCCAGCGAACTGGGAAAATCGTCAAGAAACACGATTTTCCTCGAAGGACTGTTGGCCTCTTCCGCACCGATGCTCTTCGCCAGTCTCGCCGCGAAATGTCCCCGTCGCATGCTCTTCATCCTGCAGGATGCCGAAGAGGCAGGCTACTTCTACCACGACCTCACCCAGCTCATGGGCACCGCCGATGTGCTCTTTTTCCCCTCCAGCTACCGTCGTGCCGTGAAGTACGCCCAGCGCGATCCTGCCTCTGAGATCCTCCGCACGGAAGTGCTTTCGAGATTTTCGAGGAAGGAGGAAAGAGGAAAGAGGAAAGAGAATACTTCGACGTCAGAAAAAACTTCTGTGGATAATTCTGCCTCAGACAAATCTCTTTCCACTTTCCACTTTCCTCTTTCCACCTTATATGTAGTAACCTATCCCGAGGCCATCGCAGAACTCGTCGTTTCGAAGAAAAACCTCGACTCCCGCACCCTCGTTCTCTCGAAAGACCAGACGATTGCTGTCTCAGATATTGAGAAGACCCTTCGCGACTTCGGCTTCCACGAGGTGGACTACGTCTACGAACCAGGACAGTTTGCTCTCCGTGGCTCCATCCTCGACGTCTACTCCTTCAGTTGCGAATACCCTTATCGTATCGACTTCTTCGGCGACGATATCGACTCCATCCGTACCTTTGAGGTGGAGAACCAGCTCTCCCGTGAACAGCGCGAACATATTGAGATCGTGCCGGAACTCACGGTGACGGACGATGAAAAAGTATCGTTCCTCTCGTTCGTGCCCAACGACGTACTCCTCGTGACGAAAGACTTCCTCTACGTCCACGACGCCATCGACCGCACCTATCAGGAAGGCTTCTCCGCCCAGGCTAAGCGCGAACAGCTCGAGACCGCTACGGAGATGGAACAGCGCGACATCGAGCGCCAGCTCCGTCGTGAACTCCAGCTCACACAAGGCTCCACGTTCCTCTCCGACGCCCTCAACTTCCGACGCATCGAATTTGGCCACCGCCCCTCGATCCAAGAGTCTTCCGCCTCAAAGTCAAATCTCTCACCTCTTACCTCTCACCTCATACCTCTAAAATTCTCCATCTCTGTGCAGCCGCTGTTCCATAAGAACTTCGACCTGCTCCAGCAGACCTTCGCCGATTATCTGTCGAAGGGCTACAAGATATACATCTGTGCCGACAGTCAGAAGCAGAATGAGCGTTTGAAGGATATATTGGCCGATTCGGCCAATATATCCTTCAATCCCGTTGACAAGACTCTCCACGAGGGTTTTATCGACCACGACCTCCGCATCTGCGTCTTCACCGACCACCAGATATTCGACCGTTTCCATAAATACAACCTCCGCAGCGACAAGGCCCGCAGTGGTAAGATGGCCCTCACGCTCAAGGAGATCCAGCAGTTTGAAATCGGCGACTTCGTGGTTCACGTCGATCACGGTGTGGGCAAGTTCGGTGGCCTCGTGCGCATGCCAGTTACCTCCCCTAAGGGGGGAGGCCAGGAGGGGGCTTACCAGGAGATGATCAAGATCATCTACCAGAATGGCGACAGCATCTACGTCTCGATCCATTCCCTCTATAAGGTCTCGAAATACAAGTCTCAGGACAACGGCGAGCCGCCCCGTCTCTCCACCCTCGGCACAGGTCAGTGGGAACGCCTCAAGGAGCGCACGAAGAAACACATCAAGGACATCGCCCGTGACCTGATCAAACTCTACGCCAAGCGCCGTCGCGAGAAGGGCTTTGCCTTTAGCGCCGACACCTACATGCAGCATGAGCTCGAGGCCAGCTTCCTCTACGAAGACACTCCCGACCAGCTCAAGGCCACGCAGGACGTGAAGGCCGACATGGAGCGGGCCCGTCCGATGGACCGTCTCGTCTGTGGCGACGTGGGCTTCGGCAAGACCGAGGTGGCCGTGCGTGCCGCTTTCAAGGCCGCAACTGACGGTAAGCAGGTGGCCGTCCTCGTGCCCACCACCGTCCTGGCCTATCAGCATTACCGCACCTTCTCTGGTCGCCTGAAAGACATGCCTGTCCGCGTCGACTACCTCACCCGTGCCCGTAGTGCCAAGCAGACCACCGCCCTGTTGAAAGACCTCGCCGACGGTAAGATAGATATTATAATAGGTACGCATAAGCTCATCGGCAAATCGGTGAAGTTCAAGGATCTCGGACTGCTCATCATCGACGAGGAACAGAAGTTCGGCGTCTCCACCAAGGAGAAGCTGCGCCAGCTGAAGTCCAACGTCGATACCCTCACGATGTCCGCCACGCCCATTCCGCGCACCCTCCAGTTCTCGCTCGTCGGTGCCCGTGACCTCAGCGTCATCCAGACACCGCCGCCCAACCGCTATCCCATCCAGACGGAGATACACACCTTCGGCGCGGAGATCATCACCGACGCCATCAACTTCGAGATGTCGCGCAACGGACAGGTCTATTTCGTCAACAACCGCATCAGCGACCTCACCCACATCGCGGAGATGATCCACAAGTACATCCCCGATGCCCGTGTCGCCATCGGCCATGGACAGATGAAGCCTGAACAGCTCGAACAGATCGTGCTCGACTTCTCCAACTACGACTACGACGTGCTGCTCTCCACTACCATCGTCGAGAATGGCATCGACATCCCCAACGCCAACACCATCATCATCAACGGTGCCCACAACTTCGGCCTCTCCGACCTCCATCAAATGCGAGGACGCGTAGGCCGTGGCAACCGCAAGGCGTTCTGCTATCTGCTCGCACCACCGCTGGCCGCCCTCAATCCTGAGTCGCGCCGTCGCCTCGAAGCCCTCGAGAACTTCTCCGATCTCGGCTCCGGCATCAACATCGCCATGCAGGATCTCGACATCCGTGGTGCCGGCAATCTCCTTGGCGCTGAGCAGTCCGGCTTCATCTCCGACCTCGGCTACGAGACCTATCAGAAGATTCTCAACCAGGCTATGGCCGAACTGCGGAATGAAACCCCAGAGTTTTCGAGGAGTGAGGAAGGAGGAAAGAGGAAAGAGAATACTCCTTCGGCAGGGAAAGCATCTGGGGCTAATCCTCCAGCAGACATATCTCCTTCCTCCTTCCTCCTTCCTCCTTCCTCGTATTTTGTCGATGACTGCACCCTCGAGTCCGACCTCGAGATGTACTTCTCCGACCTCTACGTCCCCAGCGACTCCGAGCGTATGCTGCTCTACCGCGAACTCGACAACCTCGCCGCCAGCCAGCATCTCGACGATGACCTCGCCGCCTACCGCAGCCGTCTCACAGACCGTTTCGGCGCTATCCCAGACGTTGCCGAAGAACTCATCCGCGTCGTCCCCCTGCGTGTCTGCGGCAAACAGCTCGGCATCGAGAAGATACTCCTCAAACAGTCAAAGATGCACCTCTACTTTGTGACCAACCCCGACAGCCCCTACTTCCAGAGCGAGGCTTTTGGGCGCATCCTCGACTACGTGGGCCACAACCCCCGTCGCTGCAACTTCCACGAGACCGCCGGCAAGCGTTCCGTCATCATCGCCGACGTACCCTCTGTGGATGCTGCTCTGACAATTAGTCGCGATATTCTGTCATCCTGACATACGTTTCCGCCTCTAAGCATTTTATTTCCCCTCCTGAGTTAGGAGGGGTAGGGGTGGTCTGATCCGCCTCTATTCTTTGGCACGCTTCTTGCCTCTTACTCAGTGACCGCCGTAAGACGATCACCAAAATAGTCAACATGTATAACTTTTAAAAATATAATTAGGAGGTAAAAATTATGATGCCAATGATGAGAACAAACAACTGGATTCCTGCAGTGTTCAACGATCTGTTTGATACAGATTATCTGCCGAAAGTCAACTGCACTGCACCTGCAATCAATGTGAAAGAAAGCGACAAAGCCTACATCGTAGAGCTCGCCGCACCGGGCATGAAAAAGGAGGATTTCAATGTGCACATCAACGACGAAGGCAACCTCGTCGTAAAGATGGAAAGCAAGGCCGAGAAGAAGGATGAGGACAAGAACACTCGCTACCTGCGTCGTGAGTTCTCTTACTCAAAGTACGAGCAGACGCTCATCTTGCCTGACGATGTGAAGCGCGACGCCATCTCCGCCAAGGTCGAGCACGGTGTCCTCACCGTCGAACTCCCGAAGATCGTCGAAGAGAAGGTCAAGGTCTCCCGCCAGATCGACATCGCATAAACGCACAAAAAGCAAGTGGCTCGCAAACCTGCGAGCCACTTTTTTGCCTAAAATTTAAGAAAACAGAGACTGTTATGACGCTATTTGGCTCCGTTTCGCGGTGAGTCCGAAAGATAATCGAAGAAAAACGATGTTCCTGTAGAATTACTGCCCGTTTTCTTTTGCACTTTGCTCATTTTTTCTTAATTTTGCAGCAAAGAAATTTAAAACGATTACTGCGATGAAAATATTGGCTATTAATCCGGGAATGATCTCGACGAAAGTGGGAATCTTCCAAGACGAGGAGTTGCTGATGCATGCCACGCTGAACCATCCGTTTGAGGAGCTGTGTCGCTATCCTTTCATCATGGATGAGTTTGACTATCGTAGGGAGAAAATCATGGAGGAGATTCTGCGTCAGGGCTATACGTTGGACTTCGACGTGGTAGTGGGGCGCGGTGGTCTGGTGAAGCCCATCGAAAGCGGTGTGTACGAGCTGAACGACAAGGTGATTGAAGATACGCGCCATCCGAGGCTGCACCATGCCTGTAACCTGGGTTCGCTGATAGCACTGAGCATCGCCCGTGAGATCGAGGGCTGCCGAGCCTTCACCGTCGATCCGGGAGTGGTGGACGAACTCGATGACGTGGCGCGCATCACCGGTCTGCCCGAACTGCCCCACCAGACCATCTGGCACGCCCTGAACCAGCGAGAGATAGCCAAACGCTACTGCCGCGAGCACGGCGTGAAGTACGAGGAGCAGGATCTGATTGTCTGCCACATGGGCAGCGGCATCTCCTTTGCCATGCACCACCACGGACGTGCCATAGAGTGCAGCGACGCGCTGAGTGGCGACGGACCTTTCTCTCCGTCGCGGGCAGGCATGCTGCCGACGGCCGCTTTGGTAAAACTGTGCTACAGCGGACAGTACACCGAGGCGGAGATGCTACGCAAGATCAACGGACACAGCGGACTGACGGCTCATCTGGGCACCAACGACGTGAGGGAGGTGGAGCGGCGCATCGCCGAGGGCGACGAGAAGGCCAGGCTGGTGCTCGACGCCATGATCTACAGCACGGCGCGCTGGATGGCTTCGCTGGCACCGACGACCAACGGGCATGTGGATGCGATCATCCTCACTGGTGCCATCGCCCACAGCCAGTACGTCACAGAGGGACTGCGGCGCAGACTGAGC
Organism: uncultured Prevotellaceae bacterium; assembly: GCA_902776545.1. Taxonomy (GTDB): domain Bacteria; phylum Bacteroidota; class Bacteroidia; order Bacteroidales; family Bacteroidaceae; genus Prevotella. Next base: position 23,955 of record CACYQO010000037.1, on the reverse strand, counting down.
TATCTGGCCCCCGTATTTGTCTATCCGGGCGAGGACGAACTGACGGCATTGGCCATGAACGTGCTCAGGGCCATGCGCGGTGAACAGGAAATCAAACGTTATCAATAGATAAAGATTACTTATGAAGAAACTATTCACAACAATTCTGATGGCGGTAGCCATGGGAGGGCTGACAGCGTTGGCACAGATGCCGCAGCAGCAGGGAGAACAGGACGCAACAAGCAGGCATAGCCTGAAGTGCGGACACGTGAAGATGGAGATCGATGCCGCCAGGGGCGGAAAGATCCTGTCGCTGAAGTATGACGATCGCGAGATGCTCTCGCAGCTTAGATGGCCGGAAGCCTTCGGCAGCACGTTCTGGACCAGTCCGCAAAAGGAATGGAACTGGCCACCGGTGAAGGAGTTCGACAAGAATCCCTACACGGTGGAGCAGGACGGCGGGACGCTGAAGATGATCAGCGAGGTGTCGGAGCGGCTGAAGTGCAGGGTAGGGAAGACCTTCACCACGGACGAGAAGGACGGGGCGATCGTCGTGACCTATACCATTACCAACGAGGGCAGCGAACCACGGAAGGTGGCACCCTGGGAGATAACACGCGTGGAGAACGAGGGAGGCGTAATCTTCTTCGATGCTCCCGTGGAAGGCATCTGGCCTGCGGGTTTGATGGATTTCAAGGCACAGTACGGGCTGGCGTGGTACCAGACAGACGAGCGGAACGAGAACCGTAAGGTGAACGCTGACGGCAAGGGATGGCTGGCCTATTGCTCCCGTGGTCTGCTGCTGGTGAAGCGTTTCGACGACCTGACGCCTGAGCAGCCTGCTCCCGACGAGGCGGAGGTGCAGGTGTACGTGAACCGTGGCAAGGCGCATATCGAGCTGGAGAGCCAGGGCGCTTATCAACTGTTACAGCCGAAGGAATCGCTGAGTTGGACGGTGCGCTGGTATCTGATGCCATACGAGGGTGAGGCGGTGCCGTCGGAGGCATTGGCCAAGAAGGTGAGGGACATTGTGGGCCCTAAGCCATGCCTGGCACCAGTGGTCAGCACGGTGTCAGGCGATGTGAGCGGTATCATGCAGGAGGGGTCGATGGCGTATCTCGGCATCCCTTATGCAAAGGTGGAACGGTGTATGCCGCCGCTGCCTGTGGACAAGTGGGAGGGCGTGAGAGCCTGTGACCACTGGGGACCGCAGGTAATGCAGCAGACATGGGGCCGTGAGCTGAGCGAGGACGAGATGTCGGAGAAGAATTCATGCGTGCTGAACGTGTGGACCACCGACCTGAAGGCGAAGAAGCCCGTGATGCTGTGGCTGCATGGCGGCGGCTTCGACTCGGGCACGTCGGCCTGGAACCCTGGCATGCGGCTCGCCCATAAGGACGTGGTCGTGGTGAGCATCAACCACAGACTGAACATCCTCGGATTTCTGGATCTTTCGGCGGTGTCGGAGAAGTATAAGTATTCCGGCAACGTGGGCATGCTTGACGTGGTGCAGGCCTTAGAATGGATCCGTGACAATATCACACGGTTTGGCGGCGATCCGACGAACGTGACCGTCTTCGGCGAGTCTGGTGGCGGCGGCAAGGTGGGCACGCTGATGTGCATGCCCAAGGCGAAAGGGCTCTTCCACAAGGCGATCATCATGAGCGGTACCATCCTGAACGTGAACAACCACGAGATGACACAGCAGTTGGGCAAGGCCGTGTTGAAGGAGTTAGGCATCAGCGAGAAGGACGTGGACAAAATCAAGGATATCCCCTATCAGCAGCTGTACGACGCAGGGCAGAAGGCGATGGCGGCAAGCATCGGCACACGAAAGCCAGGTACGCCGATGATGTGGGGCTTCGGACCTACACCCGATGGCGAGGTGCTGTTGCAACAGCCGTTCCAGCCTGCGTTTGCGAAACTGTCTGACGGGATGCCCGTGCTGATGGGTACGACGTTCAACGAGCTGCAGCGGCTACAGTATGACAAGGAGATGACGCTGGAGCAGGCGAAGGAGCAGTTGCAGAAGACCTTCGGCGACGAGACGGAGGCGTATGTGAAGGCGTTTGCCAAGGCGTATCCGCAGTTTGTGCCGCAGGATCTGGTGAGCATCGATTGGCTGTTCCGTCCGAAGACGATTATCACCGCCGACGAGAGGACTTCAACCCTCAAGACGCCCCTCTATATGTATATGTTCACGTGGCGCTCGCCTGTGAACAAGGGATCGGTACATGGACATGAGTTGAAGTTCTGCTTTAACACGCTGCACCATTCGCCCAACGAACTGCCACAGCCTACGGCTGAAGACTTGAAGCTGGCAGACACGATGAGCAGCGTCTGGGCACAGTTTGCCCATAACGGTAATCCGAACATTGAGGGTCTGCCAGCGTGGAAACCGTATACAGCCCAGAATGGTGAGATGATGGTGCTGGACTACAAATGCGGTATCCGCAACAATCCTGATCGCGAACTGGAGGCGATCATCAACCGCCACTGCTTCAAACAGTTAGACGAATTCCGCAAAAATAAATAGGCCACAGATTACACAGATTCTCACAGAAGAAATGATTATCACAGAATAATTGCTTATGTAGTTCTTTCTTCTGTGTGAATCTCTTTATCTGTGAGAATCTGTGAAATCTGTGGCTCCTTAATTATTGCTTATCGAGTTCTGCGAGGTTGGCGGCGATCATTTCGTCGGTGACGGTGTAGTTCTGCAGGTCGCCCTTGATGTAAGCCTCGTAAGACGGCATGTCGATAAGTCCGTGACCAGAGAGGTTAAAGAGGATGATCTTCTCCTCGCCTGTCTCCTTGCACTTCATGGCCTCGCGGATGGTAGCGGCGATGGCGTGGGTGCTCTCAGGAGCGGGGATGATGCCCTCTGTACGGGCGAAGAGCATACCAGCCTCGAAGGTTTCGAGCTGCGGGATGTCGACACCGTGCATCAGACCGTCCTTGATCAACTGGCTGATGATCATGCCGGCACCATGGTAACGCAGACCGCCAGCGTGGATGTTGGAGGGCTTGAAGTTGTGGCCCAGCGTGTACATCGGCAGCAGCGGGGTGTAGCCGGCCTCGTCGCCGAAGTCGTAGCGGAACTGACCTCGGGTGAGCTTCGGACAGCTGTCTGGCTCGGCAGCGATGAACTCAGTGGTCTTACCGTCGAGCAGGTTGTGACGCATGAAGGGGAAGGAGATACCACCGAAGTTAGAACCACCACCGAAGCAGCCGATCACGATGTCGGGATATTCGCCTGCCATGGCCATCTGCTTCTCAGCCTCAAGGCCGATAATGGTCTGGTGTAGACCTACGTGGTTAAGCACGGAGCCGAGGGTGTATTTACAGTTCGGCGTCGTGGTGGCGAGTTCGACAGCCTCAGAGATGGCGGTGCCGAGAGAGCCAGAGTGGGTGGGATCCTTCGTCAGGATGTCCTTACCGGCACGGGTGGACATCGAAGGAGAACCTTCGACGACGGCACCGAAAGTGCGCATGATGCTGGAGCGGTAGGGCTTCTGCTGCATGGTGATCTTCACCTGATAGACGGCGCAGTCGAGGCCGTAGATCTTGGCTGCATACGAGAGGGCAGCACCCCACTGTCCGGCACCTGTCTCGGTGGTGACGTTCGTCGTACCTTCCTGCTTGGCATAGTAGCACTGGGGCAGGGCAGAGTTGATCTTATGAGAACCCAGGGGATTGGTGGACTCGTTCTTGAAGTAGATGTGTGCAGGTGTGCCGAGAGCCTCTTCGAGGGCGTAGGCGCGCACCAGCGGGGTAGAACGGTAGTACTTGTACTTGTCGAGCACATCCTCAGGGATGTCAATCCAGCGGTGCTCGGTATCAAGTTCCTGCACGCAGCACTCACGCGGGAAGATGTGGGCGAGGTCGTCGACGCCCAGAGGCTGCTTCGTTGCAGGATGGACCACTGTGTTGGGATCTCACTCTCTTGGAGGATGAATTTCTTTTGTTTAGCCATAATTCTTTGTGTTAAGTTTGTTGTATGTTATTTAACTCTTAATTTTTCACTTCTCACTTTTCACTTCTCACTCTTCACTTCTCACTCTTCACTCTTCACCTGATACAGGCTCTCCATGAACTCCTTGGGCTGTACGCCAAACTGTTTCTTGAAACAAGTGGAGAAGTAGCGGGGATCGCGGAATCCTACCTTATAGGCAAGGTCGCTGACGCGAAGGGTGGGATCAGTCTGTGCGAGGCGATGGGCTTCTTTCATGCGGATGTCGCGGATGAAGCCCGAGACGTTCAGACCTGTGATGGAGCGCAATTTGTTGTAGATGGTCGACGGACTGGCACCCATGTCGGAGGCAAGGGCGTCGCGGTCGTAGGTGTCGTCGTCTAGGTGGGAGTAGATACATTCGAGGACACGGCTGAGGAACTCCTCGTCCAGCGACTTCGGGGCGGTGACGATACGGCGGGCATCGTCGGCGGTCTCCTGATGGTATTCGGCCTGGATGCGCTTGCGGTTCTCGATGATGTTGTCGATGCGCAGTTTGAGGTCTTTGAGGCGGAAGGGTTTCGTGAGATACTCGTCGGCACCGAGGAGCAGAGCCTCCTGTTCGTCTTCCTCCTGCGTCTTGGCGGTGAGTAGGATGATGGGCAGATGGCTGTAGTTGGGATCGCTTTTGACGGCCTTCGTGAGTTCGTAGCCGTCCATCTCGGGCATCATCACGTCGGAGATGATGAGGTCGAGCTCTTTCTGATGGATGATGTCGAGGGCCTCACGACCGTTCTTGGCGGCATAGACGCAGTAGGATGACTTCAACAGCTGACGCATGAGCATGAGGAGTTCAGCATTGTCTTCCACGATGAGCAGACGGTAGATGTCCTCGTCGGGATGATCCTGCGGATCGTTTTCTTCGATATAGACATCGGGAGTGAGTGCCTGGACGTCGACGATGGCGTTTTTGGGGATATTGAAGTCGATGGTGCGCGTCTCGTCAATCTGGTCATGGGCGAAAGATTCTTTGTTGATGGGCAGTTCGACGGTGAAGGTGGTGCCCTTTCCTACTTCGCTTTCGCAGCGGATGGTGCCGTGGTGCAAGTAAACGAGGTCGTGGGTGAGGTAGAGTCCAAGGCCTGTGCCGATGGTACGGTGCTTACGGTATTCACCGTCGTGGAATCGATGGAAGAGGTTTTTCATCTTCTCTGGCGGGATGCCGTCGCCTGTGTCGCTCACTTCGATGCGGATGTGGTCGAAGGTCGTGTTCGTCTGTACCTTCAGCGTCACTTCTCCGTCTTCGTGGGAGTATTTGGCGGCATTGGAAAGTAGATTGTAGATGATCTTATCGAGTTTATCGGTATCAATCCAGCCCATCATGCTCTCCGGATAACAGGAGATGGTGAAATGCTGCTTTTTTTGCGCCAGAAGGGGCTCAAGACACTCGGCTGTTTCGCGGATATAGCGCATGACGTCACCCTGTGCGACCACCAGTTTGAGCTGTCCTGCCTCCGACTTGCTGGTCTCGAGAATCTGCTGGAGCAGGCGCACCATACGCTGGATGTTGAGCTGCATGAGGTCGTAGTCGTGACCATGTCTGGGGGCTTCGTCGCGGAGTTTGTCGACGGAGGCGGAGATCACGGTGAGCGGCGTGAGCAGTTCGTGGGTGATGTTGGTGAAAATGTTACTCATCTGCAGACGACGGCGCAGGCGCAGGCTTCGCAGGTAGAGGTTTCTGCCTACGAGACTGATGACGATGACGATTGCCAGAACGGCAAAGACTAACAGTATGCGCGCGGTCATGAGTTAGATGTGGTTGAAAAACAACTGTGCAAAAATAGTCATTTTTATCGAAAAACTGCATGTTTCTCAAAAAAACTTGTTGTTTAGGGTCTGAAAAATGTAGAAAATGCGTTATTTTGTGTCGAAAATACGTTAATTCACGCATTTTAAACATAAAATAACGCTAAGTCAACATCACGTATCAAAATTTGTTGTACTTTTGCACCAGAATAAAGATTTTAATGGTTAAGGTTTATGGTTGATTAATTTAGTTTTTTAAGTAATTTAAGAAAAGGCTCGTTGTGAAACGAGCCTTTTCATATTATATATACCTATTATAATAGGGTACGCGCGAAGCCGCCAATCTTTATTTCAACAGTTCTTCAATCTGCTTTTCGATGTTGGCAATCTTCTCCGTGGGTTCGAAGCGGGCGATGACCTGACCTTTCTTACTGATAAGGAACTTGGTGAAGTTCCACTTGATGTCTGCCTTCTCCTTGTAGTCGGGGTCAGCCTTCGAGAGCATGTCGTCGAGGATGTGGGCAATGGGGTGCTCCATATCCCAGCCGGCAAATCCCTTTTCCTCTTGCAGGAACTTGTAGAGGGGATCGGCATCGTCGCCGTTCACCTTGATCTTCTTGAAGCGTGGGAACTCCGTGCCGAAGTTGAGCTTGCAGAATTCATGGATGCTCTCGTCTGTGCCAGGGGCCTGCTGGCCGAACTGGTTGCAGGGGAAGTCGAGGATCTCGAAGCCCTGGGCGTGGTACTTCTCGTAGAGCTTCTCCAGCTCGTCGTATTGCGGCGTGAATCCGCACTTTGTTGCTGTATTGACAATCAGCAACACTTCGTTGGCGTACTCCTTCAGGGAGACGTCCTTGCCTTTTCTGTCTTTGACAGTGAAGTCATAAACTGTTCTCATGTTTTGTCTAAAATATATGATATGTTAAGTTCTGGCTACAAATTTACGACTTTTTTGCGTTTCCACCAAATTTTTGGGCAAAAAAAGTGCGCTTGGGCATATGCAACTACCCAAGCGCAAGCTTTTTACGATGTCGTGTATGTTATTTCGTCCAGCGGTGTCGACGAGCTTGCTCTTACCAGTATAGAACGGGTGAGAGGTGCTGGAGATTTCTACTTTTACCACAGGGTAAGTTTCGCCTTCGAATTCTACTGTGTCGTTGGTCTTTGCTGTAGACTTCGAGAGGAACATATCGCCGTTGGACATGTCCTTAAACACGACGGGGCGATAGTTTTCGGGATGAATACCTTTTTTCATTTTGAGTTTAATATTAATAATGTAAATGTTCAAATTTTCACTTTGGGCTGCAAAGGTACTGCTTTTTTTTGAACTTTGGACTTTGAACTTTGTACTTTGTGGTTGTAATTAAGGATTATTAACTAATCGACAACAAAAAGTTCCGTCTTCCATGTTCCATATCCAATGTTTTTTGTAACTTTGTACCCACTAAAAGTACAATAACTATGATCATCATCGGAATCGCTGGCGGTTCGGGTTCTGGCAAGACCACCGTCGTAAAGCGTATTGCCAAGGCACTGCCACCACGTTGTGCGGCAGTCATCCCGTTGGACTCCTATTACAACGACACTACCAACCTGACCGCAGAAGAGCGCAAGTCTATCAACTTCGACCATCCTGACGCCTTCGACTGGAAGTTGCTCACGGAACAGATCAAAAAGCTGAAGAACGGTGAGGCCATCGAGCAGCCCACTTATTCGTATGTGCTATCGAACCGTCTGCCTGAGACCATCCATGTGGATCCGAAGCCTGTGATCATCCTTGAAGGCATCATGACGCTGCATTATAAGAAGCTGCGCGACATGATGGATCTGAAAATCTATGTGGATACCGACAGCGACGTGCGTCTGATCCGTAATATCCGTCGTGACGTGGTGGAGCGAGGCAGGACCGTCGAGATGGTGCTAAATCACTACGAGAACGATGTGAAACCCATGCACGAGCAATTTATCGAACCCACGAAGAAGTTTGCCGACCTCATCATCCCCTGGGGACGTGAGAACAAACGGGGTATCGACATCCTGCGTACCTACATCCAGGGATTTTCCGAAGAGGTGCGTGAGGAAATGATGGGTATATAGGATTAGTCCTCAGCAGGTGTTTTGGGGAGATAGGCCTCGTGATCCTTGGGGATGGCACCGCCAGTCTCCTCCTCATTTTGTACCTCTTCAGCCACCTGCACTTCCTCTGTTTCTTTGATTTCCTCAGCCTGCTGGATCTCCTGTGCCTTGGCAAACTTACGTCTGTCAGAGTGGAACTTGATGGAGTTGATCATCTCCGTCACACCATACAGCAGCGTACACCAGCCGAGGATGAGCATGGCGATGCTTGCAGGATCCATCGGGCGGATGATGACATAAAGGCCTGTAAGCAGGATGACAGAGGGGAATATCCAGTAGCCGAAGCTGATGTTGCCGAACTTACGGGCATTCACCAGGTTCATATACTGGTTGATGGCACCCAGAATGAGCATGCCGCCGATGATATACATCAGAGCGGTGATGAAGATGTTGGGTGTCAGCGCGAGGATGGCACCGAGGATGATGCTTCCCACACCGACGATGGGGAAGGTGGGGGGCTCACCTGCCAGGACATTACCCTCGGCATCGGTGATCTTGTATTCTGACACATGCTTTCTGGCATTGATATATACCACCAGCGAGATGATGCCCGAGAGGAAGAAGAGGACGCCGATAGCAACGGTGATCCAAGTGACGGTGTTGTCGGGATACTTGATGAGCAGAATACCTACTGCGATGGCGCAGATGGCGCGGAAGAATGAACTTTGTAATATCTTCATAATGGGTCTAAATTCTATTTTAGGCTGCAAAAATACAAAATTATTGTGGAAATCCCAAATATTTCAGTAATTTTGCACCAAAATCATGTGTATGGATACCATATTATATCTAGTAAGGCACGGAGAGACGGTAGATAATGCCAACCAGATCATGCAGGGACAGACGCAGGGTGAACTGAATGAGAACGGTCTGCGTCAGGCCCGTGAACTCAGCGAACAGTGGAAGGATCGTGAGATTGACGTCGTTGTGGCCAGCGACCTGAAACGCTCCGTGGATACGGCTACTATCCTTGCTGCGCCCCACGGACTGGAGGTTGTCACGACGCCCCTGTTGAGGGAACGTGACTGGGGCGGTTTTACGGGAAGATACATCCCCAGCCTGAAAAACGAAGTGTGGCCCGATGATATAGAGTCATTAGAAAACCTTCTTTCCCGGGCTGGCGAGTTCATCGCCTACATCAAGAAGACTTATCCAGGAAAGAAGGTGCTGGCCGTAGGACATGGCATTATTAATAAAGCTGTCCAGGCTGTCTATTATAAGAAGTCAATGAGCGAGATTTCGAAGATGTCGAATGCGGAAGTCAGGGAACTGGTGCTCTGACTTATCGGTGTCCGCCCATTCTGCCGCCACCGCCTCCGCTGTGTCCACCACCGTGCGAACCTCCACCGTGCGAGCCTCCACTAAAGGAACCGCCGCCGCGAGAGCCGCCACCGCTGAATCCTCCGCTATGGGAACCGCCGCTGAACGAACCACTACGTGAACCTCCACTATACGAACCGCTGCGTGAACCTCCGCTGAACGAACCACTACGTGAACCTCCGCTGAACGAACCACTACGTGAACCTCCGCTGTAAGAACCGCTGCGTGAACCTCCGCTGAATGAGCCACTGCCGCGAGAACTGCCGCTGTAAGTGCTGCTCCTGTGCGAACTTATACCACTACGGCTGGGGCTGCTATAGGTACTGCTGCTACGAGACCCCCTGTCGATGCTCCTCTGAGGTGTCTGAGAGCTACGGCCCTCGATAGACCTCGAAGGACCTCTGCGCTCCATACCTCTGTTGCTGCCAACAGAACCGTTACCCCTGTCTCTACCTGGATTCCTTTCGATAGTACCTCTTCCGATGCGACCTCTGTCACCAGCTGTGACGCGGGTGGAACTGTGACGGTTGCTGCGGAAGTCGCCATGGTTCCAACGGTCGTGCATGCCGATATGCTCTCTGTGTGGGGCATGGAAGTGCTCGCGATGGCCATGATAGTAGCCGTGTCCGCCTACTCTGTGCCAGGCGTGTGCACCATGATAGGAGTGATAGAAGTGAGGACGTCCGAAGTAGAAATAGTCACGGTGCGGGTAACGGGCATAGATGCCGAAGTGCCAGTAACCGGCGTCCCAGTACAGCGGACGATAGAAATAAGAAGCTGCGATGAAGGCATTCCATTGCCAGTCAAGCAGGATATAGCTCAAATCAAGATTACGACGCTCCCAATAGGTTCCGTACACATCGTAACGGCTGGTGACACCCATTAAGTAGTCGAGATTGATCTCATAGGCTGCCTCGTACTGCTTGTCAGTGAGATTCAGCTCATAAGCCATCTTGTCGGTCAGGAACAGGGCCTCGTTGCGAGCCTGCTCATAGCTCATTGCGTTTGCAGATACGGTTGCTGTCAGCATCATCATTAATGCGAAAAACAAGCGTTTTGTGCTCACAATCGTTTTCTTCATATTCGTATTGTTTTAAAGGGTTTTACTTCATTTTATCTCTTTCACGATGCAAAGTAACAACAAAAACGGGGCATTCGCAAAGGATTTTCCCTAATCGGGTAGGGGAAAATCCCTAAACTGTATGGTTATTCGGAATAAATGTTGTAATTTTGCACCGAGAAAAGAGCAAATATTGTATATGAGAATCGTTTTTTCTACCTTATTATTTATAGGATCGCTGCTTTCGGTGCAGGCACAGGAACGTTCGTTGTTCGACAGCCTCACCTATCGAGCAGAGCTGCAGGGTACCGTCTCAGGTGGCGACCATAACCCGTTGTGGCTTAATGCTAACAAATACGGTCTCAGTTCGTTGAAGAATACAAATGGTTATCTGCGTGGTGCCATCGAACGTCCTTTGTCGCTCGACAACGGCAGGAAATGGGGCATCGGCTATGGTCTCGACGTAGCGGTGGCCGCAGGATTCACCAGTAAACTTATCGTGCAGCAGGCTTTTGTGGAGGCTCGCTGGCTCAAGGGAACGCTGACTGTCGGTGCCAAGGAATATCCCATGGAACTGAAGAATCAGGAACTGAGTTCTGGTGCGCAGACCTTCGGCATTAATGCCCGTCCTATTCCTCAGGTTAGACTCGCCCTGCCAGACTATTGGATTATCCCACATACGAAGAACTGGCTGGCTTTCAAAGGACATATCGCCTACGGTAAAACTACTGACGACAAATGGCAGAAAGATTTTACCAACCAACAGCATAAATATACCGAAGACATGCTCTATCACTCCAAGGCGGGTTATCTGAAGATTGGTAATCCTGAAGATGTCTTGTTCTCAGTAGAGCTGGGCGCCGAGCTTGCCACCCAGTTTGGAGGCACATGTTATCGCTTCCATTCAGATGGCACTCCTGATGACGTCGTTCATCAGGAAGGGGGACTCAAAGGCATGCTGAGGGCATTGATACCTGGTGGAAAAGATACTGTGGATGATGATTATACTGGTGGTGCAGGAAACAGCTTAGGCAGCTGGCTGTTACGTTTTAATTTTGACACAGACGAATGGGGCTTTAGCTTCTATGCCGACCATTTCTTTGAAGACCATTCTTCCATGTTCTTCATGGACTATGATGGATATGGTGAAGGTTCTGAATGGAATGTCAAAAAGAAGCGCCGTTATTTTTTATATGCCTTGAAGGATATCCAATTCGGAGTTGAAATCCGCGTTGTGGATTCTCCATGGTTGGATCATTTTATATTTGAGTATTTCTATTCCAAATACCAGAGCGGCCCTGTGTACCATGATCATGATGAGGTCGTTTCTGACCATTTGGGCGGACAGGATAACTTCTATAACCACAGCCTTTATACCGGCTGGCAGCATTGGGGACAGGTGATTGGTAATCCACTCTTCTTGTCACCTCTTTATAATTCCGATCAGACGATAGAGGTTAAGAATAATCGTAGTAATGCATTCCATATCGGATTCAGCGGCGATCCTATCCCTGGGTTGCATTATCGTTTCCTTGGAACTTATCTGAAAGGTTTTGGTACCTATGATACCCCTTACTCAGACCCACGTAAGACTTTCTCCATGCTTGCTGAAGCCTCTTATTCTTTTGCCAACACTTCTAAGTATAGGGGTTGGAGCCTGAGAGGTGCTTTAGGTATGGACTTTGGAAAACTTATGGGAAATAACTATGGCGTTCAATTGACAATTGCCAAAAATGGCATCTTAAAAAAGAATAAGAAATGAGAAAACTGTTATCTATACTGACACTTGGCATATTACTTGTGTCCTGCGAATTGGAAACATCAGGAAACAAGGAACTGGATGGTTATTGGCAGATGAGCCAGGTTGACACTTTGGCTACAGGGGGTGTTACTGATACACGTGAGGCTCTAATATACTGGGGAATTCAAGGTAAACTGCTGCAGATCCGTTTCTCTGAGAATGGGAAGTATCTGGGAGAAGGCTTGCTGTTCAGGTTTGAGAGAGGAGCCTACACTCTGAACTTGTCGTCTCCTATCCGTCACCATCTGTATGAAACAGATGAACCTATCGATGATGTAGAGGTTCTCAAGCCTTATGGCATTTATCATTTAGAGGAAGTGTTCTCCATCGAAACATTGAATGATGATGAGATGGTGCTATTCAACGATGAACTGCGCCTGCACTTCCGAAGGTATTAGAAGTGTCTGCCGCTGATGATGCTGAAGAACGTCTCCATCAGGATTTTTGCGTCGAGCCATAACGACTGGTGCTCAAGGTAGTAGAGGTCCATTTCCAGTCGTATGAGCATCTTCTCCATCGTATCTGTATAGCCGTTATGCAATGTGGCATAGCTCGTAACTCCCGGACGGAGGGCATAGAGCCTCTCATAACGGGGGTCGTGCTGCATGATCAGATCGATATAGTATTTCCGTTCCGGGCGTGGTCCGATGAACGCCATGTCACCTTTCACCACATTCCACAACTGCGGCAGTTCGTCCAGATGATGGTCGCGCAGGAATCGCCCCGTCTTGGTCATATTTTTGTTCTTCTCATGTCCGAAGAGGGCGTTCTCGTCGCGTTCCTTATCAATGGTCATACTACGGAACTTATAGATGTTGAAGGGTTTGCCCCCCAGTCCGATACGCTCTTGCTTGAAGATGGCAGGACCACCGTCTTCCAGCTTCACTGCCAGATAACAGATTAGCAGGAGCGGGGAGAATATGATCAGGCAGAGTGCGGCAACCAGCAGGTCTATAAGTCTCTTCATTGGGCTTTGTCCAGTTTTTCGTAGATGGAGTTATTGCTCTTGAATTCCGGCACGATCTGTTTCATCTTCTTTACCGTCGCCATCTTGTCATAGTCCTCACAGATGGTTGCCAGTTCGTCAATCTCACGGCAGATGATGTCATAGTCGTATTCTCTGACGTTTGCGATACGGATCTTTTCGTGGAACGAGGGCTTGGTGGTCTCTGCCACATTCAGCAGTTCTTCAAAGAGCTTCTCGCCCTCTCGCAGACCGGTGTATTCAATCTTGACATCCTTCGCACCGCTGAGTTGTATCATGCGCTTGGCAAGGTCGTCGATCTTTACGGGCTTACCCATGTCGAAGACGAAGATCTCACCGCCGTTGCCTTTCGTGCCTGCCTCGAGCACCAGCTTGCAGGCCTCTGGTATCAGCATGAAGAATCGGATGATGTCCGGATGTGTCACCGTCACAGGACCGCCGTTCTTGATCTGCTCCTTGAACAGCGGGATGACTGAGCCGTTCGAACCCAGCACGTTGCCGAAACGGGTGGTGACAAACTGTGTGGTTCCTTTTATCTTACCGTTTTTAATGGCTTTGTCGAGGCTCTGCACATAGATCTCGCAGATACGCTTTGAACAGCCCATTACGTTCGAGGGGTTCACGGCCTTGTCGGTGGAGATCATCACAAACTTCTTCACACCGTACTTCACGGCGAGGTCTGCTATCACGCGCGTACCATATATATTATTATATATACTCTCCTCGGGATTGTCTTCCAGCATGGGCACATGCTTATAGGCTGCCGCATGGAACACATAGTCGGGCTTGTACTCACGGAACAGCGATTCCATGTGCTTCTGATGGCAGATGCTGGCCACTAACACCTCCGATTTGATGTCTGGCCATTGTGCCATCATCAGCTGAATCTCATGCTGGGGCGTCTCGGCCTGGTCTACCAGTACCAGATGACCTGGTTTGAACAGGCAGACCTGTTGCACGATCTCCTGTCCGATACTGCCGGCGGAGCCTGTAATCAAGATGCACTTGCCTTTCAGCTGTTCGCCGACGGAATCCATGTCTACTTTGATCTCCTCTCTCGGCAAAAGGTCTTCGATGCTGATCTCCTTCAGTTCCGGCGAAGCACCACCGATCACTTTCTCCCATTCCTGGGCCTCTTGCGTGAAATAGATGTGGATGCCGGCCTTGATGAGTTCGTCTATCAGCGTCTCATTCTTCAAGAAAGCCTCTTTGCGGTAGGGCGAGACAATCAGCGCCTCGATACCCTCATCCGTCATGGTATTTACCAGTTCAGCGTCGAGTTTGTGCACTCTGACACCCATCAGGATCTTGTTCTCCACCTTACGGTCGTCGGAGATGAAGCCCTTCAGGTCGAACCTCGCTGGATTCTGGTTTCTGATATGCTTGGCGATGGCGATGCCGCCGTTCTTGACGCCATAGATATAGGCGTATTTCGAATGGATGCTTTTGATAGTTACGTCGTAGATGGTCTTCACGCCGATGCGCACCAGCCACAGCAGGAAGGTGGCGAGAACTGTTGCCAGCAGGATATGGACGGCTGTCAGGTAAGAGAACAGCTCATGACAACAGAGCAGGAATCGTGTCGCTTCCGACAACACCAGTCCCAGTAAAGTGGCATAGCCAACTTTCTTCAGGTCGACGAACGACGAGTAACGCAGGATTCCGCTATACGTGCGGAAGATGCGGAAGGCGATGATGAAAAACAGTAGGTAGACGAGGATGCAGAGTGATAGGCGCTCGATGAAGTAGAGAGCATCCTTGCCGCTGTTGAATTGCTGGTAGACGAACAGGAAAGAGAAAAACACGATGGCGCAGTCCATGAGGAAGATACCCCAAAAGGGCAGCGACTTCCTATTGAAATACCAGTTGATGAGCTTGTTGAAGCTGCCGATGCTGGCGATGCTCTTGAGCGTCAGGAAGATAATCTTGAAGTATTCGCCCAGACTCTTGTTCTGTATGTACTTCATATTCAGCTTCAGTTTGTTGGGCATCACTTGCTCCACATATACACGGTCAGGATCCTCGGCATTACCCAAGAGTTCGTTCTCGTTCACATATTCTATCGAGGCATAGTCGGTGATGCCGGGTCTGACATCGAGCACCTTCCGCTGCTCAGGGGTGTACATCTCCACATATTTCCTCACCTCAGGTCTGGGACCCACGAGACTCATGTCTCCTTTCAACACATTCCACAACTGGGGCAGTTCGTCGAGTTTGTATTTACGGATGAAGTGTCCGATGCGTGTGATGCGGTGGTCGTCCTCGCCGATGGTGATGAGACTTTCACTCTCAGAGTTCGTGCGCATGGAACGGAACTTATAGAGTCCGAAGGGCTTTCCGCCCAGTCCGATGCGTTCCTGTACGAAGAAACCAGGCCCCTTGCTGCTCAATTTGATCAGCAGCCAGAGAATCAGAAACAAGGGTGAGAGGACCAGCAGTCCTATCGAGGTGAAGAGTATGTCGAAGAATCTGATCAATGTACGATGTCTTTAAAGTTCGTGAGAATGTAGTCTACCTCCTCGTCTGTCAGACGTGTATGCAGGGGCAGCGTGACCTCGTTCTTGAACTGGTTATAGGCATTGGGGTAATCATTGATATCGAAGCCCAATTGTTTGTAGGCTGTCATCATCGGCAGGGGTTTGAAGTGCACGTTGCAGGCGATGTCGCGACGGGCCATCTCTGTAATGACCTCATTGCGGTAGTCACCGTCCTTGCCCAGTAGTCTTACCTGATAGAGGTGTCCCGAAGAGGCGTGCTCTGTCGTATAGTGGTCGCGCACTTGGAGGTTGAGGCCTTTCAATGCCTCGTCATATCGTCCTATCAGTTCCCGTCTGCGGGCTAACATCTGCGGATAGCGCTTCATCTGCACCAGTCCGATGGCAGCGGTGAGGTCAGTCATATTACTCTTGTAGGCCGGTGTCAGCACGTCGTATTCCCAGGCACCGAGCTGTGTCTTTGCAAGCGCGTCCTTGCTCTGTCCGTGCAGCGAGTTCAGCTGGAACTGCTTGTAGAGCCACTCGTCGTCGATGCCCTTGATGGGGCGCCATGTCAGCGCACCACCCTCTGCCGTCGTGAAATTCTTCACGGCGTGGAAAGAGAACGAGGTGAAGTCGCTCACGCTTCCGATCATCTGGTCGTGCCACTTGGCGCCGAAGGCATGGGCGGCATCATCCACCACAATCACGTGGCCAATGGCTTCCTGCAGTTCGTTGGCAGGCCGGAACAGGTCCTTTTTGCTTTCTACGACAGCCTCAATCCGGGCATAGTCGCAAGGCACGCCTCCCAAGTCCACGGGGATGACCACCTTTGTCTGTTCGTTGATGGCGTCGGCCAGTTTTTCATAATCCATCTCATAAGAGTCCGGCTTGGTATCTATCAGCACCAGCTTGGCACCCACGTGGCAGACGGGACTGGCCGATGCCGTATAGGTATAGGCCGAAGTGATCACCTCGTCACCGGGACCGATGCCTAAGATACGGAGTATCGACTCCAGACAGGCGGTGGCAGAACTCTGACACACGACCTTCTGCGTCTGGCAGTAGTCGGCAATCTGCCTTTCAAACTCTTTCGTCCGCGGACCGGTCGTAATCCATCCTGAGAGCAGCGCACGACTGACTTCCTGAACTTCTTGTTCCGTAATATCTGGGGGAGAGAAAGATATTTTCATAATCTATCTGTTTGATTTGACGTTGAATGATTTGCCTCCCAGCACCTTGAAGATTCCCCTCAGATAACCGAAACCATAGCTCATGTGGATATTCAGGAAGATGTAGGGCATGATCAGCATTACCGCGAAACGGCGGGTGCGGATGGCTCCCATCATGCCAACCACGAGACTGATGAACAGGTAGAGCAACAGGATGGCTGCATACACTTTCAGTACCAGGGGTGAGAAGATGCTGACGATGCCGCCGAAGAAGAGCCAGAGCAGGAAGAACAGGGGGAAGAACTGCCTGATGGTGGCAGGTGCTCCCAACTTCTTGTTCACCAGCGGCTTATAGAGACCGTACTGGTAGTACATGTGGCGCATCTTACGGATGCTGTCGCGGGCTGTATAGTTGATAATGACTTGTGGAATCAGGAATATCTTACCGCCGAGATTTTGCAGACGTCCGTTGAATTCGTCGTCTTGGTTACGCACGAGGTCTGTGTCGAAGAGCCCCGTCTTCTCAAACACCTCTCTTTTATAACACCCGAAGGGCACGGTATCTGTCTCCATGATCTTCGAGGCGCCGATCTTATGCATCGAGCCGCCAACGCCGAAAGGATGGCTGGAAGCCAGGGCGATGGCATGGCAGACGGCCCTATCGTTGGCAGGCTGTGTGTTCCACACGCCTCCCACGTTGTCGGCATCAAGTTCGTAGAGGTATCTCACCAGTTCGGAAATATAGTTGGTGGGATAGGTGCAATGCCCGTCAATACGCATGATTACTTCTCCTGTGGCAGCCTCCAGACCCTTGTTTAGGGCGTATGGCACCACGCGCTCCGGGTTGTCGAGCAACTTGATGAAGGGGTATTTTTCGGAATAGCGTCTTACGATATCTGCGGTATGGTCAGTACTCCTGCCGTCGATGAGGAGCACTTCAAGCTTATCCTGGGGATAGTCCTGCTCCAGAATCGACAGAATGCACCGTTCAATGAACTTTTCTTCATTGAAAAGCGGGCAGATGATTGATACTGTTCGAACGTTCATTTAACCTTAAAACGAAGTTTTTTCGCAATTAGTGTGCAAAGGTACAACTTTTTTTGCACTTAAATGAAAGTTTTTCGAAGAAAGATATAAATGGTACTTATTTATTGCCCTTGCCGGCTATCCCTTGTGTCAGGATTTTTTATTGTTTTCCATATAATCCACGATAGTAGTCCTTGTAGGACGGATACGCCGAGGTAGGCCCATGCGAACTGGGTGAGGGTGGTGGAGAGTGAAAAACTGATGACCATCGCCAGAATGCAGATTCCCAATATAATAGCGTTATAGGGTATGACGCTGACAGCATCGATGGTGTTGCGGTAGAGCATATAGACGGCCTGTGGCAGGATGGAAAGTATCATAATACGTGTTAAGTCTGTAGCCACCAGGTAGTCGCTGGTAAAGAGCAGGGTTGTAAGAAATTTGGTAAACAAATAGAAAAATCCTATGAAAAACAACGAAGCTCCGACATAAGTCAGCGACAGACGGCTGACTAGTCGGTTGGCTGCCGCCATCTCGTGCCGTACGATGGACTGTGAAACATAAGGTAACAAGATGATACCCATGAATGAGAAGATGGGGGTGACCATCGTGACGAAGAAAATGCCCACAGAGAAATAGGCCGTCATCTGTAAACCTTGGGTGTTGCTGATATAGATAAGCGGGAAGGCTGACAGAGAGAACTGGAAGAAATCCGCGACCAGACGGCCGGAGGAGTAGCGGATGATAGTCTTTAGATGAGAGTTGAGTGGTAAGAGTTGAGAAGTGAGAGATCTGTTCTGCGGCTGGAGGTATTCTTTTATCTCTGTCCACTTACTTCTTACCTCTTTTATAAAAAAGAATACTACGAGCAGGATGGTGATGATCAGCCATGAGATAAAGACATTGCTGACGGTGAGCACGGGCAGCAACACGAGAGGCAGGATGATAGCCAGCTGCATCGCCAACTGCGAGCCGTTAAACCACTTGAAATGGCCGATGCCGCGATAGTAGGCGAACACATATTGTGCCAATGCGAGTATGAAGGCGTAGGCCAGCGCTACGAGTAGCAGGTCCATATTGCCGCCCTGTCCGATAACGATATCCTGCATCTGTGTCGAGAACAGTATGCAAACGAAGAACACTACGAGCGACACGCCTGCTATGTATATCATGGAGGCTGTAAGCAGGGGTGCTATCCTGCGGGGTGGCGTGCTGTTCCGGTAGAGGGGAATGTATCTCGGCAAGGCGATACCCACTCCTGCGAGCATCACAAACGAGAGTACCTGCACAGAGCGTTTAATCACGTTGTACTGTCCGAAATCATCGATGCTCAGCCGGTTGGCGAGCAGTTTGTTGATGGCAAAGGAACAGAGCATGATGAGTATTTGGAGGGAGAATGTCCATACGACGTCTCGGCCCATGCCTGAACTGAACTTTTCCTTGATGACCTTCAACATGACGATACTTTTGTTTGAATCAGATGGAGCAGGATGTATGCCACGACGAACATGGCCAGATATGTGGTGTAGGCATAGAATGAGGCGGAGAACGACCACATGAGGTAGGCGAATAGTGCTACGAGCAGTACCTGGTTGAAGATGGTTGCACGGTGGGCAATGACAGCCTTGAGCGACATGTTGCCAATGACTCCCATGACAAACATGGCGACCATGGCACCAACCTCGCCAAAGTCTTCTACCAACGGACGGAAGATGGTATATGTGTTGGATATGCCGAAGAATCCGTTCTTGCCGACATTCAGAAACTCTGGGTAGATTCCCTGTACACGTTCCTCAATGCCTAAGATGTTGGAGATGCCGAGGAAGGTTCTGCTGCCCCAGGTCAGATCTGTAGGCTGATACGAGGTGTACCACATGTCGATGTTGTGCATGTGGCCGACGGCGTAGGATACGAACTTCTCGCTGATTTCGAGGATGGTCTTTTCTGTCACCTCACCAGTACGGAACACCATCGAGATGAAGAGCGTGCCAAGGAAACCGGCGATGACCAATGCGAAGCGCAGGATGATCTTCCCTTTCATGCGGATAGGCAGCCCATAAGTGTATGAGCATACGATATAGGCGGCAAAGAAGAGTATGAACGATGCAATCATACCCATCTTAAGCGACTGCGTCAGGGCGATGAAGGTGCAGGGAATGAGGGTGAGAACGCAAAGTACTTTGTTCCACCTGCCTACGAGCCTGAAGCAGAGTCCGCCGATAACGGGTGCCGCATAGGAGAAAATGAGGAAGAACTGGTTGACGACGTCGTGAGCCTCTGCTCCTGCATAACGGTCTTCTGAGATGCCCTTGTTCATTTCGAGCACCTCACGCATGTCGAGCAATGCCCGCAGGCTGAAACCGTGCAGGATGATGGAGTAAATAGGATTCACCATCGCTCCGATCAACAGGATGATCAACAGAGGAGTCACCCATTTCTTCCTGAGCTCCCACTTCGTTTCTGAGGGCGTCGGACGGAAGAAGTAGTCGCTGAAAATGGTTCCAGCCACAAAGAAGATGACGCCGGCGAGGATGAATGTACACCCGTCGAAGCGCAGGTCGATGTAATTCTGCAACAGCAGGACCGACACGGCAAAGAATATCCATAGCGCAGCAAAGATGCCCGCAGGCTCAAGCCTGAGGATATACTTCCACGAAATCAGAAGGGCGATGATGATAAGTGTGCAGAACAGATAGACCATGCAGAGACTCTAAAATGATGTGTAATGGCCGCCTTACCGCTTTTTCCGCTCACGGACGAAGATGGCACAGGCTGGCACGAAGAGTCCGAAGAGGAAAGCGCCAAACAGAACGGTCGCTTTGTCGGGCGAGGTCTGTTTCTTCACACCCAGCGGTGGCGTGAGCACACGGATGTCATTCTTCAGAGCCTTTGACATCTGGGCCTCCTCACGTTTTTGCAACAGGAACACATATACCTCGTTTAGCACCTTCCAGTCGCGCTCGTCTGTCAGACCACCAATGAACTTCGCGGGAGCTGAGGCCAGCAGCTGCATGCCCTCTTTCTCTTTGACGGCGACACCCTTCAACTGGCTTTTCAGTTGCTTGATGGCGTTTTCTGCCGAGATGAGCACGGTGTTGTGCATATCAGCAAGCTGTTTGTCGATATCCTTCACCAGCGGGCTCTCCTTGCTCGAACTGGCGATGATCTTCTTGCGCTGCAGTTGCAGGCTGTTGTAGGTATTCAGTTGGTCGGCCAGTCCCTTGTTGTCTGCCACCAGCAGGGCCGGGAGCAACTCATCTTTTTTCGATTCGTCGCGCAGATAGTCGCGGACGGCCTCAGCCATATAGAGCTGGCTGTTCAGTTCGAGCTGAGCCTGCGAGATGTCCTTCATACCCTCGCCATACACTTTTGCCATAACCTCGAGGTCGGGCATCATCGTGCGGCTCTTGTATTCGGCCACGCGCTTGTCGAGTGTCTTCAGTTCTGTGTCCAGAGAGGCGAGGCGCTCTATGACGTAACGCTCTGAGACGGCCGTCTGGGCGTCCTTGTCCTCGTCGGCCTCCTTGCGATATTCGGCGATGATGGCGTTGATGACGTCGGTGGCGCGCTGCTTCGACACATCTTTATATTTCAGGTCGATGAGGTTGGCATCACGGCTGCTCACGACGATGTTCATGTGCTTCTTCTTGATTTGTTCCACCATGGCCATCGGCTCCGTACGCGTCACGGTGATGGTCACCTCGTCTTCCTTCATCTTCGGCAGGTTGGGGGTGCCCTTGATCTCTATGTCGCCGATGGGGCTCTTGACGGTGCTGTTCACCTTTCCGCTCAGCTCGTCGCTGTATTTGTCGTCGTTCTTCTTGATCTTGTAAATCTTGAAGTCGCCGTTCTTGTTCAGGTCAAGCTTCATGCGCACGTCATCCTCGTCGGTGATGTCCTTGAAGGTGACGGTGACAGGCAGTTGGTCGCCGTAGAGATCCTTGTTGCGGATGCCCTTAATGGTATAGTTCATGTCAAGGTGGAGCTGGTTGACCACATTGAGCAGCAACCAGGGCGACTGCATGGCGTAGAACTCATTGTATACGTTCGACGCGCCGAGGCTCACGCCCATGATTCCGCCGATATCTGCAAGACCGCCAAGCTGTCCCATCAGTCCTCCCATGCCGCCTTCGTCTCTGACGAGCAGCTGGGCTTTCTTTGTGTACTTTGGTGGTGTGACGATGAGATATGCCACAGCCAGAATCAGGAAGCCTGCGACAGAAATCACAAACCAATGTTTTTTCTTGAGGCACAGACGGATGAACTCGCTGAATGTAAATGATTCTTTCATACGTTGGTTGTTATTTTTTTAAAGTTTGATATCGTAGTGCTTTAACAGCGCCTGCATTTGCGTGTCGTTCTCGCCGCCGAAGCGGTTGGTGGCCGTCAGGCGGTCTTTGGTGACCAACTGACGCAGCAGGTCCGTGTGGTAATAGGCGATATGCGAGTCGGTAAGCATGCGCTTCTCTGTCTGAGAGCGCAGTCCCATGACGTACAGCCAGATGTCGTCGGCCTTGGGGCAGAGACTCGTGAAGACAGCCTCGTTATTGACCTCATCGTCGAACACATGTTTGGGATAGAGCACCCCCCCGACGCCTAAGGGGAATAGTCTGGCGGTGTCATATTGGAAGCTGGAACCGACGTGGTGGTACTCAGGCCATGCGCTGTAGGTGGCAAGCTGGTGATGGTCGTCTGTCACAGGCACTTTGGCAAAGCCGGTGATGATGGCCTTGGGGTATTGGCGGTGGGCATTGACGAACTCCTCGACGAAACACTTGGTGTAGTACAGGTCGTCGTCGGCCGTGATGATATGCTTGTCAGGGAATACCGACAGCGAATGGATGATCTTGGTATAAGAGCCGATATCCTTGCCGAAGCGCACTTCCAGCCCATAGCCGCATAGGAAGCGGAGGTCGCCGGGCAGGTTCTGACTGTTGTACTCCCTCTCGTCGAGCCACAGCACGACGCGCTCAGGGCGAACCGTCTGCCTGAGCAGCGAGTAGACGGTGAAAACGGCACTCCCCTTGACACGCTTGCCATAACTCGTGAGCGACACCACGACCGAGGGGTCCAGCCTCTTCGAGAGTCTGATGGTCTTGCGCAGACGGATGTCGTACATGACTTTCAGCTTCATGAGATTTCCCATGAAAGCATCTTTCAGAACACCTATCTTATTACTGAGATAATTCACTTCCCCCACCTTTATTTAAAGATGAGTACTGCGACGGTTGTCAGCACAGAGAGGGCCGACAGCCAGAATGAGGCCTTGGTAATCTCGCTGGCGTTGGCCGTAGCCTGACGCTTCTTGTAGTCGTTGGGATCTACGTAGACGATATCGTTTTGTTGGAGGAAATAGCCGGGCGAAGATGTCATGGCCTTCGGGTCTTGCAGGTTCAGCACATACACCTTCTGCTCGTCACCCTCGGTACGTATAACCTTTACCGCCTCACGGTTACCCGTGATGTTCATGTCGCCAGCCATACTCAGAGCCTGGAGCACACTTACGCGGTCGCTGTTGAACTCGAAGAAGCCAGGCTTGAATACGTCACCCATCACGGAGTATCCTAAGTTCATGAATTCGATAGTAACCACGGCATCGGTGGCGACATTCGTCTCCTCCATTGTCCGTTTCAGGTGGGCGGCCAGTTCTGAACGCGTCATGCCGGCGGCCTTCACCTTGCCCACGAGCGGGAAGTCGATGTACCCCTCAGGGTCGATGGTGTAACCTGATGCGCCGCGGCTTTGGGCGACCGACTGGATCTCTGAGTAGCCGATGATCTGTGCGGTCACAGGCAGGTTCAGTACATTATTCAGTTCTGCCGACTTGGTATTCACGATGATCGACAGTTTGTCCGCCGGCTTTAGCACGATACCTCTCGTGTCGGCTAATGGCAGCGTCTCGTTGTCAGTCCAAGTAGGGAAATATGATACGTTTTTCGGCGTCGTACACGAGGCCAGAAGTAAGGCCATACAGCCTGTCCTGAGTAATGTTTTAATGTTCATTTCTACCTTATAATATAAAAATCGGGTGCAAAGGTAGTCATTTTACCGCAGATTTCGTAGAAAAAAGTGAAAAAAAACGGTATAATATGCGTAATATATGATTTTTTTCGTAACTTTGCAGCGATTTTACGGAATCAAGACTTGGGGTTGACTGGATTTGACAGCGGGTTGAGATGGTACGTAAGCACGCGGAGGCTTCTTGGTTCCCTCCATAATCTGAGCTGAGGAAAAATTAATTGGC